>NZ_VWUL01000004.1:0-486321 GCF_008631515.1 Pantoea sp. M_10 | reverse complement strand
GTGGTGCCAACCAGCAGGCGGGTAAAGGGGATAAGCGCGATCAGGAGCACGACAAATGGCAGCGCGCGTCCGGTATTCACCAGCGTGTTCAGCAGGAGAGAGATGGCGCGATTGGGCAGAATACCTCGTGGACGGGTCAGAAACAGCAGGACACCCACCGGCAATCCGATAGCGACGGTAAAAAGCGCTGCCAGCAGCACCATATAGAGCGTTTCGCCCGTGGCATTCAGCAGCAGTTCCTGAAAACGATCGCGGGTCATGCTACGCATCGGGTAAGAGCCTCCCGCTGATATTTTTCGATAAACGCCCTGTCCGTCTCGCCATCCTTCAGCAGCATCGTGCGGAGACGACCCTCTTCGCGTCCCATGATCTGGCTGAGGGTGCCGCTTTCCACCAGCTGCCCCTTCTCCAGCAGCGCGGCACCGTCACAGATACGCTTCACGACCGCCATCTCATGCGTGATCAGGACGATGGTGATATTCAGCTGCTGCTGAATATCTGCCAGCAGATCAAGAATGGAGAGGGTAGTTTCCGGGTCCAGTGCGCTGGTCGCCTCATCGCACAGCAGATAGCGGGGACGGGCCGCCAGCGCGCGGGCGATGCCGACGCGCTGTTTCTGTCCCCCGGAGAGCTGTGATGGCCATGCCGTTGCAAAGGCTGTCAGTCCCACCAGATCCAGCAGCGAAGTCACGCGGGCGTGGCGTTCGGCCCTGGGTATCCCGGCAATCTCCAGCGCCAGGTCAATATTGCCCCGCACGTTGCGGGAATGAAGCAGATTGAAGTGCTGAAAGATCATCCCCATCTGCTGCCGTTGCTGACGGAGCTGCGCCAGACTCAGTCGGGAGATATCTTCACCATCGATCTCAATCAGGCCGCTGGAGGGACTCTCCAGCCGGTTCAGGCAGCGCAGCAGTGTGCTTTTACCCGCCCCGCTTCGCCCCAGTATGCCGAAGATCGACCCTTCACTGATGGTGAGAGAGATATCGTCTAACGCTGGCGCGGATGCACCAGCATACTGTTTGCTGAGGTGACGGATATTAATCATGCTGATTATCCGCGACCGGAATCACGGAGCCCTGGTAGTTTTTCCGGATAAATGCGGCCACCTGCGGCGAACGCAGATCCTTTGCCAGCTGCACGACACGGGGATCTTTTTCCAGTGCCGGGGTGGTGACCAGCAGGTTGGCATACGGGTTATGCGCAGCGGACTCCAGACCCAGCGCATCTTTGGCCGGATTCAGCCCCGCTTCCAGCGCATAGTTGCCGTTGATGATCGCGGCATCAACATCATCCAGCGAGCGTGGCAACTGAGGCGATTCAATCTCGATGATTTTGATTTTCTTCGGGTTTTCGCTGATATCTTTCGGCGTCACCAGCGTGGAGCCCGCCTCACCCTGCGCCCGGAGTTTAATGACCCCTTTATCCTGTAACAGCCACAGCGCACGGCTCAGGTTGGTGGTGTTGTTGGGTACCGCAATGCTGGCACCCTCTGGCAACGCCGCCAGCGACTTCACTTTGCGCGAGTAGATCCCCAGTGGCTCAATGTGCACACTGGCGACGACGGCAAAGGTCTTACCCAGCGCCTTTTCCTGATCTTTCAGGTAGGGCAGATGCTGGAAGTAGTTCGCATCCACATCCCCGGAGGCGAGCAGTTCATTGGCGTTTACCCCACCGCTCAGCTCCACGATCCTGATGTCGAGTTTGGGATCCAGCGTTTTAACGTACTCCAGAATTTCGGCATGTGGCACCGGATCCGCAGCCACGCGCAGCGGCGCAGCCTGCAGACTTTGAGCAATCAGCAGTGAAAGACCGGCCAGAGCCAGAACGCGCTTTTTAATCATCATCATTTATCTCTTATGGTTTTAGTGGGAGGTGTGTTCAGGATAAAAACGCTCTGCAACTTCCGGATGCGAACGCAGCCGGCCTTTGAGGTAATTCCAGCCGACTTCACGCAGCAGCGGGTTGAGCGGATCGCTGGCCGGTCCCTGAGCCAGTTCGGCCAGCTGCGGGGGCAGCGGATAGATCGGCACAACGGCATCGAGCTGCGCACCGAGGAAAAAGGCGATGGAGAGGCGTTCGCGGCTTTGCGGGGGCGATACCACCCGATGAACGGTTGCGCGCAGATAGCCATTGGTCGCCAGCTCCAGCAGCTCGCCAATGTTCACCACAAACGCGCCCGGTTTGGGTAAGGCGTCGATCCAGTTGTCCGGCGTCACTTCCACCTGAAGACCCGGCTGATCGTCCTGCAGCAGCATCGTCAGGAAGCCGGAATCTTTGTGCGCGCCGACGCCCTGGCGGGATTCGCCCTCGCTACGGCCGGGGTAGCGGATAAGCTTGATATGTTCGTTGGGATAGTCGCCATAGAGATTGTCAAAGGCGTTGCGCGGCAGATGGAGCGCTTCGGCAAAGGCGCGCAGCAGCTCCAGCGCAACGGCGGTCATCTGCTGCTGCCAGCGGGTGACGACGGTCTGCAGTTCCGGCAGGGCTTCAGGCCACTGATTGGGGCCCTGCATCCGTTGCCAGGTGGGCGCGTCGGCGGTAAAGGGCAGCGCTTCGCGTTCAGCACCAATGTCAAACTGCTCGCGAAAATCGGGCTGGCTGCGGGTTATCTCCACGCCGGCCAGGTTATAACCGCGAAAATGAGGCGAATTGGCCATCCTGACGGCGCTTTTGTCTGCCTGTGGCAGAGCAAAAAACTGGCGTGCGACCTGCTGAACCTCATCGGATAACGCGCGGTCAATCCCGTGGTTGATCAGATAGAAGAAACCCACCTCACGCGCCGCCTGGCTGAGTTTCTCGCGTGACTGTTGCTGCTGCTGTTGATCTCCCGATAACAGTGCGAAATCAATAACCGGTAATTCTGCTGATGTTAACGCGCCCATGTTTAACACTCTGTTGGTCTGGAATAGCAGTACACTGCCACTGCATTTATGCGTTAACTACCAACTAATCCTGCTATGGATATGCGGCGAACGGAAATATCGCGCTACACCGCAGTCAAATGATCTGCAGATTACTCTGGTTGCCGGATGAGACATTCTGGCGGGCGTCAGGCTTGCCGACGCCTGTTGGCAGGAATCATCCTGCGCCGGATGTTACGAAATGTTTATGGCCGTAAGCAGAGATGAATAAGATTACTATGCTGACTTTGTCAGTAAAAGTAGTTATTTCCGCTGAAAACTTGCAATACCTTACAATTGTGGTCTAAGGTTTGCCCCTGCGGTTAATTGCCGCTTCACTTAAAACTTATTCGGCTTCTTATAGCTTTCATTTCCACGGTTTCTTCTGACCCTTATTTTCGGCTGCGAAAGCTATAAGACTCCTTCATTCAGCAGTTGAGGAGTTTATGGACACCAGAAACAGATCGTCTGACCATGCAAAGAAACATTTCTGGAACAGGAAGCAAAAAGAGCTGACTGTTGATGACATTACCGTGATCGATAACGACATGCTGAAGCGTGCCGTTGGCGCAGCCGCGTTAGGTAATGCGATGGAATGGTTCGACTTCGGCGTTTACAGCTACCTCGCCGTCATCATCGGCAAGGTCTTCTTCCCGGACGCCAACAACGCCGTGCAGCTGATCGCCACCTTTGGTACGTTCGCAGCGGCCTTCCTGGTCCGTCCGATTGGCGGCCTGGTGTTTGGCCCGCTGGGTGACCGCATCGGCCGACAGAAAGTGCTGGCGATGACGATGATCATGATGTCGATCGGCACATTCTGTATCGGCCTGATCCCGGCCTATTCCTCCATTGGCATCATGGCACCGATCCTGCTGCTGGTGGCGCGTCTGATCCAGGGCTTTTCGACCGGTGGTGAGTATGGCGGCGCAGCGACCTTTATTGCGGAGTACTCTACCGATAAACGCCGTGGCTTCATGGGCAGCTTCCTGGAGTTCGGCACCATTGGTGGTTACCTGCTGGGTGCCAGCCTGGTGACGGTGATGACCACCCTGATGTCAAACGAGGCGATGATGTCCTGGGGCTGGCGCGTGCCCTTCTTTATCGCCGCGCCGCTGGGTCTGTTTGGTCTCTATGTGCGACTGAAGCTGGAAGAGACTCCGGCCTTCCAGCAGCACATGGAAAAACAGGAGGCGCTGGAGCAGAGCAAACCGCGCCTGACCCTGATGCAGATGCTGAGCAAATACCGTGCGCCGATGCTGAAATGTATCGGTCTGGTGCTGCTGTTTAACGTCTCTAACTACATGCTGACCTCCTATATGCCTAGTTATCTGACCGGCGTACTGGGTCTGCCTGAACTGAGTGGCCTGCTGCTGGTGATGGTGGCAATGTTTGTGATGATGCCGCTGACGCTGCTGTGGGGCCGCTGGACGGACCGCATCGGGCGTCGGCCGGTGATTGGCTTTGGTGCGGTGGGTCTGATCCTGCTCGCGATTCCGAGCTTTATGCTGATCGGTTCCGGTAACATGTGGGCAGTATTCGGCGGCCTGCTGATTCTGGGCGTGCTGCACACCTGCTTCAGCGGCACCATGCCTTCAACGCTGCCTGCGCTGTTTACGACCGATATCCGTTACAGTGCGCTGGCCATTGGCTTTAACCTGTCGGTCTCCCTGTTTGGCGGAACCACCCCGCTGATTACGGCGTGGCTGGTCGATACCAGTAAAAACACCATGATGCCGGCCTACTACATGATGGGTGCGGGCATCATCGGTCTGCTGACTATTCTGACCGTCCGTGAAACCGCCCGGCAGCCGCTGACCGGTTCATCGCCAGCGGTGGCGACCAAAGCGGAAGCGCATCGCCTGATTGATAAGCTGCGTAAGCGCTCAAAACCTTCAGCGCCCGCCGCGCATTAAGCCTGAAAACACCCTGCTCTGCAGGGTGTTTTTTTATCTATCGTTCCTTTCTTCCTTCAGTCATTACTGAACCGGCCGACCGTACTGGCCGCGCCCAGCGCATGCCCCTTCAGCTGTGCAATCAGTTCCGCCTGGGTTAACCCCGCTTTTAACTGGCCCGGCGGTAAGTCGGTGGCGATCAGCACAAAGTTATAGTGGTGCAGACCGCTACCCGCTGGCGGACAGGGGCCATAATAGTGTGTGGTTCCCGGCGTATTCTTTCCGCCGGTATACCCATTCCCCTTCGTCAGAGCGCCCTGAGCAAACGATGAACGCGTGGGGGCAATGTTGTAAGCCACCATGTGGGTGACGCCAAGCCCCCTGGCCCCCACCGGATCGGTCATCAGCAGCGCCAGACTGCGGGTACCCGCCGGAATAGCCGACCAGTTGAGTTCAGGAGAGACATTCTCCCCGGTACAGGAAGGATTACTTTTATTGGCACCGGCAAACTTTTTGTCCAGCAGCGCATTGTCGCTGAAGTCCCGGGATTGCAACGTAAAAACGGATGCCGCCAGCGTGGTCATGGGTAGAACGGCCAGCGCCGCCGCGCAGAGTAATTTTTTCAACCGTCACTCCTTATCAGATAGCACCTGAGAAAATTGTCCCGCTACATTTTGTCATTGCCTGCTTACTCTGACGGCTGCGCGACAGAGGCCGCACAGCAGCGTCAGCATTTTCACTTCGCCTTTTTCAGGGCCGCAAAGACGCGTGCGACCGCGACGGCCCCCGGATCGGGCACGCCATTGAGGTTTGTGCTGTTCAGATAGGAGGAGCGACCCGCTTTTGCGGTTCCCATGGTGGCCGTCGCCTCACTGCCCTGCTGCGCCGCTTCTGCTGCCGCCTCCAGTGACTGACCCGCCACCAGCGCCTCAATGGCCGGTTGCAGTGCATCGATCAGTGTCCGGTCGCCCGGCTTTGCCCCGCCATACTCCTTCATCTTCTCCAGCCCCTGCTGCAGGGCGACAGGCAGGGTATCGCCCTCCGCCAGTTGCTGAGCGGCAGCGGTAAAAAAGATCGCCATCAGCACGCCGCTGGAGCCACCCATCACCGTCGCCAGCCGCTCTCCCGTTACCGCGAGCAGCTCGGGAAGAGCATTCAGTGGCAGCTGATTATCATCACATTCGCGCTGGATCTGACGCGCGCCCGCGGCAAAGGTCGAACCGGTATCACCGTCCCCGACCTGCGCATCCAGCCGGTTCAGCTCACTTTCGCAGGCCATCAGGGTTTCACAGATAGTGTTCACGTAGGCGGCAACCTGGGGGTTTGCAGAGGGCTGGACCGGGTGGGCTGAAGCCGGAGTGGCGGCACTTACCGGTTCCAGTGGGGCGATTCTCACCGGGGTTAACCAGCCGGTGACCTCAACCGGCGCGCAGAGGGCCTCTTCGAAGAGGGGAGTCAGCCTCATGCAGGTCACGGAAAACCCTTTCATGTCCAGTGCGGTCATCAGCGGCGCAGGCCCCATCAGATAGTTACTGCCCCGGCTGAGCGGTGACGCAATCAGGTCCCGCGTCACCAGACTCATCTCCAGCGCGGACATACCGCCCAGATTATTCACCAGCAGCGCGCAGGGTTCCTCATTCTCCGGCATCACCTTCTCCAGCAGCTGCTGAACAATCTGCTGACTGTTCTGGCTCTGCATCACCTCAACACCCGGTTCTCCGTGAATGCCCAGTCCCATTTCGACACTGCCTTCCGGCACCCGCTGGCTGACCGGCTCATCCGGCAGATGGCAGCCGGAGAGCGCCACGCCCATCGACGCGATGGCCTGGCTGGCCGCCTGCGCGGCCGCGGTGACCGCCGCCAGGTCATCACCCCGTGCGGCGACGAAGCCCGCCACCTTGTGCACCAGCAGGGTACCGGCCAACCCGCGCGGCTGAGGATTCTCCGGCAGGGCCACATCATCACCGACAATCACCATGTTGACGCGGTATCCCGCCTTACGCGCCTTCTCTGCCGCCAGGCCAAAGTTAAGCCGATCGCCGGTGTAATTTTTTACAATCAGCAGGCATCCGGCTTCCCCGGTAAGATTGACGATGGCGTGATACACCGCGTCTACGCTGGGTGAAGCAAAGAGATCGCCACAAACGGCGGCCGTCAGCATCCCTTTACCGATAAATCCGACATGCGCCGGTTCATGTCCGGCTCCCCCGCCGGAGATCAGCGCCACCTGCTGTTTCTGCCAGTCCCGACGCATGACAATGCGGATTCGCGGCGCGACCTGTAGCCGCACCAGATTGCGCCACGGGCTGGCGTAAATCATGCCATCTAACGCGCTGTCGACGAGGTCGTCCTTGTTATTCAGTACAAATCGGGTCATCTCTTCATTCCTCATGGGCGTACGAAGGGGGGATTAAACAAGTGTTGCACATAACCACCAGACGGGGAGAAATCCACTGCGAAACCCGGCGTATCAGCCCGTCTCGTTCAGCGCCCGGCGCGGCATCTGGCAAAGGCATCGCGCCATTACGGACTAATTTATTGATTTCTATCAAATATTTTTATCCGAAACTGAGAGGTTCTGCGCAGAACCCTGATAGGGAATGGCGGAAGTTAGAGCGCATTCACAAACAGAGGATGTTTTTATGACTCAACGTATGATTCTGAATGAAACGGCCTTGTTTGGTGCCGGCGCATTACGCCATCTGCCGGAAGAGGTAGAGCGTCGTGGAATGCGCAAAGCCCTGATTGTTACTGACCGTGCGCTGGTGGCAGCCGGTGCGCTGAAGCGGGTGACCGATCGGCTGGCCAGCCACCAGCTTGCCTGGGCGGTGTACGATGAGGTGGTGCCCAATCCCACCATTCGGGTGGTGCAGCAGGGCGTGGCGGCCTTCAGGGCATCGGGGGCAGACTATCTGATAGCGATCGGGGGCGGTTCACCTCAGGATACCAGCAAGGCGATCGGTATGATTATCAACAATCCCGAATTTGAAGATGTGCGCAGCCTGGAGGGCGTGGCCCCCACCCGCCATCCCTGCGTTCCGATTATCGCTATCCCGACCACCGCAGGCACCGCCGCTGAAGTCACCATCAACTACGTTATTACCGATGAAGAGAAACGCCGTAAGTTTGTCTGTGTCGATCCGCATGCCATTCCGAAAGTCGCGATTGTTGATGCGGAAATGATGGCGAGCATGCCCGCCTCACTGAAAGCCGCAACCGGCATTGATGCGCTGACCCATGCGATTGAGGGCTATATCACGCGTGGCGCCTGGACGCTGACCGATATGCTGCATCTCAAAGCCATTGAGATTATCAGCCGGTCACTGCGCAAGTCGGTGGCGGGGGATCCCGACGCGGTGGAGCAGATGGCGCTGGGACAGTATGTCGCCGGGATGGGTTTCTCCAGTGTCGGACTCGGGCTGGTTCATGGCATGGCCCATCCGCTGGGCGCCTTTTATGATGTGCCACACGGCATTGCTAACGCCATTCTGCTGCCGCAGGTGATGGCGTGGAATGCCGCCTGGACCGGCGAAAAGTATCGCGACATTGCGCGCGCAATGGGCGTGAAGCAGGTCGACACCCTCTCGCTGGAGCAGGCGCGGGAGGCCGCGGTTGATGCCGTTCGTCAGCTCTGTCGGGATGTGGGCATCCCGCGTTCCTTACGTGAAGTGGGTTTGCAGCAGGCCGATATCCCGGCCCTGGCGCAGGCCGCGCTGGATGATGTCTGTACCGGTGGCAATCCGCGCACGCCCGATCTTGAGGCGGTGATGGCGCTCTACCGTCAGAGTTAACGCGCGCCAGCTTATCCGCCGCTGACGTCAGGCCCGCTCACGCCAGCGGGCTTTTTTATCGCGCTGGATCTGTCGCGATTCGCCACGGCGGATAAAGCCAGTCAGCGCGGTGACGGCCGGGGTTTTCTCGATTTTCTGATGCCCGTTTCAGCCTGAAATCGCCCGCGAGTTTTCTGCAGGTTCCGGTGCATGAGCCACCTGACCGGATGATTTCTTTAGATGCTAAACCCTGAGTCACTTGATCTGGATCACAAAAATCCGCATCATGCGCAGCGAAAACCTTTACGATGCTGCGGAGATATTGATGACACTGTACCAGGGTATGCTGATTTTTTATGCCGTTGTTGCACTGTTCGCTACGCTGATCACCTTCTTCATCGCCAAAGATAAGCTCAGCATTAAACTGCTCAGCGCCTTTCTGGTGGGTGCCACCTGGCCGATGAGTTTTCCCGTCGCACTGATGTTCGCGCTGTTTTAATTGACATTTTCGCCTTACCGACCACACTCAGATTAGACGTCACTGACCCGCTCTGCGCCGATCGCTGATGTCGGCTTGCTCATCACTCATATAAGGAGCGGATATGCGCGTAATCAGTGTGGCGATTCTGATTTCCCTTCTCAGTGCCTGCAGCGGACCCTGGGGCGCCGAAAAACCGGTCCCGGCGGCAGAAACCCGTCAGCAGACCTGCCAGCCTGGCACCAATCCCAGCCAGAATGACTGCGGTCACTTTCCCGAACCGGAATTTCACTGACACACCCGCACACTGTGTTACGGGATCGCATTTGCGCTATTTCATCGCATAACAAGGCTTTACACGCCGATGGCCGGTCAGTAAAGTAGCGCCCAGACATCATTTCTGATGCGTAAGCGTTAACGTTAACCAACGCCCCCGCAGCGCTGCTGCCTGTGATGATCCCTGCCATGAAGCCTCTGCAACTCAGTGTTAAACCTTATGCTGCGCTCTCCGGCGCCTCATTTTTTTTATTTGTGCTGCTGCTGACCGCGGCCAACCTTCGCGCACCGGTGACTGTGGTCGGCCCGGTTCTGCAGGATATTCGTCAGACCTTTGGACTGAGCGCCGGTGAAGCGGGTCTGTTCAACTTTATTCCCCTGATGCTCTTTGCCCTGCTTGCGCCACCAGCCGCCTGGCTCGGCAATCGTATCGGGCTCGAACGCAGCCTGTGGGGCGCACTCTGCTTGATGACCGCGGGTTCCCTGTTGCGCTGGCTGCCTGTGGAGGCGGCGTTATGGGGCGGGACCCTGCTGCTCAGCGCCGGGATTGCTGCCGCCAACGTCCTGCTGCCTCCGCTGATCAAACGCGATTTCACCGCCCATACCGCCCGCTATATCGGGCTTTACGCCGCCACCATGTCGATTACTGCCAGCCTGGCCTCCGGGATTGCCGTTCCGCTGAGCCAGCTTTCCTCCGCAGGCTGGCGACTGTCGCTGGTGGTCTGGGCGATCCCAGGGCTGATTGCGCTGCTGGCCTGGCTGCCACTGCTACGCCAGCGTCCGTTAAAGCAGGCATCCGGCGAGACGACAGTTCTCCATCGCCATCCGTGGCGCTCGGCAGGCGGCTGGCAGATTGCCCTATTTATGGCGCTGCAGTCGCTGGCGTTTTATACCCTGATCGACTGGTTTACGCTGTTCGCCCAGGACCAGGGTTTCAGTCAGGCCGCGGCGGGCTGGCTGTTGTTCTGGTATCAGGCCATCGCGATTGTCGCCAATCTTGGCTGCATGATGGCGCTGAAGCGGGTGAAGGATGCCCGCCTCACCGCCTTCATCGCCTCGTCGGCTATCTTTCTGGGCATGCTGGGGCTACTGCTTAACCCGCTGTGGGCGGCGATCTGGCTGACACTTGCCGGTCTGGGCGCAGGCGCCTCACTGGTGCTCTGCCTCTCCCTCTTTAATCTGCGGGCCAGCAATCATCGTCAGGCTTCACAGCTCTCCGGTATGGCCCAGTGCGTCGGCTATGCGCTGGCCGCGCTCGGTCCTTTGTTGTTTGGCGTGCTCCATGAGCAGAGCGGAAACTGGACGATCCCCTTCAGCGTACTGGTGCTGCTGAGCCTGCTTCAGATGCTGCTGGCCCCCCTGGCCGCACAGTCAAAACCCATCAGCTGAACGTGCGGCCATGCCGCCATCGGCCCTTAACAATATGATCTGCCGGTCGCCGATGCACAGCATCAGCGTCCGGCGGGAAGCGACAGGAGAAGCGAGTGTGTCTGAACTGAATAATGCGCTGTTGCAGGCGATCCTGGATGAGGTGCGTCCGCTGGTTCATCAGGGAAAAGTGGCGGACTATATCCCCGCGCTGGCCGATGTGGCCGCAGACCGGCTGGCTATCGCTGTCTGCCTGCCTGACGGCACCCTCTTTCAGGCGGGCGATGCCCAAACGCGCTTTTCGATTCAGTCGATCTCTAAAGCGCTGTCGCTGACCGTGGCGCTGACCCGCTATGACGATAGCGAAATCTGGCAGCGGGTCGGAAAAGAGCCGTCGGGTCAGCCTTTTAATTCGCTGGTGCAGCTCGAACTGGAACAGGGTAAACCGCGTAATCCCTTTATTAATGCGGGTGCCCTGGTGATCTGCGACCTGCTGGAAACCCGGCTGACCGCGCCGCGTCAGCGTATGCTGGAGATTGTCCGGCAGCTGAGTCAGCAGCCCGACATCAACTATGACCGCCACGTTGCCCGCTCCGAGTTTGAACACTCGGCCCGCAACGCGGCGATTGCCTGGCTGATGAAGTCGTTCGGAAATTTCGATAACGACGTGACCAGCGTGATGCAGACCTATTTTCACTACTGCTCACTGTCAATGAGCTGCGTTGAACTGGCACGTACGTTTATCTATCTGGCGAATCAGGGCCGGACGCTGGATGGCAGCCAGATGATTACCGCGCGTCAGGCGCGCCAGATTAACGCGCTGATGATCACCAGCGGGATGTACGATGGCGCGGGCGAATTTGCCTGGCGGGTCGGCATGCCGGCAAAGTCAGGGGTAGGTGGCGGGATCATTGCCATTATTCCCGGTGAGATGAGCATCGCCGTCTGGTCACCCGGACTCGATGGCGCGGGCAATTCCCTGGCGGGCACGGCGGTGCTGGAGTTACTGACGGAAAAGCTGGGCCGCTCTATTTTCTGACCCTGGACCCGACGAAGTAGAATAGTCGTCTGTGCAAGGCGGTTTGATGATGAACAGGCACGACGACTCCGGACGCCGGGGAGTGGGATCATAGTCTGCATAACAGACTGAGAGCATGTCTCAGTCTGTTTGACGGATATCCGCCAGTTCCGCTTCGCTCAGCCCGGTCATTTGCAGAATGGTATGGCGGTCCATACCGCTTTGCAGCATTGCGCGGGCGATCTTAAATGTTGCTGCACGTTCACCTTTTACCATACCGAGCCGGATACCCTGCTCAATGCCTATTTGTTCCAGCTGTTGTGCAATCGTCATAAGTGAATCCCCATGCTGCGGCACGCGCCGTGCCAGTTCCTGTACAAAGGCTTTCGCGTCCGCCGTTTCGCCAGCCTGCAACAGATAGTTTACCAGTGATACTACTTGCGATGAAGAGTGATAACCTGCCAGCAAAACAGTAGCCAGCCTTTCCATGACCTCAGCCGCATCCCGTTGATGGATATGCTTCTGTAGCAGGGTCAGAGCAGCCATGCTGCGGTGCTGCATAATTTCGTCATCAGGTATAACTGTGACGTCAACCAATGGAAAGCCTGATGATAAAGCCTTCCCGCCAGTACCGGATCGTCAAACTCATCCAGCCACCGGTTAGAATAGGGATAGGGGCTACGTTTACCGGTATAAAACAGCACCGGTATCACCAGCGGTAACCGCTTATGTCCATTCTCCAGATGGCGCTGCATCGCTGCAACGGCATAACGAAGTAACCGAAACGCCATGTGTTTGTCGGGTGCAGACTGATGCTCAATCAGAACATGGACAAATCCCTCACCTGAAGTCGTTTTCAGACTGTAAAGCACGTCGCTGAAATATTGCCTGAGATCCTTTTCCACGAACGACCCTGATTCGAGCTTCAGCGTGTCGGGATCACAGATCTCCCGCAGGTCTGGCGGCAGGTGCAGCGCCATAAAATCTCTGGCAATTTCAGGCTGCGTCAGAAACTGCCGGAATGTTGCATCATGAGGCGCAGGCGTGCCGTTCTTCTTTTTCATCGTGCCATCTTGGCTCTGTTCATGATCCCCCTTAACCTGGTCCACCTGCTTTTTGTTTCGCGGTAATGAATCAGGCTATGACTGGAATATCACTCCAGACAAGGCAGGTAAAACGACACGCTTTAAATTTACGAGGTGGCCCGCTTTTCAGGGCAGAAAGCCTCATGCGCTGCCCATGCCGAAACTGCCGAAGATGCCCCCACTCAGACCGGGTTCAGCTCACCACGTAAATCGGCTCGCCCTGAAGAGAGGCGGCGATATTTTTCATCACGCCCTTCACCAGATTCTCTGCGCCGCTGCGGCTTGCCCAGGCAATGTGCGGCGTCAGCAGCAGACCCGGCAGATCCGCCAGCAGCGGATTATCGGCAGCAGGCGGTTCGCTACTCAGCACATCCAGCGCCGCTCCGCCGATAACGCCCTGCGCCAGGGCAGCCGCCAGATCGGCTTCATTGATTAATCCGCCACGCGCGGTGTTGATCAGCAGCGCCTGCGGTTTCATCTTAGCCAGCGCCTCACGGTCAATCATCTGTCGGGTCTGATCGCTTAACGGACAGTGCAGTGAAATCACATCGCTGGTGGCCAGCATCTGCTCAAAGCTGACATAGCCGTCACGCACTGTCTGACTCCCTTTGCGCTCGGCGAACTGGACCTGCATCCCCAGCGCCTGCGCCAGCCGCCCCACCGCCTGACCGATTTCGCCCCGGCCCGCGATACCCAGCATAGCCCCGCCGATATCCTGAATCGGCCGACGATGCAGACAGAAGTGTTGCGCCTGCGGCCAGTCCCGGCGGGTGGTGCTGGCATAGTCAAATAACTGCCGGCGCAGCGCGAAAAGGGCTGCAATCACCGCCTCGGAGACGCTCTGCGTGGAGTAGCCGGGCACATTGCTGACGGTGATCCCGCGCTCGCGACAGGCGTCGAGATCGATACAGTCATAGCCGGTTGCGGCAACACAGATAAAGCGCAGATCCGGCAGTTGCCTGAGTGTAGCGGCGCGTAACGGAACTTTATTGGTGATCGCGATAGTCGCCCCCTGCAGGGCAGACACGATCTCATCAACCGGCGTGTGTGTGCGGATCTCCCACTCACCCTGTAGCTGTTCGATCGGCAGTGGGATCGGCAGCGTATCGCCATCCAGCATAACTATTTTCATTATCTGTCCTTAATTGCTCAGAGTGTCATCCACAGGCTCAGCCGTGATGTTACCTGTATGTGTTCAGTGGGTAACAACTAAGTTAAATGAAGCTGAAATTAAAGTGAATATGTTCAAAGAGTGCGAATTTCTTTGTTTCAGCAGCCACTTTATTTAACCCTTTTATTCCCTTCGCGTTACACTGCCGCCCGGAAATTTGTCCCATTGTGCCTGTGTAAATGATGCCGAAATGCTTATTCAGACAACGACTCACAGCCGGTATTGCGATACTGGCCGTGCTGCTGTTGTTTGTTGCACCGATGGTCTCTAAAAACCTTGCGGCAGATCATGCCAGGATGCAGCACGTCAGCATGAGCGCAGAGATGCCGATGATGCATCATCACGGCGAGATGTCCATGATGGACCCTGTGATGATGTCCGATGCAGGCTTTGCCTGCGGATACTGTGATTTACTGGTGCATGTGCCCCTGATGCTCTGGAACTTTGTCCCGTTCATCTGGTGGATGTGCCTCATCAGTCGCGCCCCGCCGCCCCGTGCGGTCACGCCGCTCCGGCGGCGGCGAACGCTGCGCCTTCATCGCCCCCGGGCACCGCCCTGTTACGCATCACACTGACACCATAACATTTCGATTGCGTGACAACGTCACCCGATCGCCCCTGTCTTTTGAAAAGTGTGGAATGCTATGTCCTCTTATCAGGAAACATCCCCTGCACCACGCGGCACGCTGTTCAATCTGCTACGCCGCCTGCATTTTTATATTGGTCTGTTTATTGCGCCGTTCATTTTCATCGCGGCCCTCACCGGAACGCTCTACGTTCTGACTCCGCAGCTGGAACAGGCGATCTATCACAATGCCCTGACGACCCGTGCGCAGGGCGAGCCGCAGCCGCTCTCCGCGCAGGTTGCCGCTGCACGTGCCTGGGCAGGCCAGTCAGCGCACATCTACGCCGTGCGTCCCGCGCCGGGTCCCGCGGATACGACGCGGGTGCAGTTCACTGCCGCTGATGCGGGTCCCTCTGAGTCACGCTCGGTGTTTATCGATCCCTATACCCTGCAGGTCAGGGGAGATATGACCGTATATGGCACCAGCGGCGTGCTGCCGCTGCGCATGTGGCTGGATCAGCTGCATCGTGGCTTGTTACTGGGCGATTTCGGCCGTAACTACAGTGAACTGGCCGCGTCCTGGCTCTGGGTCGCCGCGCTGGGCGGGCTCATCCTGTGGGCCGGTACCCGCCCTCCCCGTACCCGAAAGCACGTCCGCAGCGGGTTTGCTGCCTTGCGTCACTGGCACGTCACGCTGGGACTGCTGCTGGCTCTGGGCCTGATCTTCTTTTCGGTGACCGGGCTGACCTGGTCGCAGTGGGCGGGCAGCAACATTGAAAAGATGCGCAGCGACCTGAACTGGAAAACGCCGCAGGTGAAAACCGCGCTGAACGGTGACGCCCCGGCTGAATCTGCCGATCCCCACGCAGAGCATCGCGGCGCAATGGAAGGGATGACCATGTCGGGCATGACGATGCCCGCTAAGACTCCCGCGCGGGTCATTCCTAATCAGCCGGATGCCCGCTGGGATCAGGCCCTGTCTGCCGCCCGTCAGGCAGGACTGAAGGCGGCAAAACTCGAACTGCGCCAGCCCAAAAACGCCGGACAGGCATGGACGGTTTCGGAGATTGACCGCAGCTGGCCAAGTCAGGTGGATGCCGTTTCACTTAATCCGGCCGACTTTACCGTGGTCGACAAAGTGGCGTTCGCCAGCTTCCCGCTGGTGGCAAAACTGACCCGCTGGGGCGTCGATGCGCACATGGGTGTGCTGTTCGGCCTGCCTAATCAGCTGATTCTGGCCCTCTTTGGCTTCGGACTCTGCACGATGATTGTGCTGGGCTACCGCATGTGGTGGATCCGTCGTCCGGCGGTTCCGCAGATTAACCCCTCACAGACGCTGTTAACCGCCTGGCTGGCGCTGCCACGCTATGCGCAGGGCACCAGCCTGATTGTGATGCTGGCGCTCGGTTATGCCCTGCCGGTCATGGGCATCAGCCTGCTGCTGTTTCTGCTGCTGGATATTCAGCGCTGGCGCAGCGCCCGGCGTCGCAGCCAGGCACGCACCGAGATTGCACCCGACAAGCAATCGCCGCTGGCGATCGTGCAGTCCCGCTTCGCCGTGAAGCGCAAAGAGATGCGCTATTTTCTGCGCAGCGTGACGGTTCTGGCGCTGATTGTGATTTCGGTGATGGCGAATGCGATGATAGGCGGCGTGATTGATCAGTATCAGATCCCCTTCAGCCACTGGTCGCTGACGATGTATATCACTCAGGCGATGATGATTCTGCTCTACTCGACGGTCTTTACCGGACTGCTGTCGATTCCACTCTGGTATTTCTTCCTGGGTGAAAGCGATGAGCAGGGCAAATAGGCTGCCGCCTCCGCTGGCAGTCTCTCCTTCAACATAACTGACGAAGCCGGGCAAATTTCCCGGCTTTTCATTCTCTCACTAAAGGCTATGATCGTTGTCACTGACCCTTCTGTTTAAAGGCAAATCATGAACATCCTGCGTGCTAATCCTGAACAGCTGTTTGAGTACGGCCCCTTTACCGTCCGCCGTCAGCGACCTGGCGAGGCGCTAAGCCCGCTGGTCAGCGTTGATCTGATGTCGCTGAAACTGGATGCCCGGATCCCGATGCAGCAGCACTGGAATGAAGAGGTTTTTACCTATCTGTGGCGGGGATCGATGCAGCATCAGGACAGTAACGGCGAGCGGACCCAGCTTTCGGCTAAGCGGGTGATGGTGGTCAATGCGGGTGACGGCGTTCAGTACGAAGAGTCGGTGCCTCTGTTTGAAGCGGAACTGTTACAGGCGGTTATCCGTCCCGCCCAGCCCGGGGGTGAAGCGATGACCCAGGTGCTGGAGCGCGATCAGGGCATTATGAGTAATGGCTGGACCGAACTGGCCGGGCCGGAGGAGTCAGACGCCCCGCTGGAACTGCGTCAGGCAGCTTATATCTATGACACCCTGCTGGAGCGCAACCATACGCTGGACGTGCCCGCCCTGCCGGGCTTTGTGGCTTATCTCGTCGTGCTGGAAGGCAGCATTCGTATCGGCGAGGCGCGACTGGTTCGGGGTGATGCGGTCAGCGGGCTGGCGGCCGGGAGTGAAATCACGGGTGACCGGGATGCCAATCTGGTCTGCTTCCTGATCAAGCCCGATAACGCTGTATAAAAAACGCGCTGCCTTTCCCGGTGAGGTCGCGGGCAGCGCCACGCTCCAATTAAAAGCGCCGCGCGGGACGATTCCCGTGCGGCGATCTTTGTCCTTACTCCCGGTTACGGGGCTGCTTCGCCTGAACCCGTTTATAAACGTGGTCAAACTGACGCACATCGTCGAGTAACCAGTGGCGCTGCGTCAGCGGCGCATCATCCAGTGCCTGCGGCAGCGGCACCCCATCCAGTGAACCCCGACAGCAAAAGGCGCGCGCCAGGGTCGGCGTGGCAATACCAATGTAACGGGCAAATTCGGGCAACGTCATCAGTGCAGCACTCATCTTCCACCTCCGGCAATTAACTTTCCTCTGCATTCTCAGGCTAAATCTTTACTGCTTTTATTGATCTGAAACATGGATGTGGTACTAATCTTCTGCCTGCTGATGAGAAAGCTCGCCTCGCCCACCGCAAACCGAGAAAGAAGTGAGGAACCTGTGCGCCATTATGGATTGATGATAGCCCTGCTGTTTTCCGGCGTTGCTTCCGCCCACACCCTGACACCCGGCAAGCCGGTTCCGCCGGTCTTTGTGGCCGATAAAGGCGAAATGGTGCTGAATCAGGGCGATGTCGGCTACCAGCGCTGGAACAGTCAGGCGCTGACCGGCAAAGTGCGGCTGGTGATCCATGTCGCGGGCCGTCTTTCAGCCAAAGAGCAGAGTGCTGCCCTGATTGAGGCCGTTCAGCAGGCCAGTCTGCCGCGCGACCGCTTTCAGACCACCACCATCGTGAATACCGACGACGCCCTGCCCGGCAGCGCCATTTTTGTGGTGCGCAGCATCGCCTCCAGCAAAAAAGCCGCTCCCTGGCAGCAGTTCATCATCGACAGCAGCGGCGTGACGGCGCATAGCTGGCATCTTCAGCCAGAAAGCGCAGCCGTCGTGGTCGTTGATCAGCAAGGTATTGTGCGCTTCGCTAAAGATGGCGCATTATCTGCTGACAACGTCGCCAGCGTGATGAAACAGCTACGGGCATTGCTGGGCTGATAACCGCTTAGTTTTCACCCGGCTGACGCCGCAAATCGCGGAATGCTCCTGAATTTCCCGACATTTTTTATTACCGTAAGCTACGCTTAGTTGTAATGGATTTACCCGCCGTTCTTTGAAAACCTGCCCACTATGCCGGGGCAGCCGGGGACGATGATTGAAGATGGCATCGAATCATTTCGACCTGCTGTGACTTCCTCTGTAGATAAGGACAGCCCTGATGACGGTCTGCGCAGAAAAACACGTCAATGTCATACACAGCGATGCAGCGATTCTGTTGAACGATATTGAGCAACGGCTCGATCAGCTTTTACCGGTTGACAGTGAACGTGACCTGGTCGGCGCGGCAATGCGCGACGGCGCGCTGGCGCCTGGAAAACGGATTCGTCCGCTGCTGCTGCTGCTGACCGCGCGCGATCTGGGGTGCAATGCCAGCGCTGCCGGTCTGCTTGACCTCGCCTGCGCGGTTGAGATGGTGCACGCCGCTTCGCTGATCCTGGACGATATGCCCTGCATGGATGATGCGCAGCTGCGGCGCGGACGCCCCACCATCCACTGTCAGTATGGTGAACATGTCGCCATCCTCGCTGCCGTGGCCCTGCTGAGTAAGGCCTTTGGTCTGGTCGCCGTGGCAGAGGGCTTAACCGCCAGCGCCAGAACGGACGCGGTTGCAGAGCTGTCTCAGGCGGTTGGGATGCAGGGGCTGGTGCAGGGGCAGTTCAAGGATCTCTCGGAGGGAGATAAACCCCGCAGCGCCGACGCCATTCTGATGACCAATCACTTCAAAACCAGCACCCTGTTCTGCGCCTCCATGCAGATGGCCTCTATCGTCGCGGAAGCCCCCAAAGAAGCCCGCGAACAGCTGCACCGCTTTTCGCTGAATCTCGGTCAGGCGTTTCAGCTGCTGGACGATCTCACTGACGGTATGAGTGACACCGGTAAAGATGCCCATCAGGATGAGGGAAAATCGACGCTGGTGAACCTTCTCGGCGCAAAAGCGGTCGAATCGCAACTGCGCGACCATCTGCGCTGCGCCGGAGAACACCTGCTCTCCGCCTGCCGCGATGGTTACGCCACCCATCATTTTGTTCAGGCCTGGTTTGAGAAAAAACTCGCTGCCGTCAGTTAAGGATGCTGCATGAGCCACTTTGCGGTTATTGCACCGCCCTTCTATAGCCATGTGCAGGCGCTTCAGCATCTCAGCCAGGCCCTGATAGCACGCGGACACCGTATCACCTTTATTCAGCAGACGGACGTCAGCGCACTGCTCACCGACCGCCGCATCGGCTTTTTTCCGCTAGGCTTAACCTCGCATCCTGCCGGAAGTCTGGCGCATACCCTGCAGCTGGCTGCACACCCCCTTGGCCCGTCGATGCTGAAACTGATCAGTGAGATGGCGCGCAGCAGTGATATGCTCTGTCGCGAACTGCCGGTGGTGCTGAATACGCTGGCAGTGGATGGCGTGATTGTCGATCAGATGGAGCCGGCCGGCGCGCTGGCCGCTGAAGCACTCGATCTGCCTTATGTTTCGGTGGCCTGTGCCCTGCCGCTTAACCGTGAAGCGGATTTCCCGCTGGCAGTGATGCCGTTTGACTATGGCACCAGCGACCAGGCGCGCGAACGTTATCGTGCCAGTGAAAAAATCTACGACTGGCTGATGCGCCGCCACGACAGGGTAATCGCCCGTAACGCCCATGCAATGGGGCTGTCACCGCGGGAAAAGCTGCACCACTGTTTTTCTCCGCTGGCACAGATCAGCCAGCTGATCCCGGCGCTGGATTTTCCCCGTCAGGCGCTGCCCGACCATTTTCATGCTGTTGGGCCGCTGCGCGCCCCGGACGCGCCCCAGGCCGCACAGCCGCGCTATTTTCCGCATGGCAACAGGCCGCGCATTTTTGCTTCCCTCGGCACCCTGCAGGGACACCGTTACGGCCTGTTTAAAACGATCGTCCGCGCCTGTCAGGAGATCGACGCGCAGTTACTGCTGGCCCATTGTGGCCGCCTGTCGCCGTTTCAGGCGGAGAAACTGGCGCAGGCCAGTCATGTTCAGGTTGTCGATTTTGCTGACCAGGCCGCCGCGCTGGCCCAGGCCGACCTGGCCATTACCCACGGCGGCATGAACACCGTGCTGGATGCGATTAACCATCTGACGCCACTGCTGACAATCCCGCTGGCCTTTGACCAGCCGGGCGTGGCCGCCAGGGTGGTCTGGCACGGTATCGGCCGCCGCGCCTCACGCTTTACTACCAGTCACGCCATGGCCCGCCAGCTTCAGACCTTACTGACGGATACGCACTATGCTGAGCAGATGAAGCCCCTGCGCGCCGCGCTTCGTCAGGCGGGTGGTGCCTCGCTGGCAGCGGATATCGTCGAGCAGGCGATGCTGACCCGCCAGCCTGTGCTGAACGGGAGTGCCTATGCCACGGTATGATCTGATCCTGGTGGGCGCGGGGCTGGCCAACGGGCTGATTGCGCTGCGCCTCCGCCAGCAGCGCCCGTCGCTGCGCATCCTGCTGATTGACGCGGAGAGTCAGCCTGGCGCCCATCACACCTGGTCTTTTCATGCAGACGACCTGACTGAAGCGCAGCACCGCTGGATCGCCCCGCTGGTGGTGCATCACTGGCCCGGTTATGAGGTGCGCTTTCCGCAGCGGCAGCGCCATCTGAACAGTGGCTATTTTTGTGTCACCGCAGAGCGCTTCGCTCAGGTCATGCGCGATCACTTTGCCGCTGACCTGCTGCTGAATACGCGTGTCGCAACGCTCGATTCACACTCGGTTACGCTGGACGATGGACGGGTAGTGGAAGCGGATGCCGTGATTGATGGCCGGGGCTACCAGCCCGATGGCGCGCTGCGCATGGGCTTCCAGTCGTTTGTCGGACAGGAGTGGCAGCTCGGTGCTCCACACGGGCTGACCGCGCCGATCATTATGGATGCCACGGTTGACCAGCAGGCCGGCTATCGCTTTGTCTACAGCCTGCCCTTTTCTACCGATACGCTGCTGATTGAAGACACCCATTATATCGACCGCGCCACGCTGGACGGTGAACGCGCCCGCCAGAATATTCGTGACTACGCGGCGCAGCAGGGCTGGCAGCTGGCCCGTTTGCTGCGCGAAGAGCAGGGTGCCCTGCCCATCACGCTGACAGGCGACGTTGACGCATTCTGGCAGAAGCGTGACCTGCCGTGCAGCGGCTTACGCGCCGGGCTGTTTCATCCCACCACCGGCTACTCACTGCCGCTGGCAGTGGCGCTGGCTGACCGGCTGGCGGAGATGCCCGTAATGACATCGGCCTCACTCAACGCCACTATCAGACAGGTGGCCTCCCAGGCCTGGCAGCAGCAGCGCTTCTTTCGCATGCTGAACCGGATGCTGTTTCTGGCGGGGCCGGCCGGACAGCGCTGGCTGGTGATGCAACGTTTTTATGGCCTTCCCGAAGGTCTGATCGCCCGTTTTTATGCGGGAAAACTTACTTTGCCTGATCGGCTGCGTATTTTAAGCGGCAAGCCCCCGGTCCCCGTACTGGCGGCGTTACAGGCTATCATGACTCCTCACCGTCAACAGGCGATGCAATGAACAGAACGACAGTAATTGGCGCAGGCTTTGGTGGTCTGGCGCTGGCGATTCGCCTTCAGGCGTCAGGCATTCCCACCCGACTGCTGGAGAAGCGCGATAAGCCAGGCGGCCGGGCGTATGTTTATCAGGACCAGGGCTACACCTTTGATGCCGGTCCGACGGTGATCACCGATCCCAGCGCGATTGAAGAGTTATTTACGCTGGCGGGCAAAAAGCTCGCTGACTATGTTGAGCTGCTGCCGGTCAGGCCCTTTTATCGTCTCTGCTGGGAGTCCGGCAGGGTCTTCAGTTATGACAACGATCAGCCCGAACTGGAAGCGCAGATCGCCGCCTTTAATCCGCGTGATGTCGAAGGCTATCGCCGTTTTCTGGCTTACTCCCGCGCCGTGTTCGCCGAAGGCTATCTGAAACTGGGCACCGTGCCGTTTCTCTCGTTCCGCGACATGCTGCGTGCCGCGCCGCAGCTGGCAAAACTGCAGGCCTGGCGCAGTGTTTACAGCAAGGTGGCAAGCTACATTGAGGATGAACACCTGCGTCAGGCGTTCTCCTTTCACTCGCTGCTGGTCGGCGGCAATCCCTTTGCCACCTCCTCCATCTACACGCTGATTCATGCGCTGGAACGTGAATGGGGGGTCTGGTTCCCGCGCGGCGGCACGGGCGCACTGGTGCAGGGCATGGTAAAACTGTTCGAGGATCTGGGCGGCGAAGTGGAACTGAATGCCAGCGTGGCCCGGCTGGAAACGCAGGAAAACCGGATTACGGCCGTCCATCTCGAAGATGGCCGGGTACTCCCGACCCGCGCCGTCGCCTCCAACGCAGACGTGGTTCACACCTACCATGATCTGCTGCGTCAGCATTCCCCTTCTGTGGCACAGGGAAAGACACTGCAGAACAAGCGCATGAGCAACTCCCTGTTTGTGCTCTATTTTGGCCTGAATCATCATCATGACCAGCTGGCTCACCACACCGTCTGCTTCGGCCCGCGCTATCGTGAACTGATCGATGAGATCTTCAATCGTGATGGCCTGGCCGAGGACTTCTCGCTCTACCTGCATGCCCCCTGTGTCACCGATCCCTCCCTGGCTCCGGAAGGCTGCGGCAGCTACTACGTGCTGGCCCCGGTGCCGCATCTCGGCACGGCTGATATCGACTGGGCGGTTGAAGGTCCGCGCCTGCGCGACCGTATTTTTGACTATCTGGAACAGCACTACATGCCGGGCCTGCGCAGTCAGCTGGTGACGCACCGCATCTTCACGCCGTTCGATTTCCGCGATGAGCTGAACGCCTATCAGGGCTCCGCCTTCTCGGTTGAACCCATCCTGACCCAGAGCGCCTGGTTCCGGCCACATAACCGCGACAAACACCTCAGTAACCTCTACCTGGTCGGCGCAGGCACGCATCCTGGCGCAGGCATTCCCGGCGTGGTGGGCTCGGCGAAAGCCACGGCAGGATTGATGCTGGAGGATCTGGCTTGAACAGTCCGTCACTGCTCGATCATGCTGTAGAAACCATGGAAGTGGGTTCAAAAAGTTTTGCCACGGCATCGAAACTGTTCGATACCAAAACCCGACGCAGTGTGCTGATGCTCTACGCCTGGTGCCGTCACTGTGATGATGTGATTGACGATCAGGTGCTGGGTTTCAGCAACGATACGCCGTCGCGGCTCTCCGCCGAACAGCGTCTGGCGCAGCTGGAGACAAAAACCCGCCAGGCTTATGCCGGGTTGCAGATGCATGAGCCCGCCTTTGCGGCCTTTCAGGAGGTGGCAATGGCGCACGATATTCTGCCTGACTACGCCTTTGCTCATCTGGCCGGTTTTGCGATGGATGTGCGTGAGACGCGCTATCAGACCCTGGACGACACGCTGCGCTACTGTTATCACGTGGCGGGCGTGGTCGGTCTGATGATGGCGCAGATCATGGGGGTGCGCGACAGGGCCACGCTGGATCGCGCCTGCGATCTCGGTCTGGCGTTTCAGCTGACCAACATTGCCCGCGACATCGTCGAAGATGCGACCGCTGACCGCTGCTATCTGCCTGAAGCGTGGCTGGCTGAAGAGGGGCTTACACGGGAAACTCTGGCCGCGCCACAGCATCGTCAGGCGCTGAGCCGCGTCGCCCTTCGCCTGGTTGAAACGGCGGAGCCCTACTATCACTCGGCCACGGCAGGTCTGCCAGGCCTGCCGCTGCGATCGGCATGGGCAATCGCAACCGCGAAGCAGGTCTATCGTAAAATCGGCATGAAGGTGATTCAGGCAGGGCCAGCGGCGTGGGATCAGCGCCTGTCCACCAGCACACCCGAGAAACTGGTCATGCTGATGGCGGCGTCAGGTCAGGCGGTTACTTCCCGGATGGCGCGTCCTGCTCCACGCCCCGCTCACCTCTGGCAGCGCCCCGTTTAACGCCGTGACGTTCACGCAGCGTCGCCTGCAGTTTTGACAGCGGTGGCGCATAGAGGAAGCCAAACGAGACACACCCCTCTTTTCCGCGCACCGCGTGATGCATCCGGTGCGCCATATAGAGCCGACGTAAGTAACCCCGACGCGGAACATAGCGGAAGGGCCAGCGCTGGTGAACCAGGCCGTCATGAACAATAAAGTAGAGCAGGCCATAGAGCGTCATCCCGGCACCGATCCACTGCAACGGCCAGACGCCCGTGCTGCCCAGCCAGATCAGTAAAATCGACAGGCCCGCGAACACCACCGCATAAAGATCGTTAACCTCGAACCAGCCCTTGTGCGGCTCATGATGCGACAGATGCCAGCCCCAGCCCCAGCCATGCATAATATATTTGTGCGCCAGCGCAGCCGTAATCTCCATGCCGATCACGGTGACCAGAACAATCAGGGCATTCCAAATCCACAACATAGCTTCTCCCGAACATGCATCCTGCAAAGTGGCGCAGAGGTTCAATTTTAACAGAGATTGGCCAAAACAGCCGGGCGGGTTTGGCGGGTTTTAACAATTACTGCAGATGATAAAGCGGATAACCCAGGTAGCCGGACCCGGAAGGGAAACCGGTCGCCATAACCGGTGAATCCGCGTCAGCGGCAACGGCTCAGTTATACACCAGATTAAAGGTGACGGTCCCGTCCGCTTTACCCGCCATCACCTGGCTGTCGGTCTGAATATATTGGGCGTTAAACGACATCGACTTCGCCTGATTGGGTGAAGAGACGGTAGTCAGCACCGGCAGCTGATCGGTCGGCACATTCAGCGGCACGCGCTGGCCTTCTGCGACCTGCAGACCCGGCCCATAGGTCAGGGCAATGCCCACCCCTGACGCGGCGTTACTCTGTGGTGTCAGGCTGATGGCATCCTTGTCGCCAGCGGTCGCCATGCCAAAAAAGCCCACTTTGACTGCGGCGCTGTGTTCGCACATCACCTGAATCCGGAAATTTTTTTCGCTTCCCGCCCGGCTGCCGATGCCGGTGAACTCCGCCTTACTCACTTTTCCCATCTCCACGTTAATCGCAGACTGGGATGTGACAACGGCACAGCTGCCATATTGCACCGTGAAGCTGGAGAGAAAGAGCTGCGGCCTGTCGTTGATCGGCTGGCTGCTGGCCGCACTGTTCCCCACCTTCAGGCTGGCATTACCGATGTTTACCTCACCGACATTCGCGGGTTGGTTGCCTGGATTCAGCGGTGAACGCTGCCCCGGAATTTTGTAAAACACCACATAGGACTGCAGTTTAATGTCGTGTGCCGCGTTGAACTGTGGACTGACCTGCGAGTTACAGATCGAACTGGTTTTGCCTTTGCCGGTGGTATCGAAAAAGCCGCTGTTGCAATATGAAGGCTCTTTAAATCCAATCGCGAATCCGATGCTCTCAACACCCGGTACGCGATAGATTGGCGTCGTGTGCCCTCCCGCAATTGAGGTCTGTAATCCCGACTCTTCAGCATTAATCTGAAACCCCATATCTTTCCAGGCATAGCCCTGCTCACCGCTGTTTTTATTGCAGGTAAAGGCATTAGTACTTTGCACGGGCATCTGCGCAGAGATGGGGGTGCCGTCAGCGGCGCCCGGCACATAATTGACGTTATGCACCTGCACGACCACCTGGCTCACCCCCTGACACGACTCCTGGGCCAGAGAGGGCCAGCAGACCAGTGCCGGGATGAGCAGCACGATCCCTTTAATGACACGCTGAACTGATTTCATCTGAAACTCCTGTGAATTACTGGCAAACCGCCGAGACCAGTCTGACCGGATTCGTGCCGCTGGCGTCAGACAGGCGGAACGGCGCGCGACAGCTTTTCTGTTTCCCCTCCTCCTGCCACTTCACTTCAACCGTCCCCTGAGCGGGCACACCACTCAGATAGAGTTCGCCCTTTTCTGCGACAATGCCGCTTGTGCGGCTCTGATTCCCCCCGGCATGGATTGCAATCTGCCCTGTGGCACCAAAAGGCGGGAAGGTATGCTGCCAGGTAAGCGTGAACAGCACCCGGTTCCCCACATGGGTCGCGTAGTCAGCCAGCACAATCGCCCCGCGGGTCGGGATAGTCGTTTGCCCATCCAGTTCCACGTCTACATTGTCGGGCAGCGTTTCAGTTTCCAGCTCGATGGCATTTTCATGATACGGCGAGAGTGAAGGCACAATTGCATAGCCGCGGCCGTCCGTGAACACATTGCTGCCGCTCTGGATGCCCACATTGGCGGTATCCGGGACCCGGACAATCGCGAAGGTATCCCCCAGCGGCTGGCTTAGCGTCACGCCGTGCGCATGGGCCACGATCCCGCCCGAGAGACCATAGCTGTACTGCGTACTGTGACGATCATGACCAACTCCGGCACTGACGCTGGCCTGACTGCCGCGATAGTCCAGCGAGCCGCTACTGTTCACGTTCTGCCCCTGACTGTCGAGGCCCTGCTGCAGGGTGTAGTGCAGGTTATTGTTCTGCAATGCACTGCCTGACAGGCCGACCTGCTGCGAGACATCCCCGCGATTGCTGGCATTCATGCTGTAACTGACCGAACTGTCCGGCAGTAAGGCACTCAGTGGAACCGAAATATTGAAGGAGATAGCGCGGTCAGCTTTCCGGGCCTGGGTCGAGTCGGTGTAAAACCAGGCCACGCCCCAGGAGATGGCTTTATAATTGCTGTAGAAACCCAGATGCAGGGTGCGATCGTTTCTGTTTGATCGCCAGTAGCGCTGCATATAGGCAGACGCACTGAGACTGCCAGCGTCACCGATACCCTGGGAGACGGCAATTTCTGAACGACTGCGCTTGTTATCGACAAAACTCGCCGGGCTGGTGAGCGCATTGGCTTCGCTGAATGCATAAAATCCGCTGGAGGAGTAGCGATAGCTGGCCATGCTGAAAGTGGTATTCGTGGAGGCAAAATTTTTCTGATACTGCGCGCGCACTGACTGGCCACTTCGGCTCAGCCCCTGCGGTAACCGGGTGCTGGCGAAGGTCACATCCATTCCCAGCGAGCCGAAATCATCCAGACTCTTGCCCAGCCCCGCCGCCACAGCATGATAGTTTTGCGCGAGCTGTACGCCACCAAAGGCGGTAAAGTCATGCGGCAGTCCGTAAAACAGCGTGGACTGGACAAATTCAGGTGAGCGCAGATTGTGACTGCCTGAATAGTGATAACGACCGCCGCTGACGCTATATTTCAGATGTCCCTGACGCAGCATATAAGGCACCGCAGAGTAAGGCTGGGTGAAGGTGCGCACCGAACCATCGCTTTCATGGATAGTGATATCAAGATCGCCGCTCTGAGCGGTGGGATAGAGATCTTTAATCTCGAAAGCACCCGGTGCGACCACGGTTTCATAAATCACATAACCCTGCTGACTCACCGTCACCCGCGCATTACTGTGGGCGATGCCATGGATCACCGGGGCAAAGCCGCGCTGACTTTCGGGAAGCATGGTGTCATCAGACATCATCTGCACCCCCCGGAACTGCACGCTGTCAAACACGTCACCCGAGGTGTAGGTATCACCGACCCGGAACTGGCTTTTCAGCGTCTTAAGATCCCTCTCCAGCCAGGTCGTCTGAGACTGCCAGTGACTGACCAGATCGTAACGCCAGCTGGACGTGTTACGCAGACGCCATGCGCCAAGATTAGCCCCGCTGCGCAGGCTCAGCAGCGTCGAGTTCCAGCGGTCATTCTGATTGCTGCCGCTGCTGCCAGAGAGGTTATAGTCCACGAAAGCCGCTGATACGCCCTCATCCCAGCTGGCGGGATCGACATAGTCACGATCTTTCATCTTCAGGGCAATCTGGGGAATGGAAAGGTTTAACTGCTGGTGCGCAAAATCAAAGTCACTTGAGGCATCGGGAATGTAATCGCCCAGCTCAGCAATCGCCTCATCTTTCTTCAGGTGGCTGAATGCAGAGAAACCCTCAACGTTTACCCCCATCGCGGAGAGATCGGCTACCGTCAGCTGTGGAATCAGCCCGTTTTTGCCCTCAACAAAAGAGACATTACGGCTATCGATCACTTTGTTGTTGAGCAACAGCGAGACATGATAGGTGCCGGGCTGCTGGCCGCCCTCACGGGCGAAATAGTGCAGATCGGCGGCCGTGTGTTGATCGGATGAAAACTCCAGCGCCGCCGGATTAAAGTAGTCGTCGGCGCGGGCAGCCCGCAACGGGCAGAACACCATCAGTATCACTCCCGGTACACCCGCCAGCCATGAAGAGGCATGCCACGTCTTTGCATATTTTCTCTTCTTTAACTGCGCGTGCTGCGTTACTTTCACGGTTAAGGCCCCGGCATCAGATCAGTAAAACCACAACAAAATCCATCAGCGTGTACGTTCTTCAGTAACGCCGCCATAGTCATTGATGGCAGACCAGCTCACCGGGCCGGCATGGCTGACCGTCCAGTGACGATCTTCACCCGGACCAATCATGCCGGGATCGTTGATCGCCTGATGATTCACGCTCAGCGTATAAAAGGAGACGAAATAGGGCGTCGGGTTATGCGCAATCAGCTGGTTGCCCTGCTGGCGAAACGCGATGTCCTGCCAGGCGTCAGCCGGATTTCCCGCCAGCCCTTTTGGCCGGAAAAAGAGTTTAAATTTCGATTTAATATTGACCTGCAGCTGATTGCTTTTATCGCGCGGTGTGGGTGAGATCGATTTGACATTCAGCCAGAAAACAGACTCCCGATCTTTCGGCATTGGCATGCCCAGATAATTAATCCTGAGCAGGTTCTCTTTATTGGCATCCAGCCGAAACAGCGGGGGCGTCACAATAAAAGGGACGCGGGTGTGATTATTTTTATCGGCATTCTCGATCCAGGATTCGATCAGATAGGGTGTCGTCTTATCCTGATTTGTTACCGACAGCGTGGCTTCCTTTTTTCCTTCAGCAAAAATAACCCGGGTCCCTCCCATCACCACACCTGCATGCGCCGCGAGATGAAGCAGACACGCCGAAATGAGCGAAATAATTCTTATTACCTTAATCATAGAGCGTTACGCCATTGAATTACGGAGGGAAAGCAGGGTTGCCCCTGCTATGAATCAGTTATAAACCATCACAAAATTTGATACGGCATTGGCCGCGCCCACATTAATAGCGGCACCGTCACTTTTATAATCAGCATAGAATTTTAAATCGGCGTGCCCCCCCGTGCTGGCTGCCACTACATCAACGTTTCTGGAGACGGCGCCGATAGCTACCTGAGTCTGACGGTCAGCTTCATAAAGTTTCACGCCGACACCGGACGCCCCGCCGCTGGCAACTTTAAGCAGGGTACTGTCGCCACTGTCTTTATCGCCATCGAAAAGCACCGCCACTTTTTTGACGGATGTCGGGCAGTCTGTGACTGAAATAGTGAACGGCGTTTCAGTGGTTTCCGTACGGCTTTCGAAATAGGATTTGGCCCATTTGCCTAAATCAATACTCTGCTTACTACTGGCGGTTGTCACGTTGCAGGATACATCGGTAATTTCACCGGTAAATTTAACTTCACCACCGGCTCCCTGCGTTCCCGCTGCCGTTCCCGGATTCGTATTAATAGGGGATGGGCCGTCAGTCGGGGTGGCGAATGCTGATCCGGAAATCATAAGGCCCGCCAGCGCCACTGGCAGAATACGTTTTCTGATATTCATCAACTGTTTCTCTTTTCAGAACATGCAAAGTGGCCGCAACCAACCACCTGATGGATAAATATGCACCAATAAGAATGCGCCAACATAATAACGCGCTGTTTATTATGTTGCGGGTATATTAATTAAACAAAGGTAGACGAAACTTAAACGAGCAGATTTATCCGGGGCTGAGATTTAATATTGAGGAGGTTAATTGAGCAGGATCAATTCCAGCAATCCCGACTTAAATAGTCGGAAAATAAACGACAGGATGTGATGAATAATATGATCACTTTAATTACCCATTATATTTTCAAAAAATATTTATGAATTCCAGAATGGGAATCTTTAAGCAGTCCATCGTTAAATCAGGTATGCGGTATGACCCGCAGCGACCTCTCTCCGGTTCAGGCGTCGCCCTTTCTGTTATGTTCACGGCTGACGCGCACCAGTCCGCTTCACTCAGGACAGGTCGTTATCCAGCGGCGCACGAAAAGCATGGCGGGCAGCCAGCATTAACTGGCTGGCAGTCACGGTGGCAGGCAAACGCCTCAGTATTTTGCAGGCCTGCCAGTAGCAGAGCACCATCACCTCATCCTCCTCTTTTTCCGCCCGTTCAAGCAGACGGGCGCGCAGTGACAGGACATCCAGGGTTTGCTGCTCATCCAGCATGTCCGCGATCGTCTGGTTAATAATGCGATAGAGTGTTTTCCAGGTGAGATCGGTATACAAATTTAGCCTCTTCTAACACGTATCCGCTTCCCGTGTATCCCCGACAGGGAAGTCACAGAAAGGATCTTCTCATTCAGGCGAATGAACGCTGCTGATTAACTATAGCGACTCGCCAGCGGCCGTCCAGAACCCGCGGCGAAGATTGCCAGAACGGATAATTCTAACGATTCAGAGCCCTGCCTGTCGCCTGTTACCTGCGGCTCCGCTTCTGATTGCCGATTTTTGTAACAATTGAGCCCCATTCTTAACTGGCTGCTGTGCCGCAGATTTGCCAGAGTAAAACGACTTCCCGTTACGTTTAAACTTAAGGAGTGGTTAATGAATCAGCACGCTGATGTTCTGGTCTGGGGTCAGGGTCCTGCGGTCTTCGAAGTCTTTCTGGAACCTACCTGTCCGTTTTCCGTTCGCGCTTTCAATAAATTCGACGCCTTACTGGCGCACGCAGGCGAAGAGAACATCACTCTGAAGATCCGTCTGCAATCCCAGCCGTGGCACCTCTATTCGGGTCTCATTGTGCGCTATATCCTCGCCGCGGCCTGCGAAAGTAAAACGGCCGCCAGACAGGTGATGCAGGCCGTTGCCGATCACCGCGAAGAGTTTGAATTTACCGACCACTGCACCGGTCCGAACCGCGATGCCACCCCGAATCAGATTCTGGAACGCCTGAAAACCTACAGTGGCGTCGACGCCATGGCGGCATTTGATCGGCCCGATTTGCAGAATGCCATCAAGTGGCACTGCAAATACGCCCGCCAGAATGGCATTCACGTCTCTCCTACCTTTATGGTTAACGGCCTGGTGCAGCCTGAGATTAGCAGCGGTGATGACATTGAGCAGTGGGCGAGCTTCCTGAAACGCTAGTTCGTCTCTCCTGAGTCACTGCTTTGCCTGACAGCGGCGCTTGTGCACAACATCGGCGGGCGAAACGGCTTATCCCGGAGATTCGCCTGTTTTCCTGCCGGAATGCCGGGTAAGCTGTTCGGCGACAAGCAGCCTGCTCCGCAAATAAACGCTGTTGCAGAGAGAACGGCTGCACACCTTTTCGGTGCCTCTGCAATGATGCAGGCACGCACCCACTTTCATAAGGATTTGCTGATGGCGATGACGCTGGAACAACTGCAGGAAAAATATCCGGATGCGATGGTCGATGCATTTGGTGATTCACCCGAGCTGGCGAACGCGTTAAGTACGCTGATTATTGCGGGTAAAAAAGTGGCCACCTGTGGGTCGGCAGCCAGCTGGCAGGATCAGGAAAAACTGCCCCAGCCGGGCGGTTACAGCATTGTTCTCAACGGTGAACAGCAGCCCGTCTGCGTGATCCGCACCACCGGGCTGTTCCTGACGCGCTTTGACCGTGTGACGCCGGAGATGGCGATGCTTGAAGGTGAAGGCGATCTCAGCCTCGACTACTGGCGTCAGGAACATCAGCGATACTTTCAGCGGGAAGGCTCTTTTCACCCTGAGATGGAGCTGATTTTCGAAACGTTCCAGCTGGTCGAGGTGATCTGAACCGGCAGTTACAGCGCCTTTGCCGCCATCAGCGCCAGACGCGTGACCCCGCGTGCGGCAAGATGTTCAGCCGCACGCGCGGCCCGCATTCCGCTGGCGCACACCAGGACCACGCGTCGATCGGCAGGCGGCTGCCAGCCGGCGATCTGCTCTGGCAGAATGCGCAACGCCCCTTCCGCCACGCTGACCGGCGCCTCTTCGGCGCTGCGCAACTCCACAATGCAGTCCTCACCAGTGAGCATGGCCAGGTCGATGAACGGCGTGCCCGGCGCCTCCGGTTCGGGGGCATCGTCAAAGCGGAACTGTCGCATATGCCACGAGGCCAGGTCGCAGTGGATCATACAACCCAGCGGTGAAGGCGTCAGTTTCAGCAATACCGTGAGCACCATCTGTGCCTGCATGGCCCCCAGCGTGGCCACCGCAGGCCCCATAACGCCCGCGGTGTTACAGTCAGCCGATGCAGTGGGCAAGTGCGGAAACAGCGCGCGATAGCCGGGCGCACCGCCGCAGAATCCGCCGACATAGCCTTTACGCCCCAGCACTGAGGCGCAGATCAGCGGCAGGCCGCGCGCATAACAGGCGTCCGAAAGCTGATAGGTAATGGCAAAGTTATCCGCCGCATCCACCACCACATCAATCTCCGCCAGCGCCTGCGGCAGCAGACTGGCGCTCAGTGACTGCGGATGCGCGTCGACTTCACACTCAGGGTTTCGCTGCGCCAGTGCCCGCTGCGCGCAGAGGGCTTTTGGCTGCCCGACATCGTCCACACCAAACAGCGTCTGCCGGTGAAGGTTGTGCAGTTCAACCCGATCGCCGTCGTAAAGACGAATGAACCCTACCCCGGCACCTGCCAGCAGGGGCAGCAGCGTGGCACTGAGACCGCCTGCGCCCACAATCAGCACCCGCGCCCTGCTCAGTCGCTGCTGCCCCGCCTCACCAATTTCCGGCAACATCGTCTGTCGCTGATAACGATCCATTGTCGCTCCTTAACTGAACTGTGCCAGACCAAACAGGGGCGTGGAGGCCGACGCCATATCGCGCTGCTCCATCAGCCCGGCCTGAAACGCCTCATGTCCCCCATGGATCGCGGCGGCAAAGGCACCGGCCATCCGGACCGGATCGCGAGCTTTTGCTACGGCCGTGTTGAGCAACACGCCATCAAAGCCCATCTCCATCGCCTGAGCCGCCTGGCCCGGCGCGCCGATCCCCGCATCAATAATCAGCGGAATATCCTTAAACCAGGCACGCATGGCGCGCAGCCCCTCGATATTGCGCAGTCCCTGGCCGGAGCCAATCGGTGCCCCCCAGGGCATCAGCACTTCACAGCCGGCTTCCAGCAGTTTTTCACCGACAATCAGATCTTCTGTGGTGTAGGGAAACACCTGAAATCCGTCAGCGCAGAGAATGCGGGCGGCTTCCACCAGGGCAAAGGGGTCGGGTTGCAGCGTGTCGGCATGACCAATCACCTCCAGCTTGATCCAGGGGGTATCAAACAGTTCACGCGCCATCTGCGCCGTGGTCACCGCCTCCTTTACCGAATGGCAGCCGGCCGTATTCGGCAGAATCCGTTTGTTGAGCTGTTGCAGCAGCGTGCGAAAGGCCGCGCCTTCCCGCCCCTCCCGTCGCAGGCTGACGGTAATGATCTCCGCGCCTGACGCGTCGATCGCCTGATGCAGAATCTCCGGCGAGGGGTAACCGGCGGTGCCGAGCAGAAAACGGGATGTTGGTGCAAACTGATAAAACATGATTAACCTCCCTGCATCGGGGATAGAATTTCCAGCTGATTCCCGGCCTCAAGTCGCTGGCTGGCGTAACGGGTGCGCGGCACAAACTCACCGTTCAGGGCGGTGGCGACGGTGCGCGGATCGATCTGCTGCTCCTGCATCAGCTCCGCCAGGGTCGTTGCGCCGGTTTCAATCGCGCGTCCGTTGAGTTCAATTCGCATGGGGTGTCTCCTGAGTCAGTCGCCGCATAAGGTTTTCAGCCATTATCGGGGCCAGTAAAAAGCCGTGTCGGTAGAGGCCGTTGAGCGAGAAGCGGCCATTTTCGTAGCGCACCTCCGGCAGATTCTGCCGGTAAGCAGGACGCAACCCGGTGCCGCTCTCGACGATACGCGCTTCAGCCAGCGCCGGATGCAGACTGTAAGCGGCGCTCAGCAGCTCCATCATCGCTTTCGCGCTAATCGGGCTGCTGTCATGGCTTTCGACCATGGTGGCACCCAGCATGAAGCGCCCATTGGCACGAGGCACCAGATAGCAGGGAAAGCGCGGATGGAGCAGCCGGACGGGACGGGAGAGGCAAATGTCGGGGGTATGGAGGATCACCATTTCGCCGCGCACGGCACGCAACGCGGGCTGCTGATCGGCGGCGTGGATGCCGCGACAGTCGATAATCTTTCCGCCGGGCTGACCGCTGTGAAACGGCACGCCCGCCTCTTTGAGCGTATCCTGCAGCTGCTGCAGCGCCCGACGCGGGTCGAGATGCGCTTCCCGGGCAAAAAAAAGGCCGCGAGCGAAGCGGTTTTCCAGCGCCGGCTCAACGTCGCCGGGGGCCACCCACTGATGCTGCTGCGTCATGCTGGCAAAGCGCGTCAGCTCACGGCTGTCACGCGGCGGTGCAACCACCAGCGTGCCCTGCTGCACCACGCCATCCACACGCTTTGCCCACCAGCCCGCGGCATGCTGGCCCCATTCGATCACCTCTGGCGGTGCACTTTCTGCCTCGCACCAGGGCGCGAGCATGCCGCCCGCCCAGTGCGAGGCTGCCCGGCAGTCAGGCTGAGTAATAATTTCGACAGCTTCTCCCCGTTCCGCCAGCAGGGTGGCGACACAGAGTCCGGCGACGCCGCTGCCCAGCACCGACCAGCGGCCCTGGCTGCCCGCCACAGAAGAAGAGAGATTCAGGATTGAGTGGGTCACATTCGCCTCGTTATCCGTTAACGAAGACCCGTGATACAGAGGGAATAGGCAGAAGCGACGCGAATGCGCTCCTGCGGCAAGTATCTGATGCGATACCCGTCTTCCTACGCCAGTATCAACTGGGTCAGGTTCTAAGGGTCGCTGAGCCGCGCGGGTGCGCTATCAGCCTCTCAGTCTCTCCGGCGAGACTCCCCTGACGGGTTTAGTTGTAAGTGAAGCGAACAGCTTCGTCAAGCAGTGTGCAGGGGCGCGACGCAGAAAGAGAGAGACAAGGAAAGATGTCGCTACCGGATCAGAGGCGCGCGGCGACGTCTATAGCAGCGCCTGCAGGGAGTGCGTCACCGCGTCGGTGACTTCCCGAATACGCGGTTCGGCGCGGCGATAGTAGGTCCATTTACCCACTTTGCTGGTTTCCACCAGTCCGGCACTCTGCAGGGCTTTCAGGCATAACGAAGTGGCGGGCTGCGATAAGCCCGCCTTGTCCTGGATGAGACTGGCACAGACGCCATACTGGTCGAAGGGATAGAGCTGGACATAGCCCGCAAACGCTTCGTCAGGGTTTTTGAGCCACATCAGCACGGCCATTCTGGTGGGATTGGCCAGTAACTTCAGGGCCTCTTCGGGTGACATGCCGCCTCACAAAACATCAGGATGGATAAACAGGGTAGTCAGTATACCCTTTCTCCGTTCCGCCATACAGGGAGGTGTGATCCACAGGATTCAGCGGATTGCCTGCTTTAATCCGCGCGGGCAGATCGGGGTTGGCGATAAAGGTGCGGCCAAAACCAAACAGGTCGCCCCACCCTTTATCCAGCATCCGCTGTGCTTTTTCGGCGGTGTAGCGACCTGAGTAGATAATGGGCGAGCGGAAGGTTTCCCGCAGCGCAATCCGGAAGCTCTCCGGCAGGTCAGGACTGTTATCCCAGTCCGCCTCGGCGATAGAGAGATAACCAATTTCCAGCTCATTGAGCAGCTGCGCAGCGCGGATATAAGTCGCATGCGGATCGCGTTCGACCAGGCCCAGATAGACGCGATCTTCGTCCGTGCTGCTGAAAAGCGGGGCAAACCGGACGCCGACACGATGACTGCCAAAGACCGAACTTACCGCTTCAACCACTTCACGCAGAAAACGCAGACGATTCTCAGGCGAGCCACCATATTCATCCGTACGGAAGTTGGTGTGCTCAGAAATAAACTGATTAATCAGATAGCCGTTGGCGGAGTGAAGCTCAACGCCATCGAACCCGGCCGCTTTGGCATTTTCCGCCGCCCGCCGGTAAAGCGCCACAATCTCTTTTACTTCCGCGTTCGTCAGTGCCCGCGGCTCGCTGGGCGCGGTTAACATTCCGGCACCCGGTCCGGTTTCAATAAAGACCCGGACGTTATCGGCGGCTATCGCTGACGGCGCAACCGGGGCCTCTTTTCCTGGCTGAAGTTCATTATGGGACACCCGCCCCACGTGCCAGAGCTGGCAGAAAAGAGTGGCACCTTCCTGATGCACTGCTTCGGTGACTTTTTTCCACCCCGCAATCTGCGCTTCACTGTGTATCCCTGGCGTCCATGCATAGCCCTGCCCGCGAGGCTCAATCTGGGTGCCTTCAGTGATCATCAGTCCGGCACCGGCGCGCTGGCGATAATATTCCACCATCATCGGACCGGGAACATTGCCCGGCTGCTCACTGCGGCAGCGGGTCAGCGGCGGCAGAACGATGCGGTTACGGAGCTGAAGGTCGCCCAGGCTCAGGGGGGTAAAAAGTGATGGCATGACAAAAAATCCTCTGGTGTTTGAAGAGGCGACATTATATTTACACATTTAAATTTGTAAATGTGTTTATGGGCTTTTTATTTTCCTGTCCCCGATTTCATCAGGTTATGAGAGGCTTATCGCCAGGCAATGAACCCGTGGGGTAAGATTGCTGTTCCGGATGCAGACGCAACCCCCCTCAGCGCGCATTTATCGGATTTAACAGGGAGCTATTTGTGAACAGGCTAATCTCGTCAGACGCGCTGGGACCACGCATTTGTATTCTCGGGCCTTCTAACAGCGGAAAATCCACGCTGGCTGAGGCCCTGTCACGCAAAACAGGTCTGCCTGTGGTGCACCTGGATCAGTTGCATCATATTCCAGGCAGTCAGTGGGTGCCCAGGGAGCCGGACGTGTTCCTTCGTTTACACGCTGAAGCAGTCAGTCAGGAGAGATGGATCATGGAAGGCAACTACACCAAGTGTATTGAAGCACGACTCGCCCGGGCCACCGGACTGATTCTTCTGGATGTCAGCGTGCCCTTAGCGCTGCTGCGCTATGTCCGGCGATGCTACTCCTCCACGCCGAGGATCGGAGGACTCAGGACTCGCAAAGAGCCGGTAAGCCTGGCGATGTTAAACTACATCATCCGCATCGCCCCTCAGAACCGGAAGCGGCACAGGCAGCTCTATGACTCGCTCACGCTGCCAAAACTGCTGCTCAGTTCTCCTCGCGCCATGAATCTCTGCGCGGAAGAGTGGGGACTTCAGCTAAAACACTCTGGAGCATAACCAGCCAACGGCCAGGAATGCGGACAGAAACCGTCAGAGAAACTATGGCGATTCATCAGCAAGTTTCAGATGGGTCAGCAGCGCCGTCAGCGACGGCACCGGTCCGGCATGGGTGGTTGCTGAGCGGGTCGTGTCCCAGGGCATCGCATCATCGGTGCAGAAGTCGCCGACACACTGCATATCCACCGCCTCATTGAGTAAACCCACCGGAATCCAGATATAAGGCCGGTCCCGCAGCGGGTTGGGCACGGTGGAGCCACAGCAGGTGCAGAAATCGTTGCGATAACCGCTGGCTTTTTGCCATGACGCCAGGTGATCTTCTCCGCCAGTCCAGCGGAACTCCCCCGCTTTCACCAGCGTCGCCAGGTTATAACCGGTTCCGCTCTGCTTTCTGCACAGCGAACAGTGACAACGGTAGTAAAGCGTGGGTGGCGCTGCCAGCTCAAAAACCACCGTTTCACACAAGCACGAGCCTTTCATTTCACCGCCTTGTTGATGTAATGAGAGAGGCCACCGCTGCGGATGCCCCCCTGATCGCAGTGACACCCTGGCGAAACCGTTGTTTGCATCAGCACAGGGTGTGCCATTTTCATGCAGAAGTCGCGAACGGCCATCCCCGACTTATTGGCGACTGAACACCAGTTTCAGCCCCGCCAGCGCAAAGCAGCAGGCTAACAGCGCCTCCAGTCCACGACGGATGCGGCGATAGAACGCGCTCATCACCGCCGTCGAGAAGAGCAGCGCATATCCACCGAACACCAGCAGACAGATCGTTGCACAGCCGGCGACGATCAGCGGTACCGTGGAGGCAGCCATATCGGGCTTCAGGGCAAAAGACATGATCGCCACCCAGGTGAGAATCGCCTTGGGATTGCCGACATGCATGAGTATTCCCTGGCGAAACAGTCTGCCCCAGGCGACCCGCTCAGTGCTGGCATCAATGCCTGTCGCTTCGGTGCGGCGCAGGGCCGATTTCCCTGCTTTATATGCCAGCCAGAGCAGATATAACCCGCCGCCAACCTTCAATACAATCAGCAACTTTGCGTAGGTGGCCAGCACCGTCAGCACGCCACAGGCGGCCAGTAGCGCCCAGATCATCGAGCCGCTCACCACACCTGCTGCCAGCGCCAGGGCGGCCCCCCTGCCCTTTTTCATCGCCGTTCCCATTATCGCCATATTGCTGGGACCCGGGCTGGCCGTGGCGACAAAGTAGGTGGTGAAAATCAGGAGTAATTCATGCGAAAGCGCCATAACTGCCTCTGAGATTGATTGTTATCAATCTGTTATATCGGTTGTGGCGAACATTTACCAGTGATGCTGTTGTCCGCCTGATGGGCGGAATCATTCAGCGGCGATAAAGATCAGGTCAGGATAGTCCGGGTGAAATCCGGCAGGTTGAGCGGTTTATATGCGCATTTGTCATCGCGCACGGGCGCAGTGCTGAAGAGGTTTAGCGGGAAATGAGACGGGTAAAAGCAGGATTAAGAGTCAGTCCGGCCGATCGCATTGTGAAAATGAAATCATTCGCCGGACTGAACGGGCTCAGGAAGCGCTTATTTGCCCAGAATTTCTCTGCGGACAATCTCTGCGCCTGCGCTTAATGCGTTGAGCTTGCCATTGGCAACATGACGCGGCAGCGGGATCATGCCGCAGTTGGTCGAAGGGTAGAGATTTCCGGCATCCACAAACTGCAACGCCTTGCGCAGCGTACTGGCGACCTCTTCCGGCGTCTCAATATTATGGGTTGCCACATCGATGGCGCCGACCATCACTTTTTTACCGCGAATCAACTCGATCAAATCCATCGGCACCCGCGAGTTCTGGCACTCCAGCGAGACGATATCGATCGATGAGCGCTGCAGTTTCGGGAAGACCTCTTCATACTGGCGCCACTCGGTTCCCAGCGTTTTCTTCCAGTCGGTGTTCGCTTTGATGCCATAGCCATAGCAGATATGCACGGCGGTTTCACACTTCAGCCCTTCGACAGCGCGCTCTAGTGCCGCAATGCCCCAGTCGTTGACTTCGTCGAAAAAGACGTTAAAAGCCGGCTCATCAAACTGAATAATATCCACGCCTGCGGCTTCCAGCTCTTTCGCTTCCTGGTTGAGGATTTTTGCAAATTCCCACGCCAGTTTTTCGCGACTTTTATAATGGTTGTCGAAGAGGGTATCGATCATGGTCATCGGCCCCGGCAGCGCCCATTTAATCGGACGATCGGTCAGCTTACGTAAAACCTTTGCATCTTCGACAAAGACCGGCTTCTGACGGGAGACTTCACCCACCACGGTCGGGACGCTGGCATCATAGCGATTGCGGATACGCACCACTTCGCGCTTTTCAAAATCCACGCCGCTGAGGTGTTCGATAAAGGTCGTGACGAAGTGCTGACGGGTTTGCTCACCATCACTGACGATATCGATCCCCGCCCGCACCTGATCGTCCAGGCAGAGACGCAGCGCATCTAATTTACCCGCCACTAACTCATCATCCTGCAGTTTCCAGGGTGACCAGAGCACCTCTGGCTGTGCAATCCAGGAGGGTTTTGGCAGGCTGCCAGCGGTGGATGTCGGTAATAAGGTTTTCATAGCAGGTGACCTTTTAATTTTAATTAAAGAACGGATTCAGCGGACCATTGCGCCAGCAGGGTCTGGTTAGGCTTAATGAAATGGGCCTCAGTAAATTTCCCCTGCTCAACAGCCAGCCGGCTGCGCTCTTCACGATCGTAAACAATCCGGGTTAAAGAGTAATCCTGATGCTGCAGCGTCGGCTGATAGCAGTGACCGGCAGCGGAATTCGCGTTATAGATTTCAGGGCGATAGATCTTCTGGAACGTTTCCATGGTGCTGATAGTGCCGATCAGCTCAAGGTCGGTGTAATCGCTGAGCAGATCCCCGTGGAAATAGAACGCCAGCGGCGCAACGCTGCCCTGCGGCATAAAGAAACGCACTTTCAGGCCCATTTTCCCGAAGTAGAAATCGGTCAGTGAGGGTGCATCCTGCTGATATTCAATGCCCAGAATGGGATGCTGATTGCCGGTGCGCACATAGGTGTTTTTGCTGGACACGCTCAGGCAGATAACCGGTGATTTGCTGAAATTCTCTTTATAGACCGCTGAGTTAACAAAGCTTTTAAAAATGTTGCCGTGCAGCTGGCCAAAATCCGCGGGCGTGCTGAATTCAGTCTGCCCTTTATTAAAATCTGCCAGCACCACGCTGAAATCATAATCGCGCACGTAGGATGAGAAATTATTTCCCACAATGCCTTCGCTGCGCTCACCGGTGTGATGATCCACGATATAGGTTTTTAAAATTTCGATAGCCGGAAACGCTTCGCCGTCAGCGCCACCCTGCAGATTCAGCTCCGCAGAAATGATCTCAAGTTCAACGGAATAGCGGTCAGCCTTTGGATTGTCCCAGTGCGCCAGCGAGTTAAAACGATTATCGATCATCACCAGGGCGTTGCGCAGATTTTCCTGACGCTTTTCGCCACGCGCTAAATTCGCAAAGTTCGTCGTCGCGCGCGTATTTTTTGAAGGGTTATAGTTTTCGTCGAAACGAATACGCTTGATGGTAAAGGCAAAATCGTTGTTCATCGCTATCGGGTATCCTGGTCGCTGATATGAATTGTTGCTGAGAGGGTTATGCAGCTTTGCTATCCCTTAACAAGCATTCATATTTCTCAAAGTTATTAACAATTCTTACTTTATGCCTCAACGGACGGGTGAAAAAAAGTGATTAAATTTCAACGAACATGAAGGAAATTCATGTTGAGACGGGAAAGCGGGGGATTTTTCACGATCGGGCGGGACATTCATTTACCCGCACCCGTGCGCGGGCCTGTCACCTTCGCACAGAACCCGGCGTTGCGGCAAATCTGCACGGGTGCCGGGCTTATCTCACCAGCGGTAACGTTACCGCTGGTGCGCTGCGCTAGATCTTATAAAAATCATCGCAGAAGGCTTTTCGTGCACCCGATTTCAGGGAAAGCCTGTGCGCCGCCTCTTTCATCAGTTTACCCAGACCGCCGTCGCGTTTCGCCTCTGTCAGGCGTGAAGCGGGCCCGGTCAGGGCCAGGGCCGCGAGCATATTGTCGCCCTCACCAAACACCGGAAGTGATAATGAGGCAATATGCGGATCGCGGATACCGGAGGTAAACAACGGAAGTTCCGGCTGAGTCTCAAACAGCGGTTCTCTGCGTCCCCAGCAGCGGAGCACCTTTCCGATGGCTGAATTGTCCAGCGGCAGAAACGTTCCGGGCAGACGCGTTTCCCGCAAGCCTTCTGACGGTTCCGCGCGGAACAGACAGAGTCGCTGATCCTTCTCGATGACATACCATGTGGCGCTTTCACCCGTGGCCGTCGCCAGGGCATGAAGCTCAGGCTGGACGATAGTGGCAAGATGAAAGGATTGTTCATAGAGCTTGCCCAGATAGAGCAGTCTCGGCCCCAGGGTATAAACCCCGTTGTCGCGCCGGATAACGTAATTCATGCGTTCCAGTGAGTTCATCAGGCGATAAACCGTCGTTTTGTGATACCCGGAAAGCTGGGCCAGCGCGGTCAGCGTGAGTGACTCCTCGCCAGGCCTGAAACAATCCAGTAGCGCCAGCGCTTTTTCTACGGCAATTACGCCTTCATTCCCCATTAGCAGGTTCTCCTGTTTGCGACGGCAGGCAGTTTACCCTGTAATTTGTGATTCACATCGTATTTACATCACAAATGAATGCTTAACACTGGTGTGATCCAAATTAACGTAGATATAGTAGTTTTATATTGTACAACAAAGTTGTACCTGGTAAAACGAAAGAGGATGATCTATGCCACATGCAGATAATACCTTCATCAATCGCGACATTACCCGTATCGCGCCAGAGCTCGTAAAACAGGCTGCTCAGTTTCAGGCCGCGATACTGGCAGATGTTGCCGGGCGACGCGGAACGCTGCACGGACGCGTAAAGCCGCTTTCCCATACCATGAAAGTTGCCGGTCCCGCTATCACCGTTGAAGTCAGACCGGGTGACAATCTCGCTATCCACGCCGCACTGGCTATTGCCCAGCCGGGCGATGTGATTGTGGTTGATGGCAAAGGCGACATCAGCTGCGCATTAATCGGCGAAATTATGTCTACTCAGGCGCAGGCTTCTGGCATTGCCGGGATTATTATCGATGGCGCGGTTCGTGATGCCGATGCACTGAGCACCAATGGCTTCCCGGTATTTGCAGCGGGCCTGAATCCCTGTGGCCCGACCAAATCGGTTGCGGGACGGGTTAACTTCCCTGTTTCAGTAGCAGGCGCAGCGATTCAGCCTGGCGATCTGGTGATTGGCGATATCGATGGCGTGGTTGTGCTGCCTCGTGAAGCCGTTCCGGCCCTGATCGAACTGGCGCAGAAAAAACTGGATTTCGAAACCAGCCGCATCGCCGCCATTCGCGATGGCGATCTCCGCGCGCCCTGGTTAGAGAAAGCGCTGCTTACGGCTGGCATGCTGGTTGACGGGGAGGTGCTGTAATGACGACCTCTTCTCCTGTCATTCTGGTCACCGCCAGCGATCTGGCACCGCAGGCAGTCAGCCTGCTCGACGATTTCACGATTGTGTATGCAGGCAAACAGCCGGGTGAAGAGACTCTGGTTCAACTCTGCCAGCAGCACAACCCGGTGGGGATCATCGTCCGCTATGGCAAGATTAACGCCCGCATCATGGACGCCGCGCCCGCTCTGCGCGTTATCTCCAAACACGGCAGTGGCATCGATGTCATCGATCAGAAAGCCGCCGCTGAGCGTCATATCAGTGTTCAGTCGGCCCCGGGTGCCAACGCGGCTGCCGTGTCAGAGCACGCCTGGGCGCTGATCCTGGCCTGCGCTAAATCGGTGATCCCCCTGGATCAACGCATGCGTCAGGGACACTGGGATAAATCGACCCACAAATCCGTGGAGCTGGAGGGCAGAACCCTCGGGCTGGTGGGTCTGGGGGCGATAGGGGGTCGCGTGGCCCGTATCGGCCGCGCTTTTGGCATGAACGTCCTGGCCTATGATCCCTATGCGCGCACTTTCCCGGATGAGTGTGTCTCCTCCTCGCTGGACGATCTGCTGCGTCAGTCAGATGTGGTTTCATTGCACTGCCCGCTGACAGAACAGACCCAAAAGATGATCAATGCAGAGTCGCTGGCGTTGTGTAAAAAAGGCGCCATTCTGGTGAATACGGCTCGCGGGGGACTGATCGATGATGAAGCCCTGATCGCGGCACTGAATGACGGCACGATCGCCTCGGCGGCGCTGGACAGCTTTGCCACAGAACCGCTGACCGCCCCGCATATCTGGCAGAATGTCGACAACGTGATTCTGTCGCCACACATTGGTGGCGTCAGTGATAGCTCCTACGTGAAGATGGGCACCGTGGCAGCCACAAACGTGCTGAACGTGCTGGCAGAACCGGTGAAAGACGAAAGTCCGGTTTCCTGATCGGCTTTTCCTGACCGGCTAAACAGGCGCCTGGGCCGTTTAGCCGGTTTTTTTATGCGTTCTCCCCTCTGCCTGCTGTCGGGCTATGCCCTTGCCGCTTTACCACCCTGTCCTCTGAAACTTTCCCTCTGCCCTCCCTGTGGCCTGCCACGCCCTGACAGGCGCGCTCAGCATTCAGATGCCACATCGCGCCATTCCAGCTTTAAACACCCGCAGATAGCGTCACCTGTCCCTGCAGGGCCAGAGTCATTGTCAGCACCTCCCATCTGGCTGAACCAGCGCTCCTTAAACCACTCTTCCTCCAGCCGAGGGTGAACCCCTGCATACAGCCGGCTTTCGTCAGATGGCATTCAGAGGGGATGACAGCCTGCCACAGGCTTACAGGAGCGCCGGGCGTGGCTCAGTGAGAAGATGGGCGAGTTAACATGGCTGTTGCGTGAGCGAGAGGGGTGTTGCACATAAAGAGATCGATCAGGTAAAAGAGGCGGCAGGAGGATGAGTGAAGGGAGAAGCCCGGAGACGCGGCGAGCAGCGTCTCCGGGCTGACAACGTTATTTACTGACGGGTGAAGCAGTATTCTCAACTTCAATGTTTAATTTTTTGGTACGTCCCATAACCAGCACGGCGATGCCGCCTACACTGCACAGCACAGCCAGTGGCAGCATTGCCAGGGTGTGACTGCCGGTGGCCTGATTGATGATGCCGTAAACGTTAACCATCAATCCTCCGCCAATCAGGTTTGCCATCGCCCCGATAGCAGCCAGACCCGCCGCAGCCGTCGTGGATGACATCCAGCCCGAAGCCAGCGCCCAGAAAGGCCCTTTCATTGAGTAAGCACCAATCAGCACCAGCGACAGAATCACGACGCTGCCGGTCAGCGTGTTGGTCAGGAATGCAGAGAGCAGACCACCTGCGATTAAAAACAGCGTCAGCGCGGTGTGCCAGCGACGTTCGCCGCTGCGGTCAGAGCTTCTGCCCCAGACAATCATCAGAACAGAAGCCAGACCGTAAGGGATCGCATTTACTAAACCGGTCGTGAAGTTGTCCAGACCGAAAGATTTCAGCAACTGCGGAGACCAGACGCTCAGCGTTGAACCTGCCGCCGAGGCACCTGCATAAATCAGCGCCATCACCCAGATATGTTTATGGCGCAGCAGCTTCCACAGGGAGATGTGACCAATCGCTTTTTTCTTCGCGTTTTCCGCTTCCAGCGTGGTATTCAGCCAGGCTTTCTGCTCCTGATTCAGCCAGCCGGCATCAGAGGGGCGGTTGCTCAGCATGAAGAAAGCGGCCACACCCAGCACCACGGCCGGAATGCCTTCCAGGATGAACAGCCAGTGCCAGCCGCGCATGCCCAGCCAGCCATCGAGTGACAGAATCAGCCCTGAGATAGGTGAGCCGATAAAGTTCGCGGCAGGGATAGCCACCATGAAGGTCGCGATGACGCGTGCACGGTATTTGCCGGGGATCCAGTAGGTCAGATAAAGAATGACGCCCGGGAAAAATCCTGCCTCAGCGGCACCCAGTAAGAAGCGCAGAACATAGAGCGTATTGGCGCTTTCGACGAAGGCCGTACAGACCGAGATGATGCCCCAGGAGACCATGATGCGCGAAATCCAGATCTTTGCACCAATCTTCTGCATCGCAAGGTTGCTGGGAACTTCAAACAGGAAGTAACCAACGAAAAACAGGCTGCTCGCCAGGCCAAACACCGCTTTCGACAACCCCAGATCTTCGTTCATCTGCAACGAAGCCATGCCTATGTTGCCGCGGTCAATAATGGCAATCAGATAACAGACAATCAGAAATGGCAAAATGCGCCAGACCACCTTTTTTACGGTCTGCTGCTCGATATCGGCAGAGAAAGTCGTGATGTGCTGTTTTTCAGACATGATGATCCTCACATTTTTGTCATCGTTTTGCGCATGATACGCAAAACGCATTGTTGTACTCTGTAAAACATTAATGTACTCAGTAAAACCATTATCACGATAAAAAAGCGTCTCCGCCGGAAGATGTAATCAGGTTGTGTTATTTGTCACAAAAAAGTATTCAGCACATCTGGTTTATGTGACGAGCAAGTCGTTACCAGGATAAAGAGCGGACAGATTTTTTGCGGGGCTTATGCGACGGGAGAGAGTAATGAGATCAAAGGCCGTCATCCAGGGATAATTTTTGCTTTTATACCGCTTATTCTGGATGGATCCGCCTGGTTTCATGACCCCTCATTCAGGACGGCTCTGCTGACTGGTCTGCTAACGCTATCCGCTTCCTTTATCGTGCTTCAGCCCGCGCTGGGTTTTGGCTTCGCGGCGTCGCGAACGCCCCGTCCCTGGCGAGCCCGACGGCTTAGCCTTCTTACGCATATAGCGTATGGATGCGGACTCTCAATCACAACCTTGCTGACTTATTAGCGTCGGATGGAGGCTCTGCCTAAAACGCGCTGCATTTGATGCCACTGCATTCTCCTGACCGAAAACGGCGAGTGACTTTTTAAGATTGCTGAAGAACAGAGCGCCCATTCATTCAATGATTCTCAGGGGAGCGGGTTGCGGATATATAACCGGAAGTTAAAGATTCTTTATTACCATTCCAGACGCAGCCAGAATCATAATGGATGCGGCCAGTCGAAAAAGGCGTCGTTGCGCTTTTTCACTGGCGAGCAGATGGCGTATTCTGAGCGCGGCAAGAATAAAAACTGCGCCAACGCTTAAAAGGACCAATACGGTCACGGGCACCAGCATTCCTCCCCATATTTTTAATGACACATTATCCAGAGAAATGACAAGAGGCAGTATCGCCAGATAGAAAGCGATAGTTTTGGGATTCCCAAGCGTTATGGTCAGCCCTGAAAACCAGGCTGTTGCCAGTTCTTTGTTTTTCGTTTTCTGTGCAATATTTATCGCCTCCGGCTCGCTGCACCAGAACTGCCATGCGAGCAGACATAAATAGAGTGAAGCAGCATAGTTAATCAGGGTGAAGATAGTGTCATTTGTCTGCCCAATCACCCCCAGACCGAATATCGCCAGTGTTAAATAGATCAAATCCCCCAGAATAAGTCCTGCCAGCATAGCAAAACCGGAAACCGCACCCCCACAGAAACTACGTGCAACCAACGCCGTCATTCCGGGGCCGGGGATGGCAGCAGCCAGACCGAGAGCTGCAACATAAGAAATTACCTGAGCGATTCCAGACATCGTCATTCCTGTTTTAATAAAAGAGAGAGGGACGGCGGATTAAAAGCGCCGCTAATTCATGTAGCAATAATCTTTAATGTTTTGGACACCACCAGAACGCTTCAGAGAAAAATAACGGAGCCAGGGAAATTAAAACTCTGACACCCGCTTTTAAATTGCATAACGTAAAGCAGACTCTTATGCAGGTCATAATGAGAAGAGTCAGGTTTAAAACCCTCTTTTTTTGCCTTGAGCCAGAAAATAAATTCAGGTGATTGAGAAAGAGAAGAGTATGCATGACCTCTGAACAGGATCTTATCCTGCCTTATCTCTCCTGAACGGTGAATCAATTATGCCGTAAACAAAGAGGAAAGAGTCACCTATCTCATTTACCCGGCGCAGGTTTTCAGGTAGAAATAACCACTTATTGATTACATTAAGAAAGGAATTTCCCTAAATGGCACTCAGCCCGACAGATGTGAAGATTCTGGAAGTTCTGCAGAACGATGCGCGCGTCACCAATCAGGAACTGGCGGAGAAGATCAACGTTTCAGCTTCTCCGTGCTGGCGCAAAGTGCGCAGGCTTGAAGAAGATGAAGTGATCAAGGGTTACCGCGCTGTTCTGGATCGCAAAAAGATTGGTCTGGGCGTGATGGTTTTCATTCGGGTAGTCATTGACAGCCACAGTGAAGCGCAGGCCAGAAAGTTTGAAGAGGAAGTCACGGCGCTTGAGGACGTTGTGGCCTGTTATAGCATCGGTGGGGATGCCGACTTCCTTCTGCAGGTTGTCGCATCGGATCTGGATTCCTATGCCGATTTTGCCATGTCAGTAGTGCGCAGATTGCCGGGAATCAAAGAGATGCAGAGTATGTTTGTCCTTAAAGAGATCAAACCACTCGTTACTTATCCTGTAAATAAAGCGTTTGTGCAAGGATGACTACGATAGCACCTTAGCAAAGCACACCGCCTCTTCCCGGTTTATGTAGGGCCCATAATTTGCGATGCGGTTATATCCGCTGTTCTGATAAAAACGGACAGCCTTATGGTTCACAGCACGGGTTTCGAGCCAGATTTCCGTGTATCCCCTTCCCAGCGCCGACTCTTCGAGGAAAGTCAGTAATGCCCTCCCGATCCCGGCGTCACTGCGGTCTGAATACATTCTCTTCAGTTCGGCAACCGTCTCTGTAAGCGGTCGGATAGCGCCGCAGCCTACAGCCACACCCTGATGATTTCTTGCCACCACCCAGAGCGCCCTATCCTCATCCATAGCAGCCATTGCAAAGTGTCGCCTGCCATCATCGCCGGTTATCGCCGCGAGCTCGGCTGAAAGCGCATTTATCAGCCGTTGCGACTCCGGGGCGCAGGGATCGGCTTTTTCTACCCTAATCATGCCAGCCTCCGTTTTTCTTTTAACCGTCAGAATAAAACGAAATCCGGTCAGCGACATCCCCCCTGGCACTCATGCACCGGATAAATAAGACTGGCCCCGTCTCACAATGCCCGGATGAGGGCTCGTCGCGCATTCACGGCTAAGCCTCTACTTCGCATCTATAATTCAGTGATTCATCACCCTGCGCCCTTTTTAATCGTGGCAGCGAGAGGTCGCGGTTCCGCCTCACGCAGAGTCTGGTGGCAAAAAAACAGCTGAGTGCCCCAGCCTCTTACGGCGCAGCTCCCGCTGAGTGACGCACAGAACAGAACGGCCGGTCACAACATAATTTGACTCTTTACTGAATAAGGAAGCCTCATGAATCTATCTCTCAAAAATCAGGTTGCGCTGGTGACCGGTGCCAGTTCAGGCCTCGGCTATGCCTGTGCAGAAGCCCTCGCAAAGGAAGAGGCCGCTGTGGTCATTAACTATCACAGTCAGGCCGAGCCTGCCGAAGAGCTGGCAGAAAAAATACGGGCCGGTGGCGGTCGTGCCATCGCAGTGAAAGGCGACGTGTCGAAAGAGGCGGATGTCGACAATCTCTTTGCGCAGACCCTTGCTGAGTTTGGCAGACTGGACATTCTGGTGGCTAACTCAGGCCTGCAGAAAGATGCCCCCTCAATCGATATGACACTGGAGGAGTGGAATACCGTTCTGGATGTAAACCTGACCGGGCAGTTTTTATGTGCGCGGGCTGCGCTGCGCCAGTTCCGCGATCAGGGACACAGTCCGGAGATCAGCAGAGCGGCAGGGAAGATTATTCATATGAGTTCGGTTCATCAGCTCATTCCCTGGGCCGGACACGTTAACTATGCCGCCTCCAAAGGCGGCGTAGACCTGCTGATGAAGACGCTGGCGCAGGAGGTGGGTGAGGCGCGTATCCGCGTTAACTCGGTTGCGCCTGGCGCTATCGCGACCGCCATTAATGAGGAGACCACCCAGGGTGAGGCGGGCAAAGCATTGTTAAAACTGATCCCCTATGGCCGCATCGGTGCGGCTGAAGATGTGGCGAATGCGGTAGTCTGGCTTGCCAGCGATCTTTCCGATTACGTTCATGGCACGACGCTCTTTATAGATGGTGGCATGAGTCTTTATCCCGGATTCCGCGACAACGGCTGATTCCTCTGCCTCGCGCAGAGGATCAGGGCGGCAGGTCTTATCCGCCCCCTGGCAGTGACCGGCGCCCGAAGCAGTGCATTCTCCGGGCGTTTGTCTCTGCTGTGGCTGCCGCTCAGCAGGTGATCCGCCCGCCGCGCCATGCGACAATCACGCCTTACACGGTTTTGTTCTGAGGTTTCCGACATGACGTCCTTTTATCAATTTACGGCCCCGCTTCTGAACGGTCAGACGGCCTCCATGGCAGACTACGCAGGCAGGACGGTACTGGTGGTCAACACCGCCAGCCGCTGTGGGTTCACACCGCAGTATGCTGGCCTGGAAACCCTTTATCGCAGATATGCCGATCAGGGACTGGTGATACTGGGTTTCCCCTGCAATCAGTTCGGCAGGCAGGAGCCCGGTAGTGCTGACGATATCGCACAGACCTGCCACATCAATTACGGCGTAAGTTTCCCGATGTTCGGCAAAGTGGAGGTCAACGGGGCCGCGGCACACCCGCTGTTTCGTTACCTGAAAGAGGCGTTACCCGGCATTCCGGGTGGCCGAATCAAGTGGAACTTCACGAAATTCCTGATTGGACCCGACGGCACACCGCTAAAGCGATTTGCCCCCATCACCGCCCCGGAGAAGATGGAGTCGGCCATTGTCGCTGCGTTGCCAGCGCGATGAGCGCGCCTTCTGAAAATTGAAGCCTGCCGACAGGCTTCTGCCCTGTTCTGAAGCGCAGCGATATCAAGCGCGCTACTGTCTGATAATGGTCTGAATAATCCACTCACGGAATATTTGCATCGACGGCGTCATTTTCCGGGCTCTTTGCCAGGTCAGCCAGTATCCGTCATTGCCGGAATAAATATCAAAAGGCCTGACGAGCAGCCCGCCTTTTATTTCCGGTTCAAACATAATTTCCGGTGCCAGCGCAACGCCCCCGGTAATCAATACGGCATCAATAATCAGACGCGATGAATCCAGAACAGGCCCGTTAATTCTGAAGGGGGGAATACCCGCCGCAGCAAACCAGTTCTCCCACTCTTCATGACGATAAGAGCGCAATAAATTTTCGCCCGTAATATCCTCAGGCCGGTTAAGTCTTTTCGCCGTATCTGGCCGGCATAATAGCGTCAGCGGAGCGTCAAAGAGCAGTTGATTATGTGATGCCGACCAGTTGCCAGAACCATATCTTATAGCAAAATCGACACCTTCTCCGGCGATGCTCACCACATTGTTATTGGTCTGAATACTCAGTTCGATAGCGGGATGGCGTTGCCGGAAATCGTCAATTTTCGGCAGAAGCCAGCCCAGCGCAAAGGTGCCGACACAGGAGAGCGTGAGCGCCTCCCTGACTTCTCCCCCTTCAAACTGACGATAGGCTTTCTCAATCCGATGAAAGGCATCAGAAATCTCAGAAAAGAGCAGTCGCGCCTCATCGGTCATTTCAAGACCACGCGAAAGCCTTCTGAATAATGTGGTTTCTAACCGCTCTTCAAGCAATCTGACCTGCTGGCTGACCGCCGCCTGCGAAACGAACAGTTCCATGCCTGCCCGGGTAAAGTTGAGATGGCGGGCAGAGGCTTCAAATGCACGCAGAGCGTTAAGCGGAATATCCCCTTTCACTATAGCCCCCAGAAAAAGTTATGACTGGCATCAATTTATACCGTTTTGACTCGCCGGAAAACTGATTTATTTTGGAGCCCGTAATTAAGGGGAACGATATTCAGTCACGGCCTTGTGACAATTCAGATTTAATTAATTTTTGTATAGGGAACGTTTAATAATGAATAAATTCAAAAATCGCCTGGCCGGAATAGTGTTATTCGCCGCAGCGGGATGTTCAGCGTCAGCACATGCGGCTTTCGATCAGCAATCCCTGAACAATCAGTTTGAGAAACTTGAACGTCAATCCGGAGGCCGGCTCGGCCTGGCCGTCATTGATACGTCTGATAGTGCGCAATATTCCTGGCGCGGCAACGAAAGATTTCCACTGTGCAGTACCAGTAAGGTGATGGCCGTTGCTGCGATATTAAAAAAGAGCGAAGGGTTAAAAAAAAATAAAAATGCTGATACTTTACTTAATAAGAAAATTCATATAAGTCAGCACGATATGGTGAATTACAATCCTGTCACCATGAAGCATATCGGTTCGGCAATGAGCCTCGCGGAGCTGAGCGCGGCGGCCCTGCAATACAGCGATAACGCGGCGATGAACAAGCTGCTGGCGTATCTGGGCGGCCCGCAGCATGCCACGCAGTTTGCGCGAACCCTTGGTGATACGACGTTCCGGCTGGACAGAAACGAGCCAGGCCTCAACACCGCGATTCCGGGTGATCCTCGCGATACCACTACCCCTTCAGCGATGGCAGCGAGTCTTAACAAACTTGTTTTAGGTTCTGCGCTTAAAGACGATCAGAAAGCCACACTGACAGCCTGGATGAAGGGCAATACCACGGGGGCAGCCAGTATTAAAGCGGGCCTTCCGGCAGACTGGATAGTGGCCGATAAAACCGGCAGTGGCGACTACGGCACCACCAATGACATCGCCGTTATCTGGCCGAAAAATCACGCCCCCCTCGTCCTGACCACCTACTTTACGCAGCACGATAAAAGCGCCGCCGCGCGTAAAGATGTGCTCACCAGCGCAGCCAGAGTGATTGCGGACGCTGTCCAGCAATAAAGACGGACAGGTTCAGAGCTGTTCTGTGAGCAAAACCGGCCCTGGCCGGCCGGTTTACCGGTTTCAGCACATGGCCGTCAGGCCGTCATGCCACCATCAATCACCAGTTCGCTGCCGCAGATGTAACGGCTTTCGTCCGAGACCAGGAACAGGGCCGCTGCAGCCACTTCATCCGGATCGCCCAGCCGCCCTGCCGGTATTCGCGCGCTCAGTGCCTGCCTTAGTTCATCGCTGGCCTGGTCGAACATCGGCGTATCCGTCGGGCCCGGACTGAGTGTGTTGACCCTGATACCGCGCGGTGCCAGTTCGCTGTTCCAGGTACGGGCATAAGCGCGAACAGCGGCCTTGCTGGCAGAATAGGTTCCATAACCCGGATTGGCGATTCCCCCCGCGATGGAACCGATCAGCAGAATGGCCCCTCCCTCCTCCATGAGCCTGACAGCATGCTGTACCGTCAGCACCATGGCACGAACGTTCAGACCAAAAATAAGGTCAATATGTTCTGCTGAGGTCTCATCCAGGTTTGCCGGTACAGCCACACCTGAAGCATTAACCAGGATATCGAGGCGACCGGCTCTGGCCTGAATCGTCCCGAACAAACGTGCGAGATCGCTGGCATCCGTCAGGTCACCCGCTATCGCTTCAGCCTGACCGCCGGTTAGCGTAACCGCCTCTGCCAGCTGAGCTTCGCGTCGGGCGGTTATAAAAACCCGTGCGCCTTCCTGCACAAAACGGCGAGCGATGGCAAGACCGATACCGCTGCTGCCACCGGTCACCAGAACCACTTTTCCACTCAGTTTCATCATTGCCACTCCGTAAAGAGGTTGAACGATGGATGATACATTTCGTATATTTAGTGTCAATTACGCACCTGATGTACACCAGATATCCTTGAGGAAACCGCATGGCCACCGATATCACCGCTCTGCTGGCAGAGATCAACAGTACCCGCCCGATCCTGGAACAGGTTGCCAACAAATGGTCGGTGTTAATCCTGACCGTGTTGTGCTCACAGCCGTCGCGATTTAATGCCATTAAGCGCAGGCTCGATCCCATTACCCACAAATCACTGACTGAGGCATTACGCCGTCTGGAGCGAAACGGACTCATAAGCCGGCACGTGATCGCCTCCTCACCTGTCGCGGTGGAGTATGCGATCACGCCTCTGGGCAGAACCCTGCAGGACCCGTTTGTCGCGCTGGTCAACTGGGCGAAGCAACATGGCGAAACCATGCAGCAGGCTCAGGAGGAGTATGATGAGCGTGAGCCGGGACAGCAGACGTGATCTTCAAGTGCGGGAGACAGGAGTGAGATGGCGCTAAGCGCAGCGGCCGACAGGATTTGTACAGCCAGTGATCACAGGGCTGCCTGCTCAAAAAACTGATAGGAGCTATCGCGGCGGGCTTTAGCCTGATACATCGCTTTGTCGGCGCGCTCGAACAGCATTTTCGCCGTTGCCGTTCCGAAGCGGGCCAGGCTGATGCCAATCGCTGCACCGATGCGCACGTCCATGTTATCGATGACGAAGGGGGCCTCAAGGCTGTCAATAATGCGCAGGGCGATGGCCGATGCCACCCCGCGATGACTGCACTTTGCGGCCACAATAAACTCATCGCCGCCCATCCGGGCCACCGAGTCGCCCGGGCGCATGCAGCGCTGCAGCCGTTCACCGACCTGCTGCAGTAAGGCATCCCCTGTCGCATGGCCCATGAGATCATTCACTGCCTTGAATCCATTGAGATCGATAAACATCACGGTGGTGAAAGCCGGATCCTCTGTCTCCGCCAGCATTCGGCCAATCTGCTCGTTAATCCAGGCGCGATTAGGCAGCCCGGTCAGCGGGTCGCGGGTCGCCAGCTCTTCGAGATTGCGCATCCTTTCCTTGTCACGCGTGATGTCACGCGAAACCAGCACGGCACCGATATTTTTGCCTGAAGAGGGATTGCTGACGCCACAGGCTTTAGTGCCCAGCGTGAGGTAGTGGCCGTCACGATGCCGTTTACGTACTTCAACCACATCCGGCAGCATTCCGCCGCTGAAGATATGTGCCAGCGCTGCCGAGGCAGATTCGCGATCGTCAGGATGCAGGAAATCGACCACCAACTGACCAACCACCTCTTCAGGTCTCCAGCCTATCATTTCGCTGTAGGAGGGCGAGATCGAGACGTATCTGCCATTCGCATCACAATGGGCAATCAGATCGGTACTGTTCTCGATCAGCAGGCGATATTCCGCCGCCGTGCGCACCGCATCCTCCAGCGCTTTACGCTGCGCAGTCACATCCAGTATGAAGCCGTTGTACTTCTGGTGGGAGGTGCCAGGCAGACTGTCCGGCAGGCCGGAAACCACGACGCGGCGTGTTTCACCGTCCAGACAGTGGATAGGCACTTCAAAGTAGAAAGGGGTCAGATATTCCAGCGCCGCGGTCAGCTGCAGCGCGATCTTTGCATCATCGTCAGCCTGCGCCAGTTCCAGCCAGGAACTCAGCGTCACCCCCTTCAGAGCAGGCATCAGGCCAGCCGGTGTTTCCTGACTGGCAACGCAGATACCCTGAGCGTCTGTAGACCAGACGGCAGTGAAAGAGGGTTTAATCATTAAGTTCATGGCGGCCGACTCCGATGTTGCTGACGATACTAAACAAGCTCAATACTCGTCGCTACAGACCTGATTATAACCGTAAATGTCCGTCTGACGCGGCAGGAGGCGACAGTCACTGGGTGAGCCTGAGGCGAAACCGGCCATCGCGCATGGCGGGCGCCCGGACCTGGCTGGCCGTTGTTTCTGAGGCCGCGATCCTTACAGGGATGTGCGCAGAACGTTTATGACAGGGTGCAGTCTCTGAGGTATCAGCTCCTGTTTATCGGCTCATCAGGCCGGAATCTTTAGCCCTGTCGCGTTAACTGCCCCACTTTCCGGCGCTTCATCTTTCCTTAAGAATACTCTTATAACATCCCTGCTCTGTTAGCTCATATTGGGCTTTTTCCGGAGCGTGACCCTATGCAAAATAACAACACAGCATCGCTTTCTCTGAGTAAAGTGCCTGCCGTAACCGCGGCATTCTGGTTAACCAAAATCGCGGCGACAACCCTGGGTGAAACCGGCGGCGATGCGGTAACCATGTCAATGAATCTGGGATATCTGACAGGAACGCTGATTTTCGCCATTATCTTTCTTGTCGCGGTGGTGGTGCAGATTAACCGTCCCGGTTTCAATAAATGGATTTACTGGTTTACCGTGGTGGCGACCACCACGGTGGGCACCACGCTGGCAGATTTTGCCGACCGCTCCCTGAATATTGGCTATCCGGGTGGCACTCTGCTGCTGATCACGCTGCTGACCCTCTCTCTGTTTCTCTGGAAAATAACCTGCGGCACGGTGGCGGTCAGTTCGGTGAACAATGGCGTCACTGAGACCTTCTACTGGGTGACCATCATGTTTTCCCAGACGCTGGGCACGGCATTAGGTGACTGGGCGGCAGACAGTGAAGGGCTGGGTTACGATGGCGGTATTCTGCTGTTTGCAGGTGCGCTGGCGCTTATCTGGGCGGCGAGTCGCTTTACCTCGCTTTCGCGCACTGCGCTATTCTGGGCGGCCTTTATCCTCACGCGGCCTCTGGGTGCAGTGGTGGGCGATTTTCTGGATAAACCGCTTGCCTCGGGCGGGCTCGCGTTGAGTCGCTACGGTGCCTCGCTGACGCTGGGCCTGATCATCATCGCGCTGCTGGTGCTGCTGCCCCAGCGCCCGGCCGCGAAAACCGCCACCGCGCATTAACCGCGCGAACGGGAAAACGGGCACACGCCAGCTTCAGTCCTTATCAGAGCCGCCTGCACCGGCGGCTTTTCTGGATTTGCCGTTAACAGGTGTACCTGCTCTGGCTACAGAATATGCCGGCTGGCTACTCAAGCCGGCTGGCGATGAGGCGCAGTTGTTCTGCTATCTGCTTTAAATCCCGCTGCTGCTGTCCGGCCATACCGGTCGAACTGCGCACCACCAGTTTAGCCGGCAGAATCGAGGAAGAACGCTGCTCATCCTGTTCGCTGGCCAGCAACAGCCTTGCAACCGCCTCTTTGCCCTGCAAATCGAGGTCCAGCGACACCGTAGTCAGCGCCGGATGAAAAAACGCACTTTCATAGGTGTCGTCATAACCAATCACAGAGATCTGGCCCGGCACCGCCACGCCGCGCTGATGCAGCGCGCTCAGCACACCCAGCGCCATCTGATCGTTGCCCACCAGCAGTGCGCTGAATCCGGGCGCTTCCCGCAGCAGCTGCAGTACACCGTTGTAACCACTCTGTGCGTCCCAGTTACCGTGGCTGATGCTGACGGGCTTCAGACGGTAACTCTCCAGCGTATCCAGCCAGCTTTTCAGACGCAGATTTGCTGAAACCGACTGCTCGGGTCCGGCCAGCAGGGCGAACTCGCGATGGCCCTGCTCATAGAGATATTTAACACTGGCACGGGTGCCGTCAGCCGGGTTAAACGAAACGTTAAACACCGCGCTGTAAGGATCGACATCCAGAAACAGACAAAGGATATCGTCATTCTCCTGCACGATTTGCTCAGCATCGTGGCTCTCCAGCGGGACGTTGATGATCACCTTGTCCACCCGCTGAGACTTCAGCTCATTGATGCAATCCTGGAGGCTTTGATTGACGTTCTCATCAATCATGGCAATCAGCACCTGGTAGTCAGCAGCATTAGCATAACGTTTAACCGCAGCGGCCACCTGCGAGGGGGCATGCAACGCCAGCGAGGTGGTCACCAGACCCAGCGTGGTGCTCTGCTTACCCACCAGTTGCTGTGCCAGCCTGTTAGGTACATAGCGCAGGGTTTCAATAGCGTGTTCCACCTTGCGCCGCGTTGATTCCGAAACGTTTGCCGACTTATTCAAAACCCGCGAAACCGTCTGATACGAGACGCCAGCGTGGCGGGCGACATCCTCTAAGGTGGCATTTTTTGATTTCATAATTCGCATCCCTGATGACCAATGGCGGAATGGTATCACAGCCGTGATGTCAGCCAGCCCACCGCTGTCACATTGCATGAATAAAAAGCAAAAGTAATACCTTCACATATTGAGATTTGGTGATCTGATTCACTAATCGTTACAAATAGCGCCGCTTTATTTGCAGTACCTCACACATTATCGCGATTTTATTTGTCACTCATCTGACAAAAAGCGTTTACTGCCGCTGTCATGTGAACGTATTACAAATAAAACTGAGGATAACATGGAAACAAGGTTACGTACTGCTGCCGTGGCGCTTGCTGCGGCCCTGACTTCCCCGACGCTCTATGCCGCTATCGATAACATTGATTTCCATGGCTATCTCCGTGGTGGGGTGGGCGTATCGCAGGATGGCGGTATTGAAGAGTATCAAAAGAACAAAGTCGGCCGTCTCGGCAACGAAGCGGATACTTACGGCGAGGTCGAACTGGGCAGTGAGGTTTACAAGAAGGATGATGTCAGTTTTTATGTCGACACCATGGTCAGTATGTTCTCCGACGGCTCAAATGATAACGAAACCACCTTCGGTGACGATGCTCAGTTTGGCCTGCGCCAGCTTAATCTGCAGATCAAAGGACTGGTGCCGGGTGACAAAGATGCCGTGATCTGGGGCGGTAAACGCTACTATCAGCGTCATGACCTGCACATTATTGATACAAAGTACTGGAATATCTCTGGTTCGGGTGCCGGTATCGAAAACTACACGCTGGGTCCGGGTGCTGTCTCTTTTGCCTGGATTCGCGGCGATGCCAATGATGTGGATTACCGCGTCGATGGCGACAACGACGTCAACATTAACTACCTGGATCTGCGCTATGCCGGCTGGAAACCCTGGAGTGGAGCCTGGACCGAGTTTGGTATTGATTACGCCATGCCAAACACCACCAACAAACAGAAGGAATATGGGGGTCTCTATGACGCGGATAATGGCGTCATGCTCACCAGTGAAATCAGCCAGGACATGTGGGGCGGCTACCAGAAACTGGTGTTCCAGTACGCCAATAAAGGTCTGGCGCAGAACATGATTTCGCAGGGCGGCGGCTGGTATGACATGTATAACGATACCCGCAACGCCAGCGGCTACCGCGTGATCAATACCGGTCTGCTGCCGGTCACCGACAAATTTTCCCTGAACCAGGTCTTTACCTGGGGATCAGCAGACGATATCACCGCCCAGACGAGTAAAACTACCCTGCTGTCGCTGGTGGGTCGCGGTCAGTATCAGTTTACGCAATATGTCCGCGGCATCGGCGAAGTGGGTAGCTTCTGGCAGAAAGATGAAAACAAAGTGGGCAGCGACTACAAAGCAGCAGGACAGAAATATACGCTGGCACTGGGTCTGGCAGCCGGTCCCGAATTTATGTCTCGTCCGGAACTGCGCCTGTTTGCCTCTTATCTGAATGACTTAGAAGATGGACACAGCTTTAAAGACAACACCAGTAATAACACCTGGAACTTCGGCGTACAGGTCGAAGCCTGGTGGTAACTGCGCCATCGTCTCCCTGGAGTCATTGTTAAGCTCTTATGCAGGGGCTTTATGGATAACCGGCGACGGTTATCCATTTTTTTGTTCCGGATTCAGACCAGTGCCTCATTCCGGCTGAAAGAAACGCTCTTCCAGCAACTGACGCAACGGGTCGGACTGCCTGCCAAAAATCGCATGGACTTCCTGTCCCAGAATGACCACACCAATTGCCCCTGCCTTCTGTAATCCAGCCGTATCCACCGCCTTCAGTGAGGTCACCTTCACCCGCAGCCGGGTTATACAGGCGTCCACCTGCTGAATATTGTCACGCCCGCCAAAGCACTCGACAAGCCGCTCGAGTAGCGCGTTGTCTATTTCAACCTCCTGTGCCGTAATCGGCTGCCGACTGAAATATTGCTTAAACGATTTCAGACTCACCATGTTGTTCTCCTTCAGAGGATAAAAAGGCGGGCTGCTGCCCGCCACTTACGACTGATACACGAAAACGAGCGGGCCATGCCGTGACTGCCCGCAGAAGATAGCCTTTTCCTGCCCTCGGCCTCTAAAAAACCAGCCCTGCATCAACAGCAAAAACCCCACTCTTCCTGCAGAGAATGCCATCTCTTAAAGTGATGGGGGCATAGGCCCCCTGAGCCTGTGCTCTCCCTACTCCAGCGGTCGGCTCAACACACGGCATCCCCACGCTGCCAGCATCAGCGATCCTGTCATGGGTGTGCCATCAATCAAATCGCTCAGCCCGGCAGGCAATAACACCTGCTGCGTCTGGCCAGTAAAGTTCTGCACAAACAGAAACGCCTGTTCACCATCGGTACGCCGCTGAACGACCACCCCAGGTGGCAGCTCAATCGGCAGTGCGCGCGGTAATTCCAGCTGCTTAATCAGCGCACCATAAAAATCCCGATGGAACGACAGATCATTACGCGACGCGATATACCATGCTTTACCCTGCCCCACCCGATTTACGGTCACCGCTGGCGTTCCGGCATAAAAATCACTCTCGTAACTGGCCAGCGCCGTCGCCCCTTCCAGATGAATATGTTCGCAAAGCTCGCGCGCCTGATAAGGTCCGCTCAGCCCCAGCTCATTGCCACGTATCCCGCGCACGCCGTTGAACTCCTCATCCGTCAGACTATCGATCTCTTCTGACCAGATGCCGAGTAATGGCCGCAGCGGACCCGGGAATCCTCCGAGGTAACAGAGATCGCTCTCATTCACGATGCCGCTCCAGTAACTGGCGACAAAATGGCCGCCGCGCTCCACATGCTGCCTGGCCCGTGCTGCAAAACCATCACGCACCATATAGAGCATCGGCGCAATTACCAGATCGTAGCCGCTGAGTTCGCTGTCGCCGTTAATCAAATCCACCGCCACCCCCTGCTCCCAGAAGGCACGATAGTGTTCGTTCACCGTGCGCTCATAATGCAGGCCCAGATTGCGTGGTCCCTGCGCGTTATCCATCGCCCAGCGACTCTCCCAGTCAAAAATGATCGCGACGCGCGCCTCAACCCGACTGCCCATGACCGGCGTCATCGCTGCCAGCATCCGGCCCAGCTCTCTGACTTCACGCCCGGTGCGGGTATCAAGATGACCGACATGATCGACCACCGCACCATGAAACTTCTCAACTGAACCCCGACTCTTGCGCCACTGGAAATACTGCACCGCGTCCGCACCATGCGCCACTGCCTGCAGGGAAGAGAGAATATGCATCCCCGGCTTCTTCAGCTTACTGGTCGGCTGCCAGTTCGTTGCGCCTGGCGTCGACTCCATTAATACAAAGGGCTTGCCCTGTTTCAGGGTGCGCATCAAGTCGTGGTACATCGCGGTATAACAGGCAAGCGTGGTCTCATCCCTGACGTTGTGCCACATCGGATAGCTATCCCAGGAGATAAAATCGAGTGCTGATGCCAGCTTCCAGTAATCGTAGTCGTAGAAATACTCCATGAAATTGGTGGTCGCGGGCAGGTCAGGATTCGCCTGTCTGAGCGGTTTAATCTCCTCACGACAGAAGTCCGTCACCTGATCGGTCATAAACCGACGCCAGTCCAGATTCAGACCGTGGATCGACATTTCACCCTGCGGCGCTGGCGACACAATCTGTGACCAGTCACTGTAGGTATGACTCCAGAAATCACTCCACCAGGCGAGATTCAGATTATCCAGCGTCTCATAGCGGCGCTGCAGCCAGCCGCGAAAGGCCTGCTGACAGCGGTCGCAGTGACACTCCCCGCCATACTCGTTAGAGACATGCCAGCCGATCACCGCAGGATGATGCGCATAGCGCGCCGCCAGTCTGCTGTTTATCGCCTGCACCTTCTGACGATACACCGGTGAGGTCATACAGTGGTTATGACGGCCGCCATGCAGGGCGGGTATGCGATCGCGCCCCACACGCAGTACCTCCGGATAAGCCTGCGACATCCAGGCCGGGCGCGCTCCGCTGGGCGTGGCAAGAAACACAGATATTCCCTCCAGCCAGAGCGAATCGATCACTTCATCCAGCCAGCCAAATTCATAGCGTCCCTCTTCCGGCTCCAGCTTAGCCCAGCTGAAGATACCCACCGACATGACGTTACAGTTCGCCTGCTTCATCATCGCGACATCGTCATCAATAATGCCCGGCTGGTGCATCCACTGCTCCGGATTGTAGTCAGCACCATGCAGCAGCCGGTTAACCCGGGCGCTGAGCGGGGGAAATTTATTCATACCTGTTCCTCAGAGGAAGAGATCAGCGTCAACGCTGATAGTTAATTGAAAACCTGTAGCGAAGGCAGGGCCTTGCCGTGACAGTCAAACAGCGCCTGGTTCTCGCGGGCGTTACCCTGTTTCCATTCGTCGTGGATATATTTCATGCCTGCGGGCGTGGCCCAGGTATTACCCGGCGCGGGGATCCACGCCGGTTCCCAGTACACCACGCCCTTACCGCGATGATCCGGCACCGCCAGTACCGCTGTGATCAGGTCATGCAGATAAGCCGCCTGCCCTGCGACCGTGCCCGGATAACCGCCTGCCTGTGCCTCTCTGGCCTGGAAACTGTTCTCAGCGCTATCGCAGTTTTCCAGTGTGTAGCCATAGGCGGCTTCCACCACCATCACGTCTTTGTCGTAGCGCCGGGAGATGTCATCCATGTTTGCTTTCAGTGCACTGATGGGGCCGTTCCAGTAGGTGTACATCGACAGTCCGATCACATCGAACGGCACATCGCGCTTAACAATTTCGTCAAACCACCAGCGGAACATATCGTTTTTGGTGCCCTCAGCCAGATGCAGCATGATCTTCACCTGATGCGGATCGCTGAGGTTTTCACGCAGCCCCCTGATGCCTGCCTTGAGCAGGCCCGCCAGCCGATCAAACTCACCGCCGTTCTGGCCCCAGCTTTTGCCTTCCGGCCAGAGCATGCCGCCATTAAGCTCATTGCCAATCTGCACAATATCCGGCATCACGCCTTCTGCTTTGAAGCGGGCGAGGGTGTCGCGCGTGTAGTCATGCACCTTTACTTCCAGCTGGGGAAAGGTCAGCGACTGCCAGGCTTTAGGCTTGAACTGCTTGCCGGGGTCGGTCCAGAAGTCGCTGTAATGTATGTCGAGTAACAGCTTCAGACCTGCCGCTTTGACACGCTTCGCCAGCGCCAGCGTGGTCGGCAGATCGTTACCGCCTCCGCCATAGGTGTGACCGTTGTCATCGGTAGGATCGACCCACAACCGCAGCCGGATAGTGTTGATACCGCTGGCTTTCAGAATGGCGATAGCATCCTGCTGTTGATTCGCAGCGTTATAGAATTTCGCGCCCTGCTTCTCCAGTTCTGCCAGCGAAGAGATGTCCGCCCCTCTGATAAAATCGGCAGGCCACGGTCCGGCAGAGGCGATGTCTGGCTGTCCGGCGGCGAGCAGCGGCGTCGCCCAGGCCAGCGCCAGGGCGAGAAATAATCGTTTTGGTGACATGATTTATCCTTTTGTACTGCCTGAGGCGAGGCCGGAGACAAAGTATTTCTGCAGGGCCAGATAGAACACCGCGACCGGCAAGGCGATCAGTACGGCACCGGCCGCATAGGTGGTGTAGCTGGCACCCATTTTTTGCGACACCAGGTTGTAGAGGCCAATCGGCAGCGTGTACTGCTCCGGCGTGCGCAGAATGGTACTGGAGAGGATGAAATCGCCCAGCGGTCCGGTAAAGGAGAACAGCGCGACCACCGCCAGAATCGGCTTCGACAGCGGCATGATGATCTCTGCAAAGATGCGGAGATTGCCAGCACCATCCATACGTGCCGACTCATCCAGATCTTTGGGAATCGAGTCGAGATAGCCCTTCATCAGCCAGGTGTTCATCGGGATCATCCCGCCGACATAGATCAGCACCAGCGCCAGATGGCTGTTGATTAATCCCAGCAGCTGCGACAGGACGAAAATCGCGATGAGCGCCGAAAACTGCGGGATCATCTGCAGCAGCAGAAACAGCATCAGGCCATTCTGCCGCCCTTTAAAACGAAAGCGGGAAAAGGCGTAGGCGGTACAGCTGACGCTGATTAACGTCAGTACCATGGTCAGGAAGCTGATTTTCATCGAGTTCCAGTACCAGGTCAGATAAGGGACCGTGCCGTTGAACAGGTCGCGGTAGTGCTGCAGCGACGCATTCTCCGGAATGATCGCGCTGCTGAGCAGACTGTTGCCCGCATTCAGTGATGCGCCTACCGTCCAGACCAGCGGATAGATAATGATGGTCGTGACGGCCAGCACCACCAGCCAGGTCAGCGACAGGCGTATCCACCTTTCGCGTTTAATACTGCCGGACTTCGCCATAACTGCTCCCTTACACCATCTCATCTTGTTTAAACGACCGGGTCGCGCGGAACTGCCAGAGCGCCAGACCTACCACGAAAATCGACAGCAGAATGGTGATCGTGGCGGCGATGGCATATTGCGACGACGACATGGTGAGCTTGTAGATCCAAGACACCAGGATATCGGTGCCGCCGGCATTCGATCCCGCCACCGCCGGACCACCATTGTTAAACAGGTAGATGATGTTGAAATTATTAAAGTTGAAGGTGTATTGCGTGATGATGATCGGCGCAATGGCGTAGAGCACCAGCGGCAGCGTGATGGTTTTCAGTCGTGTCCAGGCGCTGGCCCCATCCATGATTGCCGCCTCATAGAGATCTTCAGGGATCGCCTGCAGCACTCCGGTCGTCATCGCAAACACAAACGGGAAGCCGAGCCAGGTCTGCATCATGATCAGCGCGGTTTTAGTCCAGAACGGGTCGGTCATCCAGGCTTTAGGTGCGATGCCAAAGAAGTCGAGAATCGCATTGTTGATTACGCCAAAGCTGTCATTAAACATCCCGGCAAATACCAGAATGGTGACAAAGCCCGGCACCGCCCAGGGCAGGATAAAGAGAGTGCGGATCAGCGGCTTAAAGCGCAGGTCCTTCTGATTGACCAGAATCGCCAGCATCACGCCGACGGTGCACTGCAGCGTGGTCGCCAGCAGCGTCCAGACCACGGTCCATTGCAGCACATCGAAGAAGGTGGAGCGCCAGATTGACAGCGTAAAAATGTTGATGAAGTTTTTGAAACCCACCCAGTCCACCAGCTTCGCCGGTGGCGTGTGATAGAGGTTGTAGTTGGTGAAGGCGATGGCGAATCCAAACAGAATGGGAAACACCACCACAAACACCAGCAGAATAAAGCCCGGCGAGATCATCAGATAGGGGAAGCCGTCACGCAGCAGCAGCTGATACTGCTGACGCACACTGTTAAGTGGCTCTCCCCTGTCGCGCTTAGCGCCATTGATCCAGGCGTCACGCACCGACAATCCCCAGATCGCCACGCCGAAAGCGGCTATCAGCACACTGATAATTCCCTCCGCCAGCAGGAAAATGGAGTTATCACGCGGCACCGCTTCACCCAGCGTGTAGAGACCCCAGAATCCTTCTCGCAGAAAATCATGGAAGATGCCGGCAAAGCTGCTGAGCAGAATCAGAAAGCAGACGCCTTTCGCCCACTGGCGGTGGTAAAACTGGCCGAAGCCAGGCAGCAGTGCCAGCAGTGCACCGGTCGTCGCATGACGACGCGGACGCCTGGCCGTCACCAGATGTTCCTCGGAAGATATAGCCACTCTCTGATCCTTATCCTGTAGGGTAATCCCGTGAACCGGCCTTACTGATTACTGGCCTGCATCGCTTCAATCTGCATGGTGATCTGTTTCACCGCGTTATCCAGCGCGGCTTTTGGCGCCTGCTTGCCGGAAACGCTCAGTTCCAGCGCCGCATTAGCCGGCCCCCACACTTCCTGCATTTCCGGCACGCCTGGCATGGCTGACGCGCGCGCTGACTGCACCGCGACCGCGTTGGCTTTCTCATCATCTTTAATCATCGGATCGTTCATCAGCGCAGTCACCGGCGGGATCTCTTGGGTTTTCTGATAGCGCGCTTTCACGTACTGCGGCTGGTTGATAAAGGAGAGGAACTTCTGTGCCAGCGCCTGATCTTTGCTCCAGGTCGATACCACATAGCCTTTAACGCCCAGGAAGGAGCTCATCGGCTTGCCGTTTAGCAGTAGCGGCAGTGGTGCCACGCCATAGTTTATCCCGGCCGCCTGATAAGGCTGGAACGCCCACGGCCCGTTGATCACCGCCGCCGCTTTCTTCTCGGTAAACAGCGAGTCGATTGCGTTAAGGCCGTTGTCGCCCATGATGCCGCCAGGCAACAATCCTTCGCTGAAGAAGCGCCTGAGATAGGTCACGGCCTCCACACTGCCCGGCGTGTTCAGTCCGATATCCTGAGTGTTGATCGCACCCTGTGCATTTTTACCAAAGATGTAAGCGCCCATCGGAGCCATCACGCCCCAGCTGTAGTAAATCTGGTCGAACTTCGCCAGCAGGCCATACTGTTTTGCCTCGCGCTGCTTCTGCGAGAACGCGCGATACTCATCCACGGTTTTCAGCGGCGCGGGCAGCAGATCTTTGTTGTAAATCAGCACCAGCGTTTCTACGGCTTTAGGTATGCCATAGACCACCTTATTCTGCGTGAAGGCCGCCATCGCCGAAGGGGTGTAAGCGCCCTGCTCTGCTGCGTCAATCTTCAGTGGGGCCAGTAATCCCTGCACGACCGCGCTGCCAAGCTGATCGTTAGGAATGACCAGAACATCAGGGCCGATTCCGGCCGGCCCGTCCAGGCGCAGCTTTTCAATCTGCTGTGCAAAAGGCATCTCCTGTACTTTCACATCAACATTGAACTGCTTCTGGAAATCAGCGACCGCTGCTTTGATGCCATCCGCTTTCTTAATATCTTCCCAGACTGTGAGTTGCTGAGCGGCCCAGACGGATTGATTCAGCATCAATGCTGACAGAAGTAGCGTCACGCTGGTTTTGATTTTCATTACTGGCCTCATGTGAAGGTATTACATTTAAAGTTATTTCCGCTGATCTAAACCTGACAATTTTGCAGATGGCAGGGAGTTGTCAGGCAAATTCAACGTGATTAACGTATCGCAATTTCGCTTACGCTACGCGGAACATCAGAAACGCTCCAGCCCCTTCGTGCCAATGTGTGATCGCTATTACAGAAATCAAAAACAGCGGTAGGGTGCCTCCTGGCGTAACGTTATAGTCATGGCAGGTAGCATCACGGCTGACATGTAAATCGACCATCTGGTATACGTATTACATTTAAGCCACCAGAACCATACCATGAGGATCAGCATGTCCAGCATCAGATTGAGAAATGTGACCAAACGCTTTGGTAAAACAGAAACGCTGAAAAACATCGCGCTTGATATTGAAGCCGGAGAGTTTGCGGTCTTCGTGGGTCCCTCAGGCTGCGGTAAATCCACCCTGCTGCGGCTGATTGCCGGGCTTGAAGAGATCAGTGACGGGGAGATCCTGATCGGTGAGGAGGTGATGAATGATGTCGCCCCCTCACATCGCGGCGTGGCAATGGTGTTTCAGTCCTACGCGCTCTATCCCCATATGACGGTGGCAGAAAATATTGGCTACGGCCTGAAGGTGAATGGGCTGCCAAAGGCGCAGATTGAGCATCAGGTCGCAACCGTTGCAAAGACGCTTCAGCTTGCGCACCTGCTGGATCGCAAACCCCGGCAGCTTTCCGGCGGCCAGCGTCAGCGCGTGGCCATTGGTCGTGCCATTGTGCGTAATCCCGGGGTATTTATGTTTGATGAGCCTTTGTCGAATCTGGATGCGGAGCTGCGCATCGATATGCGGCTGCACATTGCAAAACTGCATCAGGAGCTGAAAACCACAATGGTCTATGTCACGCATGATCAGACCGAAGCGATGACGCTGGCCGACAGGATTGTGGTGTTGAACGATGGCAAGGTGGAACAGGTCGGCCCACCGATGGAACTCTATTACAATCCGATTAACCGTTTTGTGGCGGGTTTCATCGGCTCACCCAGGATGAACTTTCTGCCCGCCCGCGTGGAACAGTGTGGCCCGGCGGGGCTGATCGCGTTGATCAATGGTGGGGAACACCGGTTGCAGCTTCCTTTACCTCTGCGCCAGCTGCAGCCTGGCGATGAAATCACGCTGGGCATCCGACCGGAACAGCTTCAGATCAACGGTGATGCGCCACTCAGCATCCACTTTCACTGCGAGGTCGTGGAACGTCTGGGCAACAACACCTGTCTGTTTGGGCAGAGCCACGGTTATGATGGTTTCAAAATGCTGCTGCCCGGGGACGTGCACTTCCATCCCTACCAGACCCTGCGTCCCACTTTCCATCCGCAGCACTGCATGGTGTTTGATGCTGACGGAGCACGTATCAGCGCAGATATCGAGATGCCACAGGTGCGCGCAGCCTGAGATCGCTGACTGATATGTCCGGGAAAAAAGGCCGGAAACGGCCTTTACTGCCGGAGCGGCCTATCCGGTCAGTCTGATGCGCCTCCTTACCCGGCGGAACAGGTTTCCGGTTAAACCGATCCCTCTTTCTCGATGACCAGCACGCGGGCAACGCCCTGGGGACGCGCAATATGCTCTGTTCCTTCACTGGCATAGAAAATATCGCCTGTATTCAGAACCCTGCTTTTAATCTCACCCTGTTCTTTATATTGCATTTCAACACACCCATCCATCACCGCAAAAACCTCCTGCCCATCGTTGATGTGCCACTTATAGGGCCGATCGGTCCAGTGAAGTTTCACGCTGGTATTGCCGAAGCTCGCGATGTGCTGAGCGTCCCAGGCCTTCGAACCGGTAAATTCTGTGCTGCGGTAAAAATTCATTTTATCTCCGGTAACAGACATACGTTTTCGTCATCGGCCTCATGAATAGCAGAGCAACAACATGGATTCCAGACTCATGCCCGCGCTTGTCCCGATCTGTCCCGATGTTGTCCGGTTAAGGCGGTATCAGGAGATCCGGTAGCCCCGATAAAGCCCGGTAAGTAGTGAGGTTTACCGCTTCCGGAATGATCACTGAATGAATCGCCTGGCCCGGATGCGATGGCAGGGATAATATTGACGTTGCGTCTCTGTTTCCCCCGACTGTCAGAAGGAGTGTCATGAATTCAGCAACCCTGCAAAACCTCTATCACGCTGCCAGTGAGAAAACGCTCGCGATGTGGGCGAAAAACGCGGGGATTGGGGAGATTAAGAAAGAGAGCTATTACGACCCGGTGAAGCTGGCCCTGGCAACCGGCATTCAGCCCGCCGTTCCCCCCGCGGTTTCACGTTTGCTGGATGAACTGAAACAGCTTACCCGGGATGACCCTCTGGCCGATACCTTGCCGGAGCGGGGTCTGCACTTTACCTTTTTACCTCTGACCCTGCCGCTCTATATTGAGCACGCACCTTTGCCGGAAAAAATAGCTGAACTCAGGGCGCTCTGGTCCGGTTTTCACGCGCAAAACATTGTTATCAGAGATCTTCGTTTAGTCGCGTTGCCGGGACAGCTGTTGCTGGCGGGCATCCCCGACGCGCCGGCAACAGACCTGCGTCACGCCTTCTGTGAAGAGGTTCTCAACTCCCGCTGGAAAGAAGAGTTGCTGATGCGTCACACCGGCAGCGCCCTGCCGGCCCCCTTCTGGCACTCGACCCTGCTGCGCTACGGCGCGGCTTATTTACCCGCGCCGCTGCGGCAGTTCTTTCTGGCCCGCCAGACCCTCGATTACGGAAAGGTGGAAGGCGAACTCATGCTGGCAGAGGTCAACTACAACTGGACAACCTGTTATCCTTTGCAGGATTAATTGCGCGATCAGAATCAGCTCATTCATTCAGGAAAGAAGATGTCTCTGGCAAAGAAAGATTTCACCCACATCCCCTCTCATCCGTCAGTCAGACCATGAATCGTCAGCTGTTTGTTTCTCTGGATGGCCCCAAAGGTGCCGGTAAAACGACCCTGCTGGAAGCGATCACGGCACGGTTAAGGGCAGACAACCGAAAGGTGGTCCGGCTTTGCGAGAAAAAAAGCGATCCTGACAGAGCGCAGACCATGGCGCTGGTTAACCGGCTCGCCAGAGATCCCTCTGTGGATCTGGAACGGGAAGTTTGTGAGCGCTTAGCGGCCAGCCGTGCGTGGATTTCCCGCAACGTGCTGACCCGCCAGCCGCCCGGCAGCATTATCCTGATGGATCGCTGGTATCCCTCCGACGCGGCCTTTCGCCGGCGGATCCCGTTTGCAGAGATTTTGCAGATGAACCACGCGCAGGACGTGCGCATACCGGACCTGCATGTCGGCGTGGTCACCGCGCCTGAGATTTCATGGTCACGGGCCGCAGCACGCTCCCGGGGGCTGGGAAGCACGGTCCTTCACAGGCTGGAAGAGCATGCCGAATGCACGCGGGCGTTCGAGCGTGAAATTGCCCGCACCGGCTGGGTTTTATGCCGTAATGAAGGCACGCTGGATGAAGCCGCCATGCAGGTCACGGCTGAGATAATCCGGGTGATTTAATCTGAAATCCTTATCGCCTGCTGGCAAGGCGGTAAAGAGAATAGCGACCTCTGCCCGCGAAATTTGTCTGAAATCAATCTTCGTCAGGTTACCGCTGGCACTGCGATCCTGCTTTCCCTTATAAAATTCCTTTATTTTTCTATAGGGCACAGGGAATTGCGCTACGCATCACTACCTTTTAATCATAATGAACCGGGCTGGCCTGCGGGCGGGCACGCTTATGCACCGCAACCGGCTCTGCGAGGCGATATCACGGCAGACTGGGTTATCGTCGGCGCGGGGTTCGCCGGTGTCGCTTTTGCGCGCCGCCTGGCAGAAATTAAACCTGAGCTGAAAATCGTTATTGTCGATGCCTGTACCACAAGGGAGAGCGCATCGGCGCGCAATTCAGGGTTTGTTATCGGACTGCCCCACAATATTGGCAGCTCCACGGCGGAGTTAAAAAAGGCGAATGCTTACCGGAATCTGCTCCAGGAAGGCATCCGGCAGCTCGAGCAGGAGATTTCGCAGCATAACCTTCAGTGCGACTGGGAGAAGGTGGGGAAATATCACTGTCAGGCGGAACGGGGCAACGATCGTATTTTAAATGAATACAGCCGCCATCTCGATCTCATGGATGAACCCTGGACGCTGGCTTACAGCGATGAGCTGTACCATAAACTCGGTACGCGCTTTTACAGCAAAGGGATCTTTACGCCGGGCTGTGTGCTGGTTAATCCGGCGCAGCTGATTGCCGGCCTGCACCATCATTTACCGGAAAATGTTCAGCGCTTCGAAAATACACCCGTACTGGGAATTCGTACCGGCAGTCTGGCGGAGGTGGTGACCCCTTTTGGCACAATCAGAACAGCTCAGCTCATGCTGGCGACCAACGCGTTATCGCCAGAACTGCGCCCTGGCCTGGCCCGTCAGGCCGCTATGGCCACCTTCGCCAGCATCACCGAACCGCTGACAGACGCGCAACTGGCGACGCTGCCCCCGATGCAGAGCTGGGGCATCACGCCGGTGAATGCCATTGCCGGGGCCACCTTTCGTTTCACCTCCGACCGCCGTTTTCTGATTCGCCAGCACGTTATTCCCGCGCTTCGGGGACAGGTCACTGCGGCACAAACCCATCAGGCGACGCAACACCATCAGCGCCTGTTCAGCAAACTCTATCCCACCCTGAACAGCGTGAAGATCACACACACCTGGTCCGGCACCCTGAGCGTGACACGCAACGGCGCACCGCAATGGGGTGCGTTGAACCGATTTATCTGCACGGCAGGCGGCTGTAACGGCGCGGGCGTATCGAAACAGACCGTGGCGGGTTCGCTGCTGGCTGACTTCATGCTGAAGCAGGATAACCCGCACCTTGCGGATATGCTGTCGCTGGGCCAGGCCATTTTCATGCCGCCCTCGCCCGTGCTGGATATCGGCATTGCTCTTTCGCTGATGAAAGAGCGTTTCCTGGGACGTAAAGAGAACTGATCACAGTGCCGCTGGCAGGATCGTGTGACGAGAACTTTCCGCTATCCGGGAATGCGGGCAATGACCTTGATCTCAAAATCGAACCCCGCCAGCCAGGTCACGCCGACAGCGGTCCAGTTGGGATAAGGCGGTTGCGGAAAGATGGATGCTTTGACCTGCATGATCGTCGCAAACTGATTTTCAGGATCGGTGTGAAATGTGGTGACGTCGATCAAATCATCAAAGGTGCATCCTGCCGCCGCCAGCGTCGCCGCCAGATTGTCAAATGCGAGGGCGACCTGGGCCGCGAAATCAGGTTCCGGCGTGCCGTCAGCCCGGCTGCCGACCTGACCGGAGACAAACAACAGATCGCCTGAGCGGATTGCCGCTGAATAGCCATGCTGCTGATAAAGTGCGTGTCGGTGAGCGGGAAAAATGGGTTCGCGCGTGATCATCGTGTTTCCTCGGGTTACGGAATGAATGCAGGATGCGGCACAAACCGGAATGATTTAATATACGCCGCGTATGTCACATTAATAATACATACGCTCCGTATGTCAAATAATATACGCGGCGTATGTGATCTGGAGGAGTTTATGGCAGCCAGTCGCGCTGAAACGATGGAAGCAAACCGTGCAAAACTGATCGCAGCAGCACGGAAAGCCTTTGCTGAAAAGGGCTTTGCCGGGGCCTCAATGGATGAACTGACGGCGAGCGTCGGGCTGACGCGCGGCGCGCTCTATCACAATTTTGGCGACAAAACAGGGCTGCTGGCAGCGGTGGTGGCGCAGGTCGATGGGGAAATGGCGCAGCGGGCTCAGGCGGCGGCCGCTTCGGTAACGGATGAGTGGGAAAGGCTGATCGCCGAAGGGATCGCCTACATTCGTCTGGCGATGGATGCCGAAGTCCAGCGCATCGTGTTGCGGGATGGCCCGGCTTTCCTGGGCGATCCTGCACAGTGGCCCAGCCAGAACAGCTGCCTGGCGGCCACACGGGAACGTCTCGTCAGGCTGATTGAAAGCGGTGCGGTTAAGCCGGTCGATGCCGACGCCGCCGCACATCTGCTTAACAGCAGCGCCCTCAATGCTGCACTCTGGGTTGCAGCCAGCAGCAACCCGGAAAAGGCGCTCCCAGAGATGCTTGAAGCCTTCACGCTACTGGCAGGCGGCCTGCGCCATCAGGCGGTTAAGACCTGAGGCGTTATCCGTCGTGACGCGAATCCTGCTGAGCGGCTGCCGCCCGTCGCTGAACAACGCGTTCCGGCGGGGATATTCAGGCTTGCGTCGGCAGCGGAATCAGGCCGCTCTCCTCATAGGTCGCCATCAGATGATCGAACAGGGTAATATCCTGCCGCGTGCGGGCAATTAACTGCGCACCGGCAACCGCGGTATAGATGGCCAGCGCACGCTGCGCGTTTTTTTGTGCGTCATCGGGCGTCATTTCATTCAGCACCTGATGCAACCATGCCACATTCGCGTCGACGAAACACTGCACCTCACGCTTCACTTCTTCAGGCAAATCATCATATTCAGCCGCCATGAAGCTGGATAAACAGAGCCTGTTGGCGTCAGCCAGAGAACGCCGGAAAATTTGCGGATAGTGCTTCAGGGCTTCAGCGGGAGAGGCACTTTGCTCCCGGATGGTCTGTAAAGCCTGTGCAGTATCCTGCCAGTAGCGATTTGCCACAGCCGCGCCAAGGTCTGCCTTACTGGCGAAGTGATAATAGATACTGGCATTTTTGATGCCGACTTCGTCAGCAATGGTGCGGAAATTTATCCCGTTGTAACCATGATTCTGCGCAGCACGCTTTGCGGCTGCCAGGATGGCCTCACGCGCATTCAAGCTCATAACGCTGTTTTCCTCTGAAACGTGAGGAGGAAGTATAGGGAAAAAATTTTTACCTGCCAACTGGTAGACAGATGTTGACAGGCCGCATTTCCCTGGCCACAATTCACCTACCATTTGACAGGTAGGTAAATAAATCATGACTTCTTCAGACGCTGCATCACACGTTTCAACTCAACCTTCGATGAAAATTTACGACTGGTATGACGGCCCCTATCCTGCCCGGGTCAGAATAGCCCTGGCGGAAAAAGGGCTGCTTTCTCAGGTCGAATTTATTCCGGTCAATCTCTGGAAAGGGGAACATAAAAAGGCGGATTTTTTAGCCATCAACTACTCAGGCACACTGCCGGTGTTAGAACTGAGTGATGGGACGCTGATCGCGGAATGTACGGCAATCACGCAATATCTGGATCGGCAGGATCAACATCCCCTTCTGACGGGTGTGACCCCGCTGGAACAGGGGGTGATTCATATGATGACTAAACGGGCCGAGATTGAATTTCTGGATGCGGTAAGCGTCTATTTCCATCATGCCACCGCAGGTCTGGGACCCGAGGTTGAGCTTTATCAGAATCCGGAATGGGGTGCGAAGATGGGCGAAAAAGCGCTCAGGGGCATGCACTACTTTGACCGCGTTTTACGCTCACAGCCCTATGTGGCGGGCAACACCTTCTCAATGGCCGATATTGCCGTCACCGGTGGAATGATATTCGCCGCCCTGGTGAATCTGGCTATTCCGGAGGAGTGTGAGGCGCTGAAAGCGTGGTACCTGAAGATCCAGCAGCGTCCCAGCTATCAGCAGTGGCAGGCCATGGTAGACGCAGGCCGTCCCGGCGCAGAAGCCTAGTCCCGGGTCAGATCGAGGCGGGAGCGGTTTGTCTGAATGAAACCTTCCCGTTCGCTGCTGTAACAATCCCCGGCGTTCGCCCGGGGATTGCTGACATTCTTAAGGTGTCGTTCGCGCTGCGCGGCCCTGCCTGCCTCAGCCTGCCTGACCGGTGTTACGCTCAAAGTGACTGTTCACAAAGGCGCGGCAGCGTGGCGAAATGGGATCGAGGAACACCTGTTCCGGCGAACCTGACTCCTCGATGATCCCCTGATGCAGAAACACCGCCTTGTTCGACACGTCACGCGCAAAGCCCATCTCATGCGTGACGATAATCATGGTGCGCCCCTCTTCCGCCAGGCCGCGGATCACCCGCAGGACTTCGCCCACCAGCTCCGGATCCAGCGCCGAGGTCGGCTCATCGAACAGAATCGCTTTCGGCTGCTGCGCCAGCGCCCGCGCAATGGCCACACGCTGCTGCTGTCCGCCGGAGAGCTGAGAGGGCCAGGCGTCGCGCTTTGCATACAGCCCGACCTTGTGCAGCAGCGCTTCCGCCTCTTCGACAGCCTCGCGGTGGCTGCGCTTCTGCACATGAACCGGGGCTTCAATAATGTTCTGCATCACGGTTTTATGCGGCCACAGATTAAAGCTCTGAAACACAAAGCCGAGCTGCATGCGCATCAGCTTAATACGCCGACGCTGCTCCCGGTTCAGTTTTTCATCGGCGTTATCCAGCGTGACGCTGACTTCGCCTACCGCTATCTCACCGGCCTGAGGCACTTCAAGAAACGGGATGCAGCGCAACAGCGTACTTTTGCCCGATCCGCTGGCACCAATCAGCGAAATCACGTCGCCATCCTGGGCAGTCAGACTGATGTCGTGCAGCACTTCGTGTCCCGCATAACTCTTTCTGAGATGGCTCAGCATAATCGTGGGGGCCGTCATGAGCGTGCTCCAAAGTAGTAAGGTGACAGGCGTCGTTCCAGCATTGATACGCCTTTGCTGACCAGCATGGTCAGTATCAGGTAGATCACCGCCGCGCTCAGGAATACCTCCAGCGCCCGGAACGTGGAAGAGACGATGGAATCCGCAATGCCGGTCATCTCCATCAGGCTGATGGTGCTGACCAGCGAGGTCGCCTTGATCATAGAGATGATTTCATTGCTGTAAGCCGGAAGCGCCTGACGGATCGCAATCGGCAGGGTGATGCGGGTAAAGATTTTGTACGACGACATGCCCGACACCCTGGCGGCTTCCAGTGACTGCGAGCTGACAGCCCGCAACCCGCCGCGCAGGATCTCCGAGGTATAGGCGGCATCATTGAGGATCAGCGCCAGCAAGCCGCACCAGTAAGGATCGCGCAGCAGCGGCCAGAACAGGCTCTCCCGCACCGCCGGTAAACTGCCGAGTCCGTAGTAGACCATAAAGATCTGGATCAGCAACGGCGTGCCGCGAAACAGCCAGACATAAAAGCGGCAGAACAGGCTGCCGACTCGCGTCATACGCAGCAGATTAAGCAGCAGGGCCAGCACGCCCCCTCCCAGCAGCGACAGCAGCGCCAGGTTGATGGTCAGCGGCAATCCCTTCAGCAGCGCCAGCAGCGTCTGCTGTAAAAAGTTGATATCCACGTGGACTCCCTAGCTTTTCACGCGCTGTTGACCGCGCATCGCAAATTTCTCCACGTAGCGGAACACCATATCGGAGCAGGTGGTGATAATCAGATAGATCACGGCACCCACGCTGTAAAAGAAAAAGGACATCTGGGTCGAGTTGGCCGCCGTTGAGACCTGATTCATGGTTTCAACCAGTCCGGTCACCGACACCAGCGCCGACTCTTTGATCACCGATTGCCACTGGTTGCCCATACCGGGTAACGCCGTGCGCAGCGCCTGCGGGACGATGATGCGACGGAACATCATCAGTCGCTCCATCCCGGTGACGGTTGCCGCTTCCAGCGTTCCACCCGGAATAGCGTAGAAGGCCCCCCGGAATACGCCGCTCTGATAGGCACCGGAGATCAGCCCGATGGCAATCGCCCCCGCCACGAAACCGTTCACATCGAACGGTCCCTGCAACCCCAGCGCGGTGCCGACGGCGGAAACCACCTGGCGTCCGCCAAAGTAGAACAGATAGATCACCAGCAATTCCGGCACGCCACGAAACAGCGTGATGTAACCGGCTGCCAGCCGCCGCTGCCAGCGCGCGCCGGCGATCTGCATCCAGCAGAGGACGCTGCCGAGCAGCGCACCCAGCAGCCAGGCGCAAAGTGAAACGCTGACGGTGACGGCGGCGGCGTTAAGCAGCACGCCGCCCCAGCCCTCGTCCCCAAAACCCAGCATCTGCCAGTCTATGTTCATCAGCATCCGCGGTTACGCTTTTGGCGCGACGTCTTCGCCAAACCATTTGATTGAGAGTTTGCTCAACGTGCCATCTTTGATCATCGACTCCAGCGCCTGATTCAGCACCTGCTGCAGCTCGCTGTTGCCTTTGCGCAGGCCAATCGCCGAGCCCGCGCCCAGTACGCCACCCGAGAAGCCGTAGCCGCTGCTGCTGATCGCATCCGCATGCTTTTTCACAAAGGCGTTGAGGTTGGTGCGGGACGCCATTACCGCGTCAACGCGCCCGTTCATCAGGTCAGCAAAGGTTTCAGGGCCGGCCTGATAGGTCCGGATGGTGGCCACATCGCCGAGGTATTTTTGCAGGAAATCGGCCTGAATGGTGGCGACCTGTACCGCGATGGTTTTGCCTTTGAAGGTGGTTTTCAGATCGTCGATCGCTTTTTTCATGCCCGCGTCATCATCGGCCGTGACCACCGTGCCACTGCCTGGCAGCGTAGCCAGCGGGCTGTTTTTGGCGGTAACAAAGCTGGAGACGCTGACGGTGTACTGATGGGTGAAGTCAATCGCCTCAGCCCGTTTCGGCGTCACGGTCACCGCATCGACCACCGCATCATATTTGCCGTCGATCAGGCCCGGGATCATGCCTGACCATTTCTGCGCAATGATTTCATATTTGAAACCTGCCCGCTTAGCCAGCTCCGCCACCATATCGGGCTCATAGCCGACGATTTTTCCGCTCGGGGTGGTCTGATTGAACGGCGGATAAGCCGCTTCGGTAGCAAACTTCAGGGTGCCAAAATCTTTTGCCTGGCTGAATGCAGACGTGGCAAGCAGGGCCACGGTCAGAGAAGCCGTGAACAGACGGTTACGCATCATCATAAAACCTCATTTATTATTCGGAGAGTAAATCAATGGCAAGGCGGGTCAGCGCCTGCGTCCCGGCGGCAATACTGCGTTCATCCGGCTGATAGTCGGAGTTATGCAGGTGATCGTCACGGCCCGGGGTTGCCGAACCGATATGGATCTGACATCCCGGTACCCGTTCCGTAAACAGTGAAAAATCTTCGGCGCCAAAGCTGGCGCTCGGCTGAGCGATGATGGCTTTACCGAACTGATGAGACAAAATCTCTTCCAGGGCGTCAATCAGGCGATCGTCATTCATCAGGGGCGGAACACCCCGCTGGAAATTCACCTCAACCCGCACATTCTGCGCCAGCGCCACGCCTTCACACATCCGTTTAAAGGAGGCTTCCATCGCAGCACGCACCTCGGGAGATTTGGTCCGGATGGTGCCCTGGAACAGGCAGCTGTCAGGAATGATGTTGTGGGTGGTGCCGCCCTCAATGTGTCCGATGGTTAACACGGCAGAGTGCGCCGGATCGCGTTCACGCGAAATGATGCTCTGTAACTGGCTGATGAGATGCACGGTGGCGATGATCGGATCGGTGCCCATGTGCGGACGCGCCGCGTGGGTCGAAACGCCCTGCACCGTGACATCAAACTCGTCACTGGAGGCGGTGCTGGCGCCGCGGGTCAGCGCAATCTCACCCGCGGTCAGTTCAGGCTTGTTATGCAGGGTTATCGCCCAGTCGACGCCGTCTGCCGCGCCATCGGCGATCATCGCTGCGGCACCGCTCTCAGGCGTCTCTTCTGCGGGCTGGAAGATCAGCCGGACGCGGCCTTTCAGTTGCTGTCGATAGTGCGGCAGGAGTGTGGCCACACCCAGCATCGTCGCGGTGTGAATATCGTGACCACAGGCGTGCATCCTGCCGGGATAGCGGCTGGCAAACGGCAGACCCGTCTGCTCATGGATGGGCAGCGCATCCATGTCGGCGCGCAACAGCAGCGTCTTTCCAGGCTCTGCGCCCACAATATCCACAACAACGCCGCTGCGGCCGACGCCGGTTTGCGGGTCCAGCCCCTGAGCCCGCAGGTAGTCGGTCACCACCTGGGCAGTGCGCAGCGTATCAAAGCCTAATTCCGGATGCGCATGGATATCACGGCGAATCGCAACCAACTGCGATTCAAGTTCATTGACTCTGGCTTTTATTTCCCCGGCCAGTCGTGCTTTTTCCTGATTCATAGCCGCCCCGGCAATAGCAGACCGGCATGCCTATGCCGGTCCTTATTTTTATTTCATCCTGATACAGGATGGTGATGACCGTTTATTTATTCACAGCACGTGACAGAAAGCAACGCGTAATGCGCCTTCAGGAATTAATATAAATCAATAAGATAGAACTATTTATTGGAAAGCCGTATGAGAGAGTCGTGGATAAGTAATAATATTAATAATCCACTTCGCAACATTACTTTCCCTGATATTAATTTATCCGTTCCGGCTTATCCGGATGCCGCATAAAAAAGAGTGAGAGTATTTCCGCTAATTTCTCCGGCTGTTCGTCGGGAATAAAGTGGCCACAGTCGAGAATATTTTCACTGTAAACCGGCTGCGCCACCGCGCGTAACGGTGTGGCCATATCCGGTATCGACCCCTGATCGGCACTGACTGCCAGCAGCGGTATCTCCAGTTTCCCTTTTTGCGCGCGCTGGCGATTCTGCTCTGCAGAGCGCTCAAACGATCGGTAGAAAGCCAGTCCGGCGCGCAGCGCGCCGGACTGCTGGAAGATGCGCAGATATTCACGACGCGCCGCCGCATTAATATGATGCGGATTCGCGGCCTTACGGTTAAAAAACCACTCCAGGTAGATGGCCTCTCTGCCCGCAATCAGCGCTTCCGGCAGATCATTCAGGCCATGAAAGGCGAAGTGCCAGATTTTAGCGGCGTTTTCACCCGTGACAGGCAATGAATCCGGCAGGGTAACACCGGGTATGCCGCCATCCAGCAGCGCAAGAGAGCTGACCCTTTCCCTGAAGCCCGCCGCCAGCGCCCACGCGACCCAGGCACCAATATCATGCCCGACCAGATGAAAGCGCTGGATACCCAGCTGATCCAGCAGCGCCACGATATGCTGCGCCACGCTGTCGGTATCATAGCCATCGGGCGGAAAGTCTGAATCCCCCTGGCCAGGCAGGTCAGGTGCAATCACCTGAAAACGGCTCGCCAGACGGGGGATCACCTCCCGCCAGGCGAAGCTGCTCTGCGGAAATCCGGCGAGCAGCACCACGGTTTCTGCCTGCGCATGGCCTGCGCTAAGGTAGTGCAGCCGCTGTGAATCTGTTCGGACAAAATGGTGCTGATAGGGAGCAAAAGCGTGCATAAAACCTCCTGATAATAAGGAAACGATCATTTCCTTAATGAGCAAAAAAATTCAGTCGACAATTTTCAGCGCCAGCGGAATGATGCTGGCATCGGGCCGGGTGGCCGCCACTTTGCCCGCCACCCGTATGCCCAGCACCAGGCAGAGCAGCAGTGAGGCAGTGGCGTCACACTCCAGTGACGGGTTGACTGAGCCATCCTGCTGACCCAGTCGGATAAGCTGCTGCAGATTTTGCTGATTACGCAGCAGGGCGGCGCTGACCGCGTCAGCCAGTTCCTCATCCAGGGTGTGCAGCTCAACGGCACTGACCGCGACCAGACAGCCGCGTTCACCTTCAACATCGCGCACGGAATCGACATAAAAACGCAGCAGCGCCGCCAGCTTCTCCCGGCCCGTTTCACATTCGGCCAGCCGCGCGGCCAGACTGCTGTTGCGCAGTGAGAGATAGCGGGCAAAGACGGTTGCAAACAGCGTGCGCTTGTCGGTAAAGGCCTTATAGATGCTGCCGGTGGTCAGCTGCATCGCCTGCCCGAGATCGCCGACTGACGTCGCGTGATACCCCTTCTGCCGGAACAGCAGCATCGCCCTGTCCAGTGCGGCATCTGTATCGAACGCCCGGGGTCGTCCCCGCTCGTGATGAGGGTTGTTATTCATCGTCGATTCCATTAGGAAATGATCATTTCCTTTAAGATAGCCGTTTTAACTTTGCGGGCAAAGCTTTTTTAACACCCTTTCTCATCCGCCTGTGGAGGGCCTCTCACCCCTGACCTGACGCAAAGCAGTCAGGCTGACGCCTCATCTATACTGCTGCTTCTGTTAGCTGAAGGAGCCCCATCATGGGACTACGCTGGTTCACTCCCGGGTCACCGCTGGCACGCGTGCTGTTTATGCTCGCCTGCCTGACCCTTATTCTGACAGGCCTCTATCTGGCCGCTCCGCTCATCAACCAGGTTCTGCTGGCGATGCTGCTGGCTATCATGCTTGACCCTTTGATTACCCGGCTGGATAAAAAGCATATCCCCCGCATCGTCTCGTCACTGCTGGTGATCAGCCTGATGCTGTTTATCATGGTCATCACTACCCTGAAACTCTCGGTGCTGACACCGGATTTGATGCAGCTCAGTCGTCAGGCGCCGGTGCTGCTGGCCGCCCGACTGGATCAGCTGACGCTGGCCTTTGCCCGGCTGGATATTGCCGTCACCCCCGACAGATTACTGGCCTTTGTGGATGCGGGAGCGATAGTACGTATCGTCACCGCCTTTCTGACGCAGATCCCGGGCGTGATCTCCTGGTGGATAATGGTATTCCTGATGCTGCTGTTTATGCTCTATGAGATGCCGCTGCTGAAAAATGCGCTGCAACGGCGTATGCAGGGAGAACAGCGGGCCTTTTATCTGGCGTTACATGAGGGAATTCAGAGCGTCATTGTTTATGCCCGGGTGAAAACCCTGACCAGCATTCTGGGTGGGGTGATCGTGGGCGCCGGCGCACATCTGATCGGGCTGAAGTTTGCCTTTTTCTGGGGCGTGCTGATGTTCATTTTTAACTACGTGCCGGTGCTGGGTTCGTTTCTGGCGGCCATTCCGCCCGTGATCCAGAGCTATCTCCTGTTCGATCTGCAGGTCGCGCTGGCGGTAGCCCTCTTCTTTGTGGTGCTGAATCTCTGTCTGAGTTCGGTGATTGAACCGCTGCTGATTGGCAAGCGACTGAACCTGGCGCTGACCACGCAGCTGCTGGCCTTTCTGTTCTGGCAGTCTCTGCTGGGGATTACCGGCGGGATACTGGCCATTCCGTTGACCTTTCTGATCAAAAAAGTCCTGCTGGCGAGTTATCCCCGGCAGGACCCGATTTCTGAGTTAACGCAGTGACGGCGTTTTCACCCGCCAGCCGCGGGTGAGACGTTTTTCAATCTCTACCACGGCAAAGATGGCGATGCCGACCAGCAGCGAAATCAGCCAGTAGTTGATCGGCAGCGGGCGGGTACCAAACAGCGTGTTCATCAGGGGCACATAAATGATGATCGCCTGCAGGATAATCAGCATCAGCGTGACGAGCCAGAGGCCCCGGTTTTTCAGCAGACCGCGATCCAGCGAGAAGCCATCGGTGTTACGGCAGTTCAGCATATACACCCACTGCGCCGTTACCAGCATCTGCAGCAGCACGGTGCGGATAAACTCCGGGGTATAGCCGCGCGGCTGCAGCCAGGCTTCCAGCACAAAAGCACTGACCGCGATCAGCAGGCTGACAAAGACCACGCGCCAGATGGCGTAGACATCCATAACGTGGGCCTTAACATTGCGCGGTGGCCGGCGCATCACGTTAGCTTCGGCAGGCTCAAACGCCAGACCAAACGACAGCGTGGCCGAGGTCGCCATGTTCATCCACAGAATCTGAACCGGGGTTAACGGCAGCAGATTGCCCATCAGAATCGCAATGATAATCAGCAGCCCCTGTGCCATACAGGTTGGCATGACAAACAGAATGGTCTTTTTCAGGTTGTCATAAACCCGACGCCCTTCTTTGATCGCCGCCGCGATGGTGGCGAAGTTATCGTCAGCCAGAATCATATCGGCCGCCTCTTTGGTGACCTCCGTGCCTTTGATGCCCATCGCAATGCCCACGTTAGCCTGTTTCAGGGCGGGGGCATCGTTCACGCCGTCACCGGTCATCCCGACGATCTCCCCGCTCGCCTCCAGCGCTTTTACCAGGCGCAGCTTATGTTCCGGGCTGGTGCGGGCAAAAATGTCATAGTTTTTCGCGGCCGTGGCCAGTTCGGCGTCGTTCATATGCTCCAGCTCATAACCGGTGATGGCGGCCTGGCTGTTACCGATCCCCAGCATCTGACCAATCGCCATCGCCGTTTCCTGATGGTCGCCGGTGATCATTTTGACGCGGATGCCTGCTTTCTGGCACTCATCAATGGCCGTAATGGCTTCCGGACGTGGCGGGTCCATCATGCAGGCCAGCCCCAGCAGAACCATCTCACTTTTCAGATCGGCGTGATCCAGCGACGTCACGGGAGCGGCGGTTTTCTTCCAGGCGGCAGCGACGGTGCGCAGCCCTTCACTGGCGTAGGTGGTAATGGCCGCATCCCAGTATGCGCGATCAATTGGTTCCGGGCCGTCAGGGGTCTGCTGCTGCTGGCACAGCGTCAGCAGGACATCTGGTGCACCGGTCAGCAGCACCCAGGATTCGCCATTAACCGCACAGCTGACGGACATATATTTGTAGAGGGAATCAAACGGCAGTTTGCTGACCACTTCCACCGGCTGCGGGGCTGTCAGGCCTTTGGCCGCCAGCACCTTGAGCGCCCCTTCGGTCGGGCCACCGACGATGGTCCAGTGTCCCTGACTGTCCTGACGCAGCTGGCTCTCGTTACAGATATCGACCGCCTGCAGGAAGTGCTGGAACAGGGGGTCCTGCGCCGCATTCACACTGCCCTGCTCCGCCACGATCTCCCCTTTGGGTTCGTAGCTGTTACCGCTGACGCGCCAGCGGCTCTTCGCCAGCACCACCGCTTTCACGGTCATCTCATTCATGGTCAGCGTGCCGGTTTTATCGGAGCAGATAACGGACATGGCGCCCAGCGTTTCCACGGTCGGCAATTTCCGGATAATCGCATTGGATCGCGCCATCGACTGGACGCCCAGCGACAGGATGATCGAGATAATGGCGGGCAGACCTTCCGGCACGGTAGCGACGGCCAGGCTGATCACGGAGAGCAGCAGTTCGCCCAGCGGGATATCGCGCAGCAGATAGCCAAAGATAAACAGCACCACCATCATCGCCAGGATGATGAGAAAAATAGCCTTACCAAGTTTATCGATCTGCACCAGCAGCGGGGTTTTCGCTTCTCTGATGCCGCTGATCATCGCGTTGATATGGCCCAGTTCGGTGTCGCCGCCGCTGGCAATGACCACGCCTGATGCGGTACCGGAACTGACGGTGGTGCCGGAGAAGGCCAGATTCAGTCGGTCGCCCAGCGATTTTTCGCCGCTGAGCGTATCGCTGTTTTTTGAGACCACGGTCGATTCGCCGGTGAGAATGGCTTCTTCAACCCGCAGATTATTCACTTCATACAGTCTCAGGTCGGCCGGAATTTTATCGCCGGGCCGCAGCATGACCACGTCACCCACCACGATATCGCGCGTCGGCACCGTAACCTGTTTGCCATCCCGAATCAGCATCGCTTCGCTGGCGAGCATATTCTGGATGCTTTTCAGTGATTTCTCGGCATTGTTCTCCTGAACAAAGCCGATGAGGGCGTTAATCACGGCCACGCCAATAATGACAAAGGTATCCACCCAGTGCCCCATCATCGCGGTGATCACCGCCGCCGCCAGCAGGATATAGATCAGCACATCTTTAAAATGGGCGATGAATTTGAGCAGCGCAGACTGGTCAGCCTTTTGCGGCAGCGCGTTCGGGCCCTGCTTCCGCAGACGTTCCTGGGCTTCGGCAGTCGATAATCCGGCGGGCGAGCTTTTCAGATCAGAAAATATCTCTGTCACACTGCGCTGATACCAGGGGCGCTCAGATAAAGCTGATGCTTTATCCTGCTTATCATTATTTAGCATATATAAACCTCGTGCCATTTAGCGATGAATTAAAGGCGCAATTAAAGGCACGCATTTTGCGGGAAGTCTTGCACGTCGGTTATGACCGATATCATATTTAGGTAAGAAACGTCCGATGGATAACATAAACGGGAAAAATTAAATCTGACTTATATTATGAGAATGACAAGATGCTTTTCGTTTAACTACGGTTTAAGTCATCTGAGGCAGTGTGCTTCGGCTTATATTCAGCCTTGAAAAAGGAAACGCTGATGAAAAAACAGAGCATTATCATGCTTTGCGGTTTCGTTATTTTCGCGGTCACCGCCACGACGCTGACAGGCCTCCTGACCTGGCTTGTGGTGAGGCAGCTGGCGGCATAAAACGGATTCACAAACCTGTTGCCGTTGCGGTAAACGCAGACAGTGAATATCAAATTTTATTTTATCCCGGTTGCGAAAAGCATCAGGGCGAATTACGCCTTCGTGTTTATCGTGCCGCCGTGAAATATCTGCAGCTAAGGCGAAGACAATGATTAAACGCAAAGTTATCTCTGTTTTTCTCTGCTGTTTCTTTATGACAGCGTGCGATGAAAAAAAAGAACCGGAAGCGCCGCCGCCCCGCGTCGTTAAAGTTTTTACGCTTGAATCGGACATGGCGCAAAATATCCGGGTCTTTCCTGCGCGTATTCAGGCCGGAGATAATACCGATCTCGCCTTTAAACGGCCTGGCCAGTTAATTCAGCTCGATATCCGGGATGGCACCGCGGTGAAAGCGGGACAGGTTCTTGCCAGCCTGAACGATGCCGATGCGAAGCTGCGGGTGCGGGACCGGCAGACGGCGCTGCAACTGGCAGAGCGGCAGTTTCAGCGTTTCCGCACGCTGGAGCAGCGCAGCGCCGTGTCGAAGTCAGAGATGGACGTGCAGCGAGCTAACCGCGACACCGCCGCGACGGCCCTGAAAATTGCGCAGGAAGAGTTGCAGTTTCTTACCCTGCGCGCGCCTTTCGACGGGGTGATTGCAAAAGTGCAGGCGCGAAATCATCAGGTGGTGGCCGCCGGGCAACCCATTGCGCTGCTGACGCGATCCGATCTGCTGGACGTTATCTTTACCGTGCCGGAAACCCTCTTCTCCGCGCTGGACGTTCAGAACCGTCACTATCAGCCCGAAGTGCAGTTTCACGCCCTGCCGGGCCGCATTTTTACCGCGCAGTACAAAGAGCACACCAGCCAGACCAACGCCGCGACGCTGACCTGGGAGGTGGTGCTGACCATGCCGCGTCCGGCCGATCTTCCGGGCGTCAGCGGCCTCAGCGGCTCGGTTCGCGTCAGGCTGCATGATCTGCCGAATGCCGTCGCCCAGCCGCGGCTGGTGGTGCCGGTGGCCGCCGTGTTCAATCCGGACCACAGCCCGACGAATCAACCGCACGTCTGGCTGGTCGACGAGGCGGACGACAGCTTGCGCGTCATTGACAGGCCGGTTACCACGGGGCGGCTGACGGCTCAGGGCATTGAGATCCTGAGCGGGCTGAAGCCGGGAGACCGTATTGTCGCCGCCGGTGTGGGGGAGCTGCGCCAGGGTGAAGCGGTGCGCATCTGGCAACGTGAGCGGGGGTTATAATGGGTATTCAGGCGCATTTTCTTGATAAGCCCGTCCGCATCTGGCTGGTCATTCTGCTACTGGGCGTGGGAGGGATCTACGCCCTGCTGAATATTGGCCGGCTCGAAGATCCGCTGTTTACGATTAAGTCGGCGGTGATTGTCACCCACTATCCCGGCGCATCCGCGCAGCAGGTGGAGGAGGAGGTTACGCTGCCGCTGGAAAATGCGCTGCAACGCCTGCCTTATCTGGACAACGTCACCTCCATTTCAGGCAACGGCCTGTCGCAGATTACCGTGAATATTCACACCCGCTATCTGGCCGATCAGCTGCCGCAAATCTGGGATGAGTTGCGCCGCCGGGTTGGCGATGCGGCCCGACAGTTTCCACCTGGTGTGCAGGCGCCGCTGGTCAATGATGACTTTGGCGACGTGTATGGCTACTTCTTCGTCATCCACGGCAAAGACTTTACCAACAGCGAGCTGCGTAACTACGCCGATCAGCTGCGCCGCGATCTGGTACTGGTGCCGGGTGTGGCGAAAGTAGCGGTGGCAGGCGTTGAGCAGGAGGAGATCCGCATCGCGCTCTCCACCAGCAAAATGACCGCTTACGGCATAACGCCGCAGCGCGTGGCGGACCTGCTGAGCCGCAACAATGGCGTGGCCAGTGCCGGTGCGCTGCGGGTTGAGAGCGAGTCGATCCGCTTTCATCCCACCGGCGAGCTGGTGACGCCTGACGATCTGGCTGATCTGCCCCTTCTGCCCGCCGGCAGTCCGCAGAATCTCCATCTGCGTGATATCGCGACCCTGACACGCGGCGTGACCGATAATCCGGCCAACCTCTACTTTGCTGACGGGGAAGCGGCGCTGGCAATTGGCGTTTCGTTTGCGCCAGGCGTCAATGTGATCGACGTCGGCAATGCCCTCACCGCGAAGCTGGAGCAGGATCAGCAGGACACCCCCGTGGGGATCAGCCTGAAGGTTTTCTATAACCAGGCGCACGAAGTCAGGCAGTCGGTCGATGGCTTTATCCTCAACTTTCTGATGGCGCTGGCCATCGTGGTGGGCACGCTGCTGCTGTTTATGGGCCTGCGCAGCGGCATGGTGATTGCCGCCTCGCTGGCACTTAACGTGCTCGGTACGCTTCTGATCATGCTTCTTTTTAATCTCGAGCTGCAACGGGTGTCGCTGGGTGCGCTGATTATTTCACTCAGCATGCTGGTGGATAACGCCATCGTGGTGGTGGAAGGGATAAAGATCGATCATCAGCGCGGCCGCCCTCTGCAACAGGCCATTGCCCGCATGGTGCGTCGCAGTGCCCTGCCGCTGCTGGGTGCCACGGTCATCGCGATTCTTGCCTTTGCGCCGATTGGACTGTCGCAGGATTCCACCGGTGAATATTGCAAATCGCTGTTTCAGGTGCTGCTGATCTCCCTGATGCTGAGCTGGATAACCGCCCTCACCCTGACGCCGGCGTTTATCCACTGGAGTGAACGGCGACGGGGTGCGATTCAGCCTGAGCAGAACGCCGCCTCTGCGCCTTATCAGGGAGTGGTTTTCCGGCTCTATCGCAAGGCGCTGGGTGGTCTGTTGCGTTTTCGCCTGACCACACTGACGGTGATGGTGGCACTGTTAGCCCTGTCGCTGTATGGCTTTACCCTGGTGAAGCAGAACTTCTTTCCTTCCTCCGGCACGCCGATCTTTTTTACCGATCTCTGGCTGCCCTACGGCACCGATATCCACTACACCGCCGGGACGGCAGCGGACATTGCGCGCTTCATCAATCAGCAACCGGGCGTCGCGGCGACGGTAACCACCGTCGGCCAGGGCGCGCTGCGCTTTACGCTTACCTATGACGCCGCACGCCAGTACAGTAACTTCGCTCAGATTATGGTGAGGGTGAAGGATGGCAGGCAGATGGAGGCGCTGTCGCTGAAAACCGAGAGGTTTATCCAGCAGAACTATCCGCAGGTCAGGCCACGCATTAAGCGCATTCAGTTCGGCAGCGCCAGCGACAGCGCGATCGCACTGCGGGTTATCGGCCCCGATCCTGAAGTCCTGCGTCATATCGGCAGCCAGCTGGATGCGATTTTCCTGGCTGATGGCTCAGCCTTCCCGCTACGTAACGACTGGCAGGAGCGCAGCAAGGTGCTCCGCCCGCTCTACTCGGCGCTGCGCGGGCAGGAGCTGGGCATTGATAAGCGGGATATTGACCAGGCGCTGAGGATGAATTTCAGCGGTGACGCGGTAGGCCTTTTCCGTGACGGTTCGCGGTTGATGCCGGTAATGCTCTACCCCGCCGATGAGGAGCGGCAGAGCGTCGATCATATTGAGAATATCCAGCTCTGGAGCGCCGCGCTCCAGCACTTTGTGCCGATGAGCAATGTGATCGCTGACTTCCGGCTGGCGTGGGAAAATCCGCTGATTATGCGTCGCGATCGGACGCGCGTTCTGACCGTGCAGACCGATCCCGATCCGGCTTCGGGGCTGACCGCCGCCCAGGTGGTGGCCCGGGTCCGGCCCCAGATCGATCAGCTCAGACTGCCCGCGGGCTACCGGCTGGAATGGGGTGGCGAGCTGGAGAGCTCACGTGAAGCGCAGAGCGGCCTGCTCAGTTCGCTGCCGGTGGGCTTCCTGGCGATGTTCATCATTACCGTGCTGATGTTCAACTCGCTGCGCGACGCCGTGGCTATCTGGATTACGGTGCCGCTGGCTTTGATTGGCGTGACCTGTGGCTTTCTTCTCACCGGCATTCCGTTTGGCTTTATGGCGCTTATTGGCCTGCTGAGTCTGTCGGGTATGCTGATCCGCAACGGGATCGTGCTGATTGAAGAGATCCGGCTGTTCCGCCAGGAGAAACCCTTGCAGCAGGCGATTACTGATGCGGCGACGTCACGCCTGCGCCCTATCCTGCTGACCGCCTTCACCACGGTACTGGGTCTGCTGCCGCTGCTGCGCGACGTTTTTTTCCAGAGCATGGCGGTGGTGATTATCTTCGGCCTGGGATTCGCCACCGTGCTGACGCTGCTGGTGCTGCCGGTACTCTATCGCTGCTTCCACGGTCGGGAGCAGGAGGCGCAGGGTGAATAAGAGCGGGCTGGCGATGCTGAAGACGCTGGCCTGCATCACGGCGGTGTCGTTTTTTACGCTTTATCAGAGTTACGATCGTTACTACTACGATGTCAGCCTGACGCTCAACGTGCTGAGCTTCGTCTCCACCATCGCCACGCCGCTCTATTTTCTGCTCAGCGGCTATATGGATGCGGGTGAGCAGCCTACCCCTGCGTGGCAGCTCGGCAGGATTCGCCGCATTCTGCTGATCTTTCTCTTCTGGTTCAGCTTTTTCTGGCTTGCCGGGATGCATCACAAGGGGTATCTGATTCAGCCGTGGTTTGTGATCGCGCTGATTGTGATTTATGTGTCGCATCCCCTGATCGACCGGCTGGTCCGGCGGCCGGGCGTGATGGCGTTACTCATTTTTCTGCTGCTGCTTTTCGCGTTCACCTATGACCTGCTTGCCAGTCTCTCTCCGGAGAGGCGGTTGTTTTCACTGCCGCCGCAGTATCGCATCTGGACATGGGTGCTCTACTACCTGTCGGGCCGGCTGATTGCCGCACCGGCGGTCATGCCCTTTTTCACTTCACCGCGGGTGATAAAAACCAGCCTGCTGCTGCTGCCTGCGGTCTACCTGTTTACCTGGCTCTACGAGCGGTATTACTTTATTGCGCGTTTCCTGGCGACCAGCAACGAGGTGCTGCTGACCGGTTCACAGGTTTATCTGCTGGTGATACTGATCGTCATCAGCATCAACGCCATCCGGCTGCCGGCGCGCGCCCGGTGGGTGACGCCGCTGCTGACCACGCTGGGAAAGACCATGACGGGTGTTTACATCCTGCACTATCTGATTTTTGGACTGCTGGCCGCAGCGATCCGCATCGAGACGCTGGGCGATAAGCTGCTGGTTATCGCCCTGACCCTGATATTCAGCATGACACTGTCACTGCTGCTGCTGCGTATCCCCGGCGTGCGCAAACTGATCAGCCTGTAGCCGCGCTGCTGCCGCTTCGGTGGCCGCACGGCGCGTGGCGATAAACGTCGCCATCTTCGCCCGGGCTGCTTCGACTTCCTGAGGGGGAGCACTCTGCGGAGAACCGCTGTTATAGGGCGGCGCGGGATCGTACTCCATCTGCAGCTGAATCGCTCTGGCTGTCGCGTCATCTGCAATCTCCGCCACCAGCGTCAGGGCAAAATCGATGCCGGAAGTCACGCCCGCTCCGGTGATGCGATTGCGGTCCCGGACCACCCGCTCACTCACCGGCTGCGCACCCAGCAGAGCCAGCTGATCGAGGGAACCCCAGTGTGAGGTGGCCCGGTAGCCCTGTAACAATCCGGCGGCCCCCAGCACCAGCGAACCGGTGCAGACCGAGGTGACCCATTGCGCCTCACCGGCTCGCTGCCGGAGGAAGTCCAGCGTTTCCGTGTCCGACATCAACGCAATCTGGCCCGGCCCGCCGGGCACAAAAATCACATCCAGTGGCGGGCAGGCTTCAAAGGTGGTGGTCGGTACAATCGACAGGCCACGATCGGATCGCACCGGCTGACTATCCTTCCAGATCAGATGGCACGCCACGCCGGGCGTGCGCGCAAAGACTTCCCAGGGACCGGTCAGATCAAGCTGGGTGAGTTCAGGGAACAGCAGCAGACCTATCTGTAACGGACGAGGCATGGAAAACTTCCTGTCAGGAGGTAAAGGATCATCATGCCGTGATCCCAGATCCGAATACAACGCCCCGCCCCTTTTTTCGGTCTGAGGAGTCCCGCGTCGTCAGGGCACACCGAGAAACCGCAGCAGCGCCGTCATCGCCGCCGCTCCGAGAATAATCATAATCAGCGGTGCCCGACGCCAGGCCAGCAGCAGGGCAAAGCCGACTCCGGCTACCCGGGCCACCCCGGCAAAATGGTGACCTTCAAACAGCGTCGTGGTCGCGGCCACCGCCAGCAGCAGGATGGTTGCAGCATCGGAGAGCATCTGCTGTGAGCGCTCACTGATAGGAAGACGGTTGCCCAGCCTGACACCGGCAAAACGCATCAGCCAGGTGCCGGCGGCCAGCAGGGCGATGCCTGCGATGAGGGTTCCCTGATGCGTCATTTGCGCGATCTCCATGTCAGCAGGCCCAGCAGCGAAAACAGCACCGGCATGCCTGCCGGTACCAGCGGCGTCGCCACCAGTGACAGCAGCGCGCCAACGGTGGCGGGGATCCGGGTGCGTCGCTGCCGCAGCGCCGGGAAGATCAGAGCGATAAGAATCGCCGGAAACACTGCATCCAGCCCGATGACCGAGATATCGGGGATGAACTGACCAATCATCGCCCCGGTCATCACGGTGATCGGCCAGATCAGCCCGATACCGATGCCGCACAGCCAGAATGCGCAGCGCCGCTGAGCCAGCTGCGGCTGAGAGATGCCAAAGACCACGCTTTCATCGTTCATGATGTGACAGCCAAACCAGCCCCGTGGTCCCTGACCCACCAGATCCTTGACCGCGATGCCAAACGGCAGGTGACGCGCGTTCACCAGCAGGCCCGCCGCGGCGGCGGTAAAGGGACTGCCTCCGCCGGCTACGATGCCGATGAACAGAAATTCTGACGCCCCCGCCAGCACCAGCGTTGAGAGGGCCAGCGGCACCCAGAGCGGGAATGCGTCGGCAGACGCCAGCGAGCCATAGGATAAACCGACAATACCGTCAGCGACGCAGACAAGAAAGATCGCTTTGATCACCCCCTTGTCCAGAACCTGCATGTGCGGAAAAAGCATCACTCCCTCTCATAATGAACATATAATCCGATATAATGAACACGTTATAATCGATTTACAAGTCGAACGTTTCGTTCGATATAAAAAACATTGCATCTGTCAGGAGTGCAAGTGAATACCCCTATCAGCATTATCGCCAGTGCATTAGTGCGGGAACGTCAGCGGGCAGGCCTGTCGCTGGCCGAAGTGGCACGCCGTGCCGGGATTGCCAAATCGACCCTGTCACAGCTGGAGGCCGGTGTGGGCAATCCCGGCATTGAAACGTTGTGGTCACTCTGCGTGACGCTGAACATCCCCTTTTCGCGCCTGATGGAGCCGGACACCCGTCAGCTGCAGGTGATCCGCCGAGGAGAAGGCCTGTCAGTGACCGCTGAGCTGGCCGATTATCAGGCCATTTTACTGGCTTCCTGTCCTCCCGGTGCCCGGCGTGATATCTACCTGCTGGAGGTTCAGCCTGGCAGCGAGCGCGTTTCACATCCGCATAATCCCAATACGGTCGAGCATATTATTATTGCCCGCGGCCGGGCGCTGGTCGGGCCGGTCGATACGGCGGTCGAACTGAACGTCGGGGATTACATTACCTATCCGGGTGACGAACCTCATCTTTTCCGCGCACTGGAAGCGGATACGCTGGCGATGATGATTATTGAGAATCACTGATCACCCTGCGGTCAGGAGAGACTGACTCTGTTCGGGCGTCAGGTGGGTAATCAGCTGCACCTGACACGCCAGCGTGATGGCCGGATAGTGCTCACGCATCCCCGCCAGCAGCACCGCATCCGGCCACTCTGCCTCTTTTCCCAGTGCGGCGGCGACATCGGATAACCGCAGGGTGTCGATCCGCGTCACCCACACCACCACCGAGTCCGCCGCATTCTGCTGATTGACCAGCCTCAGCGGACCGGTGACGATCTCGCCCTCCTGCCAGCGCACCGTCGAGGTTTTTTCGCCACGCCTGACGTCAGGCATCAGGCGCGGGACGAGCATGAGTTGTTGCATGACCTCTCCTTTTTTTGCGTCCCGGTTGAAAAGAGCGCCATAAATGTTATGTTATAACATATCAATTGGTCACTCATTACAGGTAATACTATGCCACTTTCCACCCTGACATCAGAAGATCCGCGTCTCCCCGTTGCGGTTCTCTCCGGCTTTCTCGGTGCCGGTAAAACCACCCTGCTTAACCATATTCTCAACAACCGGGAAGGACGCCGCATCGCGGTCATCGTCAATGATATGTCTGAAGTGAATATTGACGCGGCCCTGGTGCGTAACGGCGGTGCGCAGCTGTCGCGCACCGATGAAAAACTGGTTGAAATGAGTAACGGCTGCATCTGCTGCACGCTGCGTGAAGATCTGCTGGTAGAGGTAAAAAGGCTGGCTCAGGCGGGACGTTTTGACCATCTGGTGATTGAATCCACCGGTATTTCGGAGCCGCTGCCCGTAGCGGAAACCTTTACGTTTGAGGATGAAGAGGGTGAAAGCCTCTCCGCCTATGCCCGGCTGGACAGTATGATCACCGTAGTGGATGGCTTTAACTTCCTGCGCGACTACCGTTCGGTGGACGATCTGCAGTCGCGCGGCGAGTCGCTGGGCGCGCAGGATGAGCGCGCGGTGGTGGATTTGCTGGTGGATCAGATCGAGTTCTGTGATCTGCTGGTGCTGAACAAAACGGATCTGCTCAACCCGGCGGAGCTGCATCAGCTGCAGGGCATGCTGCGGGCCCTCAATCCCCATGCCCGCATCGTAAACAGCGAATTCGGGCAGGTTCCGCTGGCGACGCTGCTCAACACCGGCCGGTTCGATTTCGACCGGGCCGCGCAGGCTCCCGGCTGGCTGCAGACGCTGCGCGGTGAGCATCAGCCGGAATCAGAAGAGTATGGAATTCGCAGTTTTGCCTGGCGTGCCCGTCGTCCTTTTCATCCGGCGCGCTTCTGGCAGGTGGTCAATCACCAGCTGGAGGGCGTGATCCGCTCTAAAGGGTATTTCTGGCTCGCCAGCCGGCCGGGTTATGCGGCGCTCTGGTCACAGGCGGGCGCGGTAGCGCGCCAGGGTTACGCCGGACGTTGGTGGGTCAGCGTGCCACGATCCGACTGGCCGCAGGATGCGGACACCCTTAACTTCATCGCTGAACAGTGGCAGGAAGGCGTCGGGGATGCACGTCAGGAGCTGGTCTTTATCGGTATTGAGATGGACGAGGCACATATACGGGACGCGCTGGAACAGGCGCTGCTGACCCCTGAGGAGATGGCGATGGGACCGGAGCAGTGGGTCACCCTGCCCGATCCGGTGCCCGCCTGGTTTGATGAGGTGACGGCCTGACAGGAGAGTTGACGGCACTTCCGGGCTCCGTAATAGTGAACTGACCCGGCGGGCGACCCTCGCCCGCCGATCTTCATTCCGGGGAAGCCAACTATGCCACAACGTATTGCCGTTATCGGTGCCGGCGTGCTGGGTTTAGCCGTTGCACAGTCGCTCTCCCGCCGCGGCGCGCAGGTGACGGTCTTTGATAAAAACCTTCCCGGCTGCGGCACCAGCCAGATCAGCTATGCCTGGGTTAACGCCAACGGCAAAGATCCCGCCCGTTACCATGAGCTTAATGCCGCTGCGATTGACGAACACAAGCGCTGGCAGGCTGCACACCCGTCATCGCCACAGTGGCTGCTGGAAACCGGTACGCTGGAGTGGGCGAGCGATGAAGCCACTCAGCGTCAGCTGGAGCAGCGAGCCGCGAAACTCTCCGCCCTGCACTATCCCGTCGAAACCCGCGATCGTGCCGCGCTGCTGAGCGCACTGCCGGAGCTTCGACTCGATCCCCGCGTTCAGCAGGGATGGTTTTTTCCTTCGGAATGCCTGCTCTATCCGAGCCTGTTTATCGCCTCTCTGATAGCCGACCTGCGGGCCAGTGGTGGCCAGCTGGTCTGCAACAATGAGGTGACCACGCTGACCGAATCAGACCGCGATGTTCAGCTTACCCTGGCCAGCGGTGAAACCTGGCAGGGGGATCAGCTGGTGCTGGCCTCCGGCCGCTGGGCCCCGGAACTGATGAGCCAGTGCGGGCTGCAACTGGCGATGACCAATGCGAACCGGGCCGATCCTGTTGCCTGCAGTTTTCTGGCACAGACGCAGCCGTTACCTGTCTCGCTCAACTGCAATCTGATTACGCCGGAACTGAATGTGCGCCCGGATGGCGCGGGTCGTCTGATGCTGCAGGCACTGGATCTGGATCAGCACGCCGATCCGGCCCGTCCGGCTTCTCCTGATGGGCTGATTGGAAAAGAGATGCTGCGACGCCTGCAGCGGCTTTTCAGGCAGTGTGAGGGCGCGAGGATTGAGCGGATAGCAACGGGACAGCGGTCGCGGCCGTCCGATGGACTGCCTGCGCTGGGGTATATCAGTGATGCTTCACGTGTCTACCTGATGGTCAGCCATAGCGGGATGACCCTTGCCCCGTTGCTGGGCAGGCTGGTGGCAGAGGCGATGCTGAGCGGAACAGCTTCACCGATGCTGAGTGCTTTTGCTCCGCATCGGCTGCTGCGTCCGCTCAGTGCGGGTTCCAGACCCGCACCTGCCTATCTTCCGGCTGCACAGTAACGCTTAGCGGCGATTCTTCCACACGGTCTGGACGTTACAGAACTCATGTACGCCGAAATGTGACAGTTCACGGCCGTACCCGCTTTTTTTCACGCCGCCGATGGTGACACGCGGATCGGATGCGCCGTTGCCATTCACAAAGACGGCCCCGACCTCCAGCTGCAGTGCCAGCTGATCGGCGATCGCTTCGTTACCGCTCCAGACGGTGGCGCTGAGGCCAAAGTCGCTGTCGTTGGCGATCTCCAGTGCATGTTGTGGATCGCGTGCGACCGCAATGGCGGCGACGGGGCCGAACAGCTCCTCTCGGAAAGCGGTCATGGCAGGCGTAACATCGGCAAGAATAGTCGGAGCATAATAATTCCCCTCCCCTGCTACCTTCTCGCCGCCCAGTACCAGACGGGCGCCTTCACGCAGTGTCGCCTTAACCTGACCATCCAGTTCATCGCGCAGATCGGCGCGTGCCATCGGGCCCAGGAACGTCTTTTCGTCCAGTGGATCGCCCATGGTCAGGGCCTGCACGGCTGCGGTGAAGCGTTTTTCAAAGGCTTCTGCGATTGGCGCTTCCACAATAAAGCGCTTGGCAGCCATACAGACCTGTCCGGTGTTCTGGAAACGTCCGATGACGGCTGATTTCACGGCTTCATCAAGATCGGCGTCTGCCAGTACGATAAAGGGATCGGATCCGCCCAGTTCCAGTACGGTCTTTTTCAGTGCTGCGCCCGCCTGTGCGGCAATGGCGGCACCTGCCCGTACGCTGCCGGTCACCGCAACAGCGGCAATCCGGTCATCCCTGATGGCGACGGAGACCCCATCATTGTCGACGTTAATCAGGTTAAAGCCACCAGCTGGCAGATCGGTTGCTTCAAAGAGTTCCGCCATCAGCGTGGCGCTTCCCATGACGTTTGGCGCGTGTTTCAGCAGGTAGGTGTTCCCGGCCAGCAGCATGCTTACTGCACCGCGCAGAACCTGCCACAGCGGGAAATTCCACGGCATCACCGCCAGGATGACGCCCAGAGGACGAAACCGCTGCCAGGCATCGGCAACCTGCGTCGGCTGATCGGCCAGCATAGCCGGGCCATGTTCAGCATACCAGTCGCATAGGTTCGCGCATTTCAGAACCTCTGCGCGCGCCTGAGCAATCGGTTTGCCCATCTCGAGGGTAATGGTGCGGGAGAGATCGTTTTCCCGCAGTCGGATCTGTTCGCCCAGCTGACGCAGGACACGAACGCGATCGTCCATGCTGCTAAGCTGCCACAGGGCAAAGGCAGAGGCGCTTTTTGTCAGTGCCTGTTCAAGTTCTGCAGGGCTCTGAAGAGGATAACGAGCCAGAATTTCGCCGGTTGCCGGATTGCGTGAGAGTACATGTTCAGTCATGGTGCCCTTTCCTTATTCTTTCAGTGATGAAAAGACGATACGCGCTGAAGTTGATGATGAAAAATGAATAATAGTGAGGAAGTTGTTTATTTTTCGAGAATGCAGGTGGCAGTATTGCTGCGAACCGGCTTCCGGCGCGAAATGTGAAGAGAGACGAGATGCAGCCTGAACGCTTCTGAAGCATAAGCGAATGAGGAAGTTATCCACTTATACAGTGACCCGATCCTAAAAAACGATCCTTAATAGATCATATAGAGATCCTAAGAGATCCCCGATCGTCGCAGGCCGCACCCACCAAGGGCTGAAAGGGTGATCGTGTTCACTATAATCAGTAAAGTGTTCACTGTAATCAGTACTTTATTCACTGTACCAGGTAGCATGTTCACTGTAAACAGTGCTAATGTTCACTGTAGTCAGAAAATGATCCCTTTCATCCACAGAATGAAGATCCTACGCCATGGCAGATAAAGACAATGAAAACAAAGCGTTGCTAGAACCTTTTCTGTCAGTGACCAAAAACAGTGGTGAAGTTATTCAGCTTCATCCCAACAAGAATAATACCGTTCAGCCGGTCGCCTTAATGCGTCTGGGACTGTTCGTGCCGACCCTGAAATCGACGGCTCGCGGTAAATCCGGTGCGATGGCCTCAACGGATGCGACTAAAGAGCTGAAGAACCTGACGCTGGTGAAAGCCGAAGGTTACGAAAAGATTACCATTACCGGCGCGCGGCTGGATATGGATAACGATTTCAAAACCTGGGCGGGCATCATTCAGTCGTTCTCCCGTTATCCCACCAAAGGCGATACCGTCACACTCCCCTTTATCGACTTTGTGAAGATGTGCGGCATTCCCTCGGCAAACTCTTCAGCCGCACTGCGTAAGCGCCTGGACGCGTCGTTACGCCGTATCGCGACTAATACCCTCTCCTTTGAAGGCAATGGCAAGGCGTATCACACCCACCTTGTTCAGTCTGCTTATTACGATCGCGAAAAAGATATCGTGCGTATTCAGGCTGACCCAAAGCTGTTCGAACTCTATAACTTTGATCATAAAGTCCTGCTTCAGTTGCGCGCGATATCCCGTCTGAAGCGCAAGGAGTCTGCTCAGGCGCTCTATACCTTCCTGGAGAGTCTGCCCACCAATCCTGCCCCTATCTCCCTGGCACGCCTGCGCATGCGCCTGAATCTGGGCTCCAAGACCACGACGCAGAACCACGTGGTACGACGTGCGATGGAGCAGCTGAAAGAGATTGGCTATCTGGACTATTCAGAAGTAAAGCGTGGTCGCTCAGTCTTTTTTATTATCCACAGTCGTACGCCAAAGCTGGATGGCATCAGCAATCTGGAGAGTATCGACTCCCTGGATGACATCGAATTTGATGACTAACGGCTCGCGTTCACTGTAATCAGCAGACCGCGTGGCAGTGTCACTTTCCCGCTGCCGGTGGGAAGCGAGCCTCTCCTGACCATTCACTGTAATCAGTCACCACCACCCATTCACTGTATTCAGCAACGTTCACTGTAATCAGTAGCCTTTTACCTCTCAGAACGATAACAGCGATAATCCTTTTCCTGCAGGTTCCACCTTTTCAGACCCTTAGAAGAAAGTGTGTACTCACATACATTTCAAGGCATCCTTTCTGTGCTGACGTTTACTGATTACAGTGAACGTTCCAAACCGTCCTCTTTTGACCTGCTGCTGATTACAGTGAATGCAGGAGTCTCTCCCTGCTTTAAAGCAGCGTGATGATGATGCACCGGTTCAGCGCGCTGTGATCCTCTGCCGCCAGGGCCGGAATAGCAGGGTTGCGTGACTGATTACAGTGAACAGTTAAAGGCTAAGGCTGCCGTGATACAGGGTTGCGGCACGTTGCGTGACCGCTACTGATTACAGTGAATGTTTCTGACGCCTGCCTGAAGCTTGCATGCTGATCAGGAGACGAGCGGAAGCGTTGTACTGACTACAGTGAATGTTGTACTGATTACAGTGAATGCCCGGTAGTTAACAAACAATTCCTGCTCCTGTTTGCTGATTACAGTGAACGTTAGCAGGGAAATCAGAGATACCTTTTCAGGGAGGTTGTCAGTTACTGCGTCAGGCAGGGCCCTGATTAATCCTTACAGCAGCCAAACCGGATCTGACATTTTTGCTGATTACAGTGAATGTCAGCCTGGACTTTGTTCAACTACCGACTACAGTGAATAGTAGCCCACAGTGGACGCGACTGATTACAGTGAACGTTACCAGCCACACGCAGTTAGCTATCCGCCGCTGAAGTGACAGTTTCACCTATTATCTGCTGTTCCGCGTCATGTTTACCCTCCGCGAAGAAGGTCTGCAGACTATTGCTGATTACAGTGAATCTTTGCCCTGCCCTCTCTGCCTGACATGGCCTATAACCTCCCCTTGCTGATTACAGTGAACATCAGACTGGTCATCGTCGGCAGACTGAACGCTACTGATTACAGTGAACGTTTTGCTTTGTGCTGGCTGAGCCACGAAGCGACTCTTCCCTCTGGATGCAGATATCTGCAGGTTGCACAATTCTGATCTGGCGCGCCATCCAGCCGATCGTTACCGGCATTGTGATTAGGCTGCTGCTGATTACAGTGAATGTTTCCCACTTATCTCCCCATCCCTCCTGCTATTACCCTCTTCCATGTCATTGCAGTAATTCACTGCAAACCCTTAAGCGGTTCACTCATTACAGTGAACGTTGTGCTGCTTACAGTGAATGTTTCCGTTTCTGAGCGCACAGTATCGTTCCGCTCTGCAGCAATAGTGTGATGAAGCTCACTATCACCCGTGCTGTTACATAAAAACGCAGATTGTGTTGAGAAGATAATTTATTGCCTCATGTGCAGGATTTCTGTATAAAGTCGTAAATCCTACATATCTGGAGCAACTATGGCTAACGACGACAAGCAGGTGATGAAAGTTGCACAGCGTTCAGAACGCATGCTGCTCAGTCTCACCGAGCAGATTCAGGCGCAGAAGCAGGAACTGCATGAAAATACCTATTATCAGGTCTACGCCAAGGCGGCGTTAGCCAAGTTGCCTAAACTGACCCGAGCCAGCGTCGATTATGCCGTCAATGAGATGGAAGAGAGTGGCTATCAGTTTGATAAACGCGCCGCAGGGACGTCTGTTAAGTACGCCATGTCGATCCAGAATATTATCGATATTTATCATCATCGTGGCGTGCCAAAGTATCGCGACCGCCATGGTGAGGCCTATACCCTCTTTGTCGGCAATCTGAAGGGCGGCGTTTCCAAAACCGTTTCTACCGTTTCGCTGGCGCACGCCCTGCGCGCCCACCCCCATCTGCTGTTTGAAGATTTGCGTATCCTGGTTATTGACCTCGATCCGCAGTCCTCAGCCACGATGTTTCTGAACCACGAGCGCTCGGTAGGGCTGGTGGAAGCGACAGCTGCGCAGGCGATGCTGCAGAATGTCTCGCGGGATGAGCTGGTTAATGAATTTATCGTTCCTTCAATCATTCCCGGTGTAGATGTGCTGCCAGCCTCGATTGACGATGCCTTTATCGCTTCGCGCTGGGATGAGCTTTGCGCTGAGCATCTGCCACAGCAGAACGTTCATGCCGTGCTGTATGACAACGTTATCGCTAAGCTGAAAAAAGATTATGACTTCATCTTTGTCGACAGCGGGCCGCATCTGGATGCGTTTCTCAAGAACGCCATCGCAGCTTCTGACCTGCTGATGACGCCGGTTCCTCCGGCCCAGGTTGACTTCCACTCAACGCTTAAGTATCTGACTCGCCTGCCAGAGCTGATCGCGATTATTGAAGATTCTGGCGCAACCTGCCGCTTACAGGGCAACATCGGCTTTATGTCCAAGCTCTCAAATAAAGCAGACCATAAACTCTGCCACAGCCTGGCAAAAGAGATTTTTGGTGGCGATATGCTTGATGCAGCCCTTCCCCGCCTGGATGGTTTCGAACGTTGTGGTGAATCCTTTGATACGGTCATTTCCGCGAACCCGTCGACCTACGTTGGCAGCAGCGAAGCCCTGAAAAATGCGCGCTCCGCCGCAGAGGATTTTGCCAAAGCCGTTTTCGACCGTATCGAATTTATTCGCCTGAACTGAGGTTTGTATGAGCGCAAAAAGAATCACGATTGGCAGAACCTTCAGCCAGACGCCACTGGAAAATGATGCACCTGACAGCCAGCACAGCCAGACTTTCGTGCTGGCCACCGGCAAGCGTGCGCAGTTTCGTTTTGAACGCATTGCCGCAGGCAATGTTGAAAGCAAAACTTTTGTCACGATGGAAACCAACGGACGCGATCAGGCAGGACTGACACCGGATTCCCTGCGTGACATTATCCGCACCATCAAACTGCAGCAGTTTTTCCCTGCGATTGGTGTGATGCGTGACGGACGCATTGAGATCCTTGACGGCTCACGTCGCCGTGCCGCTGCGCTTTACTGCAAGACTGGCTTAGATGTCCTGATAACCGAATCGCCTGTCACCGCCGATGAGGCGCGCAGACTGGCGCAGGATATTCAGACGGCCCGGGAGCATAACCTGCGTGAAGTGGGGATGCGGCTGCTGACGCTGAAGGATGGCGGATTATCCCAAAAAGAGATTGCCGAAAATCAGGGGCTGTCTCAGGCAAAAGTCACGCGTGCGCTTCAGGCTGCCAGCGTGCCTGCCGATCTGATTTCGCTATTCCCTAATCAGGCTGAACTCACCTATCCGGACTATAAGGCGTTATTACAGGCAGCGGAGAAGCTGAACGAGTCAGGACAAAGCACAGAGGCGCTGATTGAAGCCATCTCGATGGAAATTGATGTGGTGTGCGCCCGCGAAGGTCTGGCGGAGGATGAGATTAAAAATCACATCCTGCGACTGATTCGTCAGGGAAGCCAGACGCTGATCAAGGAACCGGAGAAAGATAAAACGCACTCTGTGGCGCTCTGGTCATTTGCTGACAAAGATCGCTTTGCCCGCAAAAAGGTGCGTGGCCGGATGTTCAGCTATGAGTTTAACCGGCAGTCGAGAGAGCTGCAGGAAGAACTGGATAAAGTCATCGCCGAGACGCTAAAAAAATATCTCAATCGCTGAGTTCACGCTTTTCTCATCAGCCAGCCTTCGGGGCTGGCTTTTTTTTACGGTTTAACCTTCATACGCCGTCTGACAGACGACCTGAAGCCGAATTTCAGGCTGAAATCGCCATGATTTCAGCGTGTGGATAATGATTAACCTGTTGAATAGAATGTGTTTATTCATGAAGATTCTGCTTTCAACCGTCATGAAATCGCCACGTCATCAGCCCCTTTGACGCGCGCTTCGTTGCCGCCTGGTTTACGCTGAGGGCATAACCTCGCCTTTCTCTGCTTTAACTTTTTATTGCTCCGGTTCGGGCCGCCTGGTCAGCGTAACGGCATACTGCTGTCGCTAAGGTGCTTCATTAGTGACCAGCCCGGCCCGACTGATTTTGAGTCGTCGTGCCTTAGCTCAGAATTATTCAGCGCCGCCAGGCGAACCTTCAGTTAAAGTGCGCTTGTCTGCGTGGTGATTCTGCCCTTAACCCGTTGTATTTAATCTTTATGTACTGAGAATTTCAGCCTGAAATCGCCATTTGCGCCACTACCCCGTCACCAGCGTGGTGTTTACAAACGAACAGAAAGGAGGAGAAACGAAGCCTGTCTGAGTCATAGCCGGATGAAGCTCAGCCAGTATGAAAAGATACTCAGAAAATATCCCTCAGTTATCCACAGAAAAAGTGGATAACTTTTCTCTCCGGCAATAAGCCTGCTACTGTTTACAGTGAATCGGGAAGTCAACGGTTCCGGGGACTGCAACGACAGACTTTACGCCCTCCTTCCCACGGCTGTCCCTTTGCACTTACCGCCACACTTCGCCCCTGGCCACTGGCATCGATAAGGTAGCGCAATCATCCAATCTGGTCATAACCCGAGATATTCCACCTGCGCTGTCCACTGCAATCAGTAAAAGGCCGTTCAGGTGTCATCCAGGGTTGTCAGGATAAAATCGAAAAATGCACATTTCAGCCAGCCAGCTGACGCGGTATCCGCCGGACAGCATCACCATGAGCGATGTCATCACACCGGCAGAGGGTTAGTCAGTCAGCGCGACTATCACGCTGATTAACCTGTTTTAAAAGTCACGCTTTATAAAAAGTGCCTTGCCAGAGCTAACTCCAGAATACCGTCTACACTTCTTTACACAATTGGTGCGAATGTTCCATTTCTGGTCCGTATGAAATTTAATCAGGCGGGCCGCTTAACTTTTATGACAGGGATATGATGAGTATTAATACTTCAGACTCGGGTGATACAGGCGACCACGCGCCAGCCGATACGGTTCGCCAGCGTATTTTTCTGGTGGTACTGGTGGCGACGATGGGAGCGCTGGCTTTTGGTTACGACACCGGCATTATCTCAGGTGCATTACCTTATATGACGTCCCCGCCTGCTCAGGGCGGGCTGGGGCTTAACTCCTTCACCGAAGGACTGGTCGCCTCTTCGCTGGTGTTCGGGGCCGCGATCGGTTCTTTCCTCAGTGGTTTCTTCTCTGACCGCTTTGGTCGCCGTATTACGTTACGTTCACTGGCGGTGATTTTCGTGCTGGGTTCACTGGGAACTGCGCTGGCGCCTTCGGTCAACGTCATGGTGGCAATGCGCTTCCTGCTGGGTATCGCTGTCGGCGGTGGCTCGTCGACTGTGCCGGTGTTTATCGCCGAGATTGCCGGGCCGCGCCTGCGTGCGCCACTGGTCAGCCGTAACGAGCTGATGATTGTTACCGGGCAGCTGGTCGCCTACGTTGCCAGTACGCTGCTGAGCTATCTGCTGCATGATGAGCACCTGTGGCGCTATATGCTGGCGATTGCGATGGTACCGGGGCTTCTGCTGTTTATCGGCACCTTCTTTGTGCCTGCATCACCACACTGGCTGGTGGCGGAAGGCCGACTGAAAGAGGCGAAAAAGATCCTGAAGTACCTGCGCGAGACGCCGCGTGAGGTGCGCCATGAGATGGCGCAGATGAAGAAGCAGGCGAGGGCGGCAGAGCGGGGTCCTGATGCAAAAACCCTGATCCGTGAGAAATGGGTCATCCGGCTGATGATCATCGGCGTCGGTCTGGGCTTTGTCGCGCAGTTCACCGGCGTCAACGGGTTTATGTACTACACGCCTATTATCCTGAAGTCGACCGGTCTGGGCACCAGTGCCTCGATCGCCGCCACCATCGGTAATGGCGTGGTATCGGTACTGGCCACCTTTGTCGGCATCTGGGCTATCAGTCGCTTCCCGCGTCGCACCATGCTGATCACCGGACTTTGCCTGGTTGTCACCGCGCAGATTCTGCTGGGCAGCGTGCTGACCTTTATGAGCACCAGCCTGATGCAGAGCTATCTGGCGCTGGCCTGTATTCTGCTGTTCCTGTTCTGCATGCAGATGTGCATCTCGCCGGTCTACTGGCTGATGATGTCGGAGCTGTTCCCGATGCAGCTGCGCGGCGTCCTGACGGGCGGTGCAGTGTCACTTCAGTGGATTTTCAATGCGGTAGTCGCGTTTGGCTTCCCGCCGATCATGGAATATGCCGGCAGCACCACCTTCTTTATCTTTGCCGCGATTAACGTCGGATCGCTTATCTTCGTGATGGCGATGGTGCCGGAAACGCGCGGAAAGAGTCTGGAAGAGATCGAATCGCACATGAAAGAGAAGTTTGGCGAAAAGCAGAAAGCGGCTGAAGCCTGATAATTCCACCCCCGGATTCGGCACACGCGCCGAATCCGGTTTTCCTCTCCGCATTCCCCTCAATCTGCCTTTTTCTTCCTCCGACTGATGCGTCAGAACAATAAACGTTCACTGTAATCAGCATAGAGGTGTGGTCTGTTTTTATACCGCTCTGGCGATTTCAGGCTGAAATCGCCAGAAAACAACGCATTACTCTCCCGGTAGTTATTACAGAAACGGTCAGTCCGATGAAGCATGACCGCAGACAAAGAATGCCTGAGGCGCTGCGCTATACTCCCTTGTCATCTGCTCTGCACACCAATCGTAAGGGGTTCACCGCGCGGAGGGTTCAGAAAACGCTGCTGTTCTGTCGCGCTTTTATTCAGAGAGTCTCAGGTGCTGAACGGGCCGTTTACTCATACTCCCGGCCATCACAGTAACGGCAATGTGCCGTTCGCAGGGTTCGCTGTACATTCTGATTTTTCTGGAAAGGAACTATGACCCGGAAGCTGAAAACCATTTCCCGCAGGCTATGGCATGTCATCCTGGTGGCTGGGGGGCTGATACTTCTGTTACTGATTTTTCGTATCTATGAAGCAGAACGCGGACCTGAGCTACAGCGCTGGCATACCTGGGTCCCGCATGAGCTGACCGTTGAAGCGCTCGATAAGGCGAGCTATGCCGACTATCTCAGAGCAGAGAACCGGCTGTTCGATGAGATGAAGCAGCAGGTCACTGATCGGCTCAGCGATGATGAGAAAACCCCGCTCAACCGCTACTCTGCCGACAGCATGATCTATCCGGGCCATTTTGCTCAGGACTGGAACCGCTCCTATATTCTGCACCCGACCGGCAAACCCCGTGGAAGCGTTGTCCTGTTGCATGGGCTGACCGACAGTCCCTATAGCCTGCGGCACGTTGCAGAAGTGTATCGTCAGCAGGGCTATGTGGCGGTCGCAATAAGGTTACCGGGTCACGGTACGGTGCCCGCAGGGCTGACCGATGTTGACTGGCAGGACTGGATGGCTGCGACACGTCTGGCGGTAAGAGAGGCGACGCGGCTGGCAGGCAAGCAGACGCCTCTGCATCTGGTGGGATTCTCGAACGGCGGGGCGCTGGCCGTAAAATATGCCCTCGACATCCAAAATGATCCCACGCTGCGTCAGCCGCAGCAGCTGATTCTGTTATCGCCGATGATCGGCGTAACCCGTTTTGCCCGCTTCGCGGGCATGGCCGGTCTGCCCGCTGTGTTGCCGGCCTTTTCGAAAACGGCCTGGCTGAACATCGTGCCGGAGTTTAACCCGTTTAAATATAACTCCTTCCCGATACACGCAGCCCGCCAGACCTGGCTGCTGACGCAGGCGCTGCAGAAGGAGATTCAGCAGCAAGCCCGTGACCAGCGACTGTCAGATTTCCCGCCGGTGCTGACCTTTCAGTCCGTGATGGACTCAACCGTGAGTACGCCTTCGGTCATCCGATCGCTCTATCACTACCTGCCGGAAAATGGCAGTCAGCTGGTGCTGTTTGATATCAATCAGGCGGTCAGCGTCAGTCCGTTATTCCGCCGCTCCTCCTACACCGCGGTCAGTCAGCTGTTGCCAGAGGCGCGTCGGGATTACGCCACGACCCTCATCACCAACGCATCACCCACCTCGCTCAAAATGGTGACCCGAAGCGTGCCTGCGGGAGAGACTAAGGAGAAGAGGGCGCCGCTGGCGATCGACTATCCTGCCGGCCTCTACTCTCTGTCACATGTCGCTATTCCGTTTCCGGCGGAGGATGGGCTGTATGGCAGTGCGCCTGAAAGGAAAAATGAATTCGGCATCAGTTTTGGCACGCTGTCGCTGCGCGGTGAGAGTGCCGTGCTGATCGTGGGGCTGGACTCGATTATGCGTGCGACCTCTAACCCGTTCTATCCCTACATGATCGCGCGCATTACGCATCACATTGACTGCAGTGACAGGCCCCCACTGGCGGCCTGCCTCAGTGACTTCTGAATGCAGCATCACAACCGGCCTGCAGCGTGCAGGCCGGGATTTATAGTGTGTTCAGTTTTGCCATCACCTCGTCTGACAGCACCAGGCTGCGGCTGGCGAGGTTCTCCTGCAGATGCGCGGGGGAGGAGGTGCCCGGTATCAGCAGAATATTGGGCGAACGTCGCAGCAGCCAGGCCAGGGCGACCTGCATAGGGGTGGCGTTCAGGGACGCAGCCACCTCATTAAGTTGCTCCGACTGCAGGGGAGAAAAACCGCCCAGCGGGAAGAAAGGCACCCAGGCGATGCCCTGCTGAGCAAGCTGATCCACCAGCTCATCATCCTGCCGATGCGCGAGATTATACATGTTCTGCACGCAGACAATCGGCGTCATCGCTCTGGCCTCAGCGATCTGCGTAGCCGTGACATTACTCAGACCGATGTGGCGAATCAGCCCGCGCGCCTGCAACGCCAGCAGTGCCTCCAGTTGAGGGGCCAGAGAGCCCTCTTTGGGTTTAGCCGGATGCAGCATACTGCGAAGATTCACCACATTAAGAACGTCCAGGCCCAGGTGGCGGAGATTATCTTCTACGGCCTGGGTCAGCGCCTCCGGCTCCATCGCCGCCTGCCAGCCGCCTCTGGCATCACGACGTGCCCCCACTTTGGTGACAATACAGAGATCCTCCGGATAGGGATGGAGCGCCTTCCTGATTAATTTGTTGGTTTCGTGCGGACCATAAAAATCGCTGGTGTCGATATGGTTGACGCCAGCTTCAATAGCGTCACGTAAAACCTGTATCGCGCGCGCTTCATCTTTAACCGGGCCAAACACGCCAGGCCCGGCCAGTTGCATAGCGCCATAGCCAAGACGGTTAACTTCGCGATCGCCTAACTTGAAAGTCATGGTGGTATCTGACATGAAAACCTCCTGCGTGGATGTCGATTAAGTGTAATGGTGATTCAGCGATCCGGCAGGTGTTCAGCTATACCAGCTGAGACCCTGTGGCACCCGCGAAAAACCGGCGTGGCGTAAAGCGTTAAGCAGGGGAGACTGGGTTACCGGTTTGCCATTTGCCCGCTCCAGCGTAAACATGGCGGAGTTTTCCCGTTGCAGCGCCGCACCCAGCGCCGCCACCGCCGCCTGTTGCCGTGCGGGATCGTCGGTAAAGGTCAGTAACTCTTTACCGCCGGGGGTCAGGTAGAGGAGCAGTGCGCCACCGGCAATCACCACGCGTCCGCCCGGACGACGGGTGGGGCGTGTACCGCTGCCATGAACCGGCCAGCTCAGCATCGCGCCAAACGGATTAGCCGGATCGGGTGCCGCCAGTACGACGGCGTCAGCCTCAGCGAGCGGGTTCTCTGCCAGCTTACGCAGTCGTTCAATCGTCTGATGATCGGCAAACTGTGCACCGCCCGCACCGTCGACAAAACGTCCGCGTAACAGCCGGCCGGCATCTTCCATACTGCGCAACACCGGCTGCAGAGCCGGAAACCCTCCCGGGACCTGTTCAGCGACCGCGCTGCCGCGGGTGATCACGCCATAGCGGTCAAGCAGGTTCTCCGCCAGCGACAGGGCCAGTCGGGCAGGCGCAACCGGCTGACGCGGGAGCCGCGACCAGCGTCCGGCCAGAGTGTTGACCGCCGGTCTGCGGGCTGTCAGCGCGCCAGGTGTAAAGCGCTGGCCAAAACGCGTGCGCAGGGTACGTGCCGGACGCGCACGGGATGCACCGGGTGTCGTGAGCAGGCCCCGTACCGCAATCCAGCTGTCTGCGGTGACATAACCCTGCCACACCAGTTGCCACAGCGCCTCACAGAGGCTGTCAGACGGCAACTCTGCCTCCCCCTGCTGCGCCATGATCTCGTGAACAAACCAGGCGCCACCCCGGCTGAGTGCGTCAATAACCTTCTGCTGTAAGGGCGTGACAGGCTGGATGGTGTCAATGACCGGCAGCGTCTCCGCGGCACATTCCGTCAGGTGCAGCGAGATCAGCCCATCGTTGTGGCCCAGCGCCTTATGACCACACCAGATCACCTCGCCACGGCTGAGCAGTTCATCAAGCATGGCGGGTTGATAGTCGGCCACTCTGGCGCGCAGGATCTGCGACTCCCAGAGCGAGGCGGGTAACGGCACGCCGGCGAGCTGCTCAATGACCCGCAACACGCCCTCGGCACCCTGCTGCTCCTGACGCCGTTCATTCAGCACGCCGTGGCGCTCCAGCAACAGAGTGACCCAGACAGCGGGCGGAACAGGGCGCGTGGCTTCACGTGCTGATTGCAGTGAACGCAGTCGCAGTCGCGAGAAGATATCGGCGGCGACCCACGCCGGTTCCGATTCGCCTGCTGCCGATCCCATATTCAGCAGGCTGCCCTGCTGAAGCAGGGTCAGCAGTACCTCATTCACCACGGCGACACCCAGACCATAGCGGGCTGCCAGTGACCGGGTGGTGAACAGCGTATGGGTGCGTGCATACTGGCCGATCAGATCATGCAGCGGGGCAGCGGGTGGTAACAGAAATGTTGCTGGCAGGTCATCAGGTAACGCTACCGCCAGCGCATCGCGCAGTCGGGCAGCATCTTCAATGACGGCCCAGCGATCTTCACCCGCGATAATGACCGGAATAATGCGCCGCGCAGCCGCAAACTGCGTTAACGCCCCGGTGACCTGCTGTGCATCCCCGCTGAAGCGTGCCCGTATCTCCGTTACGGAGAGCGGACCAAGATCGCGCAGCAGATCGATAATGCCTTCGGCGTGCTGTGCCTGATAGCGGGGATCACGGCGCTGTAAAGCCTGTTCAACCCCGACGATGACAGCGGGTTCCAGCAGGTCACGCTTGCGGGTCTGGCCAAGCAGTTCACCCAGCAGGTTGCTGTCGAGTGACAGCAGAGAGGCACGACGTTCCGCCTGAGGGGCATCGCTGGCATAGATAAATTCAGCGACATAACCGAACAGCAGCGGAGCGGCGAAAGGGGAGGGCTGTCCGGTGGTGACTTCGCTGAACTGCACCTCGCCCTGCGCTATCTGCTCCATTAAATGGTGCAGGGCAGGCAGGTCATAAACATCCTGCAGACATTCGCGTGCGGTCTCGATCAGGATCGGAAAGTCATCATGCGCGCTGGCAACCGCCAGCAACTGACCGGCGCGCAGCCGCTGCTGCCAGAGCGGGGAACGCTTGCCCGGATTGCGCCTGGGCAGCAGCAGCGCGCGCGAGGCACACTCACGAAAGCGGGCGGCGAACAGCGCAGAGTGACCGACACTCTCTGTAACAATCTGCGTGAGCCTGTCACTCCCGAAGACAAAGAGTTCCGCGCCCGGTGGCTCCTCCTCGCTGGCGGGGAAGCGGGCGACGATGCCATCATCGCTGGCCGCCACAGAGGCATCCAGGCCCATCCGGTGCTCAATACGTGCGGCAATGGCCAGTGCCCAGGGAGCATTGACCCGCTTTCCCCACGGCGAATGGAGAATGACCCGCCAGTCACCCAGTTCATCACGGCAGCGTTCGATCAGCAGCGTGCGGTCGTCCGGGATGACGCCGGTTGCGGTGCGTTGATCCGCCAGCAGGGCCAGCAGATTGGTCACTGCATGGGGATTCAGGCCCAGCGACAGCAGCTGTTTCTCCGCCTCAGCCGGGGAGACGTTATTCAACTGGCGCAGAAACAGCCCGAGGCTGGCTCCGGCATCGGCCGACCGGCCAACCCCTTCTCCCCGCCAGAAGGGCAAACGAGCCTGACGGCCCGGAGCAGGCACCACCACCACCTGGTCGTGCGTGATCTGCTGAATCCGCCAGGAGGAGGCGCCCAGAGTGATGATGTCATTGATGCGCGACTCATACACCATCTCTTCATCCAGCTCCCCGACGCGACGTGAGCCAGCCTGCTCTTCGCCTTCCGGCAGCATCACGCTGAACATGCCGCGATCGGGAATGGTGCCGCCACTGGTCACGGCCAGATGCTGAGCGCCGGGACGCGCGCTCAGCAGACCGCTCTCACGATCCCAGATCAGCTGTGGCCGTAGCTGCGCGAAACCATCCGAGGGATATTTCCCGGCCAGCATATCCAGCGTGGCGTCAAACAGGCGGCGCGACAGCCCGCGAAACGGGTCGGCCCGGCAGACGAGGCTGTACCATGCCTCGGCCTGAAGGGAGTCCATGGCAACGGCTGCCAGCGTCTGCTGCGCCAGAATATCCAGCGGATTAAGGGGCGGGCTAAGCGCATCGAGCTGGCCGGCACGCATCGACTGTAAGGTAACAGCGGCATCCAGCAGATCGTGTCGCGTCCGGGGAAACAGGATGCCGGTTGACATGCCGCCAACCTGATGTCCGGCTCGCCCCACGCGCTGCAGAGCGCTGGCGACCGAGAGCGGAGCGCCTACCTGAATCACCAGATCCACCGGCCCCATATCGATGCCAAGTTCAAGGCTGGAGGTGGCGACCACGCAGCGCAGGCTGCCCTGCTTGAGGGCCGATTCGATCCCGGCGCGCTGCTCTTTGGAAACGGAACCGTGATGCGAGCGGGCGATAGGGTCAGCATGGCTGTCGCTGCTTGCGGTATCCGGATCTTCCGCCGCCGCCTGCCTTTCAAAAAAACGCGCATTGAGACGAGCAGTGAGTTTTTCAGCCAGCCCTCGCGAATTAACAAACACCAGCGTGGCGCGATGGGCCATCACCTGCTGCAGAATGCGTGCTTCGATATGCGGCCATATCGATCCGCTGGCTGACAGCGTTTCGCCGCTGAGGTCGCTGTCACTGGCGATGTCCGTCATATCCGGCACCGGCACCTCGATAGTCAGGTGCAGGGTGCGATCGGAGGAGGGGTTAACCACCTGGACGGGCTGGCAGCCACCCAGGAATGCAGCGATACGCTCAACCGGCCGCACCGTGGCGGAGAGTCCCACGCGCTGAGCGGGCCGCGGCAGCAGTGCATCCAGCCGCTCCAGACTCAGGGCGAGCTGAGAGCCGCGCTTCGAACCCGCTACAGCATGCACTTCATCAACAATAACCGTGGTGACACCCTGCAGCGTCGTGCGCGCTTTTGAGGTCAGCATCAGAAACAGCGATTCCGGGGTAGTGATCAGAATATCGGGTGGGCGGCGCAGCAGCCGGGCGCGCTCTGCAGCTGGCGTATCGCCGGAACGCATTCCGACAGTCAGGGTGATCGCGGGCTCATCCAGCGCCTGCCGCTCAGCACAGACGCCGTCAAGCGGAAGCGTCAGGTTGCGCTGCACATCCGCCGCCAGCGCTTTGACCGGCGAAATGTAGAGCACGCGGGTCGTGGTTTCACGTGAGGGTGCGGGCTGTTCTGCCCGGACCTGAAACAGCGCATCAATGGCGGTCAGAAAGGCGGCCAGCGTTTTTCCTGAGCCGGTAGGGGCAATCACCAGCGCATGCTCTCCGCTGGCGATGGCCTGCCAAGCCGCCTGCTGTACCGGGGTCGGGGCTTTAAAGGCGGCAGAAAACCAGCGCCGGGTAGCAGGGGAAAAGCGGTCCAGGACCGGAACGGATTGGGATTTCGGCATCATTCTCACGGCATCGCACAGCAACTGCACCAGTCATTAATGCGTTGAGTGTAAGTGAAAATCGCCGATTGTGGATGACGCGGCTGCTAACCGGCCGCGTCATCCCGGGATCAGGAACCGGCTGCGCCCGCCAGCGCACGGCCTCTTACTGCCAGCAGCGACACCATCGCCAGCACCAGGATGGTCATCCCGTAGCACCAGGCCGTCCGGGTCAGTCCGAGATGCGGCGCGACAATACCGGCGGCAATCGCGGGCAGGGCAAACGCGAGATAACTTTTGATCAGAAAGGCAGAGAAGAGGCCCGCGCGTTCATGACTTTCCGCTAACTGCATGATGATTTTCAGCACGTTAGCGAAAATAGAACCAAACCCCTGGCCCGCAAGGGCGGTGCCGATATAAAGCCAGGCCACACTATGCAGCGAAAGGCCGGTCAGCGTCACGCTCACGCCGGTCATCAGCATCAGCGTCCCGATGACCAGTGCGCGGGCGGGCGGTAGCGGACGAAAAAGAAAGACCGCTGCCGTTGCGCTCAGCATCAGCGTCGCAACAACCGAGCCGCCGATGAAGGGCGAGGTGAGTCCGGTGGCGTTTGCCACCATTGTGGGCATCAGAGAGAGGTAGAAACCGCCGAGCATCCAGGTGGCGATATTCACCGGTGCCACTCTCAACAACGGGCCGAGCGCACGGCGCGGTATGCTGACCTGAGGGCGCAGAGCGGCCAGCACGCCCGGCTGAGGCGAAATGGTTTCAGGGATAAGCGGCAGCAGTGCCATGGCAATCAGCATCAGTAACAACAGGAGTGCGTACAGCGTTACGGTAGGATAGGGGGCCAGACTCACCAGAATGCCGCCCGCGAGGGTGCCCAGCGTCATCCCCAGAAACGCGGTAAACGAGTTGAGCAGCGGCCCGCGTGTTTTGCTGGCATCCAGCAGGCTGGCACCGAATGTCGGTAACGCAATTCCCGTGGCAAACCCCTGCACCAGACGGGCTGCAATCAGGGTTGTCGCCGACCCGGCGGTCATAAAGATCACCAGGGCAATGGCGTTGAGCGCCAGCGCCAGCAACATCAGCGGACGTCGCCCGGTATAGTCGGACACTTTCCCTACCGTCAGCAGCGCCGCCAGCAGCGCGAAAGCATAGGCCCCAAAAATCAGCGTCAGCATCGTCGGCGTCAGGTGAAAAAGAGTCCGGTAAAGGGGATAGAGCGGTGTGGGCGCACTGCTGGTGGCGGAGATCAGCGCGGCGCTGGTAAAGCTGAAGATCGTGGTGCGGGTTGCGGCCTGAGGCGTCAGAGCATGGGTCATGATAAGTCCCTTAATGCAAAATATTAGCTTTAAAAGAGGTATACGCCTGCTCAGGGCTTAATGCAATATCTTTGCTTTAACGAATCCTGCTGTCTGAATGACACGCCTCTCCGGCGCATTGATCATCTGACGCTGAGACGGCCAGAGGCGGGGGAAATGTTATTAAATCAATCTAAGTGAGTATCCCGGAAACCGGGTTTGAGGAGGCCTGAACATGAAAATAGCGGAGATCGATCATATTCATTTGTACGTTGAAGATATTGCACAGGCCGAACAGTGGTATAACGCAGTGCTGGGCTTTTCACGCGATGTTTCGCTCGGTTTCTGGGCTGAACAGGGTGGGCCGCGGGTTATCAGGAATAACAGAGCATCACTCTCTCTCTTCCTCAGAACTACCCAGCATCCCGGCCATACCGTCGCGTTCAGCGTGGCCGCCCCGGCATTCAGCACGCTGATTCCCGTCCTGAGAGAGAACAGCATCCCGTTCAGCATCAGTGACCATGAGGTGTCGATGTCGGTCTATTTCAACGATCCCAGCGAAAATAAGATTGAAGTCACCTCTTACGACTACAGTCAGGCAAAGAGCATTCTGGCGCGCTTCGCCTGACGCAATCTCTTCCTGCTCTCAGCAATGAGCCTGCTGATCCCTGAAAAGCGATCGGCAGGCACGAAGGATCAATAGAGCGAATTCTTCAGGCGTTCTGGCAGCGCTTTGTCATAAGCGTCACCATCAATTTCCGCAATCTGCCGGAGAATGGAGCCGGTGCTGGGCAGGCTCTGCCGCGGGATCTGCGTTGTCACATCCCAGAGTCCGGCGCGGAGAATCGCCCGGCTGCACTGAAAGAAAACAGTGTCGACGGCGATACGCAGCACCGTTTTTGGCGGCTGGTTGTTGACGGCAAAACGTTCCAGCAGCGCCGGATCGGTGCTGATTGCGGCTGTGCCGTTTACCCGCAACGTCTCGCCAATACCGGGGATCAGAAACAGCAGCGCCACCCGATTGTCATGCAGAATGTTGCGCAGACTGTCGATGCGGTTGTTGCCGCGCCGGTCTGGCAGCAGAAGTGTTCTGTCATCCTCAATGTCGATAAAGCCGGCCGGATCGCCGCGCGGTGACACATCCAGCCCGTCAGGTCCCGATGTGGCCAGGGCAACAAACGGCGAAGCGTCGATAAACGGACGATAGGCGGGGTGGATATGATCCGTCACCTTAGCGATCGACGGCCGGGCTACCGTGCCGTAAAGACGTTCAAGTTCGGTAAGTTCAGTGATGACGCTGCTCTGTTCCGTCATGTGGCTCCATCCTCTTCATCAGTCAGAATGTCCATGATGCCGTGGCGACACGCCACCGTCGGGGCGCGTCAGATGAAACAGAAATTTAACACTAATAACCGCAGCGTCAGAACAGCTATGTTGTCATTTGTGATACCGGCCCGTCTGTAAAGCGCTGAAGGCACTCCGCTGCTCTCTCCTGAGAGGAGGCTGACCTGCGCGGTGTTGGTTACCAAAGACATTGCTGATATAAAAGTAAGCCGCGGCGTATTCCGTCCCCACAAGGAGCAGAAAATGTATTGGGAATCAGAGCGGTTGCTCTACAGATTTACCCGCCAGGAAGATATTGACGACCTCTTCAGAATCTACAGCGACCCTGAAACACACAGATTTAATCCGCGCGGCCCGTGGCCCGACAGATCGTATGCTCTGCAGTCCATGGAGCGCATCCTGCAGGGGTATCGGGAACAGGGGTTTGGCGACTGGACGATATTTGAAAAAGCGAACCCGGAAAAAATTATCGGCTTTGGCGGCGTCTTCAGAAGCCAGTTCGATGGCCGTCAGACCAATAATCTCGGCTATCGTTTTGAGCCAGCCGCCTGGGGAAAAGGTTATGCCACCGAACTCTCCCGCCGGGCCATACGCTATGGCTTTGAAGAAGCTGAACTCAGCGTCATTACGGGTGTGGTGCGCGAAAATCATCTCGCTTCGCGGCGGGTGCTGGAGAAAGCCGGATTAACCTTCCTGAAAAAGGTCAACGATCTGGAAGGCTTCTCGCCGAGCCTGATGTTTACCCTGACCCGCAGCGACTGGCTCAGAGCAGGCAACGCGCCTTCCTCTTTCGGTAGCACGCTTTAACGCCTGTAAAATTTCAGATGCGGTACACTGCGATAATCCGTTAATGCAATTTCGTTGCTTTAATTTTACATCTGAAGCTGATGAGACAGGAGGAAAAGATGGCGAGGGAGATGGTCCGACAGGGCGGGCGCAGTGCGCGTATTCAGGCGGAAGTGCACAACACCGTGAACCGGTTGCTTGAGACGCTTGACCGTTCCGCGATTACGGTGCCGATGATAGCGGAACAGGCAGGCGTGACGCCCTCCACGATTTACCGGCGCTGGGGCGACCTGACGCAGCTGCTGGCCGACGTGGCAGTAGCGCGGATGCGGCCCATTGCTGAACCGGAAGATACCGGGTCGATGAAGGGCGATCTTACCCTGTTTATCCAGCAGTATGCGGAAGAGATGTCGTCAAAAGTCGGCCGCGACATGCTGGCCGACGTGATGAACAGTCATGCGGAGGAGGCCAGCCAGAAATGTTGCGGGTTTACCTATCAGCATCTTGAAACCCTGCACAACCGAGCTGTCGCGCGGGGCGAAGCGGGCTTTGACATCGATCGCGTCATGGATGTGGTGGTGGCGCCCGTCATGTACCATATTCTGTTCGGCGATCGTGACGTCTCTGCGGAGTACTGTGCTTCCCTGATTACGCGGGCATTCTGACGGCGGGTCAGCGTTGAACAAACGGCAGAGCAGCTTCAGCGATCAGCTGCTGCAGCAGCGTGCGCGCCGGATCTTCGCCCCGATCTGCGCGGGCGAGCGCGATGCCCAGCGTGCCAGGCGGGGGCAGCCGCTGTGATTCCGTCACCAGCCTGTCGGGCATACCGGCGCGGGTGCGGAGCGTCACGCCGAGACCGGCCTGCAACGCTGCCCAGATCCCGCTAAGACTGTGACTGGTAAACACCACCCGCCACGGAATAGCGGCTGCGTCCAGCGCGTCGATGGCACGCGAACGCATCACACACGGCGCATCAAACACCACCAGCGGCAAAGGCTCGCCGCGCTGTAACATGCCCGCCAGGTCAATGTCCGGATGGTAAATCCAGGCTAACGGACACTGACCGATCAGCGGCGTGCCAGCCTGCGGTTCCGCCTGCCAGAGCAGGGCAAGATCCAGTTCATGACGCGCCAGCGCCGTAAGCAGTGGCAGATTTCTGTCGACGCGGGCGGTCAGCATCACCTCCGGGTGCTGCCGGTTAAACGCGCCCAAAATCGCGGGCATCATCGCCTCGCCAAAATCCTCCTGCATACCGATGCGTATTTCACCCTGCAATGCTTCGCCTCGCACGGCCCGCAAGGTTTCATCATTCAGTGACAGCAGGCGTCTGGCGTAGCTCATCAGCTGCTCACCGCTGCGGGTCAGCTGCAGGTGTCGCCCTTTTTTCATCACCAGTGCTGTTCCGCATTGCTGCTCCAGTTTTTTAAGCTGTGCGCTGATGGCGGACGTCGATCGGCACAGGTGCTGCGCCGCGGAGGCAAAACTGCCTGCGTCAATGCCCGCCACGAAACTGCGCAGCGCATCCATATCGAGACACTCGGGCACTTTATTCATGACTGTCCTGTTAACGTGGATGGTAGGTGCTGATTAATTTGATTTTCAGGATCATATCCTCAGGCGACACTCTCGCTGACAACACAGGAGAGCGCAATGAAAAATTCACTGGATCGGGAAACCCTGGCGCAGCGCGCGCCCAAACTGGCTGAACTGACGCAGCAGGTGCTGTTTGGAGATATCTGGCAGCGCGGCGTGCTGTCTCCGCGAGAGCGCAGCCTGCTGACGCTGGCCACGCTGACGGCGCTGGGACGTGTGCAGCAGTTGCCCTGGCACATCGATTTCGCCCGGCAAAACGGGCTGTCGCAGGAGGAACTGATTGAGAGCTTCACCCATCTGGCCTTTTATGCCGGCTGGCCCGCCGCGGTTACCGCCCTGAGCTATCTGGAGGAGAATGCCTGATGCCATTTACCCGGATTACCTTAGGTGAGAGTTACAGTGACACCGCGCTGAAGCAACTCTCCATCCTCCTTCAGCAGGCGCTGGTTGCAGAATTTGATGTGCCTGAACGTGACTGCTTTCAGGTGACAGAAAGGCTGCCGGCCAGTCAGCGGGTCTTTGACCGGCACTACCTGAGCGGCGGACGGAGTGACAGGTTTGTACTGTTTCAGGTGTTGGCGGGCAGGCCACGCACCCGGCATCAGAAGCAGAGCTTTTATCGCGCGCTCTGCACGGCGCTTCAGGCGGAGATGGCCATCGACCCTGACGATGTGATGATCATTCTTCAGTTCAACAGCACCGAGGAGTGGAGCTTTAGCGGTGGCCGGATGCTGGCAGAGGAGGAGGCGCGATGATTGCGATGCACTACCGGTTTACCCTGCCAGCGGATTATGACATGGCGATCATCAAAGAGCGCATCAGACAGAATGGCGCCCGGCTGGATGGATTTCCGGGGCTGGTGGCAAAGGCGTTTCTTTACAGCAGTCAGAGTGAAGGCACGCTGCATGAAAACCGCTATGCACCGCTCTATTTCTGGCAGGAGGCCAGTGCGATGCAGCGCTTCCTGCAAAGTCCCGGTTTTGCCACTCTGGTCAGTGACTTTGGCTGGCCGATCATCGAAAGCTGGCTGGCGTTTGAGGGGCACTCTGTGGTCAGGCATCTGACCGACGCGCGGTTTATGACGCTGAAGCGCTGGACGATCGCTCTCCACTTCGACCTGGCGGCACTGCCGGTCAGGGGAGACTTCAATGCCTGGGACATCAGCCGCTGGCAGGGCGTGGAGATCTCGGCCAGCGTTCAGCCTCCAGCAGACGGGCAGGAGAGCTATCACATTGGCTATCTCGCACGCGGGGCTGCCGCGGCAGAGATGTTGCTTTAGCGAGAGAGAGCGATCAGCGCTTTAATAATTCCTGACAGGCCGCGCTGTCTTCTGCGGCGCGCTGTTTTGCATCAGGCGTCAGCTGCCGCCAGCGACCGATCACGCTGCTGCCCAGCGCGGGTTTATAACTGTTTTTCTGCAGCGCATAGTCAGAATTACTGCCCTCGATTACCTTTTGCATCTGCGGCGCCAGCTGCTGTTCATCTTGATGACTGATGGCGCAGAACACGGCGATGTAATAGGCCGTCTCTTCATCACTCTCATGCGGCATCAGCCACCAGGCCGCGGCGGCCAGAATCAGCAGGAGGGGAAGAATGAATTTGAGTTTTGTCATGTCAGTCACGCGTTGGGTGAAAATCAGTCTGCCGGATAGGGCAGGACGCAGGCCGCGTATCCTGCCACAGAGTCTGCGCACGGGTCACGCCGTTCAGCAAAATTTATGCCTGGCCTGCTGAGCATCGTACCTGCGCCTGCGAGCGCAAAAGGTCATGTTCACTGTGAACGGCACCCTGGCATTGCCAGACATTTTTAATTCATCGCTTCGCAGGGAAACGCCAGCAGTAAGCTTTTCAGCAGCCTTTCCAGCTCAGCGCGATCTTTCGCTGTCAGCGGTGCCAGCACGGCCTCCTGCGTGGCGGTGTGGATCGCCAGTGCGCGTTCAATCTGCTGCTGCCCGTGGGGTGTCAGCCCGACCAGCAGGCTACGCTTATCCCCTGCGGCAGCCACACGCTCAATCAGATTCTGCTGTTCCAGCCGGTTCAGACGATTCGTCATCGCCCCGGAGGTGACCAGCAGGGACTGATAGAGTTGGGTTGGCGACAGACGCCAGGGTGAACCCGCCCGTCGCAGGGTAGCCAGCACATCAAATTCACCTTCCTGAAAGCCAAAAGGCTCCAGCGCCTGACTGCGCGCCTTCGCCAGATGTTTCATCAGACGCAGCATCCTGCCGAAAATCTGCATAGAAGAGGCGTCGAGTTCGGGCATCGCGCTGTCCCACTGGCTGACAACGAAATCAATATGGTCCTGCATGAATCACCTGTAGTTGCTGAGGTTATGTTGTCGGGTTGTGCGCTACGGCTTAACACCGGCCATGATTTATCTTAACGTTAAGATAAATCATGGCGGCCTGCGGCTGTCATTGTGAATCCTCTCAGGGCCTCAATGATGAAAAATACAGCACTGTTCCCCATTTTGTTTGCCGCCATTGCCTTTCTTATCGGACTCAACCTGCGACCCATGCTGGCTATTATCGGTCCGCTGTTTCCGGCGTTGCAACTGCAGGCCGGGCTGTCAGCGATGACCTTCAGTCTGCTGACTACGCTGCCCGTGGCGATGATGGGGGTGGCTGCGCTCTACGGTCCCTGGCTGATCGCCCGGCTCGGGCCGGTATCGGGCATCGCTGCCGGTTTACTCTGTCTGACGGTGGCTTGCCTGTGGCGGGGTTTTAGCCTGAGTGTACCTCAGCTGATCTTTACCGCGCTGGCGGGCGGGGCAGGGATTGGTGTGATTCAGGCGCTGATGCCGGCGCTGATCCGGCAAGGCTTTGCTGACGCTGCAACAACGCTGATGGCGCTATTCAGCACCGGCATCATGGCGGGGGCGGCGCTGACCGCCGCGACTGCCGAACCACTCTATTCCTGGCTTGGTTTGCAGCCTGCGCTGGCGCTCTCCGGCGGCATGGCGCTGGTGACGCTGCTCATCTGGCAGGGGGTTGTCAGGCGTGCGCCGCAAACGAGTGTGGGGGCGACAAAACCCGGACACCTGCCTGTCAGGCGGATCGGGCTGCTGACGATCTTTTTCGGTATTGGCACTGCGGCCTATACGCTGGTGCTGGCCTGGCTGCCTCCCTTTTATATTCAGCAGGGCTGGAGTGCGCGTCACAGCGGCTATCTGCTCGCCATCCTGACATTAACCGAAGTGGCCGCAGGCTTCATCGTGTCGGCAACGTTACATCGCTTTCCCGATCGCCGACCGCTGCTGCTCGGTGTGCTGGCCCTGCTGCTGGCAGGACTGCTGACTCTGGTGTTCTGTCCGGACAGGCTGCCGCTGATCCCGACGCTGCTGCTGGGAGCGGGTATCGGTGCGCTCTTCCCGCTGTCGCTGGTTGTTACCCTGGATCATGCTCGTGACGCCAGAGAGGCGGCTATTCTGCTGTCACGTGTGCAGGGGGGCGGATATCTGATTGCGGCCCTGATGCCGCTGGTGGCGGGCGGGGTGCGCGACAGCGGCGCATCGCTCTCCCTGGCGTGGCTGATCATGAGCGCGGGCGTCGTGATACTGATGATCATGGCCTGGCGTTTCAGGCCGCTGAATGCTGCATCTGAACAAACCGATTGCTGAACCCCGCCGATCTGGCATGCTGAGAATTCATCCCTGAATCTGGAGAGCATCGTGAAAGTCATCGGTCTGTTAGGCGGCATGTCGTGGGAATCTACCGCGCTCTATTACCGCATACTCAATCAGCAGGTTAAAGAACGGCTGGGCGGCCTGCACTCGGCGGAGCTGGTGCTCTACAGCGTCGATTTTCAGCGCATTGAGCAGCTGCAGGCGGCGGGAGAATGGCAGCAGGCGGGTGAGATACTGGCCGACGCGGCGCGCAATCTGGAACGGGCCGGTGCGCAATTCATCGTACTCTGTACCAACACCATGCATAAAGTGGCCGCGCAAATCAGTGCGGCAACAACGATACCGCTGCTGCATATCGCCGACGCCACGGGACGCCGTATCCGGCAGGCGGGGTTGCGTAAGGTCGGTTTACTGGCGACACGATTCACCATGGAGCAGGCGTTCTATCGTGGGCGGCTTCAGGAACAATTCGATCTGACGGTGATCACGCCGGATGAAGAGGATCGTCACTTTGTCCATGAGGTCATTTACCACGAGCTCTGTCTGGGCGAGATCAATCCCGCTTCGCGTCGCCGTTACAGAGAGATCATGGCACGGCTGGTCGGGCAGGGGGCGGAGGCCATTATTCTGGGCTGTACCGAAATCACCCTGCTGGTGGATGCCACCGATGCCAGCGTCCCGCTGTTCGATACTACGCTCATCCACGCCGAAGAAGCGGTCATTCAGGCACTGGCCTGACGTCAGCGAGGCAAACAGATGAAAATTGAAAATCTGCCCTTTGGTCTGACCCAGTGGGATCAGATTGAAGAGACGGTCCATCCCGGCGAGCAGGGGCATGCGACCTGGCGAACCGTGAAGTTCAACGATATCCGGGTGCGGATGGTGGACTATTCACCGGGCTATGTCGCCGATCACTGGTGCACCAAAGGCCATATCCTGCTCTGCCTGTCGGGTGAGCTGCACACCGAACTGGCCGATGGCCGCCGTTTCGTTCTGACGCCGGGTGTCAGTTATCAGGTGGCAGATGACGCTGAACCGCACCGTTCCTTTACGTCAGCTGGCGCGCAGCTGTTTATCGTAGACTGAGATTGCGCTCCGGTGTTTCATCGCGTCGTTGACACTTTTAAAAGTAAACTGAATCTGCTTTATAAAAATCAGCAAAATTAATGGCTTATTTCATCAGAGTTATCTGGTTCTGACAGGAATTATTCGTATCAGGCTGTATGCTTTAGGTTTTATGGATTTATTGCAATCACCTGATGTGGGGTAGCCTGTGCTGATAAAAAAGAAGAAAGTGCGTTCGCATACCGAAGATCGACTGCTGGCGCTGGTGCTTGCCACCACCGCCGGTATCCTTAATGCCATGGCGCTGGGGGCGTTTGGGTTTTTCCCCTCGCACATGAGCGGCAACACCTCGCAGATCTCTGCCGAAGTTACCACCAGCGATCTCCACACCATGCTGTTTCTGATGGCACTGATTATTGCCTTCGTTTTTGGCTGTACCGTTGCCCGGCTGGCAGTGGTGGTGGGGCATAAATACCGGTTACGCACTATTTTCTGTCTGATCATTCTGGCGGAGGGGCTGGCACTGACGGCGGCCTCGATCTTCGAGCTGATGTACTATCGGCCCAGTTATAACGGAGAGATCCTGATCGTGCTGGGCTTCCTGATGGGGATTCACAACGCCACCTCGACGCAGCTCTCCAACGGACGTGTCAGATCGACCCACATTACCGGGACGCTGACCGATGCGGGTATTGCGCTGGGTTCATGGATTTTTGCTCACACTTCGCACGCTGTACATCTTGAGACGGACGACCGTCGCTTTTTCCAGAAGGTGCTGCATACCCATCTGACCACGGTCTTCTCCTTCTTAAGCGGCTGTATCGCCGGACTGCTGCTCTTCAAGGCCTATGGATTTAATGCCATGGTTGGCCTGGGGGTTTTCCTGATGCTGGTAGCGCTGACGGCGATCGCCGTCACCGTACAGCGTACCCGCAGAGTACTCTACTGACATAAAAAAACGCCGGCCCGGTGTCCTCTGTGCATCGGGCCGGTTGCTTACTGCCGGGTTCGGGTTGGCCGCACCACAATTTCGTTCACATCCACCTCTTCCGGCTGCTCAATCGCATAACGCACGGCGCGACCAATGGCGTCCGGCTGCAGCGCGATGGCACGATACTGCTGCATCGCCTCCGCCGCTACCGGATCGGTGATTGTTGATGCCAGCTCACTTTCGACCACGCCGGGGTGAACACAGGTGACGCGCAGCTCGCTGTTCTCCTGCCGCAACCCATCGGAAATCGCCCGCACTGCAAACTTCGTGGCACAGTAGACTGCCGCGGTGGGCGACACCGCCAGCGCGCCGATGGATGCGATGTTAATGATGTGACCACACTGGCGGGCCAGCATGGACGGCAGTACCGCAGCAATGCCATACAGCACGCCTTTGATATTGACGTCGATCATCTGATCCCACTCTTCCACCCGCAACGACGCCATCGGCGACAGCGGCATAATACCCGCGTTGTTGATCATCACATCCACCCGGCCCCATTTCTCCAGCGCATAGTCAACGAACTGCGTGACGTCATCGCGGCGTGTCACATCCAGCGCTTTGATTGCCACCTCAGAACCATTAAAGCGCAGCTCTTCCGCCAGGGCAGCCAGACGACTTTCACGACGTGCACCCAGCAGCAGAATGGCATCGCTCTTCGCCAGTTCGCGTGCAATGCCAGCACCGATACCGCTTGATGCACCGGTAATTAAAATTACTTTCTGCGTCATCTTTTCTCTCCACTCAGGTTGTGAGTGGCGATCTTACGACGGGTCGATTATAAAGATAATCCACCAACCGCTTTACAGACTGGTAACTGAAACTAACCAATGAACAGTGATAAAAATGCGCTCGAAATTTTTGTTATCGTGGCACAGACGCGAAACTTCCGGCTGGCGGCAGAACAGCTGGGCGTGACGCGTCCGGCCATCAGTCAGAGTCTGCGGCGGCTGGAGGACCGGCTCAATATCACGCTGATGCAGCGCACGACGCGGTCGGTTCAGCTGACGGAAGCGGGACAGCGACTCTATGCCGAGGTGGCCCCGGCAATCAGCGCGCTGAATCGCGCCGTTAACGACATTGCTGAACTGGCGGCAGAGCCACGAGGACAGCTGAGGCTGGCGATCTCCTCCATCGCGGAACGCATGCTGGGGGGCGAGCTACTGGCGAGCTTTATCACCGCCTATCCACACGTTGAGCTGGACATCACCGTGACCGATGAAGAGTTTGATATTGTCGGGCAGGGTTATGATGCGGGGGTGCGACTGGGGGAGGTGATTGCTCAGGATATGATTGCGGTGCCGGTCTCGGTTGCTCAGCGTCAGGTCGCCGTGGCGTCACCGCACTATCTGGCGCGTGCAGGGACGCCGCAACATCCGCAGGAGCTGGTGCATCATCGCTGCATTGGCTGGCGCAAGGAACCGGGCCTGGCCCCATACCGCTGGGAGTTTGCTGAGCAGGGGCGCGAGTTTGATGTTGCCGTCAATCCGCAACTGACGACCAATGATATGGGCGTGATGATCCGCACCGCCTGTGCTGGCGGCGGCATCAGTTTTGGGATGGAGGAAACTTTCCGGCCCTACATCGATCGGGGCGAGCTGGTGACGTTACTCGACGAATGGCTGCCCACGTTTGCCGGTTTCTATCTCTACTTTCCCAGCCGCAAAAATCTGGCTCCCAAGCTGCGGGCACTGATTGACCACGTCAGGCTGTCACCCCAGCCGGCCCCGGTTCAGCGCTGATTTTTTATCCGGGAGGAGGCTTTTCAGGCCGTCATGTTGTAACGGGTGATGATGTTGATTCTGGAGTAGGGCGCGGGTGGCTCAGATGCCGGCAGGAATCCATGAAACGCCAGCAGGGTTCTGAAGGCGTGCAGCGCATCGAGCTGTAAATTATGCTCGATCAGGGCATCGATTTTACCCTGATGCAGTAGCGCACAGTTCTCGCGATCGGGATCGTGCCCGATGAAGGCGTTCAGCATGCGCTTCTCTCCGGCAAAAGCGCGCAGAATGCCGGGATTCCCGCCGCCCACGGTATAGACCGCATCTGCATCCGGATGCTGCTGCAAAAAACGCGTCACCGACTGATGCATCCGGTCATCAATCCCATATCCACCAGCGACCACGCTCACCTGATGCTGAGGAGCAAACTGCGCTATTGCACGCTGAAAACCGTCGATTCGCTCCCTTTCACCGATGAAGTCATGGCTGCCGGTCACAGCCAGGATGTGCGAACGGGTCACCCGCAGCCATTTTGACATCAGAAAGGCCGCCACCTTTCCGGCATCAAAATTATCCATACCGATGTAGCGCAGGCGTGCGCTGCCGGGCAGATCGCTCATCATGGTGACCACCGGCACACGCTGTTTCAGCAGGGCTTCAAGGGTAGGGTAGAGCGCTTCAGCGCAGGCGGCTTTAAGAATGACCCCGTGACTGTGAAGCGCATTTTTATTCAGCAGCGCGTTAATCCCCTCTGTTGTGAGATTTGCCCCGAGGTGAAAACGCAGCTGAAGTTTAAACGCGGCAAAGCTGGCGATCTGGCTGCTGAGAGCCTCACGGATCAAAGGCTGGAACCGGTCAGGAGTATGCATGATGACGTCAAAATAGATCGTCCGCCCTCTGGCCAGTCCCGCTTTGTGCATCAGTTCCAGGTCGGCTATTGCCTGCTGAATGCGGTGTTCTGTGCGGGCATGCACGTTGCCGCGCTGATGCAGCGCGCGATCGATGGTTGCCAGACTCAGTCCCGACTGGGCAGCGATCTGTTTCAGGGTGAATTTTGCCATGTGCCCGCCCGTTAGCCGGAGAATAAAGTCTGTTTTATCATACTGCATGATATTACCCGAATGGGTTATGTTGCAGTATGAGAGGTGGTGCAGGCTGGCAGGGAAATGAATAAGCCGGAAGCGTGTAAATAAGCTGTTCAGCCGGGGCTTTATCGCCTGAATATAAGTAAAGCGATAACCCTTGTGCCGCCTTTGCTATTCAACACGCCGTTGTTATCTTAGCCGGAAATAATGCCCGGGAGGATTCCGGGGTTGGCTAAATAATAGACATTCTGCCGCTTCGCTTATATTTCCGCTGTAACGGCTTTTTTGTTTTTTACTTCTCGCTAATGATAGACTGTACATTCATACACCGTTGGGAGGTCGTGTGAAGTACGACAACGATAGTGAGATCCGTGCACTGGTTGGCGCGGTAGTCAGTGATTTAATCAAGGCGGGAGAGCCGGTTAATTTTCACGACATCACGGACGCGCTGTTTCGCCTGAGCGAAGAGACGCGTGACAGCCGGCTGAAAGCACTGTGTCTGGAAGCAATCAGCTTCTTCACCCGCAAAATGCATTAAGGCTGATGGCACCAGTCAGAGGTGCCATCTCCAGTCTCATTTCTATTCTGACCCCGCCACCTTCACCTGGCCTGAAAATATACGGCAAAGTATTCAGCGTTAAAGCTGAAAGGGCAGTCTGACCGTTCTCGCCTGTTATTAGAAATCTGATTATCACGCTGCGGTAACTTTTGCCGGAGAGAGGCCGCATTTCAGGCTACCTGTTCTCTGCATCATTATATTTGCAGCGCTCATAATCATTCATTCTGCCTTACCGGCTTCACAGAATATGCGAAAGCGATACGATAATTAATATCAATTGTATTTTCATTGAGTCATCCGCTCTGACATGCCGTCAAAGGAAGTGATAATGAAAAGCCAGAAATAATCAATAATCAGCGATGGGGGAGAATGAGATACCCTGCGCTACCGATGCAGCGCAGGGCCGCCTGTCAGATGCCCGCATCGTCAGGTGTGCGGCCTACCACAATTTCCAGTGTCTTACGCAACACATCACCCCTGACTACGTCAGAAGTGCATTCCAGCTCTGCAATCAGATAGAGGATGATGGCTTTATTGGTTACGCGCCCCTGGTCAGCCACAATGTCGCGAATGATTGCGCCCAGCAGTTCAGTTTCCTGAGCAAGCAGATCGCCTTCACTACGGAAATACTCAATGATGGATGAATCTGTTGAAGAGTGTTGCATGGTTATTCTTTCTCTAAAGAAAAGGAGTCAGACGCAATGGTTGAAGTCAAAAACGAGTGTAGACGCTGTTTTCGTTTTGCCCAGCCGGCCTAAAATTTTTTTAATGTGGCTGCCGCTTCGCTTAAAGTCAGCCGCGCACATCAAATACGCAACATTTTTCAATCAGTGTTTTTTGGAGCCGTCAGGCGGCCCGTCACTGTTCATACGATGTGCAGTATTTTCACGTTCGGTAACGTCACCCTTCACACGTTTGCGTGCTGCAACCATACCGTTACGGACTTCAATGATGGCTTTGCGAATAATCGAAACCTTCGCAGCATCATCCTTGGCAGCAGCGGCCATCACTTCAAGCTGTGCGATCAGGGCATTGCTGGATACCGGTTTGTCTGACTTGAGTAATGTCAGAACGGCTTCGCCGATCATGACATCTGTCAGTTTCTCGTCTTCACTTCTGTACATACTGGCTTCTCTGATTACGAATCAATGGCCATGCTGCGGGCCCGTATCCGTCAGGAGGTGCGATTGCGGGCACCTGATACGGGGAGGCAGTGCTGGGCTTCTTAACTAAACTGAATCTTCCTGAACGAGGGCTGAAAGCAGACGTCCTGAGTTACTCTGCGGGCCGTGGTAGGGCATTAATCTTCGCGGCGAAAAAGCATCGCGATCAATTCATGCAAATGATTCTCTTGTTCTGGTGTGGCGGCGAACTCGAGGCGACGCAGAAGCTTGCTACAGATCGCTTTGCGACTGAGGGTTTGGCCTGCGCGCAGAATTTCAACGACAACCGATCCCAGCGTCTCCTGTTGGGAAGGTGAGCTGGCCTGATTGAAGTAACGGGCAATATCGCTGATCGTTTCCGGGCTTTGACCGTTCTGACGCATGTTGATGTCCTCGAGTGATTAAGAATGCCACGCTCTGGATATGCAAATTATACACCTTTCCAAAACTTGTACAGGATTTTGAATTTTTAGCGTTAATTTTTTTGTGCAAAAAATGCTATCGCTTTTAAAACAGCATGTTACGAGGATGTCAGGCGAGGTAAAAATTGTACCAGATTTTTGTATCGATATCACCCCTGACGCTCCGACCTGTACAAGCAGGTCGGCAGGGAGATAAGTACGATGCTCAGTGTTTAATGACGATGTCATCCGCCGGGGCGGGAATGGCTGACTCTTTACCGAACGATCGGGAAAGCCAGTTTGCCGGGGCATTGCCGCGCGAACCGATGGTTTTAAACCCCATCAGCCACTGACGCGCACATTTCAGTTTTTCAAGGCGAATCTCATTAACTTCCGAGTTAGCCATGACCTGTAGCTCATTTATCAGCAGTTCAACGTTGACTTCCTGACCGGCAGTAAACAGGTTCATTGCTGCTTCGCCAATGATGACATTTGCTTTTTCATCGCTGGAAAAATACACAATATTCTCCTGGGTGATTGCGGTAAGTAACTTTAACTGTAGCAAAAAAAATTAAGAAACTTAATCAATTCAGCCTATCGATAAGATAATATTAATTGTCCATTTCCTGAACGGATAAAGCGTTCTGACGCTCGTGTCATGACGGGCGATATCCGGCTGAATCGCCTTTTCCAAATCATCTTATTTTTGCCGATTCGCTTAACCCGCTCTCCATTTAAAGCGAAACGGCATAAACAGCCTGTTTTCTGCCCGCGTCATTCTCACTGACTGACCCCGGGGTTAAGAAATAAAGCATTCTTTTTCATTATCTTAATCATGGTATTTACATAACTTCACATCTGACACCCGCCGCTGAAGAAACTTCACACAGGTGAGCTTTCGCACAGGTATAGCCTGTGCTATAAAAAATAGCTCAGGCTATTTGTGTTCTGTTTTTAACCACCTCCGGAGAGTGCCGTATGGCCCCATTTAAAAAAATCACCGCGATATTACTGAGTGCGCTGCTGACCACACTGATGGCCACCAGCAGTAATGCTGCAGAAAAATTTAAGGTCGTGACGACGTTCACTGTCATCGCGGATATGGCGAAGAACGTGGCGGGTGAGGCTGCGGAGGTGACCTCAATCACTAAACCGGGAGCTGAGATACATGAGTATCAGCCAACCCCGGGCGATATAAAACGCGCGCAGGGCGCACAGCTCATCATGGCGAACGGCCTCAATCTGGAGCGCTGGTTTGAGCGGTTTTATCAGCACCTGGAGGGGGTGCCGGAGGTGATTGTTTCTGCCGGCATCACGCCAATCGGGATCGGCGAGGGGCCTTATAACGGTAAACCGAATCCACACGCCTGGATGTCACCGGACAATGCGCTGATTTACGTCGATAACATTCGCGATGCGCTGGTGAAATATGATCCGGCGAACGCGGAAACCTATCGCCAGAATGCCGCCGCCTATAAGCAGAAAATCAGTGCTGCGATCGCACCTCTGCGCCAGCAGATAGCCGGGATCCCGGAGAACAAACGCTGGATGGTGACCAGCGAAGGGGCCTTTTCTTACCTGGCTCGCGATCTGGGGATGAAAGAGCTCTACCTGTGGCCGGTCAATTCTGACCAGCAGGGGACGCCGCAGCAGGTCAGAAAAGTGATCGATCAGGTCAGGAAGCAGGGCATCCCCGCAGTGTTCAGTGAGAGTACCGTCTCCGACAAGCCTGCCCGTCAGGTCGCCAGAGAAACCGGCGCACATTATGGTGGGGTGCTTTACGTTGACTCCCTGAGTCAGGCTAAAGGGCCGGTGCCAACCTATCTGGATCTGCTCAGCGTGACGACGGAGACGCTGGTGAAGGGCCTCAAAGCCGGGGAGACCGCGCAATGAAAGAGACTATCGTGGTGTCCGATGTTACCGTCACCTGGCGCAACGGCCATACCGCGCTGCGGAATGCCAGCTTCAGCGTGCCGGGTGGATCGATTGCGGCGCTGGTGGGTGTGAATGGCTCGGGGAAATCCACCCTGTTTAAAGCGCTGATGGGATTTGTCCGGCTCGCCAGCGGCAGCATCTCGATTCTGGGCATGCCTACCCGCCAGGCGCTGCGTCAGAGTCTGGTGGCCTATGTGCCGCAGTCGGAAGAGGTGGACTGGTCTTTTCCGGTGCTGGTAGATGATGTGGTGATGATGGGGCGTTACGGTCATATGGGTCTGCTGCGTCGCCCCAAAGCGCACGACCGGCAGAGTGTGACGGAGGCGCTGGCGCGGGTGGATATGCTCGAATACCGGCATCGCCAGATTGGCGAACTTTCCGGTGGCCAGAAGAAGCGGGTCTTTCTGGCGCGCGCTATTGCCCAGCAGGGCAGTGTGATCCTTCTGGACGAGCCTTTTACCGGCGTGGACGTTCAGACCGAGGCCAGAATCATCAGCCTGCTGGGCGAACTGCGCGATGAAGGCAAGACCATGCTGGTTTCCACGCATAATCTGGGGTCGGTGACCGCATTCTGCGACTACACCGTGATGGTAAAAGGCACCATTCTGGCCAGCGGCCCGACGGAGACGACGTTCACGGCTGCTAACCTCGAACGCGCATTCAGCGGCGTGCTGCGTCACGTTATGGTGAAAGGGCTGGATGACCAGATTATCACCGACGATGAGCGTCCCTTTATTGCGCCGCGCGGTGCACACCAGGAGGGACGCTGACCATGGAACTGTTGCTGGAGCCCTTCAGTTACCACTATATGCTCAATGCGATGTGGGTCTCCGCCATGGTCGGCGGACTCTGCGCTTTTCTCTCCTGTTATCTGATGCTGAAAGGCTGGTCGCTGATCGGTGATGCGCTGTCACACTCCATTGTCCCTGGCGTGGCGGGCGCCTATATGCTGGGCCTGCCCTTCGCACTGGGGGCGTTTCTCTCCGGTGGCCTGGCGGCGGGCAGCATGCTGTTGCTGAATCAGCGCACCCGCCTGAAGGAGGATGCGATCATCGGTCTGATCTTCTCCTCCTTTTTTGGTCTTGGCCTGTTTATGGTGTCGCTCAATCCGACAGCGGTAAACATTCAGACCATTGTGCTGGGCAATATTCTGGCCATTGCGCCTGCGGATATCCTGCAGCTGGCGCTGATTGGCGGCATCTCGATCGCGGTTCTGCTGGTTAAATGGAAGGATCTGATGGTGACCTTCTTTGATGAGCAGCACGCCCGGGCGATTGGTCTGCAGCCTGAACGGCTGAAAATCCTTTTCTTTATCCTGCTGGCGGTCTCAACCGTGGCGGCACTGCAGACGGTCGGCGCGTTTCTGGTGATCTGTCTGGTGGTGACGCCGGGTGCGACGGCCTGGCTGCTGACCGACCGCTTCCCGCGACTGCTGGTCATTGCGGTGGCGATTGGCAGCCTCACCAGTTTCCTCGGCGCATGGGCGAGTTACTACCTGGATGGCGCGACGGGCGGCATTATTGTGGTCGCCCAGACGCTGCTCTTTCTGCTGGCCTTCATCTTTGCACCGCGACATGGTCTGCTGGCTAACCGGCGTCGTGGCCGGCATCAGGCTAAAAAGGAGGCAGGCTGATGTGGATAGCTGAACCTTTTCAGTTCGCATTTATGAACAATGCGCTGCTCATCGCGCTGGTGGTGTCCATACCCTGTGCGTTGCTGTCGGTGTTTCTGGTGCTGAAAGGCTGGGCGCTGATGGGTGATGCCATGAGTCATGCAGTCTTTCCCGGCATTGTGCTGGCCTGGATGGTGGGGGCACCGCTGGCGGCAGGCGCGTTTGTGGCGGGGCTGTTCTGTGCCGTCGCCAGCGGCTTTTTGCAGGATAACAGTCGTATAAAGCAGGATACGGTGCTGGGGATTGTGTTCTCGGGCATGTTTGCGGTGGGGCTGATTCTTTATGTCGCGGTGAAACCAGAGGTGCATCTCGACCATATTCTGTTCGGGGACATGCTCGGTATTAACAGAGCGGACCTCATTCAGACGCTGATTATCGCCGTGCTTATCGTGCTGGTGATTGTGGTGAAATGGCGTGATTTTATGCTGTTCAGCTTCGACCCGCAGCAGGCACAGGTAAGCGGTCTGCCCGCGCGCTGGCTGCATTACGGCTTACTGTGTATGGTCTCGCTGACCATCGTCGCTACCCTGAAAGCGGTGGGGATTATTCTGTCGATCTCACTGTTGATTGCGCCCGGCGCGATCGCGATTCTGCTGACCCGACGCTTTTCACATGCCCTGCTGGTGGCAACCGGGGTATCGGTGCTGGTGTCGCTGAGCGGGGTTTATCTCTCGTTCTTCATCGACAGCGCGCCCGCGCCGACCATTGTGGTGCTGTTTGCCGCGGTATTTATCGTGGCGATGGTCGTGACAGGCCGAAAAACACGGCAGCGCGAGCGTCTTAAAGGTCATCATCACGGCAGCGATGCGGAAACGGGCAGAGGCTGAACCGGCCAACATCCGGGGGCGAATCTGTTCGGGAGCGTTGTCGGTTGCAGACGGCAGCAGATCAGTGCAGGTGCCTGTAAACAAAAACGTCGCGCCCGGAGGGGACGCGACGTTTTTTTATTGCTGCTTACTGATTCCGGTTTTCAGGGGTGGGCTTTGTCGGTTCGGGCAACTCTTTACGTAGTTTTTCGACCTGTTCCGCTTTCACCGGTGGAGCCTGATTACCCCAGCTATTGCGGACAAACGTCACCAGGTCAGCCACCTCCTGGTCGCTGAGACGCCAGGCAAAATCTGGCATCGCCAGCCCGGTCACCGCATCCTTTGTAACCGCCATTTTGCCTCCTCGCAGCACAATGCTGATAACCGACGAAGGGTCATCACTCAGGACCGCAGAGTTACCGGTAAGGGAAGGGAAGGTTTTTGCATACCCCTTGCCATCGAGGCGGTGGCAACCAGAACAGTTATCCATATAGAGTCTGGAACCCGGCATGCTGACATCGCCCCTGATGAGTGCGGCGGTTGTCGCATCTTTGCGGGGTGCAGGAGGCGTTTCAGACGCCGATGAGCCGATTGATTTCAGATAGGTTGCGACCGCATTGAGATCGGACTGGCTCCAGTATTGCGTACTGTGCTCAATCACGTCGGTCATCGAACCAAAAGCAGCCGAGGTGTTGGTGCGACCTGTTCTCAGGAATAGCGCGATATCCTCATTCGACCAGCCGCCCAGTCCCGACTTAACATTTCCCGTCAGATCGGGCGCGTGCCATCCTTCCAGTGTTCCGCCGGTCAGATAACTTTTCCCCTGCTGATCCAGCGCTTTCTCCTGATAAGCAATGCCGCGCGGCGTATGGCAGGTGCCACAGTGACCCAATCCCTGGACAAGGTAGGCACCCCGGTTCCACGCGTCGCTTTTCGTGGTGTCAGGGGCGTAAACCTTATCGTCGTGAAAAACGCTGTTCCATATGGCCAGAGGCCAGCGCATATTCAGCGGCCAGGGAATGTCGCTTTTTATGTTCTGCTGGTGGACGGGTTTAACGCCATGCATCATATAGTCATATAACGCATGCATATCCTCATCATTAATTCTGGCATAGGCGGTGTAGGGCATCGCCGGATAGAGATGACGTCCATCTTTCGCAATACCCTCGCGTAAGGCTTTGGCAAAATCGTCGTAGGAATAGTCACCGATGCCGGTCTCTTTATCGGGGGTGATATTGGTTGAGTAGATCGCGCCAATTGGCGTCGACATCTTCAGTCCCCCGGTAAAACTCTCCCTGCCCGCAATGGAGTGACAGGCAACGCAGTCGCCCGCTGTAGCAATATATTTCCCCTTGCTGATGTTATCCGGCGCAGTCTCTTCCGCAGCAGAGGCGAAGCTAAACAATAAAGTTAAAAAGGGCAGTAACTTTACACAGGTTATCTTCATCGTCTTATTCCTTTAAGCCTGAACCATCGGGCCGGGGTTCTTCAGGTAGATCGTTTTTATGGCGTTCGCTGAAAAGAGCGTGGTCGCGCCGACGATTCCGGTTGGGTTATAGGCATGGTTTTGCGGGAAGCAGCTTGCGCCGGCCACGAAAACGTTGGAAACGTCCCAGCACTGAAGATATTTATTCACCACGCTGGTCGCCGGGCTGTCTCCCATGATGGCGCCGCCTGTGGTGTGAGTGGACTGATAAGGGCGAACGTCGTAGTGGGCAGAGAGGGACTTGAACCCCATATCGTAAGAGTCAGGTCCGATCGCTTTGACGATATTTTCCGTTTTGCCCGCCATGAACTGGGTCATCCTGAGTTCATTCTGCTGCCAGTCAAAGGTCATCCTTAACAGCGGCAGTCCGTAACCATCTTTGTAGGTCGGATCGAGGTCAAGGTAGCACTGTTTATAGGGCATGACGGAGGAGCTGACGCCAATGCTCATGTTATGCAGATAGCTGTCACGGATAGCCTTTTTCCAGCCCGTTCCCCATTTGGGCGCGCTCTTCGGCGTGACCGTCTGTTCAATCGGCCGGCCACCGGTCACATGGGCAGAGACGGTGCTGCCGCCGATAAAGCCCACTCCGGCGTGATCGAAGTTTTCACTGTTGTAATTGTCTATATAGGCCCCTGAGGCACCGGTAGCGGCAAAGTGGTTAAACCACGTCTTTTCATTGAAGAAGAGTTTGGCGCCACCCAGCATCTGATAGGCATAATTTTTTCCAACCACGCCTTCGCCGGTTTCCGGATTGTAAGGTTTACCAATCTTAGAGAGCAAAAGCAGCCGGACGTTATGGAGCTGGAAGGCACTGAGAATGACAACGGACGCGGGCTGTTCGACCTCACGGCCATTTTCATCGATATAGGTGACGCCGGTGGCCAGTTTGCCCGAACTGTCTTTGTTGACGCGTAACACGTGTGATTTACAGCGCAGCTCAAAGTTGTCGTACTGCCTGAGCGCCGGAATAATCGTGGTTTGCGGTGACGCTTTTGAATAGTTGTAGCAGCCAAATTTTTCACAAAAACCGCAATAGTTGCAGACGCCGAGTGCGACACCATAGGGGTTGGTGTAGGCTTCGGTGCATATCGCCGCCGGGCCGGGGAAGGGGTTATATCCCATCTCTTTCGCAGTTTTTTCAAACAGCATGGCGGAGTACTGATAAAGCAGCGGTTTAGTCGGGAAAGGATTCGCACGCTGCGCTTCGAACGGGTTACCGCCGTCAATGCGCTCTCCATTAAGATTTCCGGCCTGGCCTGAAGCCCCGCAGATCCGCTCAAACTTATCGAAATAGGGTTCCATTTCACTGTAGGTGAAAGGGTAATCCTGAAGGGTCATATCTCCCGGAATAAAGCTGGCACCATATTTTTCAGTGACGACCGTTTTCAGTCTGAGATCGGCTTCCAGAGGACGCCACAATAATCCATTCCAGTGAACGCCCGCTCCGCCGACACCATCGCCCGGCAGGAAAGAGCCCATACGGCGATAGGGCAGAGCCGTATCTTTAGTGGTGTGCCTGACCGTGACACTCTCTTTTGAGATGTTCTGAAAGAGTTTAAGTCTTACGCCGTAGGTTAACTCATCAACGATGCGCGGATAGGCGAAATCAGGATAAGTGTCCCGTTGCTCACCCCGTTCAAGCGCGACAATCTTCAATCCCGTTGATGCCAGTTCCATCGCCATCAGCGAGCCCGCCCAGCCAAAGCCAACAATGACTACATCAACCGGTTCTTTTTTAATCGTCATTTTAATGCACCATACTTACCAGAAATACTGACCGGACCTAAGGGATAAGGTTTGTCCGGATTTTCCATTACCTGAATAAAATCCGCGCGTGCGCCCGGAAAACCGATCAGTTTCCAGGATGCCATGGTCTGATTACCGCCATGCACGGGATCGGCTAAATAGCCCTCTTTGGTGTTTTGTAATAATTGAGAGAAAAAGAGTTTTCCGGAGAGAGCGTCGAGGCTTAATTTGCCGGCATCCAGGTCATGTAAGATGGCTTCCTGTTTGTCTCTGGCTAAATCGGCAAAATTATGCTGGAAATTATCGCGGCAATATTTATTCAGGCTGGCGATCCCTCTGCGGTAAATATCGCGCGGCACCAGATTAGTCTGGTAGCCCATTTCCGGAATCGACTCCTGAAAAGGGGGGCTCATATACCAGAGGTAGCCATGACCGTAGGGGAGTTCCATCTGTCTGTCGATGTAGACCGGGACACCTTCACTTACCGCACCGGGGCCGAACTCATCCTCAGGGATCAGCAGGTCGGTAGCCGCTAAAATGAACCGCCACTCGTCATTATTAAAAAATACCGGGACGTAATGAAACGTTTCTCCTTTTTCTTTGGCCGATGCGACCGCGCTGACTGCTGTTGTTCCCGCGACCGCGGCAATGGGAATGAGTGAAAATGTTTTCCGAAGAAATGATCGTCTGGATGACTTCATCTGGCGCTCTTTTAAAATTTATACCGATTCTTCCTGAGCACAGAGATATTCCTTTCTGTACCCGTTTCCTTTGCTCGCCCTTATCTGAAAAAGGGCATAATTAATAACGTTGCGTAATTTTTGTTGTGCAATCATCAACTTCAGATTGTGTCTGAGCCTTCCTGGCGGACATAAAAATGAATCCCTGCTGTTTCCATTGATTTTATCCAGTAAAACACCGTTTCGCCTAGTGAAACAGGTGAGTTTTGTTATACACAAGTTTAACAAAGATGTTTTTTTGTTATTAATGTTGTCATTTTGTTGCGGAGGCTTGACGGCGGGCGTGATTTTTCACAACACCATCAGCCGCCTGACAGCAAAAGGCCAGGGCAGTAAATCCACCCTGGCCTGCTGGATCAGATCAGTTAAGCGTACAGATTATGCTGAATGAGGAGATCAGCCAGCGAACCCTCATGGCTGGCAGAGGGGGTGTGATAAAGATCGTATTGATGGCCTTCAATGTTGCGCTGCCCATCCTCACTCCAGACACCGCCTTCAGTGGTACTCAGCGTGACCGCATTGCTCTCTGCCTCTTTTATCGTCATCAACTCACGGGTATCGCCAGTCAGCGGTAACTGCTCTTTTTGCTCCGGCGTAACGCTGTTGCTGCTGAAGGCATTCAGGTCGATGACCCCGCTATTGCTGACTGACAGCCCGAGCGAGGCAAAGTCCAGCGCCTCGTGCGAGCCGTTTGGCATCAGGGTGTCGTGACCGGCAACGCTGTCCAGATGGGTAAGCAGATTTAACAGAGAAGGCGAGGGCGTTTCACCGCTTTGTGTCTCTGGTGTGTCGCTATGGCCATCACTGTTGTGATGAAAGGAAGTGCTATCCATCGCGCGCGCAGGTGCTGGCTGTGGATCGGACGTATAAAGCTCGATGACGTGCGAAACGTGGTTAACGTTACCTGCCGCATCGCGAATGCTTGCGGTAAGCATATACTCGCCCGGTTCAGCGGTGTGCGTATTCAGCGCCTCAGGCTGAACGGACCATTTGCCTTTGCTGGTAACGGTGGTTTGCCACTGGTGGTCACCCAGACTGACTGTGACGATATCGCCCGCTTCACCTGTACCAGATATCCGCTGCTGCAGGCTGCCAGCATTAAGATCGATTTTCTCTCCTTCTGTCAGATGGGTAAAAGCGATTCTGGGGGCGCAGGCATCTGCCTGATAGGTAGTGGTTATCGTAGCCGTGTGGCCTGTTGCGTCAGTCGCGGTCACGACAATGTCGTGCTGACCATGACCGAACCCTTTTTTCATTGTCTCCGGCGTCAGGGACAGGTTCCAGTGACCATCGTCACTGACTTCAGCAAGGCGATGTTTGCCGCCAGTCATCACGGTGACCGTCTGACCACTACCGGTTACGCCAGTTGTGCCAGTCAGCGTCGCGCCCTCTTTTTTCTCTGCACGATTGAGCCAGCCGTCACCAAATGGGGTATCAATGACAGGGGCAGGCTCGCCGGGGTGATCCACCACGGGCGGGGTACTGCCGCCGTCGGTGGGATTATCCGGCACGGACGGCACCGGGTCGCCGCTGTTGTCACTGACCGGTGAAGTCAGGTCGACCGTGACGTAGCCACCCTGTTCAAACCAGTTTCCCGCGCCATCCAGCACGCCAAACGACAGGCTGTTGCCGCCCTGAGAGAGCTCCGACGCGCTGATTTCTGCCCGCCAGCTGCCATCAGGCTGGATCACCGCATAATTCCAGTGAAAGGTATCATCAACCTGTACCGCAAAGGTCTGGAGCGGCAGCGGCGCTTCAAGCGTGCCGCTGATGACGTACCAGGTCTCACCGTCATGCTCTGTCTGATTTGCCTGAGTGATGTCGTTGACCGTCACCTTTGGGTTGCTGCTGTTGTAATGCGTAATCAGCAGCAGATCCTGGCTGAGGCTGGTACTGTTACCATTCTGATCCGTTGCGCTGACGTTAATGAGGTAGTTCCCGTCCTGGATAGTCCTGACGTCGCTGTCAGAGAGCTGAACCTGCCACTTATCCTGATAGACGCTGCCCTGCCAGGTTCTGCCGTCCAGAATCAGTTCAACCGGGGTACCGGAGGGGAGATGGGCAGCCGTACCGGAGAAGATAATGCCGTACATCCCCTCCTGATAACTCACCGCATTGTCGCCGGTGACCGGATCCAGCGTCAGCTGCGGTAACGCATCAGACGCATAGATTTGCACGCTTGCTGAGGCAGAGCGGCTGTTACCCGCTTCATCGGTTGCTTTGGCCACGACAGAGTAACTGCCTTCCTCCATCCCCTGCAGCGTTTCTGCAGGCACCGGGAACTGCCATTGACCGTTCTGATCGACGATGCCACTCCAGTGCAGGGCGCCAAAGGTAACCTCAATCGTGCTGCCCGCCTCACTGCTCCCGGCGATCACCAGCGCGCTGTTGATTTCCTGACTATCGATCACTCCATCCCCGGCCAGTGGATCAATCCTGACAAGCGGATCCTGCGTATCGGTAATAAAGGTTGCCTCACTGGTTCCAGACTGGCCCCAGCGATCGGTAGCGGTCACCGTGATGGTATGGTTCCCCTCTGCTAACTCTGCGTCGGCCAGCTGGAGGGCAGAAAGCGAGACTGACCAGTTGCCCAGGCTGTCCACGGTGCCCGCATAGTTAACCCCATCCACGTCCAGGGTGATCTTCTGGCCCGCCCCGGTCACGCCGGTAGAGCCGCTCAGCGTTACGGGCTCAAAGCGCTCACTGGCGTTCATCAGTCCATCGCCAAACGGCGTGTCGATGGTCGGCTGTGGCGGGGTTGCATCAGATGGCGGAACTGACGGCTCGACGGTAATCGCTTTGCTGGCGGTAGTCGTACCGCCAGCGCTGTTTTCAAAGGTGACGCTGATGCGGTTAGACCCGACCGGCAGCGCCTGCATATCGGCAGCTGGCAGGATGACGCTCCAGCTGCCATCGGCTGCCACCGTTGTCGTATAGGACTGACCATTCAGCATAATGGTCAGCGTGCTCTCTGCGGCCAGGTTTTCTGTGGTGCCGCTGAACGTTTGTGATGTGAGTTTCTCTTCGGCGCTTAATACGCCGTCACCGGTAAAGCTGTTAATGGTTAAAGATGGCGGGGCACTGACGGGCGGAACCGGCGTGCCACCGTCGGCTGGTGGGGTATTGCCGCCATCCGCTGGATTGTCGTCGGTGATCGGCGGAACGTTACCCCCGCCCTCAACCGGCGTGGTGAGGTCGGCTGTGACATAACCACTCTGTTCAAACCAGTTTCCCGCACCATCCAGCACGCCAAACGACAGGCTGTTGCCACCCTGAGACAGCTCCGACGCGCTGATTTCCGCCCGCCAGCTGCCATCCGGCTGGATCACCGCATAATTCCAGTGAAAGGTATCATCAACCTGCACCGCAAAGTTTTTGAGCGGCAGCGATGTTTCCAGGGTGCCGCTAAGGAGATACCAGGTGTCTCCGTCATGCTGTACCGCATCCGCCAGCGTGATGTTATTAACGGTGACTTTTGGATTGCTGCCGTTGTAGTGGGTAATCAGGAGCAGATTCTGACTCAGGCTGGTACTGTTACCCTCCGGGTCTGTTGCGCTGACTTTTATAAGGTGGTTGCCGTCCTGGATAGTCCTGACGTCGCTGTCAGAAAGCTGAACCTGCCACTTATCCTGATAGACACTGCCCTGCCAGGTTCTGCCGTCCAGCGTCAGTTCAATCGGAGTGCCGGAGGCAAGGTGCGCGGCGGTGCCGGTGAAGAGAATGCCGTAGATCCCCTCCTGGTAACTCACTGCATTGTCGCCGGTAACGGGATCCAGTGTCAGCGCCGGTAACGGAATCGCGGCAGTGGTTGCCTTCATGTCGTCAGATGCAGCGTGCGCGCTCAAAGTGGAAGTTTCAGCAGCGGACGCCAGCGTTAAGGTGGCGTTTTTTTCGCTGCTGCTAACCCCCGAAGTGACAGTTGCACCGTTTAACGCCGGATCTGTCGGAGCCAGGTAGAGGCTTTCTGTGGTTTCCACCGTTGATAAGGCGGGCTCAGACTCTGCCACAGGCTGGGTCGGGAGGGGCGTTAAGAACTTCGCATGGTCAGAAGAATGCCACTCTGGTGTAAGCGTGGCGACACTCTGCGTATCGGCTGTGACATCCCGGCCAAATCGCGCCTGATGCAGTAAATTTCCCTCCTGAAAACGCAGCGTACTCTGCTGGCCTGCAAAATCAGTGAAGAAGTTCTGATAGCGAAGCGAGTCGTTTTCCTGCAGGTTGAGAATGAGATCCTGCCCCTGTTTCTGAAAAGAGGAAACCTGAGACGGCGGGCCCTGAAGCGTAATAATCGCGGGTTCATTCAGAACAGAGTGTAATTTGTCTGCAGTAAACTGAGACAGTGTCTGACCGTTTGTCAGCGAAACAGCCGTGACGCGGCTCGTGCCTGAAAATGCCATGGAAATCTCCGTATATACCAGGTGGTGAGTAGGCGGTGCCTTTAAAATAAAGCGCGACTTTATTTATTTCAGGCACGCAACGCCCAGCGCCCAATAAAGTTATAGAGCCGGGCCCGGTACTCAACGGATCAGACATCATCCGCAGCAAGGATAAGGGTTAAAATCAGAGCCAGATTAACTATTCCGTTTGGAAGAGAGAATTTATCTGCTGGCAAGATAAAATAGCACCATTCATTGCAAGAGGTCGGGCGTCGGCTCATTTAGGCTTTATAGACTTTAACGACTTCTCGTCATTAAAAACGTGAACGGTTGACGCTGGGTAGAGATAAACTAATCCCCGTCTGCATGCGTGGCTATTAGGGAAAATCTGGAATTTTCCCGTTTTGCGTTAATGCTTCAGGGTGATTTAAATATTCCTTGAAAAATTAGCCGGAAGCTTTTCATTTCACGGCTGAATTTCCCGGACGTTAAAACCATAAAATCTTATCCGTCCTGTGACTATTCTTCCGCTGCAGGGTTATCTTTTTCAGGAGAATAGTGCTGATAAACGCATGCCAGCTTATGTCCGTCAGGATCGCGCAGATAGGCAACATAGAAATCGGGTCCGTACGCGGTTCGTGTTCCTGGCTCGCCTTCATTCTTTCCTCCCGCAAGGAGGCCAGCGGCATGAAACCGTCTGACAATGTCGGCGTTATCGGCGCTGAAAGCGAACATTGTTCCGTTTCCCGCCGTTGCGGGCTGACCGTCAAAGGGAGGGCAGAGGCAGAAGCTGAATCCTTCATCCGGATTATTTCCTTTTCCCCACATTGCCCAGCTTTCTGTCCAGGCAGGCTGCCGTTCATAGCCCAGGACGTCGAACAGAGCGTTATAAAAGTCAACGGAGCGCTGAAAGTTATTGGTTCCTGTCGTGATATAAGCCAGCATTTTCTTGCCTCCTGTTACCGGTTGTGAGCAGACCTTTTACCTTTCAGAGTAGCAACCAATAATCTCCCCTGATATGCCTGTTAACGGTTTGGGGTGAGGGCTGCCCTGATATCAGCAGTAATGTCGGCTTTCTGTTATCTGCTTTGCGCATTCCCTTACATTGCTCTCAGATAAAGAGTCTTTCCCTTATAAGATGGCGAATAAAACCTTTCTTTAACATTTATATTGCACGACATGTGAAATAATTTTATTACTATTTAATCACTTATGCGCTGCTGCGCGCGGGATGCATTCATAAAACAGAATAAGGAGATTTATGACAACTAAACCCGTCGCAGAGGAGGGCACGGCGGCAGGATTAATCCAGACGCTGAAATCATTTCCGGCAACAGTTCATGCGCTGCTCTTTTTTACGCTGGTCATCCGCTTCAGCTATTTCATGGCCTGGCCTTTTATCGCCGTGATCATGGCACAGCATTATCATATGTCACCGATTGCGATTGGCGTGGCGATGACCAGCAGCGCACTGTTTTCAGTGGTGCTGGGTATGTATGGCGGGCAGATCTCAGACAGGCTGGGTCGACGCGTCATTCTCCTCATGGGCTGTGGTTTTTCTGCGCTGGGCTACATCATTCTTGCTCAGGCCGCAGGCTTCGGGCTGTTTTTCATTGGCCTGATGATCATCGGCATTTCCTTTGCCTGGGTTGACCCTCCTCTGCGTGCACTCATGAGTGATTTGCTGGTGGACCGCCGCCGCCGAGCGCTTGCTCTGCAAATGCGCTACTACCTTATCAACGTCGCCGCGGTATTTGGTCCGCTGACCGGAATTGCGTTCGGGCTTACCTCTCAGAAGGGCACATTCCTGATTACGGGTTTGTCATATATTCCTTTTTTCGTTTACGTCCTGCTATTTGTGCCCGCGGGCAAATTGCTGAAAGCGTCACAGGCTGGCAGTGAGGTTTCGTTAAAACTGCATCAGGTCGTACGTATTATTGCCAGTGACAAAATCTATATTGCCGCGCTGCTGTGCAGCATTTTGTGCAGTATTGTATTCATCCATTACGAAGCCATCCTGCCCCAGTACCTCCTTTTACTGGATGGGGACGCCGCCATAAAACTGGTTACTCTGATACTGGTGACGAATGCCTGCACCGTTCTGGTCTTTCAGACCTTTATCATGCGGTTTCTGGCACCGGTTTCCCTGCCAAAACGCATTCTTCTGGGCGGGTTAATTTTCGCACTTTCGCAAATCTGCTTTTTTTGTACGCGTTCGACAGATATCTGGCTCTGGCTTACGGTAACCAGTTTGTTCAGTATCGGAGAAGCGATCCTGATGCCGAACCTGAACATCCTGCTTGATCAACTGGCACCGGCAGCGCATCGGGGAGCTTATCTGGGTGCCTCAATGCTGTCGTCTCTGGGGATAGCCGTCGGACCGTTAATCGGTGGGGTACTGCTGGCGATGACTGGCGCGGGTGTCTTTATCTGCACGGCTTTGCTTAGCCTGCTGATATGCGCGATTATTTATACTTACAGAGGCAAAATGCTGGCGCGTCTGACGGAGTGATCTCAACAGGCGTCGGCGGCCCGCGCGGTACCCGGGTTATGCAGAAGCGCAGTGGGGCAGTATCTTCTCATCAGAGTGAAATAACCGGCCACGTTCGGCATCGGGTGAGGTTTTTTATTGCTGACAGGGGCGTTCGCAGGCGGGGTGGTGCGGTAAATAAATTCCCCGCCAGAGGTTATTCTTAGTGGAGGTTTTCTTTCACTTCGGCACAGGCCGGGGGACGCTGAGAATAGAGGTACTCGTATAAGAGCAGCATTCCTACCGGGTTATCTTCCAGATTTTCGAAATCCACATGAAGCTTATCCAGAAGATACTTCCTCAGATCGTCCGGGGTCATGTTTTTATGGGCAGCCAGTGCCCGGCACAACTGGGTCACGATCTCGCACTTCACTGTGTACGGCACATCAGGATTATAAATTTCCGGAACGGAGTGGGTCTGATTCATTTGGATACCCTCTATAAACGCATGGTCTGACTGAGAGGACAGGGTGCCCGCTGATTTGAGATAAGATATAGCAAGGATAAGACCTGGTGTAAATTGAGAACCCTATTGCGGTTAAGCACAGGGATTTGAGTTCGGGCAGGCTGCAGAGGACATTCTGGCAGAAATTTTATGTTAAACCCAACGTATAGTTCCTGACACACTCCGGAAATGCTCCCGCAGTTCAGGGATTTTAAGAGCAAACGTTAAACAGGGGATTTAATTTATGACATTTAGCATACGGGATGCGGATTTGACGGATTCAGGAATATTGAATGAACTCGGCTACAACATTTATCGCTCTCATTTCAGCCACATGTGGATTTCAGAATCCGAAATGAATGTATTTCTAGCTGCTGAGTACTCGTATCCTGCGCTTGAAAAAAGTCTGCAAGATCCCAGCACATCGTGGTATCTGGCAGAAGCACATAACCCTATCGGCTTTGCAAAGATCACCTGGGAAAGCTTTATACCAGAGACTTCTATCTCAGGTGTCTTACTTAATAAGCTGTATCTGATACCCACAGAGACGGGTAAGAACTACGGAAAAATGATGTTTGAAAGATTCATAGCGATTGCGCAAAACCGTGGAAAAAAGTACCTGTGGTTGGAAGTACTTGAGCAGAATGAGCGAGCTTGCAGATTCTATGAAAAACAGGGGATGCTACATATCAAAGACACAGTTCTCAGCACAGCTTCACAACAGAGCACGCTAAAGATAATGGGGATGCCTATTTGAGTTCGCAGCCGGGTTGTAATGTTTCAATGTAGTGTTAATAATCTGACGTTATGTCTATGACGTTCGCTTTTCACTCATAGCGGACCTTCGACCTATAAGAATGCCATTTTGTGCCAGAAGCGGACTTCTTAATACATTTCTTGAGCGAGATTCTTCGAGTAGCCGCTAACGCGCATGTGTGCTCGCATTTATTCCTTTGAACCAGCGCGGTAACAGTTACAGTTGGGGTATTTCCAGAGCGTTAACTGCATGCACGACCTCAAAGCCAGAGTATGCGTTTATTCAGTTTGCACAGAGACGAGTCACAAGGCGCAGATGCCTGACTGCATTGATACCTGAGAAATCAGCCGGCGCTGGCCGACTGATTTGCCCTTTTACAACGCATGAATCACGTCGTTTATTTAAGATGTTCCTTCAGCTCTGCTGACGCCTGGCTAATCGCCGTTCGCACCGTTGGCTCTTTACTCAGGGCATTCAGCAAACCAAAGTCATGGATCATGCCGTTATAGCGCGTGACGGTTACCGGCACACCAGCAGCATCCAGTTTTCGGCCAAATGCTTCCCCTTCATCACGCAGTACATCCAGCTCGGCAGTCTGAATCAGAGTTGGCGGTAACCCCGCCAGCTCGGCTTTGGTTGCGCGCAGCGGCGAGGCCAGAATGTTACTCCTCTCCTTTTCTGAGGTGGTGTAGTTGTCCCAGAACCACTTCATCATGTTTCGCGTCAGAAAATAGCCATTGGCAAATTGCTGGTAAGAGGCATCATCGAAATGGGCATCGGTAACAGGCCACAGCATCACGTCATAGCGTATTGCCGGTGTTTTATGTTGTTTAGCCTGTAACGCGACGGCAGCAACCATGTTTCCGCCCACGCTGTTCCCCACCAGTGCCAGACGCTTACCGTCCACGCCAATTTCACTGCCATATTCGGCCACCCATTTTGTTGCCTCATAAGCCTGGGTAATCGCAACCGGATAATGGGCTTCAGGTGAAGGTGTGTAGTTCACAAATACCGCCGCAGCACCGGACTCATTAACGAGATCGCGAACCAGACGCTCGTGTGTAGGAAAGTCACCCAGTACCCAGCCACCGCCGTGGAAAAACATGAACACCGGTAACTCGCCAGAGGCACTGGCAGGTTTCACTATCGTCAGCGTCAGCGGTTTGCCCATTACCGTGATGGTTTTTTCAGCGATCCGGGCGGGCGGCAGTGGGGCACCTTTCTGCGCTCCGGTCAGTACTGCGCGGGCCTCTTTAGGGGATAAGGTCTCCATGGGCTTTCCGCCACTGCTGTTAAGTGCGTTAAGGAACGTCGCCACGCCAGCGGTAGGTTGCGGCACGTTTTCAGCAGAATCAGCCCAGGCTGACGTCATCTGACTGGCTAACAATAAAGCACCTGCGGTAATTTTTATTTTCATGACGGCTTTCCTTATGTTTGCTATTAAGTAGTGTGCTATTTAGTTTGGTTACACTGACATCAAATGACCTTGTTGTAAACTATTAAATAGCGAGCGATGTAAATGGCGATGTTATCGCGACAGAAGGAACACTTCGGACTGATTCCCGTCCGGACAAGACAGGAGAGGGGGGCGACCAGACGTGCGAACCGGTTAACTTTACGGCTCAGCTAAGTCGTTGATGAAGGATACGATGTGTCCTTCGATCTGCCTCTTCGCGCAATTTCTTCCAATACGAATTACAGATCGACTGCTTAACTGGTCGGGTAAACGGGGATGTTAAGACGATTAGAGGCTTTACATTATGATCGAGTTTTCGAATGGCTTCTTACTGAGCCTTTCATTGTGTCTTGATATCGGGATTGCCAATATTGCGATGATCACCCTTGCCATGCAACGCGGATATTTTCATGGTTTCTGGCTGGGAATGGGAACGTGTGTGGGTGATCTGGCATATGCACTACTGGCGCTGGCGGGCATGGCCGTACTGCTTCAGTATGAAGTCGTTCGCTGGATACTGTGGATCGGGGGTGGCGCGATGCTTCTCTGGTTCGCAGGCAAAATGCTGATAGCCGCTTTCAGAAACGCTTCGGAGCCTGACGTGAGCGAAACGCATCACTCCCGTCCGCTCATACGTGAATTCGGGCGCGGTGTGGTGCTCGCCATGTCCTCTCCCTCGGCCATTCTCTGGTTTGCGACCGTGGGCGGTGCGCTGATCTCCCGGATGGGTCCGCACAATGTTGCCGCTACCTCCTGTTTTCTGGGAGGATTTTTCATCGCGGGCATGTTCTGGACGTGTGTCCTGTGCCTGGTGGGTAGTTTTGGCGGCAAACTGCTGGGTCAACGCCTGCTTAAATATTCCTTTATCGCCTCGGCGATCATATTCAGCTATTTTGCGGTTTACGTGATTATGTCAGGGTACCGGGAATTTATAGTGGCCTGATCTGACCTGCGAAGCATAGTAATGGGGGGTGATTCCCATCACTTTGCGAAATGCATTAATGAAATGACTCTGATCGTAAAATCCCAGCACGAGAGCTGCATCAAGCGGATGCACATTTCTGCGAAGCAGGTCGCGGGCATGGTGCAGACGAAGCTGCATGTGATATTGCAGAGGCGGCATACCAGTGTGCCGGGTGAAGACGCGAACGAGATGATATTTACTCATCCCTGCCAGCTGAGCGAGCATCTCAAGCTGCGGTCTTACGCTAAGGTGCTCCCGCAGGTAGCCAATAACAAGGTTGATTTTCTGTTCATCCCCCTGCTGAAGCAGAGCTGGCGACTCAAGCAGTTCACCACAAAGTAAAACCAGTTCCTGCTCCTCATCCATGCCCCCATTAAGCCGGGCCGATGATGCAAAACGGGTCAGCGCGTCAAACAGGCGGGTGTTATTGATTATGCCTTCGCGCAGAACCGGGGCTTCGTGAGCGCTATTGAGATTCTCCTCCTCAGCCAGCTTTTTTATCAGAGCCTGAGGTATGTGTACGCTGACAAATTCAACTGCGTGAGTATCAAAACGTGAAGCCTGAATCGTTCCCGGATTGTATAGGGTAACCTGCCCACTTTTGACATAAGCGGTTTTTCCCGCCAGCCAGATTTCCTCTACCCCCGTCAGGTTCGCACTAATGACATATTCATCGTGGAGATGTTTCGGAAAGCCAGAGTTACGGGCTCTGACCCGTGAACACTCTATGCCATTCCGGCTAAACCACTCTGCGGATTCTAATGACAATGCTTCTGGCCTTATTCAGCATTCATGAATAGTTATTGATAAAACCATTTACTGAGTGCCTTATCAACAAATGTAATGCCAGTAAAACATTTCCTTCAGGCACGGTCTCTGGTGTCAGGAGATTGTCAGCTCTGGACGACTGCCCAGGATTAGATCCGTCTGACGATAGTCAGTCCGGAATGGAAGAATGTTTAATGCATCGACGAAGCGGTCATGCCATGAAGAAGGTCTCATTCGTCCTTTTTTGTCGATTTTTGCCACGCTTTTACCACCTGACCAGACTGCGCATCCCGGTAACTTTGGGTTGCGACACCGGCGCATCATCAGGCAGCGGTAAATCAGAGGGATTCAGGATTTCCACCACCGCGCCCATGCCGTCAGCAGACGACCGGCTTACTCTGCGGCATAGCTGAGCCATAAAAGATCAGGATTGATGGTGGCTCCCGCTTCAGCAATGCGCTGATCAAAGCATTCAGTGTTCAGGGCTGAAAATTGTTCCATTTTCTTCTGCGGAGGAATTGGGTGATTTTAAACTCAACACATATGAACTAACATATATGTTTTCGAAGGCGCGGAGTGGAAAATGCTACAGCCTGTTCAGCTTTTTAAAATCCTGTCTGATGAAACACGGCTCGCCATCGTGATGCTTCTGCGGGAATCCGGAGAACTGTGTGTATGCGATATCTGTGCAGCCACGTCCGAATCACAGCCCAAAATATCACGCCATATGGCGCTTCTTCGCGAGGCGAAGCTTGTGCTTGATCGTCGTGAAGGTAAGTGGGTCCACTATCGTCTGTCACCGCATATACCAGCGTGGGCCGCTGAGACAATCACGACGTCCTGGCAGTGCCTGCGGGAAGAGGTGCGAGAATGGCTGGTAAAATCGGCCTGCACCTCCTGCTAACGCAGGTAACATATTCACGTAATCATATGTAATGGAGTCTGAAATGTTACTGGCTGGAGGGATATTTTTACTGACGCTGATACAGGTGATCTGGCAACCCAGAGGGCTGAGTATTGGCTGGAGCGCTAGTATCGGAGCTGCGCTGGCGCTCGGAACCGGCGTCATCCATATCGCTGATATTCCCGTTGTCTGGAATATCGTCTGGAATGCGACAGCGGCTTTCATTGCGGTCATCATCATCAGCCTGCTGCTCGATGAGTCCGGCTTCTTTGAATGGGCCGCTCTGCATGTCTCCCGCTGGGGTAACGGACGTGGCCGCCTTTTGTTTACCTGGATAGTCCTGCTGGGTGCCGCTGTTGCTGCATTGTTTGCCAATGACGGTGCCGCGCTGATCCTGACGCCAATTGTTATTGCAATGCTGCTCGCGCTGGGATTCAGCCAGGGCACAACACTGGCCTTTATCATGGCGGCAGGATTTATTGCAGATACGGCCAGTCTGCCGCTCATTGTTTCTAACCTGGTCAATATTGTCTCGGCAGACTTCTTTGACCTGGGCTTTACGCAGTACGCCTCCGTTATGGTGCCCGTGAATCTGGCAGCGATTGTGGCCACGCTGGTGATGCTGCATCTCTTCTTTCGCAGGGATATTCCGGCGACCTATGACGTTTCGCTGCTGAAGACGCCAGCCAGTGCGATAAAAGATCTGGCAACCTTCAGGGCGGGCTGGATCGTCCTGTTATTGTTGCTTGTCGGTTTCTTTGTTCTGGAACCCCTGGGGATCCCGGTCAGTGCGATAGCAGCGGCTGGCGCAGCAGTGCTGTTTGTGGTGGCGAAAAGAGGCCATGCCATTAACACCGGGAAAGTCCTGCGCGGTGCACCCTGGCAGATCGTAATTTTCTCGCTTGGCATGTATCTGGTCGTCTATGGCCTGCGCAATGCAGGGCTTACGGACTATCTGTCTGGCGTGCTGGATCTGCTGGCAGACAAGGGTTTATGGACAGCGGCGTTCGGTACCGGCTTCCTGACGGCGTTTCTCTCATCAGTGATGAACAATATGCCGACAGTTCTGATTGGCGCGCTGTCGATTGACAGCAGTACGGCGACCGGTGTCGTCAAAGAGGCAATGATTTATGCCAACGTAATTGGCTGCGATTTAGGGCCGAAAATCACCCCGATTGGCAGTCTGGCTACCCTGCTGTGGCTGCACGTGCTTGCCCGGAAAAATATCACGATTACCTGGGGATATTACGTGCGAACCGGCATTGTCATGACTGTGCCCGTCCTGTTTGTCACTCTGGCGGCGCTGGCGTGGCGGCTCTCTGTCACTTTGTAATGAGATACTGATATGAGCAACATAACCATCTATCACAATCCGGCCTGTGGCACCTCACGCAACACGCTGGAAATGATCCGCAACAGCGGTAACGAACCTGCAATAATTTATTATCTCGACACGCCCCCGACCCGTGATGAGCTGATCAAACTTATTGCAGATATGAGGATTACGGTGCGCGCCTTGCTGCGTAAAAACGTTGAGCCTTATGAACGTCTGGGTCTTGATGAAGGGACATTCAGTGATGAGCAGTTGATTGATTTCATGCTTCAATATCCGATTCTGATTAATCGACCGATAGTGGTTTCGCCGCTGGGCACTCGTCTTTGCCGCCCTTCAGAGATCGTGCTGGATATTCTGCCGGAAAGTCAGAAAGGCGCGTTTACAAAAGAGGATGGCGAGAAGGTTACTGACGAAACGGGGAAGCGGGTAAAGTAATCCGTCCACTTCAGGTGAACGGACGCCTGGTAACGCTATAGGGCGTCCGCTTTTCGCTCAAGGCTAAGTTCATTTATATATGGGGCCAAAGAGTCAAGGGCTGTGGTTGGGCTAAACCCCGGCTCGACTATGACATTTTTTCAGTGACAGGGAGTAAACATGGAAGTAACAGTAGAAATATGCCCGCCAGATGAATGGGAATCCATGGTGAAAATTTTTACCGAGATGGAAGAGCACTACTATGGTAGGGGCATTATTCAGGAAGCACTGTTGAAGCATTATCTCAGTAACCGACTCTTCAGTCCGCTCTCCGCTACGCTGGTGCTCAGGGCGCGTCGCAATGCTGAAATCACTGGGCTGGCGTGTTGCACTATTCTCTATCCCTCGCCGAGGTACAGTGGCGAAATGCACATTAAAGAGCTCTATGTCTCCCGGCGTGAGAGAGGTAAGGGTACAGGTAAATCCCTCATGTGTTTTATGGCGAAACTCGCTCTGAAGCATGAGTGTCGTAGCCTCAGCTGGAATGCCGAGAAATCAAACGCTGAAGCAAACGGTTTTTATCAGTCATTAGGGGGCAAAATAAATAGCGATATCGTGAATTATTATCTTCATGGTCACCTCCTCAGTGAACTGGCTTCCGGCAGTCCGGCACTGTCTGGCGACTCTGCCGGTCAGGCTGTCGCACCGATTTGGCCTGCGAGCAGGGCAGAGGGAACTGCGGAATAGTGATGTCGGGTCCGGAGTGCCAGAAGCGGGCCAGTCACCTGCACGCTGCCTGAGTAAGCATTCACGGCCAGGGGCGTGTATGTATGCTGGCTGAAAAAATCGCGAAGTCAGAAAAGGGCTTCTTTAATGCTGATTTCCTCTACCCGGAGAATTGAGGACATGTCGAAACCTTTCATGTCAGACCTGAAGGCCTCGCTGGTCATATACTCCTGATTTATAGCCTGCATGTCAGCTCCCTCCTGATAGGTCACGGTGGCAATGACCTGACACTCATCACTCAGATAGACATTATTGACATATATATTAAAAGCGGGAAGAGAAATCATATGCCGGGGCCAGTGTGTACGGAAATAAATTTTTGCTGACTGTCTGTCTTTGAGTGTGTAAATCCTGACCTGTTTCATCTCATCCATCCTGTTGTGGTAGTTTTCATTAAAACGACCCGCCAAAGCATACTCACATTATTTTTTAGTAAACTAGAAAAAGACCACTTTCCGCCAGGATATGACATTTATAGCGAGGATTTTTTTAACATCGCTGATGACGTTTCTTCTCTGAGCACCTCTGAAATAACACTCAGTACGAATTTAAGATGCTGACAAGGCCGGCGTAATGATGGAGTGAGGCGAAGGGGCCGAAGGCAGAATGTTTTATCTGATACATATCAGTGCAGACACCTCTGCAAGGTGTCTGCACTTTTCAGTCGTTATGCGTCGCCATCTCCGCAACCCACACCCAGTGACGGATCGTCACAGCTTTTGTTAATCTCCAGATGGTGATGCCAGGCGGCCAGTTTTACCGCGCTTGCATCAACAGTAGCCCCCGGTTTTTTTACAGATACGCTTCCGGCTGAAGCTGAATCAGGGATTATCTGAGAAGGCTGCTCTTTGGCAAACGAAGCGCCCTGTAAACCGGCCATGACGACTGCTGCTAAAGCTGTCGTTTTAAGCGCGTTTTTAATCACAGATGCCGACATAATAAATCCTCTTGGCTTGAGTAATGGGACGCTGTCAGCTCTGAGTTGAGCGCAGCGCGTGGGAAAAAAATCATAAATCTGAGCGCAGAACACGCGATATAAGCCATAGCAGGCAGGAGCCGGTTAATAAGCATGTCTGCCATGAAATTTTATTAAGTCACTTACAGTGTATGGTTATTCAGATTATATGACTGGCGCGGCGCGGTCAGGGTCATCACTGACAAAGCGGGCACCTTCCTTTTTCAGAATAATCCTGAACGCATTAACAAAACCGGAAACGCATTGCGTAAAGCAGGTATTAAGTCGTTGTGACTTAAACTACCGTAAGTCACGTCTGGAAATATACTCACAAAAGCTGAGTTTGATGTTTCATTCGTTTTTATAGCGTGTAGCGTTATTTCCAGGTGTTACATAAAACATAACCATGATACTTAAATGACAGCCAGCGATTAAATCAGCGGTAAAAAATAAAGTCTCATATCAATAATCTGATAATAATTAGATGCTTAATATTTAACAAGCATAGCATCTACTCAGTGAATTTTTTGTCATCATGTACAAACTCGAATAAAGCTATTTTCTTATTATGCCGTGCCGTCATGCAAAAACGTTGGGCATACTTTCAAACCTTTTCCACACGGCTTGTCGACTGAAATAGCACTAACGAAAAGGTGTCTCTTTGGCTGTCGAAGCTGGAACCAGCGGCCCCAGATAAATGTTGCGCGAGGTGGCATGCGACGTGCGCCGGATTCAGCAGGCAAACATCATCGCGCAGCGTTTACCGGACGGCACCGCATGGGAGCCGCGCCGCGTCAACGCCCGCAACAAAATGGGCCGCATCCGTTGCGGCATGTTCGCGAAGCTGAAAACGGCAAAGTATCTGAAGGCGCAGGCGAATGCCCACGCAGCAGAGGTTGCCTTTGTTCCGGGGGTGCAGAAGCTGGCCCGCGTCCATCATTACGGCCTGCGGGACCGGGTAAACCAACGCGGCACGATGGTGAAATATGCTGAACGCCCGCTTTTGGGTGTAAATAATGAAGTCGAAAGCTTAGTATATGGAATCTTAATGCGCTGGCTTGAATAGGCGGTGTATATAAAAATTTTCATTTTCTATATTTTGAAAGAACTAAATATTAAACATCATTCCATACAAACTATCACTCACTAAGCCCCCGCTCATTTTGATCCAGCCAATATTTAGCACTTTGTCATTTCCATGCACTCTTGTGTTATTTATTAGCATGTCAAAGTGTTCTATAATCAGTTCTTGATTGTTCTCAAACCTTATCGTCATGGCAGTCTTTTTTTCTTTTTCCTTTATAAAGAATTTGTTACCTTCAACTTTAAAATCCCAAACGTTATCTGAGCTTACAATCCACTCATTTTTCACGATGCTAAGGGTTTGCTTTCCCTCGCTATCCCAAAACTTAGCACTAAGGAGGTATTTGCCATCTTCATGTTCAATTTTAAAAACATCATACCCTGAAATATGAATTGGAATTGTACAGCGAATTAGCCTTTGTCCGCCAATAATTACAGTAGGGTGCGTATCGCAGAAATAAACTTGTTCCCTAACTACTCCTGCCATTTTTGCTGCTGGATTTTTCATTGCTTCTTTTACCAAATCTTTACTAATCTGACGATTGGTAACCTTTCTGTGGCAAGTGGGGCAAAGGAGAGTAATGGCCGCAGCGTTATGTTCATGAGCATCAACAAAAAGCGGGTCAACATGTTCATAATCAATGATTGGAGTAGCGCAAAAAACACACCCGAAACCATCTCTCCTTCTTACTTGCCTCCTGACATCTTCAGGAATATAACGCGATAACCCATGCTGATTAGTATCACTCATGACGCACTCTCTAGTTGTAGTTGATTGATGTATTCAAAATAAAAATATGGGTTTGAATTACTTTAATTTTTTAGACTGATCAAATTTACAGTTTCTGATGTGTTATCGCAACAACTCTCTAATTAAGTATTATTCTAAAAGAATTTGTGCCGTGAGCCATACAAATCTCACTCAGTGCTTGTATGAGGCATAAATGCCACTCTTAAAGCATGAACGAAAAACTTACCGAAATCATGCGCCTTATCACCAACCTGATCCGCACCGGCACCGAGTCCGAAGTGGACCCGGTGAACTGGTTGTGCCGGGTCAAAACGGGCGATCTCGAAACCAACTGGGTTAACTGGCTTACTCTGCGTGCCGGTAGCACACGCACATGGTGGCAATCCACCGTCGGGGAACAGGTTGTGCTGCTGAGTCTGGGTGAAAATGTTGAAACCCCCTTTTTGCGGTGCCCGCCATTTATTCCGAAGCCCGCCATTTATTCCGAAGCCCGCCATTTATTCCGAAGCCTTTCCGCCGCCTGACTATTCAGAAGATGGCACTACCACCGTGTTTAAGGACGGCGGCTGGTTTCAGTACGAGCCGGAAAGCGACCAGCTGCTGATTAAGAATATTAAAAGCGTGCGCATTGAGGCGGCAGAAGGCATTCAGCTAATAACCGACGCGCTGGGGATAGAAGCCAGCCAGACGCGGATCACCAGTGACACCACGATGAACGGCGATGTGACCCACGGCGGCGGCTCAATAAGTTCTAACGGCGTGATCGCTGACAAGCACTTACACAACAAAGTGAAGAGTGGCAGCGATATGTCAGGAGGCCTGCAATGATGTACCTCGGCATGAACCGCGACACCGGCAAAGCCATTACCGACATCGACTACATACGGCAGAGCATGCGCGACATCCTGATCACCCCGGAAGGCAGCCGCATCGCCCGTCGTGATTACGGCTCGCTGCTGTCGGTGCTGATTGATCAGCCTCAGAACGGCGTGACCCGCCTGCAGGTGATGGCGGCGGTGTATGTCGCCATCAGCCGCTGGGAGCCGCGCGTAAGGCTGAGCACCGTAAACCTTACCAGCGGCTTTGACGGCTCTATGCAGGTTGATCTGGCCGGCCAGCGCGCTGACGGCTCGCCGGTTGCTATGTCTGTGCCAGTGGGGGTGAACAGTGGCGGTAATTGACCTTTCCCAGCTGCCCGCGCCGCAGGTTATTGAAGTGCCGGACTTTGAAACGCTGCTGGCAGAGCGTAAAGAGGCACTGATTGCGCTTTATCCGGCGGATGAGCAGGCCGCTATGCGCCGTGTGCTGGCGCTGGAATCTGAACCGATTGTGAAAAACCTGTAGGAGAACACTTACCGCGAAGTCCTGCTGCGTCAGCGTATTAACGATGCGGCGCAGGCGGTAATGATTGCCTATGCCATCGGCAGCGATCTGGACCAGCTGGCCGCACGCAACAACGTGAAGCGGCTGACCATTACGCCTGCGAATCCCGACGCGGTGCCGCCGGTGGATGCGGTGATGGAATTGGACGAGACGCTTAGAGGAAAAAGAGTGGTCATCACAGGTCGTGGCAGGGGATTTGGTCAGTTACTTTGCGTGTGGCTGGCGCGAGAGGAGGCTGAAATCAGTTTAGCGCCTGGTGGGAGGAGAGCATACAAACTGCCTGCGGCATGCCGGGTTTTACGAACTCCATTGCGCATCCTGCTTTTTTTGCCAGTAAACAGGGTCTGAGCGGTTTCACCACTAAACTGTCCCAGCAGCTTTCCGAAGAAAACATTCGCGTTACGGGTCTTTATCCGCCGGATTTTGAACTGACGGGGCTTGAGCCGTTTGTCGACGACGGCTCCAGAATGGGAGAGCGCCTGATGAATGGACGCTCTATGTGGGAGACAATTCACTTTGTGCTGACTCAACCGCGAAGCTGCCACATAAGTTCCATCTGGTTCCAGGGGCCAACCCGTGAAGAGCTGGATAAAGTTGCGCATAATAGCGGTTAAAAGCCTGCTCTGCTTCTATTCCGGCGACAGGCGTTGATGCATACAGGCGCATCATCCCGGAGGTGAAGATAGCGCTGATTCAGTACCTCGCCCGGCTGCTGCTCAGGCGTGGAAAAACCGTCGGTGGCGGCAATGACGCCGGTTCATCCGGCACGTTAATCAGCATGCGCAAAAAGGACCCAGCCCAGGCATGGCTGTTGTGTATATGCAGGATGTTCATCAGACGGGCATGCAGATTTCGCCGTTCGCGTAACGGCATCTGCAATGCAGTATGTACCGCACTGGCCATGCCGTCAGGATCGTAAGGGTTAACGGTGATGGCCCCCTCCAGCTGCTCGGCTGCACCGGCAAACTGGGAGAGGATCAGCACGCCGGGATTTTTCGGGTCCTGCAGAGCGACATACATTTTGGCCATCAGGCTCATGCCCGCCATTAATGGCGTCACCAGCGCCACGCGTGAGGCACGATAGATCCCGGCCTGTTCCTCGCGGCTGTAAGCCTGCGTCAGATAGTTCACCGGATACCAGTTCATGGCGCCATGTACCCCGTTAAACTCTCCGCAGCGCGCCTCCAGTGCCTGGCCCACTGCGGAGGCATCATGTTCGTGTCCGGCTGCCGGTGAGGCCAGTTGCAGCAGCGTAATGTTTTTCTGATAACAGTCATGTCTGCGCAGCAACACTTCAAGAGTGCTGATTCGGTAAGGCAGGCCTGAACTCTCATCAAGATGGCCGCCGCTGAGCACTCTGTTTTCCGGCAGGCTGTCGCGGCACTGCATCTCCATAAAGGCACAGCTGTTGCTCTCGCGCAGTGCCTGGACATCATCCAGGTCAATCCCCACCGGAAATACGCCCACCCTGATAATCCGGCCGTGAACACGAAAACAGTGCGACTCCAGGCGTTCAGTCCGGAATTCCCCCTCCAGCCAGACGATAAAGTTATTCATATCCTGCACGGTCTGAAAGCCAATCAGATCGCAACACAACAGCGACTCCGTCAGCCAGCGCCATTCAGGAATGGTTTCAAATATCCTGCCCGCGGGGAAAGGCTGATGCAGGAAAAAACCCACGGCCTGGGTCAGTCCCTCTTCACGGAGAAAAGCGGCACAGCCAAGCAGGTGATAATCCTGAATCCAGATAACATCATCGGGCGTGATGTTTTCACAAATCGCGCGCGCAAAGGCTTTGTTGAGGCTTTTATACGCCTGGAAGCCGCTGGCGGAAAACCGGGCCATGTCGGGGCGCTGATGAAAAACGGGCCAGAGCCCTTTGTGAATATAATGGCGATACCCTTCATTCAGCTCGCCCGGCGTCATTGGGAAGGTAACGGTTTCATACTGGCCTGTCTGCTGCACGGCGCAGGGTCTTGGTGCATCGTCAGGGATGACGCTGCTTTTGCCATCCCAGCTAATCCAGAGTCCTCCCTGTCGGGAAAGAATGCCGTCATAGATAGCTGTAAGCGTCGAACGTTGACACTGATTATGAGAAACAAGGATCAGGCCTGACATGATGTATTCCTTAAGGGCCGGCTGCAGGCAGGCAAAAGCGCCGTGCAGCCTGTCGCTGTTAATCGGAGGTCGGAGAATAAACTGAAGAAAACCGCTCATGGGTGTGCGCCCCGACGGCCTAATGCCTGCTGGCGCTGTTTGTGCAAACCGGGGTGTGATTCCCGTCATGCAGCGTCGTCACGTAGACGCCGGGTAATGATGGAAAAGCCATAAATCCGTTGCGTTCGAAAAAGTCCGGAACGGGCTCGCCCATGGCGATGATATTACGGCAGCCTCTGGCGCCGGGATGCGACAGGCAACAGTGCAGCAGCCATGAGCCGAGCCCGACGAAACGATACTCGGGCGAAATGAACAGATTCCTGATCACCCAGGTTTCCACCATGTCGGTCACGACCCGGGCAAAACCGATTTGTCGGCCATTGCGGTAAAGACCAAAACAGAGGCTGCTGTTCAGCGCCAGCGTCAGTGAGCGGGCATCCGGGAGGGTTGCGCCCAGCCACTGCGCAATCAGGCGCGTGTTCAGCAGCGCCGGATCCGTATTGACCTCAATGGCATCTCTGAACCATTTGCGGGGTGAGATAAGACGCAGGCGCTGTTGTTCAGCAAGCTCAGCCACGGCAGCATCGCTGCCTCCCGCTATGGAATAGGGCTTAGTAAAACATTTCATCCACGACTTCCCTGAACATGGGCGCAGAGGCGCCCGGAGTCGCTAATTAAAACGTTCAGCCCGTAAAAAAGGCGTAAAAAGAACCGGATGAAGTGTAAAAACGCTGCAAATCAGTCATCAGACTTTAAGGAATCGAAAATCGGGCGTGCAGCAGCGACCTCTGATCCTGGCCTTATCACCTCATGCGCCTGGCGATGAAGGCCGCGTGACCTTGCCCTGGAAAATGACCGGCCCGGACGGTCCGCTTAACGTTGATCCCCCAACCGGTTCCAGGCTTATCGCCAGGACCGTCTGATGATCTAACGTACCAGGAGGAAGCGGGAAAACGTTATGGTCAGGGTGCGTAATGAGGCCCAGCGATCGCGGCGGGGCACTGCCTCTGATCAGCCACAGCTGCAGGTTCTTGTTTTGCGGCAGCGTAATGTTAAGCGCAGAAAGCTGAAGGTGCGAAGCCGCCCTGTCCAGCGTCACCACAAATTGTGCATCGGGCTGCGTGCCACTGAGAACCGCAATCGGCTGCTGCGCCTCGGAGATCTCCGGCTTGTTCAGGTAAGTAAAAAGGAGCAGACCCGAGAGTGCCGCGGCAAGGCCCCAGCCCAGCCAGAAGCCGGGATGGCGGAGCGGCAGTTTTGTGTTGGCAGCGTGCCGATTAATATCCCGCTCAATCTGCCGCCAGACAGCCGCGCGAGGTGTGGCCTCCGGGGTGATCAGATCGATACCGCTGAACGCTTTCTGCCAGTGCAGCACCTCCGCGGCAAAGGCGTCATCTTCATTCAGGCGTTTATCCAGCCTGAGACGGGTTTCCGGGTCGCTGAGTCCCAGGACATATTCTGCCGCCATCAGATCGTCGTGTTCGGGACCATTCATAGGCCTATGCACTCCCGAAGGTGAGTTAACGCGCGTCGGATCCAGCTTTTTACCGTTCCTTCAGGCTGCCTCATGGAGAGGGCAATCTCACTCTGGGACAGGCCACGGTAGTAGGCGAGCGAGAGGCTTTGTCGCTCTTCAGCAGGTAAGTGTGCCATACAGTGCTGAAGCCGCCGCGCCTCTGCATGACTCTCATCGGCGGGAAGAGATGTCTGAAAACCCGCTTCCGCTTCGCCGATCTCTTCCATAGAGCAGCACCGGTTCTCATGTTTACGCAGGAAATCGATCGCCCGATTACGGGCAATGTGACTCAGCCAGATGTGCGGTTCACTGCGCCGCTCATCGTAATAGGTTGCTGACTGCCAGATTTGAATAAAGGTATCGTGCAGGATCTCTTCTGCCCAGTCCCGCCGTCTGACCATCCGCAGAATAATGCCGTAAAGTCGGGGCGAGAGGACGCGGTAAAGCTGCGCGAGTGCCGCTTTGTCGCCGCAGGCTATCCGGTTCATTAAGTCGCCCTGAATCGGGGGCACATTTTTTGTCATCGGCTTCCCTGTGAAAGGTGTGGCCACCGTGCTGGTGGCCACACACAGTATAGGTAATGCGTTATGGCATCAGCACGGTGTCGATCACATCGATAACGCCGTTACTCTGGTTAACATCATACGTTGTAATGCTGGCAATATTGCCCTGCGCATCTTTGAGCTGGATGTTATGCGGGCCATTTGCCATCACCCACAGCGACGCACCATTTACCGTTTTCAGCTCGGCCTTGCCGCCACCCGCTTTGATCTTCTTCTCCAGTGCTTGCATATCCAGTTTTCCTGAGACCACATGGTAGGTGAGGATGCTGGTGAGTTTCTGTTTGTTCTCAGGTTTCAGCAGAGAGTCGACCGTGGCCTGCGGCAGTTTTTCAAACGCCTCATTGGTGGGTGCAAAAACAGTGAACGGGCCTTTGCCTTCGAGCGTCGGGACCAGCCCGGCGGCTTTAACGGCGGCCACCAGCGTGGTGTGGTCCTTTGAGTTAACGGCATTCTGTACGATATTTTTTGACGGGTACATGGCGGCACCGCCGACCATCACCGTGTCGCTGCTCATGCTCGCCGCGTAAGTGGCACTGCTGAAAACTAAAGCTGAAAAAATCAGAGTTGGCAGGAATGCTTTCATTTTCACTTCCCTCATTGAGTTTGCAGACAGGGCCAGAGTGCCCCTGTCTGTTAATACGAATGAGCGAGGAAAACGGATGAAAGAAATTTAAAATATTTTTCTGTCATCCCATCTGCCTGAACCCAAAGCCAGCCCCACACAGGCAGATTGTCCAGGTGGGATGCAACGTCGCTTTGCAGCCTGCCACTACACCTGAAAATCGCCGCGGGATAGATGTTACCGGAAAATCTTATTGAAAAAGTCACACAGGCCGCCGTTAGGGTTGTATTCAAAAGACGTCCTGATAAAAAAACTAAAAATCAATGCATTAGAATATTTTAAGCCATGCGGCTATGTCCATTTCGGCCGCTCAGCGCTTCGGATAACGCTGACTTTCCCCAATCCTTGCGCCAGATTGTGAAAAAGCTGCTAAACCTTAAGTCAGAGATACGCGCGTAAAGATTAGGGTTATCACGCTATTCCCCGATTCAGATCCCGTCAGCAGTAAGCCAATAAAAACTATATCTTTCAGCCCGCCAACAATGGGAAGCAGACAATGTCGGAAAAAATATCGCTAACAATGCAGGTCAATGGCCAGCCGCAACAGATGCAGGTCGATCCGCGGGTCACGCTGCTCGACGCACTGCGCGAGCATCTTAATCTGACCGGCACGAAAAAAGGGTGCGACCAGGGACAGTGCGGAGCCTGCACGGTGCTGATAAATGGTGAAAGAGTGCTGAGTTGTCTGACCCTGGCGGTTCAGGCGAACAACGCGCAGGTGACCAGCATCGAAGGGCTGGCCTCCGCCGAAGGTGAACTGCACCCGGTGCAGCGCTGCTTTATGGAAAATGATGCCTTTCAGTGTGGCTACTGCACGCCAGGCCAGATTATGTCTGCCGTCGCCTGTATCAAAGAGGGCCATGCCGGGTCAGAGGATGAGATCCGTGAATATATGAGCGGCAACCTCTGCCGCTGCGGCGCCTATCCCCACATCGTGGATGCGATTAAACAGGCCGCCGCCGAAATGGCGAAGGAGTCGGCATGAATGAATTCAGCTGGAAAGTAGCGCAGTCGCCTGAAGAAGCCGCTGCACTGAAACAGCAGGCTGGCAGCCAGTTGCTGGCGGGGGGCACCACGCAGCTCGATCTGATGAAATGTGGGGTTTTCACGCCACCGCAGCTAATTGGCATCACCGGACTGACCACGCTTAAAACCCTGCAGTTTGATGAAAACCGCATCACGGCGGGTGCGCTGGTCACCATGAGCCAGCTGGCCGATCATCCTGAGTGTCAGCAGAGGGCACCAGCCATCTACGGCAGCCTCTGGCAGGCCGCATCGCCGCAGATCCGCAACATGGCGACGCTGGGAGGCAATCTGCGTCAGCGCACCCGCTGCGCCTACTACCGCGACCCGGCGACCTTCTCTGCCTGTAATAAGCGCAACCCCGGCTCCGGCTGTGCCGCACGGGATGGCGTCAACAGCAACCACGCTATTCTGGGTGCCAGTGACAGCTGTATTGCCGTCTATCCGGGCGATCTGGCGGTTGCGCTGGTGGCGTTTGACGCCATTATGGTGGTGCAGAATCAGCAGGGTGAGACCCGCCGCATCGCGATTGATGACTTCTTCCTGCTGCCCGGCGATTCGCCCGATCGTGAGCACGACCTGCGCGAGGATGAGATCATTGTGGCGATCGAAGTGCCGCAGACCACGTCCCTTCGTCACTCACACTACCTGAAAGTCCGGGATCGCAGCTCCTACGAATTTGCCGCCGCCAGTGCCGCCGCGGGCTTTACGCTGGAGAACGGGGTCATGCGCCAGGTGCATATTGCGCTGGGTGGCGTGGCGACCAAACCCTGGCGGGTCAGGTCGGTTGAGCAGGCGCTGGAGGGACAGCCGTTCAATGAAGAGACGGTGTTCCAGGCCGCAGAGCTGATCACGCAGGAGACGCAGGCGCTGGCTCACAACGCCTATAAAGTAAAACTGGCGCCGCGGGTCATTGCCCGCGCGCTGATGGCAGCAGGAGAAACCGCATGAGTGACGTGAATGACAAGGTGCGTCGGGATTTATTAAAGGCCACGGCGGCGATCTCAGCGGCGGGCAGCCTGGGGCTGCACATGCAGAGTGTCAGCGCCAGCGACAGCGCCACGGCTATGCCAGAAACGGCCAGTCCGGTTCAGGGATTAGGCGCAGCACGCTCCCGGGGTGATGGCAAAGTGAAAGTCACCGGTGAAGCGCGCTACGCGGTCGAGCATCAGCCGGAAAATCCGCTGTATGGTGTGGTCATCCAGTCCACCGTCGCCAGCGGTCGTATCAGCCGGATGTCCGTGGAAAAAGCGCAGCAGGCCACAGGTGTGCTGGCGGTCTACACCCACCTGAACCCCCTGAAGATTAACAAGCCCACCGCCATCGCAGACGGTGGCGCAGCGCAGTCAACCTACACCCCGATTCAGGACGATAAGATCATTCACAATGGTCAGAACATCGGGCTGGTGGTGGCAGAAACCTTTGAACAGGCTACCTGGGCCGCCTCGCTGGTTGAGATTGAGTATGAAACCTCCAGAGGCCTGATTTTCGCCACCGATGAGGGCGTGGAGCCGAAACCGGTGTCGAAGCAGGATATCGATATGGGTGACGCAGAGCAGGCGATGCTGCAGGCCGACGTGCGTCTGAGCGAGCGTTACACCACCCCGCGCGAATACAACATGCCGATGGAGCCGCACGCCTGCGTGGCACACTGGCAGGAGGGCAGGATCACCGTCTGGGAGCCCAGTCAGTGGGTGGCGGGCGCGCAGGTGGAGATCGGCGAGTGGATGGGCATTGAAACCGAAGCCGTGCGGATTATCTCGCCTTACGTCGGCGGCGGCTTTGGTTCAAAACCGGTGCCTTACACCCACGTTGCACTGGCGTGCGTGGCGTCACGCGCGCTGAAGCGCCCGATCAAAGTGTCGCTGACCCGCCCGCAGACCTTTACCGGCCTGGGCGGTCGTCCGGCTACCTCGCAGCAGCTGGAGCTGGGCGCATCGCGTGACGGTAAAATTCAGGCGATTATCCAGCGTAGCTTCAGTGAAACGTCACTGATTGACGTCTTCGCCGAGAACTGCAGCAAGGTGACCGCCCGCATGTATGCGGTGGAGAACGTCTCCGCTCAGCATCAGGTGCGCCCGATCAACACCGTCACGCCTGGCTGGATGCGCGCGCCGGGTGAAAATCCCAGCGCCTTTGGCCTGGAAGTGGCCATGGATGAGATGGCCTATGCCCTGAACATCGATCCGCTGGAACTGCGGCTGCGCAACTGGGCCGATAAAGATTACCAGCTGGATCTCCCCTGGAGTTCGCGCCGTCTGAAAGAGGCGTATCAGAAAGGGGCAGAGGCGTTTGGCTGGGACAGACGGATTATGACGCCGCGCTCAATGCGGGAAGGACGCGAACTGATTGGCTGGGGCATGGCCTCCGGCACCTATCCGGTCAACAAACTGCCGGCGGAGGCGAAAATCATCCTGACGCCGCAGGGCCGGTTTGTGGTGCAGTGTGCAGGCGCAGATATCGGTACCGGCACCTACACGATTCTGGCGCAGACCGCCGCCGATATTCTGGGCGTCGACTCCACCACCATTGAGGTTGAGCTGGGTGACACCCGCTTACCGCGCGCCGGCGTCGCGGGCGGTTCGCAGCTGGCAGGTAACGTCACCGCCGCAGTGAACGACACCGCTAAAAGAATGCGCGCGCAGCTGCTGAAGCTGGCCAGCGAGCTGCCACAGTCGCCGCTCAATGGCACCCCCGCCTCTCAGCTCACGCTGAAGGGGGACGCCGTGCAGCACACTCTGCGCAGCGGGCTGGCGGTTTCACTGGCACAGCTGGCGACGCTGGCACCGGCAGAGAGCCTCACGGTCACTGGCGGCACCTTCCCGGATGATATGTCGCAAAGCGAGCGCGACAAAATGGTGCGCAACCTGAACGACATGAGCCGTCCCGAAGCGTTTTCGGCGCACAGCTGGAGCGCGCAGTTTGTGGAAGTGCGGGTTGATGAGGATTTCGGCACCATCCGGGTAAAACGCATGGTGGCCGCGCTCGACAGTGGCCGTCTCTACAATCCGAAACTGGCACGCAGCCAGTGGATTGGCGGGATGATCATGGGGGTCGGGCAGGCGCTGATGGAAGAGGGCATTATCGATCCGCGCAATGGCCGGGTAATCAATAACAACCTGGCGGACTACCTGGTGCCGGTCAACGGCGACATCCCGAGCATTACCACGATCAACGTGGGGGAGCCCGATTTTGAGGCGACCACGATGGGCGGGAAAGCTGTCGGTGAGCTGGGGATTGTCGGCGTGGCGGCGGCGATCAGTAATGCCGTGTTCCACGCGACCGGCAAGCGCGTGCGCGATCTGCCGATTACGCTCGACAAGATCATCTGAGACGGTTCCTGACCTGCTCCGGCAGGCCGGACAGAGTTCAGGCGGGCGCAGGCTGAGGGCTGCGCCCGTTTTTACGCTGCAGGGAGAGAGAGTGAAGATAGCGTTAATTGTGCTGGCTGCCGGACTGAGCCGCCGTTTTCGTCAGCAGGCGGGCGAGCATAAGTTACTGGCCCGCCTTGATGGCAAACCGCTGCTGCAACATACGCTGGAGCAGGCCGCGGCCAGTGGACTTGACCTGTACGTGGTGACGCGTCCCGACGCCGCTGCGCTTCAGGCGCTCTGCACCTCCGCGACGCTGGTATTGTGTGACAGCGGCGGACTGGGGGAGTCGATCGCGGCAGGCGTTAACGCCACGCGCGACTATGACGGCTGGCTGATTGCGCTGGGGGATATGCCGTTTGTGTCAGCCGCGAGTTACTGCGCCGTCAGCACGGCGCTGGCGGATGCGCCTGTCGTCCGACCCTGGGTGGCGGGCAGGCCGGGGCATCCGGTGGGCTTTCAGCGTCACTGTTATCCGGTCCTGAGCCGCCTGCAGGGCGATAGCGGGCCGCAGGCGCTGGTGAACGCCTCCGCCGTCCGCCTGTCGCTGCACGATCGCGGCTGTCTGTGTGACATCGATTTTCCTGCCGATCTGCAGTTAATAAAGGAATTCTCATGATAACGCTGGATCAACGCGTCATTAATGCCGCCCTCAGCCATTCTCAGGCGGGGCGGGCGGTGTGGCTCTGCACGGTGCTGCGCACCTACGGTTCCTCCCCGCGCGCACCGGGGACACTCATGACGGTCAGTGAGACCGGAGAGAGTTGCGGCTCGCTGTCAGGCGGCTGCATCGAAGAGGATTTTCTGGCGCAGCTGGCTACCGGGGCTTACCGCGACAGCAGTCAGCGGGTGCGTTACGGCGAGGGCGGGATGCTGCCTGATGTCAGCCTGCCCTGTGGCGGCAGTCTGGAGATCGTTATTGAGTTTCTGCCGCCCGATGAGGCCACGCTGGCCCTGCTGACGGCGATGCAGCGGGCGCTGAGCGGTCAGCAGCCGCTGGTAAAAATGATACGCCCCGGTGAACGGGCGCAGTGGGAGGCGATCGCCGCCAGTCGGGTGTTACCCGCACTGGATGCCAGCGAGCAGCAGATCGTGCTGCCGGTGGGGGCGATTCCGGAACTGCTGGTCGCGGGCTATTCCAGCGTGGCCTATGAGTGCATCCGGCTCGGCCAGATTCTGGGTTTTCATGTGCGGGTCTGTGAGCACCGTCCGGAGATGCTGACGGAGCTGGAGAGCCATTTCGGCGGCGCAGACAACGTGACGCTGGTGTCACAGCATCCGGCGCGCTGGCTGGAACTCAACGGGGCGCATGCGGCGGTGGCGATTGTGGCGCTGACCCACGATCCGCGCATCGACGATTTGACCATGATGGAGGCGATCGCCACCCCTGCCTTCTACATCGGCATCATGGGCTCAGCCAAAAACAGTGAGAAGCGGCGCGCGCGTCTGCAACAGATCGCCGGTATGGATCGTGCCGAACTGGATCGCATCCATGCGCCCATCGGTCTGCCTATCGGCAGCAAAACCCCGGCAGAGATTGCGCTGTCGGTGATGGCCGATATTGTCCGCATCAAAAACGGCGGCCAGTCAGCCGCCTGACCGCGCCGTGTCCGGTGCCAGCCGGTAGAGGTAAGTGCCGGAGAAGGGGATCGGCAGAAATCGCTGGAACAGTTCACGCAACGTCTGCTCCGGGTCAACATCGCTGAACAGCTGCGGATAGAGCGTGGTGGCAAAGAACTCGGTTGCCACCACGTGCCACGGACTGAGGTAAAAGTTGTGCCAGATCGCCCCTGTGTGGCCGTCCCGCAGTGCGGTCAGCTGCTTCAGGGCGTGCTGCTGACCGGTCAGTGCCAGCAGGCTGTGCCGGGTCTGCGCGGCGGAGACGTCGGGTCCGAGTTGAAGTGCCCCGGCCTCATCCGCGCTGCCGGTGCCGGTGGCAAAGTAGAAGTCGGGCCGGGCGGCGATGACGCTCTCCTCGCTTAGTCGCCCGAACACCCCGTTGACCTGCTGGCTGGCAATATTATCCCCGCCGGCAAAGCGCAGCAGGTCGCCCAGATTACCCTTTACCGAAGTCACGCAGCATTCATTTCGTCGGCCAAGATGCAGCTGCAACAGCACGCGGGGCCGGGGGCCATGATAATCAGCCAGCCGCGTTTCAATGCGCTGCATATGGGTGCGGTAGAAATGATTAAACTCAGCAGCCCGCTGCGGCTGATTCAGCACGTCCCCCAGCAGCGTCATGCTGCGTTCCGTATTGTTCAGCAGGTCAACCCGCAGGTCGATCTTCACCACCGGGATATGCGCCGCGCTGAGCATCTTCTCCAGCAGGGCGCCGTTTTCACCGTCACGCGCCAGCTGCGGCAGGACAACCACGTCGGGTCTGAGTGCAATCACCTGTTCAGGGTTCATGTCATTGACCCCATCCAGCCCCAGGGGTGTAATCTCGCGCATCTGCGGAAACTGGCGGGCAAAAGCCTGCCAGGTCTGAGGATCATACTTTTTCAGGTCGAGCGGCCACCCCACAATATGCTGCAGCGGATTGCCTGGGGTCAGCAGCGCGACGCTGTAGAGCATCCGGCTTTCACCCAGCACGATGCGTTGCGGATGATCGGGCAGCGTCACCTGGCGACCGATGATGTCGGTCAGCGTCCGCGCGCCTGCGCCGACGCTGATGCAGAGCAGGCCGAGCAGCAGCCCGGCACGCAGCGATTTAAAATTCCACACGGGCCTGTACCATCAGGTTACGGGTTTCACCTTCACGGACGCGCAGATTGCCGCCGCTTGAACTGTAGTAGTGCTGGTTGAACAGGTTATTCAGATTCAGACGCAGCTGGGTTTTTTCACCAAACAGGCGATTGTTCCACGCCACAAAGGTGTCTGCCACCACATAGTCGGGCAGGGTAAAGCTGTTATCAGGATCGCCTGCACGGGTGCCGACATAGCGGGCACCGCCGCCGAGTCGCAGTGAGCCTGGCAACCCGCTGACCTGCATCTCATGACTCAGATAGAGCGCACCGGACTGGCGCGGCGCATTCTGCAGCCGGTTGCCGTTGTTGTCCGGATTGACCCGGTCGCTGACGATCTCCGCCTGGTCATAGCTGTAGCTGGCGCTGAGATCCCAGCCGGGAGAAATCTCGCCGTTCAGCTCAAACTCCGCGCCGGTAGATCGCGCCTTATCAATCGCCCGCGTGCTGCCATTGATGTTCAGCGACATCGCCTTTTCATCAATGCGATAGAGAGCCACGGTCGCCAGGAGTTTCGGCGACAGCTGCCATTTACTGCCGACCTCCCAGCTGGTGCCCTGTTCCGGCTTGCCGACGTTGCCATTGTCATCCACGTCGGTGGAAGGGGTAAACGACTTGCTGACGCTGGTGTAGAACGAGAGGTCGGGCGTCAGTTTGTAGATCACCCCGGCCTGCGGCAGAAATTTATTTCCCTCATCGTTCAGGGTTTCCACCTGTGGATTTACACCGCGAGAGGCTCGCTGTTCATAGTGCTGATAACGGCCGCCCAGCACCACAATCCAGTCGGGTGAGAGCGAAATGCTGTCCTTAAGATAGAGTGAACGGCTGTGAATGCGGTTCAGGTTATTGGCCGCGGTTCTGTTTTCCGTGCTGGCATCGGTCACCGGAGAGAGCAGGTCATAGTCGGGACTGAAGTAGCTGAACTGACGGTTGACCCTGCCCTGATACTGATGCGCGCGGTAGGTCTGGTTCATCTCATAATCTGTTCCTGCCACCAGCGCGTGCGACATACCGAGGATTTCTGTATTCCCCAGCAGATCCCAGCTGACATATTTGGTTTTATGGTTAAAACCACGATTGGCATCGGCACGGCGTGTGACCACGCCGCTGCTGGCATTCACCGCCGTCACCCGCACTTCATTGTTGTCATAGCGCCGCTGGTTCCAGCCCAGGGTCAGACGGGTTGTCCACTCGTCGTTAAACTGCCAGTCGTAGTGCGCGTTCAGGGTTTTGTTATGTCCCCAGGCGTGATTGGCTTTGTCATCCAGACGATCTTTATAGCCGATATCAATCGGCCGGCCATTGATAAAGGCGGTGCCGCGATCGTAGGGGATATCATAACGGTAGTCGGCATAGCTGATCAGAAAGCTGGCCTGCTCACCAAACCATTGCAGTGAGGGGGCCACCAGCGTGTGCTCCTCACGGCCAAAGTTGCGCCAGTAATCCTGATTCTGTTTTTCGGCAATCAGCCGGAAGGCGAAACCCTTGCCCAGCGGCCCGGTGACGTCCAGCGTGCCTGCTCCGCCGCCTTCGCTGGTGTAGCGTCCGCTGACGCTGGAGTGCCAGTTGTACTGCGGCTTTTTGCTGACCACATTGATGATGCCGCCCGGATTCTGAATGCCATAGAGCAGGGAGGAGGAGCCTTTCAGCACTTCCACCCGCTCCGTGGTGGCATCGACGTTAAGGCCCTGACTGCTGCGGATCCCATCACGGTAGATCGACCCGTCGGCATTGCTGCCGAAGCCGCGTCGCACAAAGCCATCCTCGGTTCCGGCCAGGGTGTTCGCTTCGCTCACCCCGCTGACAAAACGCATCGCTTCTGCCAGCGAGCTGACCTGATAATCCTCCAGCTGCTGCTGTGTTACCACGCTGACCGACTGCGCTTCATCCAGCCGGGCAGTGGGCATTTTGCTGGCAACACTGCTCTGGCTGGCGCTGTAATTTCCCTCCGGATTCGCCTCTGCGGTGACGGTGATATCCGGTGCTCTGTCGGTTGCTGCTTCAGCCTGCGGCAGCAGGATGCTGCCGCAGATCGCCACGACCAGAGCAGAGTGCCGGGCCGGATAACGGGAGTCTGAACTGTTTTTCATTTTTCTTTTCGTTTCTGAAGCTGAGGTCAATAACGCCCGGCATGACCTTCTGTCGGTCGCACAGGGCTTCCCTGGAGGTCTTCTGCAACATGCAGTGTGTTAAACAGCGAAGCGTTAAGCCGGAAGGGGGGAAGAACCTCTCACCGCCCCGACGACAATGCTTCTCATCTGTAATTGAGAATCATTCAATCATCAGCCGGTGTAGTAGTAAATATAATTTAATCGTAAAATACTACATTTCGCCTGAGGCAAATTTTCAGCGGAAGGCTAAGTGAAGCTATGTTTATCTGTCTGTAATATAATTAAATTATTTATTTTCAGTCTGAATGATGACGCTTAATCCACAGCGTTATCAGGTGAATAATCAGACACTCCGACTCTTTCACTACATCTTTTTCGCCTATCGGGTCGTGAAAAAGAGCGTAATTGAGAGACGAAAAATTTTACCCCCCTCAATCAGGTGAAGCATGAAATCGATCCGGACAGTAAAGAACAGAACCGATGTGCTGGCAGAGCGCCTGCGCGCCAGGGAAAAGCAGCTCTCGCCGCGTCTGCTTGACGTAGCCCGTTACCTCGATCAACAGCGCGAAACGGTGCTGGAGAGCACGGCAATGGAGATCGCCCTGGCAAATCAGACCTCAGATGCCACCGTCATCCGCGCGATTCAGGCCCTGGGTTTCAGCGGCCTGCGCGACCTGAAAGAGACGCTGAAAGCCTGGTTCGGGCCGGCGCTGACCTCCGAAGATAAAATGGTGACGACCGTCAGTGAGGTGACCAGCGACGTGAGCAGCGCCATCGACTTTGTGCTGTCGGGCCACCGCCACGCCTGTGAGGTGCTCTCTCAGCCGCAGAACCGCGTGGCGGTCGCGGATGCGGTCACATTGCTGAGCGAAGCGCGCGCCGTCGCGATTTTTGGCATCAATGCATCGGGCATTCTGGCGGACTATAGCGTGCGGCTGCTTAACCGCATCGGCCTGCCAGCCTTTTCACTGAACCGTTCCGGTGTGGCACTGGCTGAACAGATGCTGGCGATGCAGCGGGGCGATGTGCTGGTGATGATGGCGCAGCAGTCGGCGCACCGGGAGGGGACAACGGTCGTGCGTGAGGCGAAAAGGCTCGGCATTCCGCTCATCCTGCTGACCAACGCCACCGACTCCTTTTTTGCCCGCGAAGCCGATGTGGTGATCAACGTGCCTCGCGGCGGTGAAAAAGGACGCATTCCGCTGCATGGCACCATCATGGTCTGTCTGGAAATGCTGATCCTGTCGGTAGCTTCTGCGATGCCGCAGCGCACGGTCAAAACCATGAAACGTCTGCAGGATTTCTATCGTGGCCTGAAGCCCGCCACCAAAAAGTAGCCGCGCTGACTCCGCTGTAGCCGGTGCGGCCGCAGACCGCTTTCACGCCAGATTTTTCCCGCTTTGCGAGCCAGATCTCGCCTTTTTCGCAGCCTCTTTCGCCGGACGACTACGCTTACAGCTAACCGTGCCATCGGGTGCGGTTCGTCCTCCTTTACCCCTGTGCGGAGCTGCTGATGAAACCCCTTCACGCGCAAACCCTTTTCTGCTGTGCGATCCTGAGTCTGCTGTCACCGTTGCCCGCCGCGGCATGGAACCACCTCACCGTCTTTGGCGACAGCCTGAGCGATGGCGGGAACGTAGGGCGCTTTACCTATGATGGCGCAACCCACCCGCTGTATGACGAGATCGTCGCGCAGTCGCTGGGCGATACCTTACGTCCTTCATCGCAGGGCGGAAACAACTATGCCGAGGGCGGCGCCGTCGCGGTACCGGCGATCAATCCCCTGTTTAATACCCAGGATCAGCTGCAAAGTTATCTGGCAACCCGCGGCGGGCGGGCCGATCCCGATGGCCTCTATATCCACTGGATCGGCGGCAATGACTTAGCGGCGGCGGCGCTCTCTCCTCTGACTGCCCGGCAGCTGGTCGATAACAGCGCCGGTGCGGCGGCCTCACAGGTTAGCCGGTTGCTGGATGCCGGCGCCGGAACGGTGATTGTGCCGACGGTGCCCAACGTGGGGGCCACCCCCGCGCTGTTGCAGGCGATTCTGCAGACGCTCGGACCCGCCGCGCAACCGGCCACGGCGGCGCTGTTTCAGTCGCTGAGCACCCGCACCACGCCAGACCGGGCCGCGCGCGAGCAGGCGATTGAAACGGCTCTGGGTGAGGCGGCGGGGCAGCTTTCTGCGATTCCGCCGATCCGTGAGGCGCTCGCGCAGCAGCTGATCGCTGCCTGGCGGTTGCTGAGTGAGGCCGCCTCGGCGCTGACCGACCGTTACAATCAGGCCGAAGAGGAGGGGCTGCTGGCGGCCCGCGGCAACATCGCCCGGGTAGATATCAATGGCCTGTTTAATGAGGTGATCGATAATCCGGTCCGCTATGGACTCACCAACACCGCCGGCATGGCCTGCCCGCCCGGCGTGTCGTCGATGGACTGCACCGCTTCCACGCCGGGATTTTCATCCTCGCAGCAGTATCTGTTTGCCGACCGGCTGCATCCCAGCCCGGCAGTCCATGCGCTGATCGCCGATTACATTCAGTCAGTGCTGAACGCACCGCTGCAGGTGGCGGCGCTGAGCCGTGCTCCCTCAATGCTGGTGGGCGATGCGCAGAATACGCTGGATGGGCATCTGCAGCAGCAGCGTCAGCAGCCCGCAGAGGCGGGCACGTTAACCGTTTTTGGCGGTTACGCCGGGCAGCAGCGGGATTTTCGTGGCGACAGTCTGCTGAATGGGGATGCCACCAGCGCCACCGGCACCGTGGGGGTGGGCTATCAGCTGACCGATGCGTGGCAGGCCGGTGCGATGCTCTCCACCACCTCGCAGCGCCAGCAGCCCTCGTCGCGCTTCGATTACCGCTTGCGCGGTAATCTGGTGGCGATCTGGAGCCAGCTGAACTACCTCAACCACGGCTGGATAAACGCGGACGCCCACTATGCCGACCTGGATTTCGACGATATTAAACGCCAGGTGAAACTGGGGCCTGCGACCCGTACCGAACAGGGTAACAGTGGCGGGAAAGTGCTCGGGATGCGGGTGCAGACCGGCTGGGATCTTCCCGTTGGCCGTTACGTCACGACCGGACCGGTGGCGAGCTATGCGCTCGACTACACGCGGGTCGGCGGCTATCAGGAGGAGGGCAACAGCAGCACCTCTATGCGCTTTGGCGACCAGACGCTGCACGCCCAGGTCGGCTCCCTGGGCTGGCGTATCGACAGCAAAGATTTGCCGGTCAATCCCTGGGCGCAGATCAGTTACAACCATCAGTTTGGTGACAGTGATTCCGCGGTAACGGCCGGACTGAAATCGACCCGCACCGCCTTTACCCGCAGCAGTGATGGCAGGGATGACAACTGGATCAACATGGCCGTGGGAGCCAGCGTGCCGCTGGGTGCCGCAGTGAATGCCTTTGCGGGCGTTTCGGCCGTAGCGGGTAACAGTGAGACGCATCAGGTGACGTGGAACGTGGGAGTGAATGCCCGTTTTTAACCGGGCAGATCAATGGCGCTGACGTCCTGAACCTGCCGCCCCGCCAGCGCGGAGCGGCAGATAACCTGCAGCACAGCCAGCAAAGAAAGCGGCAGCTATGCGCGGACCAGCGCTTCCTGCGCCTCCAGCTCACGCACCCGGGGTATGACCTCACGTCCGAAGAATTCGACTTCTTCATGAAAGTGCAGAAACGCCAGCAGCAGCAGATCCACACCGGCCCGCTTCAGCGCAATAATCCGTTCGGCAATCTGCTGCGGTGTACCGATCAGGTTGGTTTTAAAGCCATCGTTATACTGCACCAGATCCTCAAACGACGATTTCGCCCAGTTTCCCTCGCCCTCCGGTGATGCGCTGCCCGCATTTCTGACCTCATGCTGAAAGCCTTTGACCGCATCCGGGTTAGCTTTGCGGATGATCTCCTGCAGCACCGCCTGCGCCTCCTGCTCACTGTCACGGGCAATCACAAAACCGTTCAGGCCGATCCGCACCTTGTGCTGGTTGACGCTGGCTTTCGCCCTGATGTCGGCCACCTGCTGACGCACCCCCTCCGGGGTATTGCCGTTGGTGAAGTACCAGTCTGACACCCGGGCGGCCATATCCCGCGCCGCCCGTGAACTGCCGCCCTGAAAAATTTCCGGCAGCGGTGACAGCGGTTTCGGTTTCATGGCGTAGTCGCGAAAGCGATAAAAATCCCCGGCAAAGGTAAAGCTCTCTTCGCGCCAGATACCGCGCAGGCAGCGGATAAACTCTTCCGAACGCAGATAGCGCTCTTCATGATCGAGCCAGGGTTCGCCGATCGCCTTAAATTCGCCCCGGAACCAGCCGCTGACAATATTCACGGCGATGCGCGGCCCATAGAGATGACTGATGGTGGCGATCTGCTTCGCCGCGAGCACCGGATTCCACGGGCCGGGCAGCAGAGCCGCAATCACTTTCAATCGCGACGTCTGGCTGAGCAGATCCTGAGAAAAGGTGACCGACTCATGCTGATTGTCCGCGCCATAACCGGCGGTAAAACGGATCTGCGTCAGCGCGTAGTCAAAGCCCGCCTCTTCGGCAATCTGCGCCAGTTTCCGGTTGTATCCGGCATCCCAGCGGGTACGCTGCTCTATCTGACTGATCACCAGTCCGCCTGAGACATTCGGCACCCAGTAGGCGAACTGCAGGGGTTGAGTTTCTGACATCGTTGCTCTCCTGATATAGCTGAATAACTGGTAACGTAAGTTTTTCCAAACTTTCAGATATAAAAGAAAAGGCTAAGCAGTAACTATGCCAGTCAGTAAGCCGCTGTTTTAACAACAATGAATTTGTATTGACGCCGCCGGTGCTGTTGCAGATGCAGCAGGATAAAAACAGCCGGTTTGCCAATGCAACAGAGCTGTTCAGTCGCTAGCCGAGTGCGCCACAACGTGGTGTGATAGCGAACCGGGTATTCAGCAAAAGGAGGGCAGTATGATAGTCAGAGAAGCCTCGCCTGAAGAGGCGCACCGTTTATGGGAGATCAGAAATCGGGCGATCCGCCACGGCTGCCAGCATACCTATCCGCCAGAGGTGCTGACCGCCTGGACGCCAGACCGGATGCCTGCCAGCTTTCCGGCGATGATCCGCGAGAACCCCTTTTTCGTGATTGATGGCCCGGACGGCGAGCCGGTTGCGACCGGACTGCTGGATCTCAGCGCGGCCAGCGTGGAGGCGATTTTTACGCTGCCTGAATTTACCGGACAGGGCCTGGCGGGCCGGATTATCGACAGAATCAAAGCGGAGGCGCTGCAGCGTGGCTATCACCGTCTGACGCTCGCTTCGACGCCCAACGCCGCCGGCTTTTATCAGCAGCATGGCTTCCGGGTTCTGGGCGAAAGCCTCTATCCTTCGAAGCTGGCGGGCTGTGCGTTACGCTGTGTGGAGATGGCGATTACGCTCTGACGCTCTGCTGCGCGGGGCGTGCCACAAGTTTCCCGCGCAAAGGCTTCGCAAGCTCACGCCGGTAAGGTATAGTCCGCGTTTTTTGGAGGAACCATGCTGACTGACTCATCAACTCGTCTCAATAAATACATCAGCGAGAGCGGTATCTGCTCCCGCCGCGACGCCGATCGATACATCGAGCAGGGCAACGTTTTCATTAACGGCAAACGCGCCACTGTGGGCGCGCAGGTATTTGCAGGCGATGTGGTGAAGGTGAATGGTCAGCTGATCGAGCCGCGTGATGAAGAGGATCTGGTGCTGATCGCGCTGAATAAACCGGTGGGGGTTATCACCACGATGGAAGAGGGCGAGCGCGATAACATCAGCGACTTCGTTAATCATAGTAAGCGCGTCTTCCCGATTGGCCGTCTCGACAAAGATTCTCAGGGCCTGATTTTCCTGACCAACCACGGCGATCTGGTCAACAAAATCCTGCGCGCCGGTAACAACCACGAGAAAGAGTATGTGGTGACCGTCGACAAACCGATCACCGATGAGTTTATTGCCGGTATGGGCGCGGGCGTGCCCATGCTCGGCACCGTCACCAAAAAGTGCAAAGTAAAAAAGGAGGCGCCGTTTGTCTTCCGTATCACGCTGGTGCAGGGGCTGAATCGCCAGATCCGCCGTATGTGTAAGCACTTTGGCTATGAAGTGACGAAGCTTGAACGTACCCGCATCATGAACGTTAATCTCAAAGGCATACCGCTGGGCGAGTGGCGCGATCTGACTGACGACGAACTCATTGAGCTGTTTAAACTGCTGGAAAATTCTTCGTCTGAAGAAAAACCGGCTAAGAAAGCCAAAGCGCCTGCTAAACCTGCGGCGGGAAAAAAACCGCAGAAAGGCCCGGCGAAACCGGCTGAAAAAGCGGATGCCGGTGGTGCCTCACGCAAGCGCTTTACCCAGCCGGGTCGCAAGAAGAAAGGACGCTGAGGCCTTGCCCTCGCAGAGCGCCGCCCCTGCGCGCTCTGCCTCGCGTCTCGATCCGGCCCCTCACGGGATGATGCGGGCCGCTCTGAAGCCACTGAACAGATCGCAAAACATCTGATCCGTCGCGCGATAGTGGTGAAACCCCGCCCGCCGCAGCTTGCTGCCATCACCAAACATGTCGTAATCCCAGCCAAAGACAAAATCCGCAAACGTTCCATCACTCAGGGCCAGAATGTCGGGCTGCACCAGGGCGTTCTCTTCCGCAATCTCCCGCCATAGCCCACGGTAATCCTGAAAAAGCTGCCGGAAGGAGAGAGCAACTGGCGGCGCGATCGCCAGTTCAAACCAGGCGGCGATGACCGGCCACAGTTCACTCCAGCGCCAGAGATCGCCATTGTTGATATTAAAGGCCTGGTTGGCCGCCGCAGGCGCACGCGCGGCCCAGAGCGTCGCATCGGCAAGCAGTGAGGCGTCGGTAAAATCGACCATGCTGTGCCAGGTTGCCAGTGAACCGGGAAAGCGTAACGGCAGCTGCGCCGCCCGGCACAGGGAAGCATACAGCGCCAGACTCAGGGCCAGATTCATACTGTTGCCCGGCCTGTCGCTGCCCACCACGCCGGGTCGCAGAGCGCTCCAGTGCCAGTCTTTACCCTGCTGCTGTGCGCTCAGCCAGGCCAGCTGTGCGGCGTTAAATTCGGCACCCGGCACACCGGGATCGCTCTCCCGCGCCGGGGTTTTGAAACGGCCCAGATGCGCGCCGTAGACTTTGTATCCCTGCATCAGGCTGACATGCTCAAGCGGCGCGATAGCCTCAATGACCCGCACCAGATTCTGCAGCATCGCCAGATTAGGCTCCACCATCGCCTGCCAGTCAGCGGCGCTGAGCCAGGCACTGTAGAAGAGATGCGTGACGTCAGTCAGTGAAGCGAGCTGCTGCGCACTCTGCTCCGGATCCCGCAAATCGACCCGGAAGGTTTCCATCCCGCTCCCGGCAGCGGCAGCGCGGTGGGTCAGCGCCCTGACCTGCCAGTGATTGTCAGCCAGCGCCTGGCAGAGTTGCTGCCCGACAATCCCGCTGGCGCCTGCCACTAATGCCACCCTGTTTTTCTGCGTCATGCTCACCTCCACTCTCTTGTTGAGTAACGGAACGCATTCTCACCTGCCAAAGATTCTGATTAAATCCCACCAACCGGATATCACTTATCAGGAAAATCATTGAATGCAGAACAAACTTAACGCCATTCAGACCTTCATCCGGGTGGCGGAAGCGGGCTCCTTCTCGGCGGCCGCACGGCAGAACGGCATGAAACAATCGGCCGTAAGTCAGCAGATTGCAGCCCTGGAGGAGGCGCTGGGCGTTGTGCTGCTGCACCGCACCACCCGCAGCATGGCGCTGACGGAGCAGGGGGAACGCTATCTGCAGCAGGTCAGACACCTGCTCAATGCGATGGAAGAACTGGAGCAGCAACTGCGGCCCGACTCGCAACCGCTGAGCGGGAGGATGCACATCCAGGTACCGAGCGGCATCGGGCAGCGGTTGATGCCGTCTCTGATTGCCTTCCAGCAGGCGCATCCGGCCCTGCAGTTAACCCTTGCGCTGGAAGATCGTCTGTCAGACCTGATTGCGGAGGGCGTTGACCTGGCGATTCGCCTGAGTGAGTCGCCGCCCACCACGCTGGCGGCCCGGGTACTGGCCACCGTAGAAACCGTGCTGGTGGCGTCCCCTGACTGGATCGCCCGTCACGGTACACTCCAGACGCCGGCTGAGCTGGCGCATCATCCCCATGTCCGTTTCAGCGGCGTTTCCCCGGACACCCCGCTGCAGTTGCTCTCGGCGACAGAGAGGATCTCTGTTCCGGTGAAAAGCGTGTTTCGCGCCAACAACAGCGATGCCCTGCGGCAGGCTCTGGAGGCCGGGCTGGGAATAGGCGGATTACAGACCCTGATTGGCGCGGAGGCGCTGGCATCCGGCAGGCTGGTACGGCTGTTACCGGACTGGCGGCTTCCCGACCGCTATCTCTACGCCATTTTCCCTGATGCCCGTTTTATTCCTCACCGGGTACGCGCGCTGGTGGCGCGGTTGAGTGAAGTGCTGGAGGCGGGAAACCAGACAGGAAGGACGGCATGATTGAATTTTAGCCGATGCAGGGATAAACTATCCCCTGATTGGGGATAGGGAATGACATGGACGCACTCTTCATCGAACTTTCCAGCTTTCAGAAATACCGGCCTGATTATCTTAATGATGACCAGTTCAGGGCGTTTCAGAACATGTTGCTGGCAGACCCTGAAAAGGGTGATCTGATACCGGCGGGCTGCGTAAAGTGCGCTTCAGGGATGAGCGTCGGCATAAGGGCGCAAGAGGCGGAATCAGAGTGATCTACTACTGGACGAATGAGCAGGACCAATTCATTCTGTTTACCATTTACGACAAAGATCAACGCGATGACCTCACTAAGGCGCAGCGAGATGCGCTGGCGACGGCACTGCAGGTGATCAAAAAAGGGCTAAGGCATGTCTGAACGCGATATTTTCAGTGAACTCATGACGGGGATGCAGGAACTCCAGGATCACCAGGAGGGAAAGATCACGCTGAAGCATCACAAGGTGACAAAACGCGCGCCTGTTACCCTTACGCCGCAGGAGTTGCGCGACGTCCGTGAAAAACTCAATCTCTCTCAGGCTGTATTTGCTCATTACCTTCACACAGGTGAAACCACTTATCAGAACTGGGAGCAGGGCAGAGCCAGACCTAATGCACAGGCAGTTTTATTGATTCGTATGGTCCAGCAGAATCCTGAAACACTTAAAACTCTCGCGCAGTTGTGATCTCATAAGCCGGACATCGCGCGTCATCAGGACGCGCCTCTCAGCTGCCTGCTCTGTGCGGTGAAAGATCCTGAACCTCCCCGGTCGTTCCGCCGGACCCCATCCGCTACGGCCATAAAGCGGTCACATTCAGAACAGCGACACTTTTCACTCTGATTAGAGCGTGGCAGGATAAGCGCAAACTATCATGGAGTGAGCCTGATGTTACTGAAAGGTATGAACGATCCGCTGCTGAAAGCGTATCAGCATCCGAAGTCACGGATGATGATCAGCCGTTTCAGGGGACTGGCGGGCGATCGACGCGTCAGTGACTGGCAGGCGTTCACTATTCTGGTGACAGGCTTTACCAATTACTGGTTTGTGCAGGCCGGTCACTACTCAATTAATGTCACCCTGACCAAAACCCGCCAGTTCGATTTTCTGCAGGACTTTCTGCATTTTACCGTGACGCTGGATGGCCTGATTGCGGATGAACATTTTCGCAGCCCGGACTTTGTGCTGCCCCATTACGACGTGCCCTACGAATTCTGCCGCTGGCGCAACAAACGCGGCTACGACGCCTTAACCACCTATGTCAGTAAACAGGGCGTGAAATCCCACAAGGGGATCTTTACCGTCTCGGAAGGCCTCTCCCCGGAGGAGCAGGTGATGAAATGGGAAGGGGTGGTAAACGTCTACGACAAAACCTTTTTCAGCGTGACGAACTTCAACACCACGCAGGAATTTCTGATCAAAGATATCAGCCGATCGATTCAGGAAGGTCTGCTGAAACACCTGAGTTTTTACCGCGACCTGTTTCACTACATCTTCCCCACACCCGCTGAGGCGCGATTGCAGGCGCGGGATGACAGACGCTATCTGGCTAAAAAATAGCGCCCTGGTGCACTCCGCGTTGTGCTGCAAAGTCAGCCGTTTCTCTGCGGGTTTACCACTTCATCTCACCGGTGTTCACTTTCGCGCTGAGCTCCAGCGAACCCGGCTCGGCCAGTCCTGGCCAGGCGGCCGTCATGGCGCTAATCACCTCTGCTGAGGTTTTGTGCTGCGACAGCGCCTGCTCAAAGGACTTCAGGTAGTTGAGGGTAAAATCCACTGCCTGCGACCCGGCGGGGCGCGCACCCAGATAGTGACCCGGGATGACGTTCTGCGGATGCAGCGTCTGCATCTCTGTCAGGATATGACGCCACGCCGCACGGCTTTCAGGGGTCAGGGTGTCTGCTGTCCAGACATGAATGCCGGAAGAGAGGGCCGTCCCACCCAGAATGGTGCTGGCGGAGGGGATCCAGACGTAAGCGGCATACTGATCCGGATGACGCAGCTCCAGCACTTCACCGTCTACGCTAAACCGTGTCTCATGCGTCACCTCTGGCACGGTCAGCGCGTCAGGCGCGCCCTGTTTCATCTGCGGACCCCAGTACTTCAGCTTCGCCTCATGCGTCTCCTGAATATGTTTTACCACCGCGGGTGAGGCCACCACCTTCACATCCGGCCAGGCTTTAACAATCGGTTCCAGGCCAAAATAGAAGTCGGGATCGCCGGAGGTTATCACGATTTCTTTCAGTTTTTTGCCGCTCTGTTTAATCATCGCCACCAGCTTCTCACCATCCTGCGTGCTGAACTGCGCATCAAACAGAATGGCTTCGGTGGGGCCGGAGACCAGCGTAGATGAAACGGCAAACAGGCCCTTTTCCTGCGGATTATAGGTTTCAAGTTTCAGGGTCGTGGCGCTGGCAGAGGCTGAAGCCAGCATCATAATTAAAGCGTGAGCTGCAATTTTCATGTTTATCCTCAGAGGGTAATCGCCGCACAGGGCGGCGCAAATGATCATGTTCTGTGTCTGTGACGCTATTTTACGCATTCTGACATCTGTTAGAATTCCCGAAATCAGAGATGCTGAGTTTCATAATCCGAACAGGTAAAACAGATGGACAGAGTGACTGCGGCGGCCGTTTTTAACCGGATCTGTGAGCTGGGAAGCCTGAGTGCGGCATCACACGCACTGGGGATCTCCCGTCCCATGGTGAGCCGTTATCTGGAAGAAATGGAGAGCTGGGCCGGAACGCGTCTGCTGCATCGCTCGTCACGTCGTCTGACGATCACCCCTGCAGGCGAGGCGATTCTGGAAAAGACCCGCCAGCTGGCACGCCTTTCGGAGGAGATCCGTCAGGAGACCCCGCAGGGAATACCCGCCGGGACATTGCGCATCGCCTGCGCGCACTTCACGGCTGTCCACCTTGTCGGTCCGGTGATCCCCGACTTTCTGGCGCGCTATCCGGCCCTGCGCATCGAGCTGGAGATCAATAATCAGCCTGTCAGCCTGATTGGTGAACGGATCGATCTCGCCATCCGCATCACTGATACGCCGGAGCCGGGCACTATCGCCCGCCGCCTGGGTGACTGCTGCTCTGTCCTCTGCGCCTCACCGGCCTATCTGCAGCAGCACGGGATGCCGCAAACGCCTGACGATCTGGCGCACCATAACTGCCTCTGTTACAGCCATTTCGCCGGACAGAGCTGGCACTTTACCTCCCCGCAGGGAGAGAAAATGGCGGTGGCGGTCAAAGGAAATTTCAGCGCCGGGATCTCCTCTCTGTTGTGTGATGCGGCCAGTGCAGACTGTGGGATTGCGATGGTGCCCGAGCAGGAGGCGCGTCAGGCTCTGGAAAGCGGAAAACTGGTCACCTTACTGCCCGATTATGAGCCGGGACGCATTGGCATCTGGGGACTTTACCTGTCGCGGGAACATCAGCCTGCAGCACTGCGGCTGATACTCGATGAACTGCAGCGAAACCTTTTGGGTCATGCCTGAGCCAGCCTCACAACCGATAACAGGGAAGAAGAAATGAGTGACAATCAACCCCTTTACTGGAATCGTATGGTGCCAGAACTCACCGTAACCGATTTTGCCGCCTCACTGCATTTTTACACGACGGTACTGGGATTCAGCGTGAGAATACAGCGGCAGCAGCCGGACTTCGCTTACCTGTGCTATGGCGAGGCGCAACTGATGATTGAGCAGTTTCATCCTCAGGGCTGGAACACGGCAGAGCTTCACTGGCCGCTGGGACGGGGCATCAATTTTCAGATTGAAGTGGATGATATTCAGGTCGTGCTGACTCGGGTGCAAAAGCAGGGTATTCCGCTCTATCGCCCGCTGCGGGATACGGTGTATGACACCGGCGGGACAACCGCCTGTCAGCGCGAGTTTCTTCTGCAGGATCCGGATGGTTATCTGCTGCGGTTCAGCCAGTATCTGGAATGAGCCGAAAACATTTTAGGTGAATTCCGCAGGGGCAGCGCGGATATCTCTCATTCCGCAACGCCTGAGTGATATTTATTTTGAACAGGCAGTCAGAATAAAAACCAGCGTGCCCATTTCTGTCACTGCAGAAAGTGCCTCAGCTTATTTAACCTTTCCACTAATCCGTCTTTGCGTTTAACTCCTGCTATTCTGTGTTGATGTTAATTATACCGTTAACGCCAAAAATTCTTTTTTTACTATCGATGTTAAAAAAACGAGGGCGATGAAAAGTCCGGCTGGCGAAGATTTACATTTAATTCTCTTTTCAGTGCTTAATCTTTTGCGATCTGCGCCGATAACTCCTGACACACATTCAGGAGGATGCAGGATGAAATCATTTTTACTCGCTGGCTTTACCACGCTCTTAATGACAATCGCCGGGGCAGCAAGTGCTGGTTCGGATTCAGGCACGATTACCTTTCGCGGCATGGTGACGAATGATTCATGTGATATGAACACCGGAAAGAATCAGGTCGTGTTCAGTTGTTATGATTCTGGCAGGGGAAAGACTACGCTGACGACGGCTGATCTCCGAAATCTCCACTCTCTGAACAGGTTACCTGCAGAAGTGAAGATGCACTGGTTAAACGCCGAAAAAACCAGAGGGATTCTGTCCCTCACTTATCTTTAATTTTTTTGCCATTCTGACGAAAATTGATTGCGCCCGGGGCGAAACAGGAATAAAAGTAACGTTACCAAAACCACAGCGAAAAAGTGGGTATCAGAGAAAACCTTATATCGCCAGACCCTTTTTGTCAGCACCAGGGAACCAGATGCAAAAAAAAGCCCACCTTATAAAAGGTGGGCTTTTTCACTGTTAATGCGCTTCAGTTAATTATGACGGGTCAGAGGAGCGCTGCACAAAATAGCGCGTGCTTTTCTGTTCTGCCTTTTTACGGCGCAGCAGCAGGCTGGTCGCAATAATAACCAGCGTTAAACCGCCCGTCGCCACTAATTCTGTCTGGTGTTTAGGATCAAACAGCATGATCACCAGCACCGTGACGATAAACAGAATCGTGACCCAGGTCAGACCGGGAAACAGCCACATGCGGTAAGTCAGGACTTCACCCGCCTGCTCGCGTTTTTTGCGCAGTACCAGATGGGATGCGGCAATCACCAGGTAGACCAGCAGCGCAATGGCACCCGAGGTGGCGAGTAAAAATTCGAAGACCGCGCTGGGCGCGAGGTAGTTGGCGATCACCGCCAGAAACGCCGCCGCAGTCGAGAGCAGCACCGCAACCCAGGGTGTGCCGCTGCGATTGGTGCGTGAGGCCGCAGCAGGCGCATCCTTGCGGCGTGACAGCGAGTAGAGCATGCGCGAGGAGGTGTAGAGCGCCGAATTCAGACAGCTGCACACCGCCATCAGCACCACCAGATCGACGATCAGCCGGGCATGAGGAATGCTCATTGCCTGCAGAGCGGTCTGCCAGGAACCCTGTTCAACCAGGCCTGGCGTATTCCACGGAACCAGCGCCACCACGAAGAAAATCGACAGCAGGTAGAACAGCGCGATACGCCAGATCACCGAGTTAGTCGCTTTCGTAATCTGCCGGCCGGGATTTTTCGACTCTGCGGCGGCGATAGTGACAATCTCGGTGCCCATAAAAGAGAACATCGTGGTCAGGATAGCCGCCACCACCGCGCCGAGGCCATTTGGCATGAAGCCGTTGGTGTCATAAAGATGCGACAGGCCGCTGGTGTGACTGTCAGGCAGCAGACCAAACACGGCGGCACCCGCGACGGCGAGGAACAGGATGATCGCCACGACCTTGATCAGGGCAAACCAGAATTCAAACTCACCGTAGTTTTTCACGCTCAGCAGGTTGGTAATAGTCAGTAAGAGTGTGATGGCGAAGGTGAACTGCCAGATGGCCACATCGGGGAACCAGGCGTGCAGGATCGTGCCTGCCGCATTGGCTTCCAGCGGGATCACCAGCACCCAGAACCACCAGTAGAGCCAGCCGATGGTAAACCCGGCCCAGCGTCCCAGCGCTTTCTCCGCATAGGTGGAGAACGATCCGGAATCGGGTGAGGCTACCGCCATCTCCGCCAGCATCCGCATGATCAGCACGACCAGCAACCCGGCGGCTGCATAGGAGATCAGCACGGCGGGGCCCGCTTCAGAAATAGCATGGCCGGAGCCAACAAACAGCCCGGCGCCAATTACGCCGGCAATCGAGAGCATGCGCACGTGGCGCGGTTTCAGGTTCTGAGCCAGCGAATCTTCATTCGCACTCTGAGTCATCGTCATGTCAACGTCTCCGGGGGACGCCCGGCCATGCTGGCCGGACGAACAGGAAAGGGGCTTGCGATTAACGAGCCAGTGAAATCATGCCGGGACGACAGGGTGTCCGGCAGGGGCAACACAGCGATCGATCACCGTGGAGAGAAGGGTCAGCGCCTGGCTGAACTGGGCATCCGGAATGGTAAGCGGGTAGAGGAAGCGGATAACGTTGCCTTTCGCGCCGCAGGTCAGCAGCAGCAGGCCCTGTTCCATCGCCATCTTCTGAACGGCCTGCGCGGTGCTGGCCTGATAGAACTCCATCGCCACCATCGAACCCAGCGCCCGCACTTCGGCGATATCAGGGTGTTTGCGCTGCTGCGCCTCCAGTTCAGCGACAAGCCGGCCACCGAGATCCACGGCGCGCTGACAGAGTTGCTCCTCCTCGATCACATCCAGCACCGCGTGAGCCGCCGCGATGGCTAACGGATTTCCGGCATAGGTACCGCCCAGTCCGCCAGGGGCAGGCGCGTCCATCACCTCGGCGCGACCGGCCACGGCGGAGAGAGGCATCCCGCCCGCCAGGCTTTTCGCCATGGTGATGATGTCGGCTTTTACCGGATAGTGTTCCATGGCAAACAGCCTGCCGGTGCGGGCAAATCCGCTCTGTACTTCATCCGCAATCAGCAGGATGCCGTGACGGTCAGCCAGTTCACGCAGCTGCACCATAAATTCTGCCGGTGCCGCATGGAATCCGCCTTCACCCTGCACCGGTTCCAGTACGATTGCCGCAACATCATGGGGCGCAATGTCCTGTGTGAAAATCTCATCCAGGCTGGTCAGTGCCGCCTCAACGCTGATCCCCTGCACCGCGCTGGGGTAGCGGGCGTGGAAAACGGAAGGGGGCATCGGGCCGAAATCGCGCTTGTAGGGGGCGACTTTGCCGGTCATGGCCATGGTCATAAAGGTGCGGCCATGAAACGCGTTGCCAAAGGTGATGATGCCGTGACGACGGGTATAGGCACGCGCCACTTTAACCGCGTTTTCTACCGCTTCGGCACCGGTGGTAAAGAAGGCGGTTTTCGCTGCACCGGCAACCGGCACCCGCTGATTGATGCGTTCAGCCAGTGCGATATAGCTTTCGTAAGGGGTGATCTGGAACGCCGTATGGGTAAACTTTGTTAACTGTTCAGCCACAGCCTGCTCGATGCGTGGATGGCGATGACCGGTGTTCAGCACGGCGATGCCGCCTGCGAAGTCGATCCAGCTGTTACCAGCCTGATCCCATAAGGTGGCGTTTTCTGCCCGGGCAACGTACCAGTCGCACAGCGTACCGATGCCCTTAGGCAGAGCCTGTGCTTTACGTTCCTGCATCAGGTTATTTTTTTCGCTCATTTGATCCACCTCATTGATATGCGTGTTTACAATTCCCGACAAACACGTTTATTTATGCCTGAGGCGTGGTGAGTTGCCAGAGCCAATTATCAGAGGAAGGATGGAGCCAATTGCGACTCTTGTACGCCGATCATCTATTAGCACGGTTACAGTTTATGAAAACCGGTTCCCTGCATCAGCGACTGCTCAACTGTATGCAGGCCGCGATCACGGAAGCGGTCTTTCCGCGCGGCAGTCGTTTGCCGCCCACCCGCGATCTGGCGCGTGAACTCGGCGTGTCGCGAAACACGGTCATGCATGTCTATGAAAGTCTGATGGCGCAGGGCTACGTGACCGCGCGCACCGGCAGCGGCACGTGGATTGCCGAGACGCTGCCGGAGAGTTCGCTGCAGAGTGATGCGATTGCCGACCTGGCCGCCGTGAAGGCGCAGCGACCGGCCACCCTGTCGAAGCGCGGTGCCACACTGCTGGGGCACGCCACCGCGTCCCCTTATCAGTGGGGAGCATTTGTGCCTGGCGCGCCCGACGTGACCGAATTTCCCCATAAGCTGTTCAGTCAGATTCAGGCGCGCCTGAACCGGGAGCCTGACGTCCATCGGCTGGTTTACAGCAGCGGCGGCGGCTGCCCCGATCTGCGTCATGCGCTGGTCGATTATCTGCGGGTGGCGCGTTCCGTGCAGGCCGATGCGGATCAGATTCTGATCACCGAGGGCGTTCATCAGGCGGTCGATCTGGTCACGCGGGTATTGTGCGACCCAGGCGATAGGGTCTGGATGGAAGAGCCGGGCTACTGGGGAACACGCAATCTGCTGCGGATGAATGGCCTGAAAATCCGGGCCATGCCGGTGGATGAGCAGGGCCTGGTGCCCGACAGCGGGCCGCCACCCAAAATGGTGTTTGTCACACCTTCCCATCAATACCCGCTGGGGGTGCATCTGAGCCTGGCACGTCGTCAGGCGTTGCTCACACTGGCGCGCCGTCATCAGAGCTGGATTGTCGAAGATGACTACGACAGCGAATTTCGTTTCTCCGGACAGCCGCATCCCTCGCTGCAGGGGCTGGAAGCCGATGCGCCGGTGATTTACATGGGCACGTTCAGTAAAACGCTCTATCCCGCCCTGCGCATTGGCTATCTGGTGGTGCCAAAACCGCTGGCTCAGCCGATGCGCATCGCGGCAGCGGAACTCTATCGCGGCGGACATCTGCTGATTCAGCGGGCGCTGGCGGAGTTTATCCGGCTGGGTCATTACATGGAGCATATCCGGCGGATGCGGCTGCTTTATCGACAGCGGCGGCAGTTCCTCTGTCGGCTAATCGAGCGCTATCTGGGGCCCGCCTTCTTACCGGCTTTTAACCATGAAGCCGGTCTGCATCTGGTGATGCCGCTGCCGGCAGGCAGTGATGATGTCGCCATTGCCGCCGAGGCGCTGAAGCGCGGCGTAAAGGTGCGGCCACTATCGCAGTACTATATGCATCCTCAGGAGACGCGAGGTCTGCTGCTGGGGTATGCCTGCGTCAATGAACGGCAGTGTCAGGATGCTTTTGGCACCCTCAAAGCCTGTCTGGCGGCGACCGGTATTGTGTTCAGTCCCCAGCGCTAACGCATTGACATTTAATCAGAGTCACCGAGAATACTCCTCTTTGCGTCCCGACCAGATAAAACTGGAGTTTATCATCGCACTGAATCTTATTCCTGCCGCAGCCAGCATGGCGTTAAGGCGCGGGGCCGCACTGGCTGCGGCACTGTTGCTCGTCAGCTGCGCCTCTGAGCCGCCGCGGTCGCTGGTGACGCCTTTTCCACCGGTCACGAAACAGCCGTTACCGCCAGCCAGCCAGCCGGTGCAGCCTCAGGCCCGGCAACCGATGCGCGGCGTCTGGTTAGCTACCGTATCCCGTCTTGACTGGCCTCCCGTCGCATCGGTCAATGGTGCCAGCCCGGCAGAGCGCATCCGGATGCAGCAGCAGTCGCTTATCGACAAGCTGGATAAACTGAAAAGCCTGGGAATTAACACGGTTTTTTTCCAGGTGAAGCCCGATGCCACGGCGCTCTGGTCCTCTAAAATTCTGCCCTGGTCCGATATGCTGACCGGCAGAATCGGCGAAGATCCCGGTTACGATCCGCTGCAGTTTATGCTGGATGAGGCGCATAAACGCGGTATGAAAGTCCACGCGTGGTTCAACCCCTATCGGGTTTCGGTCAACATCAAACCCTCTACCACCAGTGAGCTGAACCGCACGCTCTCTCTTCATCCGGCCAGCGTGTTTGTGCTGCACCGTGACTGGATTCGTACCGCAGGCGACCGCTACGTGCTTGATCCCGGCATCCCGGACGCACGCGACTGGATCACCAGTATTGTGGCCGAGGTGGTGGCGCACTATCCGATCGACGGTGTGCAGTTCGATGACTATTTCTATGCGGAATCGGCAGGCTCCCTGCTCAACGACAGTCAGACCTTCAGCCGTTACGGGCAGGGCTTCGCCAGCAAAGCCGACTGGCGGCGTCACAATACGCAACAGCTTATTGAGCAGGTCTCCCGTACCATTAAACAGCTGAAGCCGGAGGTGGAATTTGGTGTCAGCCCGGCCGGTGTCTGGCGCAACCTGTCGCACGATCCGGCGGGTTCAGATACCCGAGGCGCAGCGGCCTACGATGAAGCCTATGCGGATACCCGTCGCTGGGTTCAGCAGGGGCTGCTGGATTATATCGCGCCACAGCTCTACTGGCCGTTCTCCCGTCAGGCTGCCCGTTATGACGTGCTGGCAAAGTGGTGGGCAGAGGTGGTGAAGCCCACCAGAACCCGGCTTTACATCGGTCTGGCGCTCTACAAGGTGGGCGAGCCTTCGCGGATTGAGCCTGACTGGACGCTGCAGGGCGGAGTGCCGGAACTGAGAAAGCAGCTCGACCTCAATGAGTCCTGGCCCCATATCGACGGCACCATTCTTTTCAGAGAGAACTATCTCAATCAGCCGCAGACTCAGCAGGCGGTGAGTTATCTGAAAAGTCGCTGGGGCGGCTGACATCGACACGGCAGCATAGTTATGGCTTCTGCGCTCAACGCATACCCGATGAAACGAATGCCGGTGAAGCTGGCGTGATGCATGCTCGCGGATGCTGCTTTCTCCCTGCGACAGGTGTAACGGTAACGGACTCTCCATTTCGTTACACCTGTTCACAGGACGGCAGTAATGCAACTGCAGCAGATAACAGTATTGGAAATATTGCGACATAACAAAAATTCGGGGGTGACGTAACTGTCTTATCTATTAATTTCAGAAGTTGATTGGTGAAGTCAGTCAGAAGCACTTATGATCTCGCGTAGTTATTCCACTCATCACGATATACGATATTGCCATCCATATATTTCCATGTGATTGCCTCATAGCGTAATTCCAGCGTTTCGAGATGCGTACTGCTCATCCCGCCAGGGGCAAGGTAGGGTGCGACTGTCGTAAATTTGACATTTTCCAGAATGATATTGAAATATTCGGCTTCAATTCCGGATTCCAGAATGCGATACATTCGGATAGTGCCTTTCTTCATTGTCCGGCCTTCACAGACTGCTCTGTAGAGTAGCGGCGTTGTTTGATCAAACTCTTTGACTATCGTTACAGGGCTATGGACCCGCGTTCCCGTGAGCTTTCCCCGGCTGGGATCGACAGGTATGGTTACGCCGTGAGAGAACGATTTTAATTCGATGGAGCCCAACCGCAGTGGCATCTGACAGCTGCCTGTGACGGGAGAACCGTTTTCATCTTCAAGCCATAAATGGGCGGGTGTAGACATAATTTTTTCAATTCCTTATGAGGTTAAAAAACTAATGGCACTTCACCACTTCACATAGCGACTAAATATATATATCACTATCAGGGCAAATATTGGCACAAGCCAGAGTGGGGCTGAAGGAAATAGTATTATCTGGAATAAGGCATAGGCAATTATTATAGCCTGTGGAGCATATAACCCTATCAGTGAAGTGAAAATCCGCTTCAGAAGTCGTTTAATAATATTAAGCAGCATTATCTTATCATCCTGGTGATGATGTTTGCTATATTTTCGTCTGACGCTACGTGCTGAAATACCTCAGCACGTTTAAATAGAGGGTCTATTAAAAAATACATCATTTCAAGCTCATGCATGTATAAAGTCTGATAATAAGCGGGGAATTTAATATGTAAGCTTTGAGCACTATCAGCAGCTTTTTGCACTATGCCATAAAAACCCGTTGCCATTATGATGCCCCCTCCCATACGTCCTGCAAGAGCTGCTATATTTTGATGAATATTTAAACCCAATGAAACTGCAGTTGCCGTCGCTGATGCAAATCCTAAATTAGTCAATGAACTTGCTGCGATATGAATATTTGTTGCCATAAGCAAATGCTTAATATGTTGTAGTTGCTCAGGTGTTTTATAGCGCAATATCTCATTAAAATAGATATTAAGCATTTCATAAATAATATCTTCATGTCGCAATAGGTGGTAAATACCTTTCGCAAAGCGAATATCTTCGGTCTTTTGCTGCAGGCAAACATCTTTATATTCATCGGTAAAGCAGGAGGTGTAATAGAGCAAGCGTCTGGCGCCAGCGCCTGTCATCTCAATCTGATTTAATACGGCTTCCTTAACGCCTGAGACAGCGTGATCGAGTTGATTAGCTAAAATGTTATTTTGCTGTAAATATCTTATCACCTGATGGCTGTATGGCATTGCTCATTCCCTCGAACCATTCATCCCTGTTTTATGTCTCACATTATCTGGCCGTTCTTTTTATGTAAATACGGTTAACGCTTCAGTAATGCGCTTGATCAATATAACCTGAAAGATGTGCACAATTGTGTGATCGGTTTATTCACATAGCGCTTAAATGGGTTACCTTCGGTTCTTTTTGATGAATTGTCAGAATATGGAATGGGACTTCAGGAAAGAGTGGTCAACGCCGCAGGTATGATAAAGGCCTCTGCTACCTGTCTGCTTTTTAGCCGCGATCAAACGGTGAAGCAGGAAAAAATTGCCTGAAGGGTAATGACTCAATCCGGGCGGCGCGTTTCAGCAGATAGCATTGCATTGTCAGTTGCACACAGCGCTTAAAAGATGTCCGGTAACGGGACTGACTAAATAGCGCACCGGCGGTGAGTGATTCGGTGACTTTAACTCCGGCGTTTTAAACGTGTACAGAGACGCAGACGTGTTTAAAAACGGTTACAAAAGGGTGCTAAAAAACCCTCGAAATACCAAGCGTGCGAATACGTTACTGTTATAGTTGCTTTTTAAATGGGAGGAACTATGAGCGATCTGATTGATATTTTCACAAGTCACAAAAGTGAACGCAGTTTCACTGAGCAACCCGTTGATGAGGCTGTACTGGATCGGATTATCAGTACCGCTTACCGTGCGCCAACATCGGTCAACTCGCAGCAGGTTTCTGTTGTCATCACGCGTGACGCAGGCCGTCGCGCGGAGATCGCCGCGATTGCGGGTGGTCAGCCGTGGATTGCTAAAGCACCGGTGTTCATCACCTTTGTACTTGATATGCATAAATCTGCCGTAGCGATGTCTGCGGTCGATCAGCAGCAAATCGCGCATCAGAGCATCGAAAGCATCGTCTCTGGCTCAACCGATATCGGGATTGCGCTGGGCTCTGTGATGGCTGCCGCGCGCGCAGAAGGATTAGGCATTGTGCCAATTGGCGGGATCCGTCGCGATCCACAGGCGATGATTTCATTGCTGGATCTGCCGCCGCTGACGTTCCCTGTGGCGGGGGTGGTCATTGGTCATGTTGATGAACCCGCTCATCAGAAACCCCGTCTGCCGCTGGCGACCTTCCGCCATGACGAGACCTATAAAACTCAGGGGCTGGAGCAGCAGATTGCCGCTTATAACGATGAGATGGTGCAGCACTGGAAAAACATCGGACGCGACGATGGCGAAAGCTGGAGTGTAAGCGTCGGTGGTTATTACAAAAACATCTACTTCCCGGCTGTGCTGCCTGCACTGCTGAAGCAGGGTTTCGGCACCGATAAATAAGCCGCGCATTTACCGCGAAACACGTCAGGGCCACCCGTATCCAGATACGAGTGGCCTTTTTCATTTTGTTACTATAACGAAATGTGACTTTCCTCGTTGTAACACATAATTTCCTTTTTAACCGAAGCGCAATTGCCTTTAACACTTACCTTCCAGGGAAATAACATGTCACAGCGTTCTCTCTACGCGCTCTGTTTAATGAGCTTTTTTCTGGCCGATGTTCGCGATGGGCTGGGGCCATTTCTGGGCATCTTTCTGACGGAGCGACACTGGCGTCCCGACGAAATCGGTCTGGTCATGACCTGCGGCGGCATCGCCGGGTTACTGGCCACGCTGCCTGCCGGGATCGCGGCCGACGCCACCCGACACAAGAAAATGATTGTGCTGCTGGGTTGTCTGGTGATCACGGTCGCCACGCTGTTGCTCTGGTACAGCAATCAGACCTGGACCGCCATGGTCTCACAAATCGTGGCGGGAATAGCGGCGGCCTTTATCGGCCCGACCGTGGCGGGCATTACCCTGGGACTGACCGGCCAGCGCGGCTTTAACCATCAGATGGGTCGCAATGAGGCCTTTAACCACGGCGGGAATACCATCGCCGCACTGCTGGCGGGGTTTTCAGCCTGGTACTGGGGAATGGGCGCGGTCTTTATTCTGATGACGGTGATGGCGCTCTTCGCTGCTGTTGCCACGATAGCGATTCGCGGCGATGAGATCGATAACGACGTTGCCCGCGGTTACGAGCAGAATGAAGAGCGTGAACCCGCGCCGCGCTTATCGATGTTGATACGCAAACCGGCACTGCTGGTGGCCGGTGTGACGCTGCTGCTGTTTCATCTTGCCAATGCCGCGCTGCTGCCGATGCTGAGCATGCGCGTCGCCTCGGCAGGCGGTCAGGCAGCGGTCAGCCCTGGCCTCTATGCTGCGGCAACGGTGGTGATCTCGCAGCTGGTGATGATTCCGGTGGCGCTATGGGTCTCTAAACGGGTCGAAACACACGGCTACCGACTCTTTATTATGATCGCCCTGATGATCTTACCGCTGCGCGCGGTGATTGCGGCGGGCTTTGCCGCTCCCCTCTTTGTTATACCGGTTCAGGTACTGGATGGGGTGGCAGCCGGGATACTGGGGGTGGCGGTGCCGGGTTATATCGTCTCTCTGCTGCGTGGCTCCGGCCATGTTAACGCCGGGCAAAGCGTGATTATGCTGATGCAGGGAGCGGGCGCTGCGCTGAGTCCGGCCATGACGGGCATGATCGCCGCGCGTTACTCCTACAGCACCGCCTTTGCTGTTCTGGGCGTGATCGCCCTGGCGGCACTGATTTTATGGTGGCGCACCGGCAGCGCACCAGCCGCACGCCTCGCCTGACCGACACAAAAAAGGCTGCCCGTTGGGCAGCCTCTTCTGGCAATTCCGTTTGCGACCATCCGTTATTTATACAGTTCTGCGGTCATATGAACACGGTTGTTGGTGTTCGCTTCGGTGATTTTGTATTGCGCGCCCTGTTCCTGCGCCTGAGCAGCGATTTTTGACTCTGCGCCATCCAGTGTTGAGGAGGTCACAGACACGCTCTGCGCGAAGCTGCCAAATGAGATCAGTGAAAGGGTGGCGAGAGCGGCAATTGAAAGTGCTTTTACGTTTTTCATGGTCATATTCCTGTTTATCAATGAGGAGGATGTGTGCCTCCGATGGGAATAATAATAACCATAGTTACCATATCTATATTAACTATTAGTGCGGTAATCGTGATCATGCTAACTAGTTGTGCCGGGTTGTGCTCATCTCAGGCTGGTGAGAGAACCTTTGCAGAGAGTCTGACACGGCTATCCGGCAGAAAAACGAAAAGAATAGTGATGAACTATAATGGGTTGCGGATCACCGAATATTAAGCGGTAAATTTCAGTGATTCCTCAGAGTCCGTCACCACTGACGGACAAAACAGAAGAAGGCGCGATTAACATCGGGTATGACGCGCCTGAACTCTTAACCTGCAACGCTTACAGGGAGCGGACATGAAGATTCTGATGGTTTTGACCTCACATGATGAGCTGGGTAATACCGGCAAGAAAACCGGTTTCTGGCTGGAAGAGTTTGCCGCACCTTACTATGCCTTTCTTGACGCGGGTGCAGACGTAACCCTGGCATCACCACAGGGAGGACAACCTCCGCTCGATCCTAAAAGTGATGAAGCCGACTCTCAGACCGCGGATACCCGTCGCTTCCATAGCGATTCGGCTGCGCAGGCGGTGCTGGCTTCTACCCACAAACTGGACAGCGTGAGCCCGAATGCATTTGACGCTGTGTTCTATCCGGGCGGCCATGGCCCGCTATGGGATCTGGCAAATGACAAACACTCCATTGCACTGATTGAGCAGACCCTGCAGGCTGGCAAACCGGTAGCACTGGTCTGCCACGCACCTGGCGTATTGCGCGATGTGAAAAATCCGGATGGCACGCCTCTGGTTAAGGGGAAGAAAGTCACGGGATTCACTAACAGTGAAGAGGAGGGCGTTGGCCTGACCGACGTCGTGCCATTCCTCGTGGAAGACGCGCTGAAACAGAATGGCGGTCTCTATTCACGGGGAGAGGACTGGCAGTCCTACACTGTCCAGGATGGTCTGCTGATTACCGGGCAGAACCCGGGCTCCTCGTCTGAGACCGCGAAGGTTCTGCTGGCGAGTCTGAAAAAATAGCGTCGGGTCTTTCACTGGGGCGTCTGTCGGCGCCCTTGTGCTCGCCTTTTAATCCTCTCTGTCAAAATAGTTACCTGCCGAATTATTCAGGATCAATATATCGATTATTACTCCCTGCATAATTTCCGGAACACTGAAGATATAAACATGGGTTAAATTCCAGTGTTGACATTATTTATATCAGAGGTAGATTAAGAATTATCAGCGGCATGAAAGTGCCCTGACACACCGGGAATTAACGGTGTTATCGGTGTCGATGGACTTATTCGCTTAAGCTGTCGGCGGTTCTGTTAAACATTGTTGTCATCAGCTCTTTTGAGTTAATCACAATCCTGTTAAATTGAGTCGTAGTAACGCACTGAGAGATAAGCAGTATTGCATCGCGATGATGTAAGGCCTCGTAGTTCTGAACGTGACTTTACGACGGTTACGGTTGCGGATTACACGTCGTAATGAATGTAAGGCAACGCATCAAAGAGTATATATCGCGATGGGGGTGTGCAGATTTATACGGGCCTGACCTGTCTTTGTCTCACGAAAGACTCTCAGGTGGTTGAGACCGTTAATAATAGTGACATTCTGTAACCGTGTTCATTATTATCCGCAGAATCTGTTCATAAATAGCTGTACCAAAGTTGTTCCTGTTAATTAAGTTAGTTAATGGTAAATGTTAAATCAGTAGTAACCTAAAAGCCCTGGCTGTCTCAGTCAGGGCTTTTATCTTTCTTTCAGGCATTTAATCGATTCTTGCTCAGTGACCCTTCTCTTTCAATGTGACCGTTCCGGCTCTGTGACAGTCCGATGACAATTTCCTGCTCTGGATGGCAATTCAGCCAGTCTGGTCCATAGTGAGTATTTGCCGGCTGGTTTATACATTTATCTGCGCCCGGTCCGGGCGCCTGTTCAGAGAGGGTAACATGTCTGCAGAATCTCCAGAGGATATTGCCAGCGATCTGTCTCAGTTCGTGGGTACGCACTTTGTCTATACCTATGATAATGGCTGGAAATATGAGTGGTACGCGCGTAACGAAACGACCTGTGACTACCGCATTCATCAGGGGCTGGTGGGCGGCCGCTGGGTGACCAACCAGAAGATGCACGCGGTTCAGTTTGCCCCGGGCATCTACAAAGTAGACTGGCATGAGCCGACCGGAACCTGCGTCAGCCTGCTGTTCGATCTTAATCGCACTCTCCTGCACGGAACCATCTTCTTCCCGCAGTGGATTGCCGGAGAAGGTCAGCATCCTGAAAAAACTATCTGCTATCAGAATGACTTCATTGATGATATGCATCGCTTCCGCGACGAAGGTCCCGCTTACCCCTACGTGATTATTCCTGAGTTCGCTAAGGTCACCTACATGAAAAATGAGGGGCCGGATAATGATGAAGTGATCAATCTGGCACCCGGCCAGATGCCTGCGGACTATTTTGATGACAAGTAAGTGACCGGGCTACCCGCCCTGAGAGGCGGGTAGCCGGTTGGGATGAGAACCTTTATCCCGCGGCGTGAATGTCCGCCTAGGGAGGCGTCACGGCCGACTGCCGGGCCAGCGTGCGGGCCAGAATAGATGAATAGAGCGGTTTGCCCCCCAGGAACTGCGCCAGCAGCGTCGCGCCCAGACAGGTGATAATCATCGGTAAGATCAACTGATAGTTGTCGGTCATCTCCAGCACCAGCACGATGCCGGTGAGAGGTGCTCTGACCGAGGCCGCAAACAGTGCACCCATCCCTGCGATAGCGAACGTACCGGGCTCCAGCTGATAGAACGGAAAGAGATCGGTCATCGCCACACCAAAAGCGGTACCCAGCAGAGTTCCCAGCGCCAGCATCGGCGCAAAAATACCGCCCGGTGCACCTGAACTGAAACAGAGCAGGGTGGTAATCAGCCTGACCAGAAAGATCAGCAGCAGCAGCGCGAAGGGGAAGACGCCATGCACAGCCTGGGGCATCAGTTCTGAACCGCCACCCGCTCCTGGGGCGAACAGCAGCGCCAGAATGCCACAGCCGCCCCCTAACAAGCCCCCCGCCAGTACAACCCGTGCGGTTTTACCGGCGTAGAAGCGGGCAAACATATCTTGTGTCAGAAAAATCAGGCGATTAAACAGTACACCAACCATCCCGATAATCATGCCCAGCACCAGATAGAGCCACAGCGTCTGCACCGGCGCATCCGCCAGTTTGCCTACGGAGATGACCGCCTGTTCGCCGTTAAAGCAGCGAAAGACGATGCTGGCCATAATCACGCCGGTAAACACGGCCTTAATGGATATCAGGTTATAGCGGAATTGCGGACGCATCTCTTCAATAATGAACAGAATGCCCGCCAGCGGCGCGTTAAACGCCGCTGCCAGACCGGCCGCCGCACCGGTTGCCAGCAGTGTATGCCGCGCCTCATTGCTGCGCATCCCGAGAATATCAATCACCATCCGGCCGATATTGCCGCCCAGCTGCACCGTCGGGCCTTCCCGGCCCAGTACCATTCCGGCACCCAGCGTGCCCATGCCACCAAAAAATTTTACCGGAATCACCCGCCACCAGCGCACCGGCCTCAGCTCCTCCAGCGCCCCTTCAATTTCCGGAATACCGGAGCCACCCGCTTCGGGGGCGAAGCGTCTGACCAGAAAATAGCCGACCATCGCCAGCAACGCCGAGATGGCAAAGGCGGCCACATAGAGTGTCCAGCCCTGAAAGTGGGCGGGTATCAGTGTGTCGGCGCGCCATTGCTGAATAGCCTCAACGGCGCGGGCAAAGGCTACCCCGGCCAGGCCAACCAGCGAACCGACCAGCGCAGCGCAAAACAGCATCGCCAGCGGCGTCTTATCACGGTGGAGCAGGGCGCGGAACATCCGGCTGCGTGCCGCGATGGAGCGGGGAACATAAACCGGTTGCGGTATTTCTTCATTCATTGAGAGGGATTCTTGTTCAACCAGACCAGCGCTCCAGTTTACTGAGAGATAAGGTGAAAACAAACGTCAGGATCAATTTCAGCTGAGGAAAGCGGCTATTTCGCCTGCGGTGGACAAACCACTTGCGCCATGCGTTCGCGGTAGGCTGGCGTATCCTGATTTTTCAGGGCCTGAGCCGCGGCAATCAACGTTGCATGGTTCTGCTGATCATGAAGAAACGTCTGGCGCAGGGTTTCGTCGGACGTGGCGGACGGCAGTGAACATTTCTGCCGCAGATCGTCGGTGATCTGCTGCTGGCGCAGCGCAAACTTCAGCGTGTCATAGGGCGCGGCGGTAACAATCAGCGGGGCTGACATTAGCAGAACGGAGAGCGTGATTCGGATCGGGTTCATACTGATCTCCTGACGGCGGATGACAGCAGGCTGTCCTCCGCAGTTTTTCAGTAGGTGATTAATCACCCAGAGTGGTAAGCCTGAAGAGAGCACTATCGACCGACTGCGGCGTTGTCGCCACGGTTGACGCAATAATCATAGCAATACTGGCGTGACAGGGAGCCGACATGCAGCCACATTCTACTGAAATCCTCACCGCTGACTGTTGTATTGTCGGGGGCGGCCCGGCCGGCCTGATGCTGGGCTATCTGCTCGTCCGGGCAGGAGTGCGCGTGGTAGTCATCGAAAAGCACGCCGATTTTCTGCACGATTTTCGCGGTGACACCATTCACCCCTCTACGCTGGAAACGATGCACCAGCTCGGCCTGCTGGAGGCATTTCTCACGCTGCCGCATCAGCGGGTCGAAAAGCTGGAGGCGGAGATTGCCGGCCAGAAAGTCACCATGGCCGACTTTTCCCGCCTGCCGGTTCAGTGCCGCTTTATCGCTTTTATGCCGCAGTGGGATTTCCTGAATTTTATTGCCGATCACAGCGCCCGATATCCGGGCTACACTCTCCTGCGGTCAACCGCCTTTGCGTCGCTTAATGAGGAAAATGGCACGGTCAGTGGCGTCACGGCTCTGCGCGGAAATCAGCGCATTCATGTCCGCTGCAAAGTGGTGGTGGGTGCGGATGGCCGACATTCTCAGGTACGCGCAGCGGCAGGATTGACCAGTCAGGCTTTTGGCGCGGCACGGGATGTCATCTGGTTCCGTCTCAGCAGGCAGCCGCACGACCCTGATATGGGCGTGGGGCACACGGGACCGCGACGAAACTTTATCGTTATCGATCGCGGTGACTACTGGCAGTGCGGGCTGACTATCCCCAAGGGGGAGTTTGACGCGAAACAGGCCGCCGGACTTGATGCGTTTAAAGCGGAGATCGCGGCCCTGTCACCTTTTGAAGCCGCGCGAATGGCGGAAATCGAGGACTGGACGGCGTTTAAGCTGCTCTCTATCCGCATTGACCGGCTCGATAAGTGGGCGAAGCCTGGCGTGCTCTGCATTGGCGATGCGGCGCATGCAATGTCGCCCATAGGCGGGGTGGGTGTAAATCTGGCGATCCAGGATGCGGTGGCGACGGCGAATATTCTGACTGCGCCGCTTAAAGCTGGTGAGCTGCAGCTGCGCGACCTGGAAAAAGTGCAGAAGCGCCGTCAGTTTCCTACCGTTGCCACGCAGTTTTTGCAGATCAAAATGAGCCGCAAAAAGAGCAAAAATAAAACCGGTGGCAGCAGTCGCATTCCCGGGATAATCGGTCGGCTGCCCTTTCTGAAGTTTATGGCCGGTCGCCTCATCGGACTCGGGTTCCGGCCGGAATCGCCGCAGGTTGCACGTGGCAAGGACAATAAATGATTTCGACAGCGTTCAGATATCGTGCGACACTGTTTCGCTGTGGAATTACTGTCAGATTGAGCCGCTATTTATCTGATAATTGGGCGCTAATTGAGCATTAAGCAGCGAAATTATTTCGAATTTTGCGCCTGCATAGGAGAGGTTTCGTGCATAACGAGCAAAATGGCAGTGACGTAAAACGACTGAGTGCTATTAAGGCACTGCTCTCACCGGATGAAACCCGGGATGAGGTGCTGGAAAGATTTGTGAATCTTGCCAGTGAGGTCCTGGGTATCTCAGGCAGCTTCATTTCGATTATTGACGACCATAATCAGTATATTAAAGCCTCTCGCAACTTCGATCTTCAGCAATCGACCCGGGATGAGTCACTTTGCCGCCATGTGATTGATGGCGAAGGCCATCTGGTGGTGGTGGACACCCTGCTGGATGAGCGCTTCGTCACCCACCCGTTTGTGAAAGGCGATCCGCATATCCGTTTCTACGCCGGTGTCTCGCTGCAGAATCTTGAAGGTTCGGTACTGGGAACGCTCTGCGTCACGGATACCGAGCCTCACCCCTTTACCGACGAGAAACTGACGGTTCTGCGCTCACTGGCAACGCTGGTCACCTCGTTTCTGGATGCCTGGAATAATGCGGGCTTTACCGATGTCATCACGCATCTGCCGAATCGTCCCCGCCTGCTGCGCGATATACAGCAGCTGACCCTGACCGCACCCCATAGCCGCTTTCGTCTGATCCTGATCGACTGCATCGACATTATTCGCGCGTATGAGCTTTCACGTGCCGTCGGGATCGCCCCGATGGAGAAACTGCTGAAGCAGATGGCGGAAGATGTCGCTCACCGACTCAATCTGGCTGAAAACGAAACGCTCTACAGCTTTGCACCGGGCCGCTTCGCCATCATTCAGCCCTGGTCTGGTCGCTACACTGCGCAGAATATGGTTGAGCTGTTCACAGGCCTCAAGGCCGATCTGGCCGAGAACATTACGCTTGATCTGGATGTCCACACCGGCGAAACCGAGTTTGTGCCGTCGCAGATGGATGCCAATGAAACGATGCGTCAGGCGTTAAGCGCGCTGCACGAAGCGGTTGATGAGAACATCAGCGCGATGGTGTTTGATGAGAGTTACGATACACGCCGCACCGAAGACTTTATGATCATGAACGATCTGGCGCAGGCGCTGCATAAAAATGAAGAGCTTTATCTCGCCTGGCAGCCCAAAATCTGCCTGAGAACCGGCAAAACTGTCGGGCTGGAAGCACTCATCCGCTGGAATCATCCTGAGCGGGGTGAACTTTTCCCTTCAGAATTTATTCCGTTAGCGGGTAAAACGAATCTGATTTCCGATCTTACCAACTGGGTCATCGATCACACGATAGAGCAACTGGCGCGCTGGAATCGCGAATACGATCTGATTCCGGTCTCCATTAACGTCAGTGAACGTGATTTCTCAAAAGCTGATTTTGCCGACAACCTGCTGGCGAAATTGACGGCCGCGCAGCTCCCCGCCTCAATTATGGGTATTGAATGTCTGGAGAATGAACTGATCACCAAAAGCGATGTGGGGATCAAGGGGCTGGAAGCACTGAAATCGCACGGCTTTGTCATTTCACTGGATGATTTCGGCGTAGGCTACAGCAACATCAGCTACCTGCAGGATATCCCGCTGGATGTGATCAAAATCGATCGCTCCCTGATCTCGCGCATGGGTGAGGATGAGGCGTCTAAAATCATCGTCAGGTGCATTATTCAGATGCTGAAAGAGCTGAACTACACCGTACTGGCGGAAGGGGTCGAGACCGAGTCGACGCTGGCACTGCTGAAAAGTTACGGCTGTGACGAAATTCAGGGTTACTTCTTCTCAAAACCGCTGCCCGCCAGTGACATCGAACACTGGCTCTATCAGAAGGTCCGCTAGGAAATCGGCCCGCGGCGCACGCTGCGGGCCGGTCTCTTATTCGCTTTCAGTGGCGTAGCGATCAACCGGGGTCATGCGTTTAATCAGCTGGTTATCGAAGAGAAATTGTTCATAAGCCTGATAGCGTGCGCGATCCAGTTTTGCCGGATCGGCGGCGAACAGCGGCAGCGTCGCTATCCATGACTGGTGATTTAACGGCGTATTCAGTTCCGGATGGGCGCGGGCAAACCGTTGCCAGCTCGCTTCAGGCTGGGCCTGTAACGTCGCATTTCCCTTCTTCAGTGCCCGCAGAAATTTTCTGATCTTTTCTGAATGCGCCTCATCCCGATGGGCCACGATGATCAGCTCGTCATAAGCCGGAACGCCGTAATCCTCAACGTTAAACACCACCGGATCTTTCCCCTTATATTTCATCTCCAGCGCTTCGATGTTGCGATAGCCACCGATCACCGCATCCACTTTTCCGGTCAGCAGGGCGCTGGTGAGCTGAAAGTTGACGTTAATCAGCCTCACCTGATCGGCCTTTACTCCTTCATGGCTCAGCATGGTCGCCAGCGTCGCCTGCTCAATACCGCTGACGGAATAGCCGATGCGTTTGCCTTTTAACGCCCCCGGACTCTTCATCGACCTGTCGAGTGTGATCAGCGTATTCAGCGGCGTATTGATCAGGGTGCCGACCCGCATCAGTGGCAGGCCCTGGTCGGCGAAGAAATGCAGCTGAGGCTGGTAAGTGATGGCTAAGTCTGCCTGCTTTGCGGCCACCAGTCGCGGCGGCAGCGCCGGATCGGAAGGGGGAATGATGCTGACCTCCAGCCCCTCTCCGGCAAAGGCGCCGGTCTGTTGTGCCACCATGATCGGCGCGTGATCGGGATTGATATACCAGTCGAGCACCAGCGTCAGTTTTTCCATTGCCTGAAGGGGGGTGGCGAAGGCGGCACCCAGCAGCAGGGTAAAGAGCGGTATTTTCGTCATACTTTTTTCTCGTCAGTTAAGGTCATTAATCCGTTTCGGGGGCCCAGCTAATCAGGCGACGGAGCAGGAAATCGATGAACAGCCACAGCAGCAGCGTCATCAGCACCAGAATGAACAGGGCGGCAAAGCAGAGATCACTCTGCATCCGGGCATTGGCATTCAGCATGACGTAGCCCAGTCCTTCCGCTGAGCCGACCCACTCTCCGATAATGGCGCCAATCGGGGCCACCGCGGCCGCCATCCGTAAACCTGACCCCAGCGCGGGCAGTGCCGCCAGCAGCCGGACATGACGCAGCTGAGCCGCGCGTGAGGCGCCCAGCGTGCGGGCCAGATCGAGATAGCCGGGCGGGACGCGGCGCAGGCCATCAAAAAAGGCGGAGGTCACCGGGAAAAAGATGACCAGCACCGCCATTGCGACTTTGGCGCTCATCCCGAAGCCGAACCAGAGCACCAGCAGGGGCGCCAGCGCAAACACCGGGATCGCCTGGCTGGTGATCACCAGCGGCATCATCCAGCGCTGCAACCGCGGCGAAAAGGACATCCCCAGCGCGAGCAGGGCACCCAGCAGCACGCCCAGTGCCATGCCGCTGAGGATCTCCGTCAGGGTGATGAGGCTGTGCTGGCTGAGATAGCGGGCGTTCTGCCAGAGCGCGGTGGCGACCGCCGGGGGTGAGGGCAGCAAAAAAGCGGGGACGGAAAGGGTAACGAGCCACCACAATCCGATGAGGCCCGTAAAAAGCGTCACGCCACGGCGTAGTCCGCCAGATCGTTGTCCTGACGTCATCCGGCTAACCTGCTCAGCTGATTCAGCACGGCAGCCTGACTCCGGATGACGCTGACATCCTCTGCCGCCCGTGGAGGCTGCCCCTGGAGGGAGGGAGAGGCTTCGATACCCGTCGGGCCGATTACCAGCAGATGATGACTCAATCGGCAGGCTTCTGCAGCATCATGCGTTATCAGCAACACGGTGTGCCCGGCCAGCACTTCCGCGGCCAGCGTCTGAATCTGACTGCGGGTCAGGGCATCCAGCGCAGAGAAGGGTTCATCCATCAGCACTACGGGCTGGCGGGTATAGAGGGTGCGAGCCAGTGCGGCGCGCTGACGCATCCCGCCGGAGAGCGTCGCGGGCCGTGCGGTGGCATAACGACTCAGACCGACACGCGCCAGCAGGTGCTGCGCCCGCTCACGATCCGGCTTCTCCCCGTTCAGGCGGCTGGCCAGACAAACGTTCTGCTCTACTGTCAGCCACGGATAGAGCAAGTCCTGTTGTCCCATCCAGGCGATGCGTCCGGTCAGTGGCAGGCCATCACTGCCGCTGACCTGGCCGGAGGAAGGCGGTAACAGACCGGCAATCACCCGCATCAGACTGCTTTTACCCACGCCGCTCGCCCCCAGCAACGCTGTAAACTGGCCACCCGCAATCTCCAGAGTGAGCTGGCTGAAGAGCTGCTGCTGACCCAACCTGAGTGACAGCTGACGGATTGCGATACCGGGCGGCGCCGAACAGGCTGACGCAATCATGGGCGGACCTGCCGACTGGCCGCATGATTCAGTCCCATCTGCCAGAACGCGGATTCCAGCCGTGTGGCAGTAGTAAAAATCTGCGCCAGTGAGGCAAAACGCTGCTCAGCCGCACGCTCGCCCGCCAGGGTTTCAAACAGCGAAAGGGCGTTGCGAACGCCGTTCAGATAGGACTCATCGCCGTAGTTTTCTATCCACGCCGCATAAGGATTATCGCTGAAGCGGGTTGCAGGATCCTGTAGCAGGGTCAGACCCGTTTCAGCGTAACCGGCGACACAGGGCATCAGCGCGGTCAGCAACTCCAGCGCATCGCCGCTGTGACCCACATCCAGCACATAGCGGGTGTAGTTGAGCGTTTCCACCGCCTCCGGTTCGCTCGCCATTGCCGCTTCGCTGATGCCCCACTGCTGGCAGTAGTCCAGATGCAGCGGCAGTTCGCTGACGATGGCGTTGAGCGACGCCGTCGCGCTGCGCAGGGCGTCCGGTGCGGAGAGCTTGCTTATCAGCAGGCCCCAGGCGCGGGCGAAGTGCAGCAGAAACAGATAATCCTGGGTGAGATAATGGCGAAACGCGGCGGGGGGCAGCGTACCCTGACCGAGCTGCTGTACAAAGTCATGTGCCACATAGGCGTGCCAGTGAGGGCCAGCCTGCTGACGCAGACGACCGTAAAAGCCGGTTTCGAAAAGCGGATGTGTCATCAGATCTCCTGTCACAATGGAGATCCGGGCATACGGGCTGGAACAGGGAGTGATGCAGGAGATGACGCAGAAATATCTGCCGACCCGTCCCTTCGCTGGCATGACCCAGATCAGGTTCAAAGGGTTCGGCTTACGCCATCTCAGCCCATAACAGGACACCCCTCGGAGACATCGGTTATACGATAATTACCGGCAGAGTACAACGGCAGGTTGAGTGCATACCTGCGGCGTCGCTGACAGGCGTATCACCGCAGACACAACACTCAATAAGTGACGTTGTCACTCAAGATCGGCTCCGTTGCTGGCAATGACCTTCTTATACCACCAGAATGACTTCTTACGCGTGCGGGCCAGCGTACCACGCCCGAGATCGTCACGGTCAACATAGACAAAACCGTAGCGCTTACTCATCTCACCGGTTGAGGCCGCCACCAGATCGATACAGCCCCAGCTGGTGTAGCCCATGACCGGCACGCCATCTTCAATCGCGTCACCCATCGCGCGGATGTGTTCACGCAGATAGCTGATGCGGTAGTCGTCATGGATTTCGCCACTGGCATCGGGTTCATCGCGTGCGCCCAGACCATTTTCGACCAGGAAAAGCGGCTTCTGATAGCGGTCATACATCATGTTCATGGTGATCCGTAATCCGAGTGGATCGATGCCCCAGCCCCATTCACTGCGCGGCACATGGGGATTCGTCAGAGACTTCACCACATTGGCGGCGCTGCTGTTCTGCTCGTTCATCTCCGCCGAGGCGCAGCGTGAGGCGTAGTAGCTGAACGAAACAAAATCGACGCTGTTTTTCAGAATTTCCGCGTCACCCTCCTCGATCTTCAGCGTTACGCCTTTCTCCCGAAACAGCCGGGCCGCGTAGGCGGGATAGGCGCCGCGTGCCTGCACATCGATAAAGAAGAGGTTTTCACGATCTTTTTCCAGCGCGGCCCAGACATCCTCCGGTTTACTCGACCAGGGGTAGAAGTTGCCGCCCGCCAGCATGCAGCCAACCTGGTTAGCCGGATTGACCTCATGCGCAATGCGGGTCACCTCCGCGCTGGCGACCAGCTCATGATGCGCCGCCTGATATTTCACCTGCTCCGGATTTTCGTCGGGTTCAAACACCAGTCCGGCACCCGAGAAGGGGCTGTGGAGCAGGATATTAATCTCGTTGAAGGTCAGCCAGTACTTCACCAGACCATCAAACGCCTCGAAACAGCTGCGGGCATAGCGGGCAAAAAAGTCGATCATTTTACGGTTACGCCACGAGCCATACTCCGTCACCAGATGCATCGGCACATCAAAATGGCAGAGGGTGACCAGCGGTTCGATCTGATGTTTCCGGCACTCTTCAAACACTGAACGGTAAAAAGCAATGCCTTCCGGGCAAGGTGTCAGCTCATCGCCGTTGGGATAGAGACGGCTCCAGGCAATTGAGGTGCGGAACACGCTGAAACCCATCTCCGCCATCAGCGCGATGTCCTCCCGGTAGCGATGATAAAAATCGATCGCATTATGGCTGGGGTAGAACTCGTCGTCGCGAAGCGCAAACCGTTTTTCAAGACCGAGTTTGACCGGCATCCGGTGCGGGCCATTCGGGATCATATCGACGGTGGTTAACCCTTTTCCGCCTTCGCGAAAACCGCCTTCGCTCTGGTTGGCGGCCAGTGCACCGCCCCATAAAAACCCTTGCGGAAACCTTGATTCAGACATGCATTCCTCTTTTCCGGGTCGGTAAGACCCTTTCCTTTAGTGGCTGTTAATGGCGTTGACGCGTTCGGGTACGGCTGCCGGTTGTGCCGTGGTGGTGGCGTCGGTTTCAGGGATATCTTCAAAGCCTAACAGCAGCGTCAGCACAAACGACAGCACCACAGACAACACCATCACCGCGCCGACCCAGACAATACTCATCGGGTTGGTGGGATCAAAAAACTGCACGCTGGTAAACAGGCCAGGCGACGCCATCGAGTGGCTGGCCAGACCGCCAATGCCTGCTACCGCGCCGCAGATAAAACCGCTGATCAGACAGGCGACCAGCGGGCGTTTCAGCCGGACGGCCACACCATACAGCGCAGGTTCTGAAATGCCGGCAACGATAGCGGAGGCCGCCGCCGCGAGCGCGGTCTGACGCAGTTCCCGGTTTTTGGTGCGGAAGGCTACCGCCAGAGACGATCCCCCCAGCGACAGGTTGGCACCAATCTCGGAGGGCATCACCATGCCCTCTTTGCCGGTTTCAGCAATGGTCTGAATGATGGTCGGGGTAAACACCCGGTGCATACCGGTCATCACCAGCAGGGGCCAGATCGCGCCCATAATCGCGACTGAGAGCCAGCCGAGATAGCCATGGACGGTGTAGACCAGCGCAGAGATGCCGCTGCCGATCCAGATGCCAATCGGACCAATCAGCACGATTGCGATGGGTGCGGCAATCAGCACAATCAGCATCGGTTTCAGGAAGTTTTTGGTGACGGCCGGGGTAATGCGGTCCACGCCGCGCTCAATGTGTGACAGGATCCAGGTCATCACCAGCGCCGGAATCACCGTGTAGGTATATTTCACCGCCGTGACCGGAATGAAGGCAAATTCTACGGCCTGACCCTGCGCCGCTTTCGCCATCAGATCGATAAAGTTAGGGTGCACCAGCACGCCAGCAATGGCGATCGCCAGCGACATATTGGTTTTAAACTTCAGCGCGGCAGAGGCGGCTACCATCACCGGCAGGAAGAAAAAGGCCCCGTCGCCAATCACGTTGAGGATCACCAGCGTGGAGGAGCCTTTTTCAAACACACCGGCCATATCCAGTATCATCGCCAGCAGCTTAACCATCGACCCGCCGATAATGGCCGGGATCAGCGGTGACATCGTGCCGACCAGCGCATCCAGAATGCCTGCGCCGATGCTTTTCAGCGTGATTTTGCGTTTCACCGGCGTGGATGAGTCGGCGGCAGGGGATCCCATCGCCTGCAGCGCCTGAAAGGCCTGAGAGACGTTATTGCCAATGATCACCTGACACTGGGTGTCGTTGTGAACCACGCCCATCACGCCATCGATCGCTTTCAGCCGGGGATAGTCCACCTGGGTTTCATCTTTCACCACAAACCGCAGTCGGGTCATGCAGTGCGTTACGGCTTCGATATTGTTGAGGCCGCCTAGCGCATCGACGATGGCGCGTGACACCTCGGCATAGTTTCTGGGCATGATCGCTCTTCTCTGTAGGGTAAATCGGTCAATGTTGTTATGTTTTGCGCCTGCATGCAGGCAGATAGGAAACCGGTTTCACAAAATCATGAAGGGCTTTTATGACCGGGACAAGCCTAAAAATCAGCCAGATTTTCATTTTGTGACCGGCGTCACCCGCCATTGGCGCAAAGGCCGGCTGAGCGCGAGGGTAAATATTTCCAATATTGAGAGGCTTAGGTAGACTGCAGAACGACGCAGTAAAGGAGCATCAGCATGGCAACGATTCAGGAAGTGGCGAACAGGGCGGGCGTCTCAAAAGCGACAGTGTCACGCGTGCTCTCCGGCAACGGGTATGTCGGTCAGGAAAAGCGTCAGAGAGTTCTCGATGCGATTGCCGAAACCGGCTACCGGCCTAATCTGCTGGCGCGCAATCTGGCAACGAAAAGCTCTCAGACTATCGGGCTGGTGATCACCAACACCCTCTACAGCGGAAGCTACTTTACGGAACTGATGGCGCACTCGGCGCGCATACTGGAGCAGCAGGGCCGCCAGCTGATTCTGGCCGATGGCAAACATACGGCGGAGCAGGAGCAGGCGGCAATTCAGTTTCTGCTCGATCTGCGCTGCGACGGCATCATCATCTATCCGCGCTTTCTGTCCATTGATGCGCTGGATGCCATTATCTCCCGTCACAAACAGCCGATCCTGGTCATTAACCGGCGGCTGCGTGTCAATCAAAGCTACTGCATCTACAGCGATCAGCACGCCGGCAGCGTCACGGCGGTGAGTCATCTGCTGAATCAGGGGCATCGCGACATCGCCTTTATTACCGGATCGCTCGATTCCCCGACCGGGGTGGAACGCCTCTCCGGCTATCGTGCCGCGCTGGCAGCACAGGGTCTCGACGCCGATCCGGCGCGTATTGTGTCAGGCCGCTGGACGGCTCAGAGCGGGATGGAGGCCGTGGATACGCTGCTGGTACGCGGGGTATCCTTCTCCGCGCTGGTGGCGAGTAATGATGAGATGGCGATCGGGGCGATCAAACGGCTTACAGCGTGCCGGATAGCGGTGCCCGATCAGGTTTCAGTGATCGGTTTCGATGATATCCCGCTGGCACCCTACATCACGCCGTCATTATCCAGCATGAAACTGCCGGTGACGGAGATGATCAATGAGACGATTCATCGCCTGCTGACCATGCTGGATGGCGGTGACTGGTCTGCCCATCCCCCCTTTACCGCCAGCCTGATGCTACGCGATTCGGTCACGCAGGGACCGGGCGCGGTTTAACCCGTGGCGACCGTTATCACGTTAACCGCGCGCGCCTTAAGCTGCTCTGCCGTGACGGCATCCAGCGTTTTATCGGTAATCACATGCCCGACCTGATAACCGGATGAGAGCGGATAGGGATGGATCTGGCCAAATTTAGAGGCGTCGGTCAGGGCGTAGTTTTCCGCCCCTTTTGCCAGAACGGCATCCACCACATCACAGCGCAGCATGTTGCGACCGGTAAAGCCGGTTTCCGGATGCCAGCCATCCACGCCGACAAATGCCCGGTGAAAGTGAACCTGCTGAATGGAGTAGCGGGTCAGCGGGCCGACAACCGACTCACTGCTTTTCTGCAGCATCCCACCCAGCACAATCACTTCGCAGGCCGCCTCACGCAGAAGCTGGGCAATGTAGTGGCTGACGGTAATCAGGGTCAGATCGGCACGGTCGGCCAGCGCGCGCGCCAGCAGGGCGTTGGTGCTGCCGCCTTCAATAAATACCGACTCCCCCGGCTCAACCAGACGGGCTGCGTGAAGCGCCAGCGTCTGCTTGATGGGGTAGCGGGTGTTCAGGCGGGTACCGACGTTATCGCTGTCCAGCGCCTGCGCAGAGCCGTGAACCCGCCGCAGCAGACGGTCACGCTCCAGCAGCGTGAGATCCTGACGCACGGTAACTTCAGAAACCCCGGTGAGCTGTGCCAGTTCACTGACCGTCACGCTGCCCCGGCTATTAACCAGTTGAATAATCTGATGATGTCGCGGATTCATAATGGGATGTCGCAGAAAAACAGGAGTGGCAGTGTATCAGGGTTTTCCCCGCGCCGGTGCAGCGCGGGGGCAGATCAGGCTAAATCCAGCGAGCGACGTCCGTTAAGATTGAGATCTTCCGGCCTGAAACGTTGATCCCACGACGCTTCATAATGCTCCGGAGGAAAATCGCCTGGCGAATGGCCCTGCGCCAGCGCCTGTGCGACATGGCGGGCATAGAGGCGGTTTTTTTCACACAGCGGGGCGGCCGGAATGTACATCACATTACTCCAGCCCTGCTGATCTCTGACCGGCGCCACGGCGTGAATCACATCACAGTGCCACCACACCGAATCCCCTGCCTCTAAGGCCGGTATCGGACAGAGTCCGGCCATCAGGTGCGGATGCCACTGCTCGTTAACCGGTAAGACCCGGCCTGGGGCGACGCCGCAGAGCTCATCCTCCGGCACATCTGAAAGCAGTGGACGCAGCAGCACATAAGCCATCGCCTGCGGCACCGGCACGACGTGCAGCAGGCCCTGATCGGGGATCATATCAGAGAGGGCAGTCCAGCCCTGAAAGGTGCGGAACACAGAACATTTGGTGGTGCCAGGCAGATCATACTCATCCACTTCAGTGCGGTGTGCCGCGTCCCAGGGGTCATAAGCGGCAAAGTCACCGTGAAACAGCTTACTGAAAACCTGCTGATAAGCCGGGAGCAGCCAGCGTTCCAGCGCGCCGGAATCGGTATGAGCCCCTAATCCGCCGGAGGTGGTGCCAGGCAGGCGACGGCGAATGCGATCGGGATAGATGATGCTGACATCCGGGTCAAACCACTCTTTGCCCTGTGAATCGAAGGTCCATAACCTGTTCAGGAAAGATTGCGCGTGTGCCATTGCCGGGCTTTGTCGCGCCTGCATTTGCGCCTGCGACCAGTAAACAGGATAAATTTCAGGACGCGAGGCGGCCAGCGTGCCAAAAAAATCATCGCCCGGCCCGCGATACTGTTCGTCAAACCGGTTGAGCTCCAGGTAGTCGAGCATTGACTTATCCCAGGCCAGCGCCTGCTCCCGGGGAAAGTGCTGCTTAATCACGACACAGCCGCGCCGTTTAATTCGCGTCCGGGTTTCATCTGAAACCTGTCCCTCTGCAATATCCTGCATCGGCACCACTGGCCAGGCGCTGCCCGTCCACTCCTCATCCGCTTTTGCCTCCGTAATCGCCGCCTCGATGCTGTCACACACCTGCCGGAAAAGGCCTTCAACATCACCTATCTGCTGCCGCAACTGCTGTTTCACTGCGCTTATTGACGCTTTGACGTCTTCCGGCAATGGGGTCGATCGGGTCTCATCATGCATCTCAGGCTCCTCAATATTCGGGTTGAGTTACGAATGTAATTAAAATAACCTTCATTCGTAATTTACGGCTGAGATTAACATCTTTTTAACGCTCCGAAACGTGCGTGATAACACAACTCCGGAACCGGAAGGCTCCGAAAGCCGTTAGCAACGTCACTATTTGCATTCTCATTAATCCACACAGCGAGTAAGCTTTATGAATCAAATCAATCAGCCGAAAGGACAGAACGGCGACTCTATAGGGGCAGGTGAGATGGCGGTTAAGATGATTGCGGTGGATATGGATGGCACCTTTCTGGACGACAACAAAGCGTACAACGTTCAGCGGTTCTCACGGCAGTATGCGCTGCTGAAGCAGAAGGGCATCCGTTTTGTGGTTGCCAGCGGGAACCAGTATTACCAGTTACAGCGCTATTTTCCCGACATCAAAGATGAGATCGCGTTCGTCGCGGAGAATGGCGCGTGGGTTTCAGACTGCAACGAAGAGATCTTCTGTGGCGAGCTGGCCCGCGAGAAGGTGCATAAGATTCTGGATATCCTCGCGCATGAACCCGATATTGCGGTGGTGGTGTGCGGGCGTAATGGCGCTTACATGCACGCATCGGCTTCTGACGAGGTGATGGCTAAGCTCTCAAATCACTATCACCGGCTGGAAAAACGCGATGACCTCTATGCCATTGACGATACAATTTTCAAATTCTCGCTGAATCTGGAGCATGAAGGGGTGGATGCCCTGCTGCAACGGCTGCATGCCAGACTCGGCGAGCTGGAAAACATCATGCATCCGGTCTCCAGCGGGTTTGGCTTTATAGACCTGATCATTCCTGGCTGCCACAAGGCGCATGGCATTGCGCTGCTGCAGGAGAAGTGGGACATCAGCGACTGCGAAGTGCTGGCCATCGGTGACAGCGCCAACGACATTGAGATGCTGCGTCAGGCCTGTTTCAGTTTCTCAATGGCGAATGCCGCCGCTTCTGTCGCCGCCGTGGCGCGATATCAGACGCAGAGCAACAATGAAGAGGGGGCGCTGAATGTGATCTCCCGCGTGCTGGCGCGCGAATTTCCCTTTGAGTGAGGCCGGGCCGGGCTGACAGGCCCACCTGGTCCTCCTTCAGGCCTCCCGGTGGCTGCGCGCGTGATCCTCCATTTCATCCAGCGCAGCCTGATTTTCCAGGCCCCACTGATACATCTGCTCAATTGGCCCGGCAAATGTCATGCCCAGCGCGGTCAGGCTGTACTCCACTTTCGGCGGCACCACCTGCCAGACATGGCGTGCAACCAGCCCGCGCTGCTCCAGCTCGCGCAGCGTCTGAATCAGCATCTTCTTTGAAATTCCCTGCAGGCTCCGCTCCAGTTCACCCGTGCGCGCACGGTGTTCCGGCCAGTGATAAAGCGCATGCAGCACCATCGTGCTCCACTTGACGGAAAAGAGTTCCAGCAGGCGGCGCGGCGGTGAATCCGCATAAAACAGCAGTTTTCCATCAACCCAGGCGGGCATTATTGCCTCCTTAGCAGGGTGGTAACCAAAAGGTAACTACTACCAAAACCGATCCCATGTGTCTATAGTGTGCTGCTTTCTTTACGACCATCAGGTGATAAGAGGCAACAGATGAAGATTAATGCACTGGTCGCCAGTCAGGCAGATCAACCGCTGCGCGCAGGTCAGGTGGAGTTACGCGAGCTTCAGGCTGACGATGTTAAACTCGAGATCCTTTACTGCGGCGTCTGTCACTCCGATTTGCATATGGCGCGCAATGAGTGGGGCGTAAGCCGCTATCCCCTTGTGCCGGGTCACGAAATTGTCGGCCGGGTGGTGGCAGTGGGTGAGAACGTCACTCAGTTTGCGGTCGGAGAGATTGCCGGGGTCGGCGTGATGGTTGACGCCTGTCGCGAGTGCCATTTCTGCCAGCAGCATGAAGAGCAGTACTGTGAGGCAGGCTTTACGCCGACCTATAACGGAACCGATAAGTACACCGGTAACACGACCTTTGGCGGCTATGCCCAACATGTGATTGCCGATCACCATTTTGTCGTGCGGGTGCCTGATAACCTGGCGCTGAACGCGGTGGCACCACTGCTCTGCGCGGGCGTCACCGTCTGGTCACCGCTGCGCCACTTTAATGTCAAAGCGGGGGATCGCGTCGGGGTAGTAGGCCTGGGCGGCCTGGGCCATATGGCGGTTAAGCTGGCCAGTGCGCTGGGCGCAGAGGTCACCTTGTTTACTACCTCGCCGGAGAAAGGGGCGGATGCCCGCCGGCTGGGCGCCAAAAACGTGGTGGTTTCCCGTGACGCGGCCCAGATGGCGGCCTGTCAGGCATCCCTGGATATCATTCTGGACTGCGTGGCTGCGCCACACGATCTCGATCCCTATCTGAATACGCTGAAAACCAACGGTCAGCTGGTGCTGGTGGGTATCCCCGATCAGCCTCATCCGTCACCAAATGTGACACCGATGGTGTTCCGCCGTCTGAGTATTACCGGCACCTCAATTGGCAGTATTCAGGAGACGCAGGAGATGCTCGACTTCTGTGGGCAGCACAACATTACGGCGGATGTTGAGATGATTACCGGTGAGGAGGTCGAAACGGCCTTTGAACGTATGCTGACCAGCGATGTGAAATATCGTTTTGTGATTGATATGCAGAAAACGCGCTGGTAACGCCAGGGGGCACGCTGTGAAGGCGTGCCCGGCACGATGCCCGCGTTTCTGAATGAGCGATGATAGTTACAACATACTGTTACGTTGCTGAATCAGGTGTCAGATAGCTGGGTGCGAAAGGGCTGAGCAGCCAGACCGGGCCTGTTGCAGCAAAAAAATACCCGGCTTGCGGGCCGGGTATTCTCTCAATTCTGGCGTTTTAGTTACGCCTGCGCGTCATCCGCTTTATCCTTCGCCGCTTCCTCTTTCTCTGCAGCATGAGTAAAAGGTTTGAGCAGCTGTATATCCAGAATCACATAGACCATGGTGCTGATGAACAGCGAAATCACGCTGCCGAAAACGCCGCTGGTGGTGAAGGTCAGATAGTTATAGGTGACCAGCCAGGTCAGGCAGATAAACAGCGCGAGAGAGATGTAGAGATTGGGCACGGAGTAGTTACTGGTGCCGCCCCCCTGGGTATGGGTAGCTTTAAACAGATTACCGATAGAATATTTTTCCAGCACCAGGATGGCATTTTCCCAGTTGCGCTGTTTACGTGCGCTGGCGCGTGTCAGGAACAGATAGAGAATAGAGACAAAAAAACCGGAGAAGGCGATCAGCACCGGAATCGCCTCCAGGGCATATTCGATGCTCTTATGGCCGGTGGTGGTGCTGAGATCCAGCGTCAGCGAGGCACCGAGCGCAGCATATAAAAACAGGAACAGCAGCATAAACGTCAGAGTGCGTTTCCAGTCACCGTCGATCTCTGCTTCTTTTTGCTGGATAGCCAGCTGAAGCGATTGCTGAATCTGTCGTGCCTGAGGTGAATCTGTGTCGAGCGTGTCGCAGGGCGCAGCAAAGAAGTTATGCATAAACAGCGCATCTTCTTTCTGAATAGTGATTTTCATCAGAAACCTGTGTGCGGAGAAATTTCCTTTATTCTAATCGGCACGACATGAATTAACAGTCACTTTGCCTTTTAAGCCCGCATTAATGGGAAATCAGGTGAAACAGTGAGCTGATAACAGAGTCCGTAGCAAAGTTCTGCGGAGCGCGCTCTTCCTCGCGGCGTAGCTGCTCATAACGCAGCAGGGCTGCATCTGCGTTATCCGCAAAAATCACTTCCCATACCACTCTGTAGCCTTCAGCGGTTAATTTCTCCCGCTTGTCCTTATGGGTGAGATTAACGGCCAGGATTTCACGGCTTTTCTGAAGCACGCAGTAATCGGGCATGACTATTTCTCCACAGGTGTGTCGAGCGCCTTAAACTGCTTGATGGCGTCATGAATATTGTTGGTTTCCACGGTCGCAATGCAGCGGTCACCGTTGAAAACATCATAACGGGCATTGCGCAGCTGAAACAGCAGATCGCGTCCCCGAAAGTGGATGCGTTTCTGTCTAACTCCAATGCCATGCCGCCGTAACAGGGCCTGTGACAGGCGATCGGTCTCTTTAGTCATTCCGTTAGCCTCCCGGCAGTACGTGGTCACTGCCAGTAAACCTGATAAACATTAGTTTTATATTAAGAGACAACCCTGTTTTTCGCATGGCCATCCGATGAAGCGGGACGAATGCGCTGCAAAGTGAAGAAGATGCAGGACAGAGGCGGTTTCTGACTTAATAAACCGTAAATGCGGTACACTCATCTCACCCTTCGCCACGAGACAGAGTGCTATGAACGACAAGAAGATGATTTCCATTGATCAGTTCAACGCTGATGAACGACTGGCCGTCGAACAGACCGTTAAAGGGCTGATGGAAAAGTATCGTCAGCGCACCGGTAAAGAGCCGGATAGTAAAAAGGAAAAAGAATTCAGCAGTGAAGCGCGTCGGATCGTTATGACGGCAAAGCAGGAAAAAGAGAAAGCGCAGGCGCTGAAGGCGAAAAAACCCCTCCGCAAAAAGAAACCCTCCTCACTGACAGCCAGTGAAGTCAGCGACTTCAGCTGGTCCGCCTCGGTTGCTAAGGGCCGCAGATAAAAACCCCCCATCGCGCTGGCAGGCGACAGCAGTCATCTGTCAGCCGAACAATACCGGCTCTTAGCGCGTAGTCGATCATTCTTAATCCGGCAATAAGAATATTCTGCAAACATATTACTTTTATTCACTAGTTTGGATAAACTGACGTAACCTTTCGCTGCTTCAGTCTGCATATGAACTATTACACACCTGACGATGCTCAACTGAGGCGGCGCGCCAGCCGATTCGTGCGCCGTATGTTTATGATGCGTCAGCTTGGTACGCTGCTCTGCTTTTTGCCGATCCTGTCAGTGCTGATGGAGCGGGGGAAATGCGCGGAACTCTGCCTGCTGCTGTTCGTCAACGCGTTTGTCTGGCCCTATGCCGCCTACAGGCTGGCCTTACGATCGCGCGACCCCACAGGATTTGAACGCAAGAGTCTGACGCTGGATGCGGCTTTTGGCGGCGTCTGGGTAGGGATGATGGCGCTGAGTCCTTTCCCCTCACTGGTTATCATGGCCGTGCTGATTTCTGACCGCTATTCCGCGGGCGGCTGGGTACAGCTGAAATCTGCGCTGCAGGCCTTTTTGCTCACTTTTGTGCTGGTATGGTCAGTCGCGGGTGCACCGATCATGCTGAACTTCTCTACCCGTACCGCCTGGCTGACTCTGCCACTGGCCAGTGTTTATCTGCTGGCGCTCAGTGTGGTTTCGCACAATCTGACGCTGAGCCTGCGTAAAAAGAATCGCGAGCTGGAGCGCATCGCGCTGATGGACCCCGGCCTGAAAATCCCGAACCGTCGTCTGTTTGAGCAGCGACTGGAAAGCGAATTTCTGCGCACTCAGCGAGGCGAGGGCAACGCCTGGCTCATGCTGCTGGATGTCGATCACTTCAAACAGGTTAATGACACGTTTGGCCATGAGGCGGGCGACTTTCTGCTGACAGAGATTTCGGCACTGTTACGAAACAGCGTGGGTCTGAAAGATATACCCGCCCGATTTGGCGGGGATGAGCTGTGCGTCATTGTGCGTGAGGCCGATGAAGCCAGCATCCTGCGACTGGCTAAAAAGATCCAGGAAGGCATTACCTTGCTGCGGTTGCCTGCTTCGCCCACTTTTCAGAGTTCGGTGAGTATCGGGATTGCTTCAGCGCGCGAAGCGGCTTCGATTCATGAATGGCTGCGACGCGCTGATGAGGCGCTTTATCAGGTGAAGCGCGCCGGACGCAATGATGTGCATGTCTGGCGGGCTTCCTCCCTCAACACACTTAGTGAAGTTCGCGACTGAAAAAGTCCAGAGCCTGAGACACTCTCAGGCCACTGGATTAAATTGCCGGGTAGTCACCGGTGCCTTCCGGCCAGGGCGTCAGCAGATCGAAGCCGCTTTCCGTCACGGCGACCGTGTGCTCCCACTGCGCCGAGAGTGAACGATCTTTCGTCACCACCGTCCAGCCATCAGACAGCACGCTGGTGCCCGCTTTACCGGCATTGATCATCGGTTCGATGGTGAAGATCATGCCCGCCTTGAGTGGCATTCCCTGGCCCGGTGTGCCGTAGTGCAGCACCTGCGGTTCGGTGTGGTAAATCTCACCCACCCCGTGACCGCAATATTCACGCACCACGGAGAAACCGGCCGCTTCTGCCACACGCTGTATTGCGGCGCCGATATCGCCCAGCGTTGCGCCCGGACGGACCGTTTTGATCCCGGCCACCAGCGACTGATAGGTGATCTCAACCAGCCGTTTCGCCCGGACTGATGGCGTGCCGACGAAGTACATGCGGCTGGTGTCGCCGTACCAGCCATCCTTGATGACCGCTACATCGATATTAACGATATCGCCATCCTTGAGCTTTTTCCCGGCCGGGATACCGTGGCAGACCACATGATTGACCGAGGTGCAGGTAGTGCGGGTATAGCCTTGATAGCCGATGTTGGCTGGCGTCACCTTCAGTTCGTTCACAATAAAGTCGTGACAGATATCATCCAGCTCTTCGGTGGTGATGCCAGGCCGGACGTGTGGCGTGATCATGGCCAGCACCTGCGCGGCAGCCTGTCCCGCTGCCCGGGCCATCTCGATTTCTGCTGCGGTATGAATTTTAACGCTGTTCATGACACATCTCCTTGTGTGGCGAGGATCTCTTCAGGAAGCATATTCCGGATATCGGTGCGGCCTTCCACCTCCAGCCGGATCAGCATCTGCGTCAGTTGGTGTTGGGTCTGCTGGGGATAGAGTTCCGCCAGCATGCCGATTTTAAGCCAGTGTTCAGCCTGTGCATTGATGGAGCGGCTCATCGCCTGACTGGCGATGCGCAGATTCTCATGCATCAAATCCGAGATTTTTACGATACCCATGCTAATCCTATATAAAACGTATATGTTTCGTATATAGCATATCCTTAACCTCATGAGTTGAAAAGGCAAATTACAGCCCGTCCGAAAATGTCCGAAATTTGTCCGAAATTACAGATACATCATACCAGTACGTACGCATCGCCACGGGAGTCCAGGTACTTCTGAGTCATGGTGAGATTCCTGTGGCCCAACAGCCGCTGTGTAAATGCCTGACCGTAATGTGCCTCATATAATCTTCCGGACAGGCTGCGGATTTCGTGAAAGGTTGGCGGGTTTGGCAAGGCGTCCAGACCGCAACGGGCCCGCGTGCGCGTGAATGCCTGCGTCAGGTTTTCCGGGCGAACCGGGCCGGGCCTGCGTCCATGACGTCGTGTAGCGGAATAGATAAAATGCGGTGAAGGATTATTCCGCCGGCATAACTCAATCACGTCGTTCAGTGTCATGCCGATATCGGGCAGCGCCAGATCAACGGGGATGGCTAACTTACTGCCTTTCTTACTCTGTGTGATGAACAGTCTGCCATCACGAACGTCGGTGAACCTCATGCGGGTAATATCCTCCCGGCGCTGAGCAGTAACCACAGCGACCAGCAGTGCCCGGTAAAACCAGGGTTCGGATTCAGGTACGGCCTCTAGCAGCATCCGGAACTGCTCAACTGAAAGCCGGCTCCTCTGAACCCTGGGCTGTTTTGCCCGTGTGGGTTCAACCGGATTCCTTTCAATCACCCCCGCCACAATCGCCTCACGAAACACATCATTCAGGACACTGCGCAGAATGACTGCCATTGTCTGTTTATTTTCGGTGACATAGACATCCAGAAACAGGGCAATATCGCGGGTCGTGACTGCATTCATCGCCAGGTCACCCAAAGATTTCCGGATTGCGTTCAGCTGGTATTTACGCAGCCGAAGGGTGACCGGTTTTACGTTGCGCCTGACAAGGATTGCCTCATAGGATGAAAGCCATTCAGACACTGTCATAACGGGCCGCGCCTGTAATTTATTCAGAAGGGCGGAGGGAACATAATCCCGGTCCAGATAATGGTTGGCTTCAATAGCCTGAGCAATCGCTTCCCGGCGTGAAACATTACCCAGTGAATACTCTTTTCCGGTGTGAGGATTGCGCCAGTGGTACGTCTTGCGGGTGCGGCGGTAGGTCAGATTGCGGGGGAGATTGGCATCATAAGATTCAGGCCTTTTAATCATATGTCACTTTTCCATCAGCAGATTACGCCCGATAAGACTATGCGAATGGGCGTTCGGATTTCTGACGCGTTTACGGGGGTTGAGATACACCGCTTCCGGATGAAGCCGGTACTCTTTGCCGTGTAACTCCGGGCACGGGTAAATTCGCCCTTCGCGTGCCCAGCGGCGAAGAGTGGACAGGGAAGGTGGCTGAGAATAGGTCTCGCTCGCCCACTCAGTCAGGGTAAGCAGCTTAGCCATGATTTACCTCCGGTTTTCGGTCCATAAAAAAACCCCGCAAAGGCGGGGTCTCATTGTTTATCTTTGTCGCGCTTATCCTGCTCAGGCTTCCATTCAAGCCCACACATGTCGCAGGAAAACTTCTTGTCAGGACGCTTTCGTGGTCCCCAGAAATTGCAGAAAGGACACGTTCTGGGTCTGTAAGCTATTTTCATACACCCCACCGATGCAACGAGTGCTATCACCCGGCTCCTGCAACAATACTGTATAATCTGCCTGAATTATTTCTAATCGCTTCCTGCGGAGAATGCATCTTGCATTTATGAAGGATAACAGACTGATTAACACGTTATTTTTGCAGGTTAAAAGCATGGCCGTAGGCCAAGATCGCGGTGATAAGTGGTTTTTGATCGCCGGTTATTACCGATAAAGGCTGGAATTTATTTTGAATAGATATTTACTCTGCTCTGGCGAGGTTAATGGTGTAGATAAACGCTGCCAGTATGAAACCCGTATTAATTGAATTGACCATTGATGCCTGCCTGTAAGTGGAACTAATAAGTGTTATCTATTTTTCAGTATAGAATGATTTATTAGCTTTAGAAAGATTGTTTTAAAACGTTAATCACATTATTCAGAAGACGAGGTGAGAAGAAAATATTGTACATCTTCACCAAGAATATCCGTCTTCAGGGTTGCAAACAGGGGCGCAATGTAATCCCCACTTTCATCATTTTGCTCAATATAGTCCCGGGCTTCGTCATAAGTCAGGAAAGGCTTATCTGCTTTACTCTCTGCATGTTTTACAGTCCATGAAACAGGTGAGGCGGTCAGGGATAACCGCGCGATGAAATACACCATTTGCTCAACCGGGTCAGAACAATGATGATTCAGTCGGTTGTCAATATAACTCAATAGCTTCCCTTTCATTCTGGCTCCGATCAGGCGAGTGTGTGTGCATTGACGTTTATATTCAAAACGGTTAGTAATTCTGGTCAGGTCTGATGACAAGTAAATTAGCATCGTGAATTTGTTTCGTGAAGTCAGAAAAATGAATAATCGTATGTCTTTGAATGTGTGCAGGGGGCTCCTTTTTTTTTGAAAATTTCAAGACCAACCATTACGAATTATACTTTTACATAATTCCGCGCGATGCGCAGACCAGCATGCGTTGATTTCCTTTCTGGCGAGCTTTATGGCCTTACGCCAGAGTTTACTCGCCTGTTCGTACTGGCCAGAACGCTCAGCTCTGGCGGCTGATTCAGCGACAGAATTGTAACGATCATTTCGGTTTATCTTTGCCATGCTGACGGACGGGTTCATAATCGCCTCTTAATGACCAGGGTCAGGGGGTGCTTTTTGCCTGCGCTTCCACAAGCTCTGCTTTGCGGACCAGAAAAACATCCGTTGCTTTACTGAGCAAATCAGGATGGTTAGCAAGCTTGAGAGCAGCGTATCGATAGCATTTGTCGAGGCCTGGCAGAGTGACCTCATTCAGGGCAGCGCCGGAAAAATCAGTCAGCAGCTCTTCAGGTGTTCGTTCAGCCAGCCGCTTGCTGCCCGGACAGCCATCATGGCTGGCAATGTCTCCCTCCCTGGCCGGGATATCTTCCTCTGACACGGCAGGAGAGGCTTTCGCGGAGTTCTCCTGCCCGCACGGCAAAGTAAGCGCCTGGCTGTTAATAAGCGCGTTCAAATCATCCCCCGGGGTTGCAGGCATAATATTGTGTTCAACAGGGCGAACCGTCTCAAGTTCATCAGGTGTATAAACGCCCAGAATGACATCTGGACAATGCAGGCGGGCCCAGCGTTTGACAGCCAGATAAGCCAGTTGCTGTTTAGGATCGCTTGCCCAGAGTGTGGAGTTTCTTACCTGCGCCTGTGACAACAGCAACTCCAGAATTCGCGGCTTCGCCTCATTCTTCATCGTTGCCCAGACGCGGACACCGCATCCTGATTCATCGTTGAGTGTCCAGTCAGGCGCCGCGTACTTATTCCCCTTACCGGAGGTTTTTTCGGTAAATTTGCCAATGACGTTCTCCCAGGGACCAAACCATTCGTATTGAAGGCGATCGCGCGTCGGTGCCATTGTCGTGATGACAGCATTGACCAGTTGTGCTTCGTAGCCCAGTACGCCGCTGACCATGTACGTCTTCTGTGCTACGGCAAAGGGATTCATTTGCCACTGCAGTGCCTGCATTGCCACGGCGAGACAGTCTGACGCATTGCCGGCCAGATGAGCGGGAACGGTGACTCGGCTGTTTGCCATAATTTCGGCAAGGCGGATCAGCTTATCCAGCGTGTCAGGACTGAATATCGCCGCGGTGTTTGGGGTAGTTTCTGGTGTGGTGAGTTGTCTGCTCATAACAAATTATCCTGTTTGCGTGCCCAGGCCGGACGCCTGAGTTCTTCGACGCCGCCCCAGTTGTTGCTGAGACGGCAATGATGGTAAGTGTTCAGATCACGGCGAAAGAGCTGGTAGCCAGTCTTAACATCTGCTGCGTGCAGCTGGAACGTACGCACCGGGTACCGACCGCAGTCGATGTTTTCACTGACCGCGATAAACACGAATTGCGGATATTCCCCGAAATGCGCACTGAAACCTTCGCGATAACAGGCGTCCTGAACGTGATAGCGAAATTCTTCGACATGACGCGCGAACCGCGCCATGTCCGCGACTTTTTTTATATCCGCAATAACCGGCTGCGTGGTCAGGAATTTATCGGGCCGGATGCGACAAAGCTCACCGGTTTCGTCATCATTCCAGTAAATCGAGGCTTCACAGTGCCCATCGGCTTCCAGTAGACAGCGTGCAGCGGGATGCGCGAAGACGCTCTCACGCATCAGCTGTAGCTTCCGGCTTTGATCTGCGTCCAGTACGATCAGGCCGAGTCCCGCACAGTCACGAAGATAAGCCTGTTCGCTGATTTTTCCTTCCGTGGTGCGCCGGTTGAAATTCGGTGCCACAACATATCTGCTGTCGAACCTGTCCGGCTCCAGAAGCAGGCAGTGAAGGGCACTTCCCATTTCCAGTGCGACCGTCTTCGCTTCATCGACGGGGGCATATTTACGCCAGAGATAAACTGCCGGATTGAGGGCAATATCATCCAGCTGTGATTTACTGACGCCCGGCCCGGCGTGATAAGCTTCATTGCTGAGGTCGTGATAAATACCCGGTTTCATTCCGCCGCCTCCCAGCCAAGCAGCACCTGCAGGTCGTAATTACGGGCCGCCTGCAGATAGGCAAGATTCGTGATAAAGCTGATGTATTCCTCACCGGCTTCCGGATGGGCACAGCACTTCATCGCATCAGGATGAAGGTTCCAGTGGCGGAACAGGTGAAGGTGGTCAGGAAAACAGGACAGGAGCCGCTGGGCTTCGTCATCGATCCACTGTTCTTTCATGATGGCGTCCTGCTCCCGGTCATCCAGGTAATCTTTGTGACGTTCCAGCAATGCAAAGGGCGTGGTCATGGCTTCCCCTCCTGAAGAAGAATGCCGACAAACCGGTCAAAGACCACCTGCATCACGGGCAGTGGTGGCTGGGGTGGCAATGCCGGGGATGAGGGCGACGAAAAGCTGGCACCGTTAACGATATTTTCAGGCGTAAACTCGATATCACGAATGGCATTAAAAGGGCGAGCAAAAGCAGCATCGCCCCTGATGTCTGGTTGCATCATGGGAAATGATCCTTTAAATAGTCAGTTAACCTGTTCCGGTTCTGATAAGCCCGGCAGTACGATGAGGGGCAGGGATGACGTGTTTACTCAGGTGTCAGTGTATCCGGGTATGACGGCATCAGACCCAGCATTTACTCTTCTTCTTCACGGCGGGCCTCGCGGGTCGCCTTTAGGATTTCAACCGGGTCTCCAGCTATCCGCGTATGAATAACAAACGTGCCCGTGTGAGTAACCCGGGCATCAGGCGCGGCAGTGACTGCAGCCCTGACCACACGTTCATGGAAAAATGCACGAAAAACACAGGTCCGGATATGAAGCGTCGCTTCTGCGGGCGTCGCGATGTACTGGATTTTCATTTCTGAATCTCCTGTTAGTGAAAACTAACTGATATCGACATCAATTGTCAGGCCACTGATCCGCACCGGGTATCATCCGGGTACTGCCTGTGCAGGACTGAACAACAATCCCGCATACAGGCATTTCCAGTGATGGGCATCATGAAGATGCTGTTGCTCTTTAGCATTTTCGGCGTATCGACGCTGTCTTTCCCGGCAGAGCAATGCGGCTAACCGCCGGGCTATATCTGATTGTCATAGTCTGCATGGCTGAGTAATTCCCAGCTCTGCCCCTTGTCTCTGGATAACAGCCGCCACTGAGGGGTTACCCGCAAAGTCAGGTACTGCCCACGATAGGTTCGTCTCGCATGGATTTTGCCGGTACGCCAATGCTCTTTTATTCGTTCAGCACGCTGTCTTATCCGTTCAGGTGCGTGAGGTTTTGACATCAGTCTCACCTCATATCAGCGCGCAGACTGTGGCCAATTGCTGCGCAAAAGCCCGATGAAAGCTTTTCATGAAATGCTTACGCCGTCTTAAGGAATTCAGGTTAAAAATGAACCGGTCAGTTTGCGTGTGGTAACGCATACGATGCCTCCTGATGCAAAAAAACCGCCTCATCGGGCGGTCGTGTCAGATAACATGAGTTGCGTTCAGTCATTCACCCCTTCTTCAGGCGGGTATGCGCAGCAGGGGCATTTGTGGCGCAGCTCAGGGTACAGTTCAAAGATGCCCGACAGATTTGCCCTGAGCATTTCATCCAGCGGACCCATGACGCTTTGACGATATAGCGCGGCCTCATCAGAACTGACTTTACCCTCGCTGTTCATACCATCGATTTTCGTCACTGAGGTTGTGACAAGTTTTGCCAGTGCCAGCAAAGTGTCAGTGATATGCTCTGCTGCTTCCCGGTTTTTCATAATGAACCTCCTGAAAAGATAACTTCCCTGCAAGCAGGTGATGGTCACCTGTCCCGCAGGACATGTTTGTATCAATGAATAATGATGATGCGGGTATGACGAACGAAGTCCGCTAAGTCAGCCCCCACCTTTTGCCATTGCGTCAGCGCCTCAAGCACGTCAGTCCGGGACTTACACTGGCTGGCACTCAGATAGGCGTGTATATGGATCAATGCGAGCCGCTGCATCTCCTTGTGTGTAAGAGCTTCCGTGGATCTGTTTTTGGTCATGATGTACTCCGGATAAAAAGAAATAAAAAAACCCGCCGAGGCGGGTTGAGTCTGGTTTAGCTGGAAACCGTCAGGAAAAGATAATCAGAAAACCGAAATAAGCAGGTCATGTGAATATGCTGGCCTGCCAGTCGAGCGGTTATGAAGTTACTCAGAACTATTTTCGGAGCCTTCTTCACAGCGCTCACAGATACTGCATCTGGAGCCTAAATCAGGATATTCAGCAATGACAGGATCAAGAAGTTCGGTGTACAGGATCTCAAGGATGACATTGACTTTATGTAGGTGGGTGCCAGCCTGTTCTTCAGTGACTTTCCCCTCCTTTTGATAATGAACCATCTGGCCAGTCGACTCTTCAAGTTCCCGGGCTATCATCATGACGGTCTGACTGATACGCACTGCTGCTTCGCGATATAACATGTTTACTCCTCAGGTGAAGTTGCCCTTCAGGCAGAGTGGAAAGGGGGTATGAAGCCGCAGAGGCACTGCTTTTCAGCATAAAGCCGAAAAAAATCCCGCACTGGGCGGGAAGGTTGCAGGCACTGCGTTTGTTGATAACGACTTTTAGTTTTGGATCAGGGTGCCACTACTTTCTTAATTCCCTGGTGTCAGGTCAGGCCTGACGGTGATGTTATAGGGGAGTTCAGATTCAGAGTTCTGAATAAATTCATAAATCCTTTCGCGCAGACACCTCGTTTTAAGATGCGTAAAAGATTTATGTGCATCAGTGATGGGACAGAGTGAGCAGGGGAGATTTATTTTTGTGAGGTTTGCTCTTCCCGAAGCAACAACGACGCGCGTCGCGGATCAGGACTAACTCACTGCGCGTTGCTGGCTTATGATATCTGTTTATGTGCACCAGAGGTGCCCGCGGGTCAAACCTGAGACCGCAAACCGGACACGTTACACTGTGCTTTTTCATTAGAACCTCCATCAACAAAGGAAATGGCGCTATGTAGTGCCATCTCGTTTGCTGAGAGGATGGTGGGTTTTGCCACTTCGGGATCTCGTGCTCCTGCACTCCTCCCGCCCGACAATATGCTGTGCCGTTCAGAATGAAGGTAGGATACATATTGTATTTTGTTTTATCAATACAAATTGTATATTTACCTGAGGTGCGTTTACTTGTTGACTTCAAACAGGAAGAGTGAAATCTGAAAGAGATTGCTCTCTTAATCAGTGAATAGAAAGGATAAAATGATATTTTGTGCTTTTTACTTTAGTTTCAGTTTAGATTCGACTGCAATTGCTAAGATTTTATGCTCATCTGTGATTACATCTACTGGCCATCTTGGGTTCATAGGAACAAGTAGGCGCCTATGGCCATCAGATTGAATTTTCTTAAAACTGAGCTCGCTGTTGTTTTTAGACATAACAAGAATCAGATCCTCTTCTTGAGGAACTCTACCCATATCAAAAAGAACCAAAGAACCTGAAGGAACACTAAAACCGGTCGGGGATAGCATTGCATCACCTTCGACTTTGTACCAAAAACCTTTACCAAGAATGACCGCGCCTGACTCTATCCACTCATTTGCAAAATTATCTGCTTCATTTGAACCCAGGTCATCAACATAATTAATAATTAATTCCTTTGATAACAAGGGGTAACAGTTTATCTTCTTGGTCGCGCAAGATGAGTTATTAAAGTCTTCTGAGGTGAATATTGAACCATTTTTATCAACTTTAAATTCATCTATATCGAGTATATGAAGAATTCTTGCTATCACCTCTAGCTCAGGGGAACGGCGGGCATTGAGCCAATGGCTGACTGCTCCTGGTGTAATACCTAGATGCTCTGATAATTTTTCTTGAGTCATTCCAAGATCTTTCATTCTGACCTTAGCGACTTCGTTCCATTTCATTAGGATGTTTGCCTTATAAAATCATAAACCAAGCAATGTACATTTTGTAGACATCTGCACTCTGTTAAGATACATAATGTATACACTGTGATCGGGGCATTTATGAACAATTTAAAATCGTACAGAAAATCTGCAGGCTTAACCCAAAGGGAGCTGGCTCTCTTAGCTGACTGCACTGCCGGTGCTATCTCTCATTGGGAGTCTGGCCGACGCCAAATGACGATTAACACCTGCAGGAAACTAGTAAATATTCTGCGTGATCAGGGTCTTGATACAAGTATGGATCAGCTTGCATGTTCTTCAAACCAAATACGAGACAACGCTCATAGTAACTTTACTTCAACCTGAAAATATTTTACAGAAAAAACAATATGTAAGGATTAGTAAGGGTTTATATGGCCAGCAACTGGATCAAAATGAGCGCTTCTCTGAAGACGCATCCCAAGGTAAATGAAATTGCTGCGCTGCTGGAAAGCCCGGCGGAAGGAAGCGCAGGGTTTGAGGTGTCAGTTGGTGGGCAGCGTGGCGAACTGCTAACGCGTAACGTTACACGTTGCGTTACTGTCACGGCATTACTGCTTATCTGGAGCGCTGCCAGTGAGCACACCTGTGATGGCGTGTTCCGTAATGTCGATCTCAGTTACCTGGATGTACTGGCTGAGTATTCCGGTTTCGGGGAGGCGCTGGCCGCAGTCGGGTGGGCTGTCTACGATGCGGAAGAGCACTGTGTCATCCTGAAGACGGATAACGATGAGAGTGTGGTAGCTGGTTCAAAAAAGTCTTCATCCGCCGAACGGCAGCGGCGTTACAGACAGAGAAAACGTGCGCAAAAAAATGTTACGCAGACCGTAACGCCCAACATAACGCGTAACGCGCCAAGCGTAACGCAGATCGTAACGCGTGACGTAACGCCGGGCGTAGCGCGTTACGCGTGTTTTAATTATTTAAGATCTAAAACAACACATAAAAACAAAAACAACACATATCGCGCGCGTAAATTTCCTGGTCGTTCTGTGGATAACTCGGTCTCTGATACACCACAAGCCGTGGTGGCACAGGGTTTCAGAGCAGTACAGGTCGCTGATGCAGACGTATTTATCCATCCGAGTCAGCAGCTCGGCCATGATGGTGGCGTAACTCGTTACGGTACGCAAAGCGTTACGCCCATGCATAACGCCACCGTAACGGAGCGTAACTCATCGACCCCGGTGCAACGGAACTCCGCTGGAGTAAGGCTGCGTTACGCACAACAACAAATGCCCCCAGACTTGGTTAACCGCTCTGCCACTAATCCCGAATTACCAGAGAATAAGTTTGTTATGTTTGACGGGTGGCAGCCTTCAGCAACGTTTAGTGACACCGCCGATAGTATAGGTATCAAGATTTCAGCAGCACCTGACAGGCTGCAGCTGGCTGATTTCGTGAATTACTGGAAAGCAGAAAGCGTGGCGTACTACCAGGTTCAGTGGGAAATGAAACTGGCACGCTATATTGAAAAAGGGCGCAAAAACTTTTCCTCAAAGCGTTGCAGAGAAAGACGAGACTGCACGCTGGTATCTGAGATGAATTATGTAATACCTGAGGGGTTCAGAGGGTGACGAATTAATCCAATCCATTGACCGCCGGTTTTCTGCATCGCGTCCTGTAGGGTTCTAACGAACCTGAATCATCAGCAGGCCAGCGAGGTTCTGGGTGGCCGAATATGGACCGGCTCAAGATGAATTAAGGCACCCGAACACGCGTCCGGACGACGCCAACGTACGGCTCAAAAATCAAATCGCGCTGAATTTGCGTCCGGATCCTGTGCCTGCTGACCAAGCGGGGGAACGGTGCAAACGCACGGCAAGTCATCCTGCAGAAAAATTTGTGATGTTCGCGGGCTGGCAGCCGTTGTCGGGCCTGCGCGGAACGGCAAGCAAAATCGGCATAGAAATTTCAGGTCCTCCAGACCCGGCCAGGCTTGCAGATTTTGTCACCTTCTGGGAGGCCGATGGGGCGGCTTACAACCAGGTTCAGTGGGAAATGAAACTGGCACGCTATGTTGAAAAAGGGCGCAAACACCTTTCCTCAAAGCGATCCAGAGAAAGACGAGACTGCACGCGGGTATCTGAAATGAATTATGAAATACCTGAGGGGTTCAGAGGTGGGTAAGGGCGGTACCTAGCCTCTTGTCGAAGAAGGCGACTTTTTAGATGGTAAACCGTCCGCTTTGAGCGAAAAGCGGACATTAGGACATAAACACATATAAGGGTCTTCGCATCCGCTATTGAAGTTATGGGCAGAGCTGTTCAGAATTATCGTCGTTTATATTCTTCAGTTATTTACCTGACAATGTCGCGGGTTTACCTGCTTCCAGTACGCCTTCAGGTACACCCCTGAGGACAACCGCACCGGCATTGATAATACTATCCGAGCCAATGGTGACGCAGGGAAGAACAGAGACCCCAGCTCCATCCAGACGTTATTCCTTATTATTACAGGGTAGATAAATTCCAGCCCCTTATTTCTTCGCCCGGCATCGCATGGGTGCCCTGCTGTTTACCACTGATGATTTCCAGCCGCAGGACGGTAAGTGGTAAAAGGACCAGAGCGAGGCGACTTATTAACCCGACGAGCGGGTTAATATTTGAGTTTCTTCCAATCAATAACAATATGAAACAGGCAGGCATTATATTTTCTCCGGATGAGGGTTTTACCTCATTGAACCGGTAACAATTCCAGTTACACCATCCATATAGTGCTCTCAGACTGACCTGTAAGGAGGTATGTCCTGATGAGTCCACATATTCGATTAGGTGTAAGCCCGCTGAGCTGGACCAATGATGTTTTGCCCGATCTGGGCGAGAGTATTTCACTTGAAACCTGCCTGACACAGGCTGCATCTGCCGGTTATCAGGGAATTGAACTGGGCAGAAAATTTCCCCGTACCCATGCGGAGTTAGCCCCGCTGTTGCATAAGGCCGGACTCCAGCTTGCTTCCGGCTGGCACAGCGGTTTCCTTGCCGAACGCGGCGTTGCCGATGAAATCGCAGCCGTGGAATCACACGCCGCACTTCTCAGGGCATTAGGGGCAGAAGTCATGGTTTACGGCGAATGCGGCTGTATGCCGGGCAGTCATCCGCTGGACCAGCCCCTTTCTCTTTCGCCGTCCCTGAGCAGCCTGGATGCTGATGAATATGCCCGCAAAGTGAGCAGGTTTGCCGATATTCTGATGGACAGGTTCGGCCTGAAACTGGCCTATCATCATCATCTGATGATGCTGGTTGAGCAGCATCATGAACTGGAAGAATTTCTGATTAAAACCTCCGACAGTGTGGGACTGGTTCTGGACTCCGGACACGCTTTTGCCGCTGGTGTTAACCTGGCTCAGATAACTGAAAATTTTGGTCACCGTATCGTGCACATTCATCTGAAAGACGTCCGTGCCGATGTCCTGCATCAGGTTCTGGAAAACGACCTGAGCTTTAACGATGCGGTACGCGCGGGACTCTTCACTGTGCCGGGAGAGGGCTGCATTGATTATTCTCCGCTGACTGACTTCATTGCGCACGCAGACTATCAGGGCTGGCTGATAGTCGAGGCGGAGCAGGACCCGCAAAAAGAAGAGCCGTCTGCTGCCGTGTCCCGGGCGTTTCAATGGGTAAAAAACTCTTTTTCACCGTCTCTTTCTGCAGAGGAAACCGTCCAATGAAAGACAACCTCAACATTGGTTTAATCGGCTCGGGATTCATGGGGCAGGCGCATGCTGATGCCTACCGCCGCGCAGCAATGATTTATCCGGACCTGCCGAAGCGTCCTCGTCTCTATGCACTGGCCGATCAGAATCAGGCCTTAGCCGACGAGAATGCGGTGCGCTTCGGGGCTGATAAGGCCTATGGGGACTGGCGTGATCTGATTAACGACCCGCAGGTTGACGTGGTGGATATCACCTCACCCAACCATCTGCACTTTGAAATGGCGCTGGCAGCGATTGCAGCAGGCAAGCACGTGTACTGTGAAAAACCACTGGCCGTCAGTTCGCAGGAGGCACTGCAGATGACGCAGGCAGCAGAGCAGGCCGGCGTCAAAACGATGGTGGCCTTTAACAACATCAAAACGCCCGCAGCGTTACTGGCAAAACAGATTATTGAGCGCGGCGATATCGGTACGCCAATCCGCTTTCGCGGCACCTTTGACCAGGGTTTTTACAATGACCCGGAGCTGCCCTGGTCATGGCGCTGCTCCAGAAGCCTGGGCGGCAGCGGATCTCTGGGCGACCTGGGGGCTCACACCCTTTCCGTCGCGCAGTTTCTCATGGGTGAGATCAGCGAGGTAACGGCCAGCGCGCAGACCTACCTCCGGCAGCGCCCTGTTCCTCAGGTGGACGCCGGTTATGCCAGCCGGATTGATGACCAGGCAGAATGGCGTGAGGTTGAAAACGACGACCAGGTGCAGTGTCTTGTCAGCTTTGAAAGCGGGGCCAGCGGCGTGATTGAAGCCTCACGCCTGGCTGCCGGTCGCATTTTCGGTGTGTTCTGGGAGGTTTCCGGTACCGAGGGCACCCTTTATATGGACGGCGAACGTTTCAATGAGCTGCAGGTTTATCGCTTCAGTGATGACAGACACGATCGGGGCTTCAAGACCCTGTATGCAGGCAGCCAGATCCCGGCCTATTCTGGCTTCTTCGGATTCGATTTTGGCGGCGGCGGACTCGGGTATTTTGATGTCAAAGTCATCGAAGTTCATGACCTGGTTCAGGGGATCTGCAGCGATAGCGACTGTTATCCGGACTTTGCATTTGGCCTGCAGAACCAGCAAATCCTGACCGCCATCGAGCAGTCCATTATATCCCGTCAGTGGGTTGCAGTTGCAGGCAACCGCCAGAACAATGCTTAAAAGGAATCACTATGTTTCCCTCATCCCTGCCCGTCCCGCGACTGCCCTCTGAAAAGTCGATACCCGTACTGCGCTGGGGAATTATCGGCCCCGGCTGGATCGCCGAACACTTTGCCCGCGCACTGAAAGCGCACACCGGACAGCAGCTGGTTGCAGTATCAGCAAGAAACAAAGTAAAAGCACAGGCATTCGCCGAGCGCTGGGCAATTCCGGCGGCCTTCAGCAGCACAGATGAAATGCTGGCAATGAAGGATCTGGACGCAATCTACATCGCCACACCACATAACCATCATTTTCCGGATGGCATGAAAGCACTGAATGCGGGCAAACATGTGCTGATTGAGAAACCTCTGGCGCTGAATGTCAGGGAGGCAGAGACCCTGCAGGCGAAGGCCCGTCAGAAAGGGCTGCTGTGTATGGAAGGCATGTGGTGTGATTTCGCGCCAAAATACGATGTGTTGCGTCAGCTTTTAAACGACGGGGTGATGGGTGATCTTCATACCCTGACTGCCGATCACGGCGAATTTTTTACGCACGACCACCGCATCTTCAATGCCGATCTGGCCGGAGGTCCGATGCTGGATTTAGGCAGTTATCTGGTTTCGCTGAGCGTGATGGTGGCAGGTGAACCGGTCCGCATCCAGTCCTGCGGTCAACCGGCAGAACAGAATGTTAACGGGCAGGCTTCTATGCTGTTCGAACATACCTGTGGCATGCATTCGGTGCTGAACACGACCCTGTTCAGCAATACGCCCGGAAGTGCGGTGATTGCGGGACGCAATGCCACCCTGGTTCTGGCGGGACAGTTTTATGCACCCGGCGGATTTGTGCTGACCTCAAGCCAGGGTGGCCACACGCTGTGCTGGGAAGAACCCGCCAGCCGTTACGCGCAGCTCTGTCATGAAATCCGCCATTTTTCATGGTGCGTGGGGCAGGGATTAAACGACTCGCCCGTTCGCCCGTTGTCCGCCGTACTCAGTACTCTGAAAGCGATGGATACGGTGAGGAGACAGCTTGGGATCGTATTCAACGAAGAGCACTAAAATCTGCAGCAGCCAGGGCTGCGTATCCGTAGCTTCCGGGGCCATATCCTGACAGGACCGGCCCCGGACCTTTATCACAACACCCTGTCGACCGGGCAGAACATTCCGGTTGTCAGGGACTTCGTCGCGGCTTCCGCGATCGCCTGCGCCTGAATCCCATCCAGCAGTCCGGGTAAATCAGCCACATCCTCCCCGTTCAGAGAGCGGACAAACGCGTCAAGATGCTGATAGTAGGTGCCCTGGACACGGCTGAACCAGTCCGCATAAAGGCCCTGTTTGATAATGGCCTTTCCCTGGTAAAGCGTCATCCCCGGCGGGCTCTGGGAACCGGACTCTGCCAGTCCTTTTTCGCCCATCACACTGATCCTTTCATCATAGCCATAGCCCGTACGACGCGTGTTGTCGAGCTGCGCAAACGCGCCCTGCTGCATCTGCATAATCAGCACCGATGTATCCACATCGCCAAACTCGCTGATGGCAGGCATCGCCAGTGCGGCACCCATAGCGCCCACTGAAATAACATCATCGGCTGTCAGCCAGCGCAGCAGGTCAAAAAAATGGATCGCCTGGTCACGCATCTGGCCGCCGGAAGACTTAAGGTAGCTGAGCGGTGGAAGTTCCGACGCACGGCAGACCATCTGGATTAACTCAGGACGCCCGACAGTTCCCTGTTCCAGCTGACGCTTTAACTGCTGATGGCTGCTGTCAAATCGGCGATTGAAGCCGACCGTGATTTTTGTCTTCAGTGGCAGCACGTTTTCAGCGACGCGCGTTGCTGTTGCCAGCGATAAATCGATCGGTTTTTCACAATAAACGGCCTTACCCGCCTTCGCCGCCGCTTCAAGCAGTTCAGCATGTGACGGCGTTGCGCTGGCTATCAGCACGGCATCTATATTGTCACTGTTAATGGCGGCGCTGACTTCGCCCGCCGCGCACTTCATCTGTCCGGCCAGTGCGGCGGCGCGGGCCGTGTCCAGGTCGGCCAGCATCGCAAGCTCAATACCCGGGTGCGTCGCAAGGTTTGCAGCATGTACCTGTCCGATAAAGCCACAGCCAATCAGGGCAAAACGTTTTTTCTGCGTCATGATGATTTCCTGTCTGAAGGTCAAATTTCAGAGATAAAGACGTTGCCAAATTAGCCTGCCGTCATACCCTGAGGAACGCATGTTTTGAGGGAATTACCTCAGCAGGAACTCTGATGAAGACACTGACTCTTGAAATGCTGGCAGAACGGGCAGGTGTTAGCCTGGCTACGGTCGACCGCGTGCTGAATGAGCGGGGCGGCGTCTCTCCCCGGACTATACTGAAAGTACTTGAAGCCGCGCGTGAGGCTGGTTTGAAGCGCATTCTGCCTGAAGAGCATCGTCGTGCCTGGCAGATAGAGGTACTGCTGAGTGGCGACGACGCTTTCTTTTTCAGGCAGCTTGCTCGCGATTTTTCCGCTGTCGCGACCGCTCTGGGTTATCGCCGCTTAGTGCTTCACCGCACTTTTGTGCCGGAGTCCTGTCCGGACAGACTGGCTGTACTCATTGAAGAACGCAGCAAAATACGTGACGCCCTGATTATCTTTGCGCATGAACATCCTGCTGTTTATCAGGCGCTGCAGTGCTGCAGACAACGCGGAGTGCCGGTGGTAACACTCGTCACGGATCTGGCTGGCGCACACAGGCTGTGTCATGTTGGCATTGACCAGCTGCAGGCAGGCCGCACAGCCGGGCTGATGATGGGCAACCTGATCAGACAACAGGGCGATGTGATTGTGGTAAGTGGACGCAGTGAATACCGCGCCCATCAGCAGCGTATTCAGGGCTTTCGCGATGTCCTTGAAAAGCGCTTTCCTGACGTGACATTACGGGAGGTACTGGCGGGTCAGGAAAGCCGCATAACCATCAGCAGACTGCTTGAAAAAGAGCTGGTGCGGTCGGCTGAGGTGGTGGGACTTTACAACACCGGCCTGGGTAATACCGAAATCAGCGAGGCTCTGGCGAGGCATCGTCTGACGCAGGCCTGCACACTCATTACTCACGAATTGTATTCCACCACGAAAGCACTGTTTAGCAGAAACGCTCTGACCCTCACGCTGGATCAGAACACGGCTCGCCATGCGCAGCTGTCGGTAGACATCCTGCTGAGTTATCTCGAACACGGCAAAATACCTGAGGAATACAACAGCGGAAAAGTCACCTTTATGCTTTATACGCAGGAGAACTTTTATTAGTAATCAGTAACTCATTAAGTTGACCTGCTCCCCGTTGATTAATACACCCTGATGTTAGTAATGTCTTCATAAGCCACATGAGGCCATCCCCATGAAAACGCGTTTTCCCGACGAACAGATCATCAGTATTCTTCGCGAGGCTGAATCCGGGGTTTCTGCCCGGGAACTCTGCCGTAAGCATGCTATTTCTGACGCTACTTTCTACACCTGGCGTCAAAAGTATGGCGGTATGGAGGTGTCCGGGGTTAAACGCCAGAAGTCACCTGAGGAAGAGAACGCCAGACTCAGGAAGCTGCTCGCCGAGGCCATGCTGGAGAAGGAGGCGCTTCAGATGGCTCCTGGGCGAAAGTACTGACGACAGACCAGAAGCGCGAAGTCGTGGTGTTGATGTGTGATGCGACCGGTCTGTCGCAACGTCGTGCCTGCAGACTCACAGGTTTGTCCCTGTCAATCTGCCGCTATGACGCTCAGCGTCCGGCGGCTGATGCCCATTTATCAGGGCGCATTACTGAACTGGCACTGGAGCGCAGGCATTTTAGCTACCACCGCATATGGCAGTTACTGCGCCGTGAAGGGCTTCTGGTTAATCACAAGCGCGTGTACCGCCTTTATCATCTGAACGGGCTGGGCGTTAAACGCAGACGTCGTCGTAAAGGGCTTGCAACAGAACGTCTGCCGCAGCTCCGCCCGGCGGCACCCAACATGAACTGGTCGATGGATTTCGTCATGGATGCGCTGGCTACTGGTCTCAGGATCAAGTGCCTTACCTGCGTTGATGACTTCACAAAGGAATGCCTGACGGTCACTGTTGCCTTCGGGATTTAAGGCGTGCAGGTCACGCGTATTCTGGAGAGCATTGCGCTGTTTCGCGGCTATCCGGCTAGGATAAGAACCGATCAGGGCCCGGAGTTTACCTGCCGCGTGCTCGATCAGTGGGCCTTTGAGCATGGCATAGAGCTCCAGCTTAACCAGCCCGGCAAGCCAACACAGAACGGATTTATTGAGAGTTTTAACGGACGCTTTCGCGATGAATCCCTGAATGAACACTGGTTCAGCGACGTAAATCATGCCAGGAAAACCATCAGCGAATGGCGTCAGGATTATAACGAATGTCGCCCGCACTCCACGCTGAATTATCAGACGCCGTCTGAATTTGCAGCGAGCTGGAGAAAGGGTAATTCTGAGAGTGAAGGATTCGACATTACTAACTGAGTTTTGTATTTAATCCTGGGGGCAGGTCAATGTTAAGCGTATGAGTATCAGTACGGGCAACACGTTCCATATACCCAAAAATAGTTATTATCCGGGTTTTTAATGTATGAAACTGGCAAGCTAAGCGGCGTAATACTTAGTAAGCTGATACAGACATTTTTAAAACACGAATGCAATCGTTTGCCTTCTTGGCGTGTTGTGACTTCATGCTAAGAATAAATTATTTAAACTCAAGCTCACAGCATTATATTTTTTACGGCCTGTAAAGTTAGCTAAATGCCAACCGATAACGTTTTTATGATGTTTTACTTTGCATCTTTTGAGAGAAACTAATTAATTCAGCAGGAATTAAAAATGAATAACATTCTTAACAATATTAACCTTACGGCCAAGTTTGCGATTCTCGGCTTGTTCTGTCTTGTCCTTTTCTCAGTTCCTACTGTGCTTTTTGTATCAGAGGGCAATAAATATATTCATGACAAGCAACGGGAAGTGACAGGGGTACCTGTTGAGAACAGGATTCTGGCTCTGCTGAATCTGATACAGCGCCATCGTGCTGAGACTGCCCTTGCCATTGCACAGAAAAATCCTGCCACCTCATCACGTCTGCGGGTACGGGATGACATTGTCAGTGTCTCTGATGCTCTTACAAAAGACATGGCACAGACTGAGGGCAGTGCCGGGGTCATTGAGAAAATCAACGGTGTACGCGCGCAATGGGACGCACTGCAGCAGGACATTGATGCGTCGAAACTGGATCAGACGGCCAGCCTTAACGCACATGCGCTGCTCATCCGCAGACTTCTGAATGTAAACCGTGACGTGCTGGATTTCTACGGTCTTTCACTTGATTCGGATATCAGTACCTATCGCCTGATTACGAGTAACTTTGCCTCTCTGCCTGAACTGACCGAAAGCCTCGGAAAAATCCGCGCTTTTGGCACTTCACTGCTTGCCAGAAAGGAAGCCGTAAGCGAGGCGGACTCCGTCCGCATGGAATCTTTACTCAGTACGGGTGCTTATAACCTGGGGCTGTTTGAGCAGGATTCAGAAAAGCTTTTTTCCTCTGATGCCGGACTGAAGCAAAAATTCAGTACTGATGCAGATGCGGCCGTACAGGAAGCAACTAATGCCCTGAAAACCGCCGGGGCGTTGTTTATCAGCCGCAGTATGACGAATCAGAGTCCGCAGGACTATGCTGCGCTTTTTACCAGCTCGATAAACAGATTCAGTACCTATGCAATTGCCGGCGGTAATGAACTGAATGATCTGCTGAATCAGCAGATAACGGACCACCGGCATGCACAGTATGGTTTGCTTGGCGTTCTTCTCTTTATGGTCCTGCTTTCTGTTGTTTTCGCACTGATCATTATCCGTTCTGTTACCCGGCCTATCGGGGCAGCGTCAAAGCTTGCGCTTGAAGTGGCAGGAGGCGATCTGACCACATCTTTTTCCGTGACAGGGCGAAATGAAACAGCCGGACTGCTCAGGGCATTACTGCAGATGAGTCAGCGGCTGACAGTGACAGTAGAGAATATTAAAAGTAATGCTGTCACTATTGCCACCTCATCTGAGGAGATTGCCCGCGGTAATGGCGATCTCTCTGCGCGAACGGAAGAGCAGGCTGCATCGCTGGCTGAAACGGCCGCCAGTATGGAACAGCTCTCTTCAATCATCGGCAACAATGCTGAAAATACCCGCCATGCAGCTGAAATGGCTGGCTCCGCTACCAGCGCGGCACTGCGTGGTGGCCAGGCCATGGAATCCGTGCTGTGTTCTATGGAAAAAATAAGCAGCAGTGCAGGGCAGATCAAGGAAATTATCTCTGTCATTGACGGGATTGCGTTTCAGACGAATATTCTCGCGTTAAACGCGGCCGTTGAAGCTGCGCGGGCCGGTGAGCACGGCAAAGGTTTTGCCGTTGTTGCGTCGGAAGTCAGGGCGCTGGCACAGCGCTCGGCTGGTGCGGCGAAGGAAATTAAAGGGCTGATCGAACAGTCGGTGGAGAATGCGGAGCAGGGCATTTCAATGACACGGGATGCCGGTGAAAAAGTTAAGGAAAGTATGGATGCGATTGAACAGACAGCGCAGCTGGTCAGGGAAATTTCATCTTCTTCTGAAGAGCAGAGCGCCGGCGTATCGCAGATAAATATTGCGGTGACGCAGATGGATCAGGTGACGCAGCAGAATGCCGTGCTGGTTGAAGAATCTGCATCATCTGCTGATGAACTGGCAAGCCGGGCCGCTAATCTCAGAGATGCTGTCAGCGTGTTTCGGACGAACGCTTGATGATATCCGGGTAAAGCGCTATCGTTATTGGCCTGTAAGCAGGCATCTGACAAATACCAACTTTATCGGTTTCCCTTATTGATATCCTCATTATAAGCCATCCGCTGGGATGGCTTACTCAGTTCAGGCCGCTATGGCTGCGAAAATTCCTCACGAAAGCCCCGTCCTTACGGAAAGTATCATGACTATTAGTTCTGGGTATAGCACCCTGATTTCGGACGAACATGCTGATGAAGCTAAACGGCTGAGGTAACAGACTTACAAAACTTTCTGGTAATATCATCCTTAAGGATCAAGTAGGCGATCAGGTGGTGGTTTGTGTTTTACCCGAATAGCGGTTGCTGAAGAATTCAGTGAAAAAAGTACGGGGCCTCAGGGCCCCGTTTTTTCGATACGTTTGCCAGCCAAATAGTACAATGTTTGTGGACGACCATTGAATATCTTAACTGCGTAGCGGAAGTGGTTGATTGCGCCTTATCCTGCTGGCGGGATGCGGGATGCGGGATGCGGGATGCGGGATGCGGAATGAGTGAGGCTTTTTCAGACATGATTGTGACTGCAGTCCGGTATTTGTCTACATTTCAGGATAAAAAACATTCTGCCTGCGATGGAATATGCGTTTAATGATTACATACAGATAGCAGAATAAATTCTAAATTGGCTTTATCTCAACATTAAAATTCATAATAACCCCCACCGTACCTTTGATTCTCGCTTTACAAAATTTCAAATATCATCAGCTTGCTCATAGCCACTGATTACAATTACTGTTTATATATACAGCTTTTATCAGAGGGGATTCATCATGCCACGCGATTATGAAATCAATGACGCATTCAGACTGGCCATTAAACGCGACGCGCGCGGCCGATACACCGTCAGCACACTTGATTTTATTGAGAAACTTCAGCAGCTGAACTGGCATTTCACATTGTGGGAAGCAAACAGGTGGATAGAAGCGCACAAGTCAGATTTCCGGGACATCTCTGCAGAAGAAGGTGAAGAACGAACTTTTCAGGTCTTCAATCCAAATGGCGCTATGTGATGTTTGCGCTGGTGGATGTGAACTCGTTCTATGCCAGTTGCGAGACAGTATTTCGTCCCGACCTGCGTGGTAAACCAGTACTGGTTCTGAGTAATAATGATGGCTGTGTCATTGCCCGGAGCGCAGAAGCCAAAGCGCTGGCCATTCCTATGGGGGCGCCCTATTTCAAACTCAGGGACGACATCAGGCGGCACCGGATCCATGTGTTCAGCAGCAATTATGCGCTGTAGTAAGTTAAGTGGAATGCAACATTAGCTAAGTAAACTTTGAGCAGCAAAACTGTCGTCAGAGGTAAACGCGATGCTGATCCCACCAGATGAACACGTCCTGTTACTGGCAGAGCGCTGGCTGAAACTGTTATCCGATCTGGGTCGGACGCAGGCCACTCTCGCCGCCTACCGCGGTGCACTACGCCACTATTTTGCTTTCTGCCGCCAGAATCAGATTGAACCTGAAAAGGCCCGATTCGAAGACCTGGCTGCTTACATCAGTCCTCAGTTACCCGGTATGCCTACTCCCGCGGCCAGCGCCACGCTCCAGCTGCGCCTGTCAGCAATCCGTCTCTGGTATGACTTTCTGATGTTTCTGGACCTCTGCACGGTCAATCCGCTGCTCCGATCCGGCACGCCTGGCATGCTCAGTTCCGGCCGGGGACTGGTTCCTCGTGTCATACAGCTGCCGCGTATTCCTGCCGATGCGCAATGGCAGTCTTTTCTCATTCATGCCGCCGCTTCCCCGCTCCGTGACCGCCTGATGCTGGCATTAACCTACTACGGCGCGCTGCGGCGGTCTGAAGTCACCTCGCTGAGTATTGAAGACTTCGATTTCGCGCACCGTCTTATCCGCATCCGGGCAGAAACCACTAAGAGCCGGCGTGAACGAATAGTCTGCTACAGTCCGGCCGTTGCACCCGTACTGGCGGCTCATCTTGTGCAGATGAAGCGAACCGGAATCTGCCGGGGTGCCCTGTTTCGTTCCGCGTCAGACCGGAATCCGGGCGTGCCGCTTTCATTCTGGACCTGGAGCAAAACGGTCCGGAAATGGGCGCTTGAGTCCGGTATGCCGGACATCTCAACCCATACTTTCCGGCATCTACGACTCACACACCTTGCCCGCGCGGGCTGGAAACTGCACGAACTTGCCACCTATGCAGGACATCGCGACCTGACCACAACACAGATCTACATTCATCTTTCTGGTAGAGACCTGGCTGCCCGGATGGCTGGCGCGATTGAAACGGCAGATATAAGGATGGCAAACCTCATTTTCAGCCCGGAGAATTAATATGAGCCCAGTCACACCATCCGGAATCAACTGGCACCCTTTCAACATAACTGAATACCGGCTTAAAACCTCGCTGACATCCGCCGAGCAGGCAGCACTGGCCAGCTCCCACAGCCGGTCCGGTATGTTAAGGGTGAAACCTGCGCCTGACCTTATCAGGCCGCTGATAGATATTGCCAGTGGAAGTGGCTGCAGCAGCAAAATCACCGGGCTTGTAATATCCAGGTTGCTGCGTGAAATGCATGAAGCTGGCATGCCCTGCTGGTGCTGGCCGCGGGAGCGCTGGCAGACGCTGTGCCGGGAAGTCAGGGAGGGCCGTCCGTTAATGGCCGCGTTTGCCTGGCATCTGGCTGATTTGCATGATCCACTTAGCCTGCCTGATATCCGCAAACCCGCGCTTTATGCCTCAGCTATTTTTGGCCAGACTTTTTATTATCAGGAACTGCAACGGCTGACCAATACGCTGACGTCGCTGGGCTATGCCCCGGCCAGCCAGAAAAATCACATCTCAGGCATACTGGCCACGCTGATGATTGTAAACAGGGATCCACGGCTTGAGGCATTTACGCCGGAACTGTTGTGGCAGGTCCAGTCCGGCATGGACGCAGGCACCTCCCGATATGTCGGGCGGGTTTCACACGGACTCGCTGCGCTGGGCATCATCAGCGCCCCGATGAGGATGCGAAACTACACCAAATGGTACGAAAAACCGGTGCAGGGGATCGACCCGGCCTGGGTGCACTGGTGCCGTCGATGGCGGGAAACGTCGGTGCTAAGGCCACGCTCCCGCGAAAGCCTGTACAGTTTTGTTCTGCGATGCGGCCTCTGGCTGGCAGGAGCACATCCGGAGGTACGGGAGCCCAAAGACTGGAGCATTGAAATTTGCGCCAGCTTCATCGCGGCGGTAGGCCGGATGAACGTGGATGATCTTCAGCTGGGCACTGAAAGGGGCACCCGCAAATCGGTGCGCTCCGGCGAGCCCATGATGCCGCATTCCAGGGCGAATTTTATTTATTCACTGCGCCGTTTTATGATCGATTACGAAAACTGGGGCTGGGGACGTCTGCGTTTCAGCCCTGCCCGTCATCTTTCAACACCCGATACCCCCCTTTTCCGCCGTGGAGTCAATCCCCGGGTTATCGATGACCCCGTCTGGCTGAAATTGATATGGGCCAGTCTGAATCTGAGTCAGGGAGACCTGCTCACTGAAATACACTATCCGCTTGCCATGCTGCAGGCGATGGCCGTTATCTGGACCCATGCCGGGCTGAGAAAGAGCGAGCTCCTCCGGCTGACCACCGGGTGCATCGCGGCACAGGCGGATGATATTGTAAAAGAGGATGGCAGTATCATCCCTGCTGGCACGTTGTGCTGGCTGAATATCCCGGCAGGTAAAACCTCTAAAGCCTTTGTGAAACCGGTAGCGGCCGTGGTGAAAAAGTATGTCGACATCTGGCTGGATGAACGTCCTTCTGAACAGGCTATGCTTACCGACGAGCGAACCGGTGAGAAAGTACGTCTTCTGTTTCAGTACCGCGGTAAGCCTGCCGGCAGCGCTATCCTTAACCGCACGGTGATACCGATGCTCTGTGCGAGGGCGGGCGTGCCTTTAGAAGACAGCGGCGGAATGATAACCAGCCACCGTGGACGGGCTTCAGCAGTGACCGCACTGGCCAGCGTACCTCAGGGCATGTCTCTGTACGAACTGATGCAGTGGACGGGACATGCAACGCCTCAGGCCACCATGCATTATCTCCGCATCCGCCCAACGCAGCTGGCAGCTTCGTTTGTCAGGGCAGACAGGGTCGCTCACATGATAAGCGTGCTCATTGATCACGATCCGGCAGCCGCCAGCCTGACCGGACCCGCGACCTATTACGATTTGGGTGATTCTTACTGCACGAATCCCTTCTGGAGCAGCTGTCGGCACCGCATGGCCTGCATCGGCTGTGATTTTAACCTGCTCAAACAGAGTGCGCGCGGACTGGTGCTGGAAAGCAAAGCTTCTGCCAGACGTTACCTTGAAGAAGTTCCGCTCACACCAGATGAGAGGGCCATCGTTGAACAGGACGCAGAGAAAATTGAGCAGGCTCTTCAAAAATTACCGCTTAAACCTGAAGTGTAAAACGGTCCGCTCTGTGCCAGAAGCGGACATTACCTAATTAAGTACCGGCAGCCGATGGCCAGCACGGAGCGTTTGACGAGGCAGGCGTCGTCAAAGCTGCTATCACCGCGCATCAGATAAGTAGCGACCATCAATACGGATTCTGAAAAAAGTGTCACTGTCTGCGGCCGCACAGAACGCCTGGTAAACCTTTGCCGGTACGGCAAGCTAGCGCCTGCAAGCGCCGTTCCGGTACTCCAGCTCCAGCACGCCTGTAGTCGCGTCGTATCCCGCGCTTCTGAAAAGCGCAGATGTAACTTCATGTCTGTTCATAGTGTTCTTCCGGGCAGGTCCCTGATGAAGAGAATATTTGATCGTAAAAGCGCGGGGCACCCGTGCAGAATACCTGTACAGGGTAAAATACAATGGCATACAGCATGCTGTTTACTTGCGGCTAATCCACTGCGTGTCCTTGACTATGAACGCCCCGGGCGTTTACTGAAAACTTTATAAAGTAGTGATTTTATTTGTTATAGGTCTTAACCGGTTTACACGTCGGCGTGCTTACGGTTGGTTCCTGTAACGGAAGGCCAGGAATCACGTGGGCTTCACAGTCTAAAATACGCCCCTTATCAGTAGTTGCGCGATACGATATCACCTGAGACCCGAGCGCGTCAGGCTTAGACATGGAAACATTAGTCACAGTTATCTCATCGGAAGACCCCAGGCCTAACATTTTGGAAGTATCAGCCTGTAGTATCGGGATTGCGAGATCAGGAGACATCGTAGTACACGCACTTAAAAGAAAAGAAATAGCTGAAATACAGATAATTTTTTTCATGATTTTAACTCCAGATTATTCATGTTAAATTTTATTTGCTAATTACCAATGGTCTACCAGCAACATATTTAGCTCATCGTTAAATGGTCAAGATTATTGATATAAGTATTCCTTTTAAGTAATGGTTTTTATTTGAAGTCTAGCAGGTATTCAGGTCAGTTTATTCCCCAATAATGTAATATGCCGGTTGTACCGAATCCCCAGCCTCCTAATCCACAGTTACCTTTGACTTCGTAGTAATCGATTATGTTCGTTTTGGGATCAGCCCAGAATCCAACTCTACATGACTCCTGCACATGTTGTGTTTCGAACTGATTAACCAGAATCGGACGGCCTTGTGACGTATCCATATAAGAACCGTTGAACTTTTCCTGATCGTATTCAAGTCCCTTAAAATAAAACTGATAAAAATTATGTCCGTAAAATTTACTTTCCGTACTGACACTTGTTTCTGTACTAACAAACAATGGATTACCGAAAACCCTGTAGGCTTCATTGATGTTTTTTCCCATAAGATTTGCTGCTGCCGTCCGCTCAGGAGCCAGAGTCGAGCACCCTGATAACAGGCAGGAAACTAAAACAACAAAAGTTTTAATATTTAATTTTTTACACATTTTAATCCCGAATCAAAGGTAAGCTCAATCAGAGAATGGCGAAAGTTATATTATTTAATAAAGTATCTGATTAATATTCTGGGAGGGTTATTAAGTTTCACATCCCCGGATTTTAGGTTGGATAACTGTTGAAAACCATTTGGCTAGTATCCCGTTCACGAAAATAAACTCGTGATAATTAACTTCATACTCCTGAAGGTAACTGCATGAGATTAAGTCGTATTTATATGTAGTCTTGCTATACAGATAAAACAGCATGCTGGTTCCATTACTCAGGTTTATGATTTTTAGTGGTAAGCCTAATGAAATCAGCAGTTCATCCTGAGATGCCCCTACCCATGATGCAGCGATATCTGAAGCAATCTGATCATATTTATTAAGCATCAGATTACCAAGTGGAGAGCCTGCGCTCCCGGATAAAATGAAAACAGGTCTAACCATAGAAAGCCACCTCATGTAATTCTCCTTCACAGAGCGACCTGACAGTTATGTTGCTGATAGTTAATTTTTTTATTGAGCGCGACCTGACCCTGTTTAATGTAGAGTTTCTTTATTTGAATATTTCAACGCTGCGAGGTCGGGAAAACAATAAAAACCATGTCGAGCCGGATTTAGAATATTCTTCGGAATGAATACATGTCCCGTAAGGTACAGAACTCAAATTCCCGAATGGTAATGTTACCAGCCTTCGCAATCATTTCTCTCCACTCCATGCTTTTATCTCTGTACTCCAGCATTTCCGCTCCATCAAGAGTCTCCAGAAGATATCCGAGCGTAATATGGTACTGATAGGAGCAATGATCGTCGCGACGAATACCCGTTATTTCTGACAACTCATCTCTTATTTTCTGAAGACGATTGTGTGTAGTCTGATCGGCCGGTTTTAGCGGGATGAAAAAATTATCATTTCTTCCCGGTAATGGTGCGTCTGAGTCCACTATGAAATCAAAGGATTCAGACAGGCCTGGCTGACGTAAATTAAGTTTATCCAGAAAACATCTGTTAAGCTCCTCCAGCTCCAGCTCACGAGATATACCGGCTGGCCATGGGCCTGAATGACGATCGCACTCGTTTACACCGGTAAAAAGCGTAATGTGGTAACTACTGGATGGAAGGGCCGTCATTTTCCTGAAAAAACTGGTTTCCGGCAGTGCTCTGTATACATTAAGAATTGTATCAAAAGTCTTAAATCCTTCCCCCTGCTGTTCAAGGTGGCCAAGAAATGTATTACCCGCAAAAGGTAAAGGACACCCGGAGGATGAAAATTTTCTTCCCACATCCGGGGCGTAACTGACAAAATCACGTGACATATCCCATCCTCTTTTACTGATATACGGGCCGGCGTACCCTTTACACCAGAGTAAAACTAATCCGGCACTGCTACTTTTTTATATTCAGTGTGTAATATAAAGGCAGCATTGCTGCCCCGCGTGACGCACCCTCTTTACTGAAAGCAGAAGCTTCAATTTGTGCTGATGGCCGTAACGGCTCTAATCGTCCGCTGACTCTGAGTTTGAGCTCCTTCACCAGCCGCCCGACGATTTTTTTAGGCATCGCGCCACCCAGCGTGATAACTTCAGGGTCCAGCCACTGGATACAGCTGAATATAATGGGTTCCAGTTGTTCACTGACACGCGCTATCCAGCACTCAATAACCTTATTCCCGCTGCCAGCAAGGCCATCAAGTTCATCGGGATCCAGACCGGCCTTCTCCAGAGTGATAAGCAAATCTTTATAAGAAGGCCTTGGCAGTTCGAGTGGGAAACTCATTCCAAGTTCTCCGGCATTCGAAAACCCCCCACTCAGAAGCTTATTGTCAGCAATAATGCCTGCAGCAATTCCGTAACCCAGATCAATAAGGACCAGGTCAGAAATGTTACTGTGATTACCGGAGTAATATTCGGCAATGACAGAAGCATTTACGATGTTTTCTACCCAGGTCGGGTAAGGTAACGCTGCAGCAAAAACTGCCTGAAGGTCAACCTCCCTCCAGGTATCAAGCCATGCTACTGTCTGTCTTTTACGGCCGTCTTTTTTCAGGAATCCCGGAACGGCATATCCAATGCCCAGTATTCGTGAGTTACTTAAACGTTTCTTTTTAAGTGCACCGGCAACCATCTGTATGACCTGATTGACCGTATGGGCTATTTCACGGTTTTCAGTATGTTTTTCTGAAACCTGTATGAGCGGTTTTCCGCTTAGGTCAACGACGGCAATGTCAATAAACCCAGGACTGAAGGAAACGCCTACAGAGCAGGCCCCTCCTGGGTTCAGGCGCAGGGGTAAAGAAGGCTGACCACGCTTGCCATCATGTACAGGCTCACCCTCGATAATCAGCCCGGTAAAAATCAGTTCACGACACTGCTGTGTTATAGCTCCCGGAGTCAGTCCTGAGAGGCGACTGAGTTCGGCACGTGTAACGGTGCCATGATTCCTGATCAGGTCGAGCAGGTTACGCTGCGTCGCGCTCAGTTCTAAAGGTGCACTGACTAAAGTCATGATAATTCCTATATGCGGGTATCAAATGGTTAAGCACATTTTAACCCGGCATCTTTGATGAGTCTTTTGACATACAGGACGTCATCATGGCTGACCATGTCAATCAGACCTTCCTTCATCCAGAACAGTATCTCGCTGCGGACATCATGCCCGAACTTAAAACGGTAGTACTCCAGCGTATCAAGACCGAGCTTGCCCGGAGTAAGGTAAAGGCGTACACCTAATCCCGCCTGCTTATAGGCCTTCAGATCGTCTATATGTGTATGTTCATATTCAAGACAAACACAATCAGCACCCGAACCGAGAATAGCTTCAAGCTGATTCTTATAACGTTCAAGTGAGACTGTCTGAATCTTCAGACCCGGAACACTGTCCCTGACCTGATTAAGCAGTACATGGTTAAACCCCAGTAACTGCATTCTTTCGATAATGCCGGTTCTGGTGTTCACCAGTTGGGTGAATCTTTCAATAAAGCGGTCAAGACGGCAGCGCTGTTTTATCTCTACGACAAGACCCATATCGTGTCTGATCGCCCAGTCAAAGATGTCATCCAGTAGCGGTATAGCAGCCTTTCCTTCTTCGGAGGAAACGCTGACGCCAAAGTCATACGTTCTCAGTTCGTCGAGAGTCATATTTGCCACATAACCAGAGCCATCCGATACTCTGTCAATGCGGTAATCATGAATAACCACCATTTTCTCATCCTTAGTCATGTGCACATCGAGTTCAATACTCGACATTCCAGCCAGGCGTGCGCCATCAAATGCTAAAAGCGTATTTTCAGGATACTTACTGGAGTATCCACGATGGCCGTTCGCCAGTACGACCCCTTTACTGGCCTGATGGAAGTTGAACACGTTCAGCACCTTTGAGAAAAAGTATTATTCTTCACTATTAAGTATGTTATCTAAACTTAATAAAAAAAGCAGCGAAAATCTAATTTATTTTTTTATTTAATAAAATCATATACATACAGTTTTCTTAATGAGGGTTATCCTCAAGCAATTCACTGTCACAAAATTTTAATGTTTAATCATTAAAGTTAATCGTGATGATAATTAGGGACTGCATGATGGCTAAACTGAGACTTGAAAAAATTACAAAGCGTTTTGACGAGTACTATGCAGCGAGAGAGATCTCTTTCGATGTTGAAGAAGGGGAGTTTGTCACCCTGCTGGGACCCAGCGGATGCGGTAAAACAACCCTTCTGAAGATGATTGCGGGATTCGTTACCCCAGACAGTGGAAACATCATTCTGAACGGTCAGGCAATTAATACACTACCCCCGGAGAAGCGAAGCACTGCGATGTGTTTCCAGTCTTACGCTTTATTCCCTCATCTGAATGTTGTTCACAATATTGCTTATGGGCTGAAGCAGAAGAGGATCCCCCCTGGCGAACAGAAAGCTACGGTCAATACCGTGCTGAAACAGATGGGCCTCGGATCACAAAGACACAAAATGCCTTCTCAGCTTTCAGGCGGGCAACAGCAAAGAGTTGCGATCGCGAGAGCCATGGTAACAAAGCCTCACGTCATGCTTTTTGATGAACCTCTTTCCAATCTGGATGCAAAGCTGCGTGAAAGTGTGAGATATGAAATCAAACAGCTTCAGGAGCGCCACAATCTTACATCAGTTTATGTGACGCATGACCAGAGTGAAGCGCTCTCCATGTCAGACAAAATTGTGGTACTCAATGCAGGGAACATTGCGCAGGCAGGCACACCTGAAGAAATATACTATCAGCCGGCAAACCGCTTTATTGCCGATTTTATTGGTGCGGCAAATATTATGCAGGCAACCATATGCAGGGCAGAACAACCCGGCTATTACAGGGTATCCACTTCAATGGGGGGCTTCTACGTCAGCTCTTCGAGAGTACCTGAAAGCGATCATTGCTGGATATGCTGGCGACCCGAAGATGCTGTATACATTCCGGAAAGCAGAAAAGACTCTAATCACTTTACCATCACCGTTGAAAGTATGGCTTTTATGGGAAACCATACCGAGGCTTTGGGGCACACAAGCGATGGAACCGGCGTGCGGCTGCAACTTATAAAAAAACCTTACTTTAAAACCGGTGAGCAGGCATGTTTCTATTTGCCTGAAAATGCCATCGTATTTCTGGAGCCTGTGATATGAAAACTAATGTCCGGCAGGAGTTATTTGCCTGGCTTCTTATGATAAGCGGGCTTGGTACTATCCTTATGCTTATAGGCTCAACATTCTATGTTCTGATAGCGCAGAGTATTGGCTATTTTAATCTGACGGGTGAAAGTTATTTTACACTTCAGTACTGGTCCGGGATGCTTCGCGATCCCGTACTGGTGAGCTCACTTCTTTATTCATTGAAAGTTTCACTTCTCGGAGCCCTGGGGGCCGTTATTCTCGCCTACCCCATCGCTTTATGGCTGAGAAAGCCGCTGCCCATGAAAGAAAGTATCATTGCCATACTGCGTATACCTATGTTTATTCCTGGCCTTGTTGCAGCCTTTTTATTTATTAACATCATTTCATTCCATGGTGTTATTAATGAATTCCTTCTGGCCGCAAAAGTTATCGCTGCGCCGCTGCGTATGCAGAATGACAGTTTCGGCACGGGAGTCATTGTCCTGCAGATATGGAAGAATATGCCCTTTGCGCTGATTCTGATAAGCAGTTCAGTGAATACTGTGAAAAATGATCTTTTAAACGCATCGGTAAATTTAGGCGCTAATAAGTGGCAGCGGTTTATCACTATTGTACTGCCACTTACCCTGCCCGCAGTGCAGGTGGCATTGATTATTGTATTCATTGATGCGATCGGTGACTTTGCTTTTTACTCAGTCGCCGGGCCTCATGATGTTTATTCACTTGCGCGACTGATGCAGTCAACGGCTATGGAGTACGGAGAATGGAATAACGCTGCCGTGATTGCCATGATCATCATGATAACCTCACTCTTATTCAGTATAGCAGTTAAGTTAATGATAACACCTTTCATGACATGCAAAGGCGACCTGAAATGAACGTGAACAGTCCAGAAAAGACCAGTGTAGTCATGAGAGTGTCGGTAGCTTTTTTTCTCATTGCTAATTTTATATGGCTTGGGCTGCCCGTGGGCATGGCGGTAATATGGTCGATGGTTGACCCTGCACATCCCTGGAGTTTCCCTGACATATTTCCGGACAGCCTCTCTTTCACAAGATGGGTAAATATGTGGCAGACGACATCGCTTCCTGACGCTATGTTCAACAGTTATTCGATAGCGTTAACAGTAGCTCCCCTGAGTCTGTTACTGGCTCTTCCTACTGCTTATGCTTTCGGACGCATACCTTTCAGAGGAAAAGGGATAGCTGAAATCCTGACGCTGATCCCGCTCGTTATGCCGGGTATGTTGATCGGCATATTTTTCAGCGCCATGATCTTTCAGCTCAATATCGAAAATCCTTTTATCAGCATCGTTACGGGACATACTGTCCTCGCACTGCCTTATGCAATAAGAATACTTTCCGCCGGTTTCCGGGCTGTACCGCAGGAGATGATTGACGCCAGCCGCGATCTGGGTTCGGACAGGTGGGCAACATTCAGGAATGCTTATCTGCCTTTTCTGAAGAGTGCCATTCTTGCTACTCTGATACTGTGTTTCGTCAGGAGTCTTGAGGAATTTTCCGTTTCATATGTACTGGGTTCACCGGATTTTATTACCATTCCGACAATACTTTATTCTTTCCTTGGATACACGTTTGTAAGACCAGACGCAGCAGTTGTATCAATGATACTCATCATTCCTAACATTTTCCTTATGATCATCATTGAAAGAGCGCTGAAGGATAATTATGCGGCTGAGGCAACTGGCAAATATTAATATGAAGAGGTTAATATGAAACGCTTTTTAACTTTAACTACCGTTATAACGGTTACTTGTCTCTCTTTTTCCGCGGCAAAGGGAGCGCAGCTTTCAGAAATGACGTGGAGCGAGGTTGTCTCCCAGGCAAAAAACGAAGGGACAGTTAACTTTAATGTCTGGTATCTCAAGCCACAATGGCGAAATTTTGTAAAAGAATTTGAACATGAGTACGGTATTAAAGTAATCATTCCTGAATCGACCATAGACGGGAATCTGAATAAAATTCTTGCTGAAAAAAATAAAGAAACCGGGAAGCTTGATGTAGTAGGCTTTACGATGAGCCAGATGCCACTTGTCCTTAACTCTCATACCGTTTCGCCAGTAGCATGGCTTCCTGAATACCAGAATGGCTATAGTCAAGTCAATGGTACCGACTTCCTGGGATATGGCCTTGCATTCTGGGGAAGCCAGACCGGGTTTGCGTATGACCCGCTGCAAATGCAGGACAAAAAACTGCCTCAGACTCTGGAGGAGCTTCAGGGCTTCATCGACAACAATCTAAATTTATTTGGATACAATGATCCGCAAAATGGCGGGGCGGGTGAAGCTTTTATACAGAGAGTACTGACACTCCACGGACAGGGAGAGCATAAGTTAGCTGATAAAGCAGACCCGGCCGTTCTCCAGCAGTGGGATAAAGGATGGGAATGGTTTATTAAAAATAAAAGTAAAATCACGCTCACAAAATCGCAGGCAGACAGTCTTACCCGTATCAATGATGGCGAGCTTATTCTGGCACCTGCGTGGGAAGATCACCTGCTGACTCTTAAAAAAACAGGTGCAGTGACATCACGCATAAAATTTTATGTACCCGGGTTTGATATGCCTGCCGGTGCCAACGCTGTAGTAATAGCTAAAAATTCAGCACACCCCGCTGCATCTGCTCTGTTTGTCAACTGGCTGATCAGTGAAAAAACGCAAAGCGAACTCCATAACGTTTTTGGCTCAATTCCTGTCAATAAACATCTGAATAAGGAATTCGATGAGAAATTTCAGAAGGTAAGCTTTTATAACGCCCCATACAGCGTTGAGCTCAAAAAAGAATTTTCAAGGCGGGTATTGCTGAGACGATAAAATTTACCGTTAAACATTTTCCGCAGAATAAATGATTTTTATCAGGTTACACATCCTGTCTCTCATCAATAAGGTGCTATATCAGCTCTGGTATATGCACCTTTTGTCCTGTTCACGATGCGCGCGACTCACGCTCGCTTTCTGTGACCGCATTAAAAGTTATATGTGGCACACAGGTCAGGTGCCAGTAAGAGGTAATTCCCAGGGGAAATTTCGTGTATTAAGTTAAAAATCATTAACTGCGCATTATCTGGACTGACAAGATGGATTCTGCTTTTCGCTCATAGCAGCCATTCCAATCCAAACTAATCGTGTAGATTTTCCATTCCACATAAATGCCGATATGAGCAGCCGGGTTATGACAACGCTGGAGCAGATGGCTCCCAGCGTGGAAGTCTATTCGATAGACGAAGCGTTCCTGGATCTGACCGGTGTGCGCAACTGCATGGTTCTGGAAAACTTCGGACGGGAAGTGCGTGAGACGATCAAACGTAACACGCATCTGACCGTGGGCGTGGGCATCGCACAGACCAAAACGCTGGCTAAGCTTGCAAACCACGCCGCCAAGAAGTGGAAGCAGACTGGTGGCGTCGTCGATCTGTCGAATGTTGACCGGCAGCGAAAGCTGATGGCACTGGTGCCGGTTGAAGAAGTGTGGGGAGTAGGCAGGCGTATAAGTAAAAAACTCAATGCCATGGGCATCACCACAGCCAGAGACCTCGCCGAACAGAGCACCTGGATCATCCGCAAACACTTCAATGTTGTACTCGAGCGTACCGTCAGGGAGCTGCGCGGCGAACCCTGTCTGGCGCTCGAAGAATTTGCACCTGTCAAACAGCAGATTGTCTGCTCGCGCTCGTTCGGCTCACGCATCACTGAGTATATGGATATGCGGCAGGCAGTGTGCGCATTCGCCGAGCGTGCTGCTGAAAAGCTGAGACAGGAGAGGCAGTACTGCAGGCAGATAGCGGTTTTTGTCCGGACCAGTCCGCATGCCGTCGGTGAGGAATTTTACGGTAATCAGGCAATCGGCAAACTGCTTACCCCTTCAAACGACACCCGCGATATCATCCGCGTCGCTATGGATGCGCTCGACCGCATATGGGTGGACGGGCACCGGTACATGAAAGCAGGCGTGATGCTGGGCGATTTTTACAGCCAAGGCGTGGCCCAGCTCAGCCTGTTTGACGAATATCAGCCGCAGGCAAACAGCGAGGCCCTGATGCGGGTCGTCGATGGACTTAATCAGAGTGGTAAGGCCAGTCTGTTTTTTGCAGGGCAGGGGATTCAGAAATCCTGGTCTATGAAGCGGGATATGCTGTCGCCTGCCTACACAACGCGGGTATCGGACCTGCCCCGGGCAAGATAAGACTCCAGTCAGGCTGTAGCAGTACTCCACCCGGATGGATACTCTCCAGCATCTGTCCTTGTCAGTAGCTGTTGTAAGCGAAACGGAAATATCTGTACAAAGCCAGGTTTTCTGTATAATTTTCGCAAAAAAGGTTATTTTCGAATCATACAGTGGGGTCAGTCATGCAACTGAATCTTAGCACCACAGGTTCCAACAGCGATATCGCTGACTATTTCAGCCGTGCAAATCTGCTCCCGCTGCAGGAAACGCTTGGTTCAGTTGTTGCTGAGATCCTCAGTTCAGGTCAGACACTGAATCGCAAAGCTATCTGCTTAAGGCTGATTGTACGTCTTGATAAGGCTTCATCTGATGCAGAAGAACAGCAGTTGCATGCGCTGATTGAGCTTTTGTTCAGCAAATGAGTGTGATTTCACTGCCATCTTTTCGGTGTCGTGAGACAGGAGACCAGCCGCAGTCATGACAGAACAGGATATGCAATTGCTGCGTGATGTGCTCATCGGGGAAGCGACTCTCGCCATACTTAATGACAACACACGTGTCTCATGGCCGGGCATACTGAACAAGCTGAACAGTTTTCTTAAAACAGAAAGTGATATACACAGGATTGATGCCCTGAAACTGGCTATCAATGATGTCAGCGACGAAATCAAAAGGCGCGATGCACTACAGAGAAGTGCTATGGGAGAATTCACCATGAACTCAACCGACAGTTACGATGACCTGACCTGGCATTGATCGTCATTTCATATCCCTTTTTGCTGATGACAGTACAGTGCCCTGCGTGAGGTGTCTGCAGAGATATCCCGACAGGGGGCATTTTCTCTCTGATGACTTGAAGGGAGATGTGTATTGACCTTCTCAGTCCTTGTGCGCAGCGCAGCGGTATGGAAATGCTAATGGGCCTCAAGGACGCAACGGGATCATCCTGATCGGCTTCTGGCGGTCGCCAGACTTCATTTCATCTGCTGTTCAACGAATTTAAGACAATTGGAGCAGGCTATAGTGTCAATAGTGCTATCACGCAGTCACTGAATCGCACGCGTAATGGTGTCAGCTGTTTCAGTATTGTTCGGCGTCGGCACCCTCGGTCATGCCTGCCATCTCATCTGAAGTAATATGCGCTTTCTTTTTCAATTTGTATCAGGATGGTTTTAGAGATACCCCGTAGCATCATGTAATACTCCCTTTCTGTGAGTGGGAAAAAAGCACTCCTCTCATTATCTTCCCTATTTTTTCATGACTGAAAGGTGATTTTCACGGTGTCAATTTAACCGATATGTGAGTATCTGAATGAAAGTATAAATCCTCCTTCTAATATTCAGGCTCGTCAGAATTCATTTTGGGTAGGAATGGGTGCTAACAGGAGTCTGAAAGTTTTTCCTAATACTAATCCTGGTTCAATGTTAATTCATTTTATTCAGCAGGTTACGTTTAATGCGTCAGGCTGAGAATCTCCAGTGCCAAACGATTGCATTGAATGTGCAGCGGGATGTGAGTAGTAATAATATGCGTTTTGAGGAGGGTGAGATTAGTTTTTTTGGCCTTAAATGCCAGAGACGGATAACAGGATATGAATAGTAAAGAACGCTGTGTTGTGGTCATCGGTGACAACAATATTTTGCATTACGGTTTATTCAGCCTCATAGACAGTGCATGCAGTAAAAAAACCTGACAGTTTTATCGTGCAGGGACAGCCGGAAATTCAGTATTCATTCAGCAGCCAGATATCAGGGGCGTTATCATCTCGCCGTTATGTGCCTGGGATACGATGACTTTTTTCCCTGCTGGTTCAGCTTGTTTCTGACACTGGTGCGAAAAACCAACGGTAATGTTCTGGTCTTCACTGACAATCAGGACCTGCTGGATAGCCGGAAAAGGAGTCTTCTGAACCGCGTCTGTGATATGGAGTTTGTTCTGGATGTATCCATGCCCGTTTCATACATCGCGTTTGTGCTCAGACGCTATCTGGAGAGAAAGCGTTCTGAAAGAGAAAACTGCAGAATAACCCTGCGCGAGCATGCCGTTATTGATGGATTTCTGAACGGAATGGATGTCCGGCATCACTCTTCATTGCTGGGGATCCAAATCCGGACGGTCTATCAGCACCGGAAAAACTGTGCCAATAAGCTGGGCGTCAGGAATCTTAAAGATTTACTCAGGCTCTAACAGCAGGGGAAGTCGCGTGCCTGTCATCAATATTCATAAAATCGACTGGTTTCGGATCCTCACCGACCTGAGCCGTTCCGGTTACTCTCTGCAGGACATCGCAGACGAACTGGATGTGGTGGCTTCCACACTTATCGGGTGGAAGAAAGGGGCCAGCCCCCGTCACCATTCTGGTGAAGCGCTCATTGAATTGTGGTGCCGGGTGACGGAGAAGGGCAGACACCAGCTGCCCAGGGAAAAATTTGTTCAGAAATTCATTTTTCATTCGCGAGAACGCGTCTGCAGGCATTCAGAAAAATGAATCTGAACCGACTCATAGTGCCGGTGGCATTCTTACCGGCACAGAGTCACTATGATGAAACTTGAAAGTGTTGTTAAGTACCATTCACCGCGCTCCGTTTCGCCTTTCACCCGCCAGTCCTCCCGTTCACCTGATGATATGACCGGCAGCGATGTGATGGCTGCACTGGGTATGACACAAAAGCGAGCCCCTCTCGGTTACTCCGCCTTCTTCGGTAAAATGCACCTGAGTCGTTACGACAGAGATCGTGCCATACGGTTGCTCACCATGACCGGTATGAAGGCATCAGCCCGGTATCCGGCCCTTGCAAAACTGCCGGAAGAAGAGCGTATGGCCATCATCACGACCATCGCGGGCTATGCCTTTCTTGATTATGCGCGCAGCCCGGATACTGAATCGCCATGTCATGCCTGTCACGGCACAGGCCTGCGCAACGGAAAGTGCTGCAGCAAATGCAGCGGGAAGGGTGTCGTGCGAGCAGCCTGCAAGGACTGTAAAGGGCGAGGGGAAGCGCTTAACCGTGTGATGACACGCTTTCAGGGCGTGCCGGTTTATCAGCCCTGTAAGCGGTGTTCCGGGCGCGGCTTTGAACGTATCCCTTCCGCTGTTGTGTTCAGGGCGGTGTGTCAGGTCACGCAGGCTGTTACGCTGGATACGTGGAACAAGAGCGTGAAGCAGCTGCTGGAGTTTCTGGTCGCCGAGCTGCACCGGGAAGAGGCCTGGGCGGAAAAGCAGCTGACACATATCACTAAGTAGCAAGCGATAATTAAATCTACGATGTTATCGCTCGCTATTTACTTTTCCATTTTTTGTGTTAGATTGACTCCAACGATGGGTAAATGACCCTCAAGAAATTCCTGTTAAGCCCTGGCATGTTGTCAGGGCTTTTTTATGGCCGGATGCCGTCAGTGTATCCTGCTCATCCACCGGCTCCGGCTCTCTTTCTTCCTTTCTGCGCGGCAACTCCTGATGAGCAAACTCACAACCGGCATCGCATACGGCGTATCCGCAGGCGAAGTTGTCCATGGCGTCCTGACCTTTTTCAGCCCGGAAGAGTGGAGTGCGGTGGGCGTTCTGGCCGGCATAAGCCTCGCGACTATCACCTGCATCATCAACGGGTATTACCGGCGCAAGGCAACACTGGCAGAAATCAGGGCACTGCGCTGCACCTGCCAGGACAAGGCGAATTAATTCATGGCCATCTCCGTCGTGCTGCGTAACAGACTTCTGGCTGCAGCTGGTGGAGGGGTGCTGACTCTGGCAATGATACTGCTGGGCGGTCCGGATGGTCTGGAAGGGCGTCGTTATGTTCCATATCGGGATGTCGCCGGTGTGCTCACCGTCTGCGATGGTCACACCGGCCCCGATATTGTCAGAAATAAAACCTACACCGCCAGGGAATGTGATGCTCTTCTGCGCGAAGACCTGAAACCCGTTCAGGCAGCTGTTGACAGTCTGGTCACTGTCCCCCTCAGCGATTACCAGCGCGCTGCACTCTACAGCTTTAGCTTTAACACCGGTACTGACGCTTTTTCCCGATCTTCCCTTCTGAAAAAGCTCAACGCAGGCGACAATACGGGTGCGTGCAGTGAAATGCGCCGCTGGGTCTTTGCGGGCGGCAGAAAGTGGAGAGGGCTGATGAAACGCCGCGAAACTGAACGTGCACTTTGCATGGCGAAGAGCAGCGATGACATTTAGCAGGATTAAGTGGGGTGCTGTGACCATCACGGCTCTGCTTATTCTTGTCATGGCGCTGAGCGTCACCCTGAAACTTCAGTCCTTATCGAAAGCCGTGCTCATTCAGCAGAACAGGCAGCTTGCGCAGGAAAAAACTTCAGCTGAGATGATTGCGAATAACGTCCTCAGGGCAACAGTACTCTTCAGCGACATTGCACAGGCAACCCACAATGCGAATCACGTCAGTAATGCAGAGAGCGAGCGCAGAGTGGTGGTTATTCGCAAGCTGGTCAAGGGTAACAGCTGTGCTACTGAACCTGTGCCTCATCCTGCTGCTGACCAGTTGCGTGCGCACCGGGACAAAGTACGTACCGGTGCCGCCAGTGCCCATCCCGGTGAGTCTGCTGGCTGACTGCGCTGTGCCTTTGATTCCTGACCCGTTGACCTGGGGAGACAGCCTGGAGCTGAATGAGCGCCTGCTTAACGCTCTGGAGCAGTGCAACCACGACAAAGCCGGCATCCGGCAAATCGAACGGGAACGGCAGAAATGAATATGCTGGGCTGAGGACCTGCTTATCCCTCCTGAAGAAGAGAATTCTGAAATGTCAGAATCAATGAATGACGAAGTCGTTGAACAGTCCGAATTCTCTGCCGTAGCAGCTCAGGCCCCATCAGCTGAAGTCAAAGTGGGCGTTCATGATTTTGAAGCTGCGCTGGCGTTTGTTGAAAGTGGCGTTGCTCTGCTGGGCGAAGCCGCAAAGGACGATGTGAAAGCACTGGCGATTATGTATCGCTGAGTAATGCAGTGCACACGTCGTGCAAGGCAACGTGAGCATTCCAAGGAGCATCAGGTATGATTCTCATATAAATAGCTCAGGATGAGGATCATATGAAAAAGGTAGTCAAAACTTTAGTCATCGCCATTACAGTTCTGGCAGTGCTGGCTTTTGCTGTAATGATTCTGTTGATAGTATCGATCAGACCTTCAAAAGTTGATGCTGCCCAGGCTGAAGCCTGCAGACATTATGATTATCAGACCATCATGACTAAGGTTATTCGGGCTAAGACCGGAGATCAGGCTGAATGGAAAAGTTTCTCTGACGTTCAGGACGCCGCTCAAAATAATGGGATTCTGATCGACTATGGACAGATGACATTCGGGAACGATATCTGGTTAGTGCCTTTTACTAAGCGTAACGGCCAGTCAGCTAACGGGGAATACTTTGGCATGCTTGATTGCACGACAGATAGTGTTGAGTTCAGCAAAAAGTGATTTTCTATGAGTAGCAAGTAAGCACTATCAGTTGCATTTTTTATTTCGCCTGATTGCAGCGGCGACAGCTTATGAAAAATTGACCACCGGTCATACTTGCGCCGCTCAACAGCATCATTTCACACTCAGAGAGCGAATTACAGTCGCAGAAAAGTAAAGATTCGTGCTGCAGTAGCACATCAGTAAGCAGTATCTGAGATTATTGCGCATATTTAAGTTCCAGCTTAACTCGCAGTAATGCATTATCTTCTGTAAATGTTTCTTGCCTGAGTGAATCATGGAAATTGAGATTGGAAGTTTTACCCGAGTTAATGGAGAGTCTGTCTATGCTGAGGTGACGATTTACACCGACCCTGACTCGGGTGGTGAAAACGTGTCTTTGTACCTGAAGTTGCCTTATGAGGTGGAAACCACTTTAGCTGAGTTAGAAAAGCTGGCTAAAACTGAAGCAATCAAAAAGATGCGATCTGCAGCAGATTGGTTAGCCGAAAAAGCTTACTAACCGCAGCTGCTTCATCACAGGGCGCATTTGCGAGTGCGCCCGATGATAACTCTTGAAGAATTGATTTCGAAACATTAAGATTATTCTTCTTTTCAATCAGGAAGATTGCCAAATGTTTGGATTCGACAAATTAATAACCCCACGAATCATTAGCGCCCTTTACATTATCACTGTTGCTCTGCTTGCTGTTGCTGCTGTTTTGACCTTCTTTACAAGAGGATTCAATGCTGCCGGTTTACTGCTACTGATAATGGCTCTTTTCGCAAGGATATTTTTTGAATGCATTATGGTTTCATTTAAAAACAATGAATACCTGCGTCGCATAGCTGAATCTCTCGAAAAACAGTCACATTGATTAAGCCGCCTCCGGGCGGTTTTTTATTCAGTTGAGTTTAAGGATAGATACTTAGTGCCCCTGATATTTCAAATATAGTATGTATTGTTATCAGCATTATCTAGCGGACACAAAAAAAGCCCTTATTGCCCACTCGAAAACGGCTCTATAGATAGTCTCGTGATAAACCGAATCCATATTTCGTAAGAAACTGACCATTGATGCGATAGTACTGTCAGCCTCGAATAGGCTAACTTCAGCAGGTCTATCATCGTCTTCATCATTATATTCTATCAAAATCATGGATTTACTTTTGACAGTGACATCTGACAGGGTTAGGTCACAAGTCCCAGGAAGGCTGCACCAAATTCTAAAGTCGCCCATTATTTCAATATTAGTTGGGTAAAAATAAAACGACTCATCCTTGTTTAGATACTCTTCCAGATCTGAATACTTACTCACATCACCTCCATTGAGCACATAAAGTTATGGCACTCACTGACAAACAAGAAATGTTCTGTCGAGAGTACCTCGTCGATTTGAACGCAACGCAGGCTGCTATTCGAGCTGGGTATAGTCCAAAAACTGCGAATGAACAGGGTGCCCGTCTATTAGCAAATGTTAGCGTCCAGATAAGAATCGCTGAACTAAAAGCCAGACGCAATGATCGGGTTGATGTTGATGCTGATTATGTTCTGAAGCGATTGTTTGAGATAGACCAGATGGACGTGATCGACATCATGACAGATGACATGCGCATCAAACCTGTATCGCAATGGCCTTCATCATGGCGTCGGTATCTGAGCGGATTCGATCTGGCTGAGATGTTTGAAGGTCGCGGTGAAGAGCGCGAGATGGTCGGCATCCTGAAAAAGATTAAGTGGCCGGACAAAGTCAGAAATCTGGAATTGCTCGGTAAACACATTTCCGTGCAGGCATTCCGCGAACAGGCTGCGACATCACTGACAGGCAAAGACGGCGGCCCGCTCGAGGTTGCACTGCTTACACGCGAGGAATACCGGCAGGCGCGCCGGGAAATGCTGGAGGATGACGACTGCTGACTTTAAGACCGCTGCTCGCCGTATAGAGTGTGAAGAAGACGGGATGTACTTTGCCCGCTATTTCTTTAAGCAGCGCACTGGCAGCAGAATGATTGTCGCGCCTCATCATCAGGTGATTCAGCGGACGCTGGACCGGGTGATTGATGGCGACATCCGGCGACTCATCATCAATGTGCCTCCGGGCTACACTAAAACGGAACTGGCCACCATCAACATGATGGGCCGCGGGCTGGCGCTGAACCGCCGTGCACGCTTCATGCACCTGTCGTATTCCCACAACCTGGCATTACTGAACTCGTCAACCACGCGCAGCATCGTGAAGTCTGCTGCCTTTCAGGCCATGTGGCCGATGGCGCTGCGCGATGATGCCGACAGTAAAGCCATGTGGTGGACCGAACACGGCGGCGGGGTGTATGCCTCGTCCGCTGCGGGGCAGGTTACCGGCTTTCGTGCCGGACACATGGAGCCGGGGTGGCAGGGCAGTCTGATCATTGACGACCCGGTCAAACCTGACGACGCCTACAGCGAAACCATACGCGTCGGGGTCAACACCCGCTTCAACGAAACCATTCGTTCCCGTCTGGCTATTGAGACCACGCCCATCGTAGTCATCATGCAGCGCATTCACTACCACGATCTCAGCGGATACCTGCTGCGTGGTGGCAGCGGCGAACAGTGGCACCACCTGAACCTGCCGGTGCTGATTGATAACAGCGAACCGTATTCGCTGGTGTACCCGGAAAACACGCACGCGATCCCCATCGATCATGGTCTGCCTGACGGCTGGCTCTGGCCTTACAAGCACAACGAATCGCATCGCGTCTCGCTGTTTTCACACCGGCGTACCGCGGAAGCGCAGTACATGCAGCGGCCCCGCCGGTTTAATGCTGATGGCGCACTCTGGACCGAAGCGATGGTGTCCTGTGCGCGTGCGCTGGATATCACCCTGCAGCCGTCGCGGACGGTCGTTGCCATCGACCCGCAGGCGACGAACAGCGAAGAGAGTGACGAAACCGGTATTGTCGTGGCGAGCAGTTACGGGCGCGGCAATGACCGGCTGTTCTCTGCAGATGCCGATTACTCCGGGAAGTACTCGCCCAACGGCTGGGCGAAGCGCGCCATCAGAGCGTATGAGGAGCACCACGCTGAAGCCATCGTCATTGAAACCAACCAGGGCGGTGATATGGCCGAAGATACCCTGCGCAATGCGGGCTTTCGCGGGCGCATCGTCCGCGTCCATGCCAGCAGGGGCAAATTTGCCCGGGCAGAGCACTGCGGGAACTGATTGACAGTGACCTGGGCCGGGCACTGGGTCTGGCTGATCTGATTAATATTGATGCCGTTACGCAGACCGTTAAAGACCTGCATCAGGCTGTTAAGCAGGTCACCGACTTTGCACATGCCACGGTCGCGCAGGTGCAGGCCGTTGTCAGGCCGATGATTACTGCCCGGAACATCATTCACCATGAGCTGGCGCTGCTTGAAGCCGCAGCGCGTGACATCACCTCACTGGGCGGACTGGTACCCGGCAACCCCGTCTCCAGAACCGTCAGTAATCTGCTCCTTCAGTCAGACCACGTGACCCGCATTCCTGCTCTCTACCGCCTTCAGGACGTGCTGGGAAGGCTGCATAAAAACGTCAAGGCAGGGCAGTCTGCCGCTGGAATAAAGGCTGTTACGCTGTCGGGCGGCAACCTTTACCAGGTGGCATCAGAGCAGTATGGAGACGCCTCTTTATGGACCAGCGTCGCTGATGCCAATGACCTGTCCGATCCGCAGCTGAGCGGCATTCACACGCTGAAGATACCCGCCAGCCCGAGGCAATAGCGATGGACGTTAATCATCCCATAACAGCATCCAGTGCCCGGCACGTCAGCGGGCGCTGTCTTTTAAACGGCAACAGTGTGCCATTTGTATCCTTCAGCATTGAGAGCAATGCGTTTCGCGGCGCGGGCACGTTTGAGCTGACGCTGGCGATTTCAGCGCTGCTGCCCGCCATGCAGCTGCTCAGCTGGTGGGCGGTGCAGACCACCATCAGGGTTGAGCTGTTTATCTCAGTCGTGACCCCGGCAGGCATTGATGAAAAAAAACACATTACCGGCAATATTGATACCTGGCATTACGAACCGGCGCGATTTGAAATCACCGCAGAAGGGCGCGATTACACCGCGAAACTGATTGATGCGAAGACACCCGGCGAGAGCTTTAAAAACCTCACCAGCTCACAGATAGCCTCCACGCTGGCGCAGCGTCACGGCCTGACACCGGTTGTGACAGCGACGACGCAGCGTGTGGGCGAATATTATCAGATTGATTCAACACATCTGACCGGCGAGCAGAGTGAATGGGACCTCATTACCGGGCTCGCAGCGATTGAAAACTTTTCAGTTTATGTAGAGGGTGAAAACCTTCACTTCGAACCGAAGCGAGCACCTGCTAGTGATGGACACTATATTATCCGCTGGCAACCGCCTGGCGAGCAGGGGTATCCGCGGTGCAATGTCTCTGATGACTTGTCATTTTCACGTGCACTGACCATTTCAAAAGGGGTAATGGTGGAAGTTCTGAGCTGGAATGCAAAGCTGAAGAACAGGCAGTTTATCGCAACTTATCCGGGACCGGCCCATGGAACCTTACCGGGTAAGGCCATAGCCGAAAAGCAGGTCTATCGCGTAATCCGTAACGGATTAACTCCCACAGCCGCTCTTGAGCTGGCCCGGTCTCTCTACAGGCAAATCATTCAGCATGAGATGACGTTCAGCGGTTCTGTACCGGGCGACAATCTGCTCATGCCCGGTACATACATACGTATTGAGGGCACCGAAAGCCCGTTTGATCAGGTTTATTACTGTGATCGTATACGGCGCACGGTGAACTGGGAAACAGGCTACAGAATGCACATCTCTGGCAAAAACCACAGCCCTGCACTGGACATTGAACGGTGAGAGCACTGCTGAATGTTATGGCCGCCACAGCCCGCCAGTCCGCTGCAGGTGTAAGCGGGACCCGTCAGGGCATCATCACCGCCTATGACCCGGTCAATTATGCAGTAAAGGTTCAGATTCAGCCGACCGGTGAGGAAACCGGCTGGATACCGCTCAGTACGCCGTGGGCGGGTAATGGCTGGGGGCTGGCAGCAGGGCCGGTGATCGGCGCAGTAGCGGAAGTGGGATTTGATTCCGGTCTGCCGGGCGCAGGGATGGCACAAGGGCAGTTCTATAACGATACGGACTGCTGTCCGGGACCGCCGTCCGGTGAGTTCTGGCTGGTGCATCAGAGTGGGTCATTGCTGAAGTTTCTTAACAGCGGGGAAGTCCTGCTGAGTGCGAAGGAAAAACTTATCTATGATGCACCGGCACATCACTTCACGGGGGGTGATGTGCGGATGGAAGGGGATCTGACTGTCGTCCGGGACATTCGCGACAACAATGGCCGCTATGGCACCGTTCATCGTATCCGCTCGGTTTATGGTGGTCATACTCATCTTGAGAAGGGACAGGGCAACTTTACAGCCCCTCCGAAGCAGCAAATCGACAGCAGTCTGGAACGGTAATCTATGCACGACCTCTATCACTTCACCGGCGGAGATCTGGGCCCTTCTTCTACAGGTGACTTACGCACTGCCGTCGGAGGAGAACATGCTAAGCAGCGCATTCTTCGCCGACTGCTGACCAATCCGGGGGACTATCTTTTTCACCCTGAATACGGTGCCGGGCTGGGAAAGAAAGTGGGTGAGACACTCAAGCCGGGTGAGTGGAGGGCACTCATACGCGGTCAGATGTTGCTGGAAGATGCTGTATCCCGCCAACCTCCCCCTGCTGTGAAGCTGGCTCTTGTTGAGGGGGGCATCAGTGTGTCGATCGCCTACACCGATGCCATAACCGGCACGCCTGAAACTCTTCACTTCGATGTCATGAGGTAAGTGTATGTCATCGCTTAACGTCAAATCCTTCACTGAACTTGTCAGCGAGCAGGTCACATCCATTCAGGCGCGCTCAGCAAAGCTGGTGGACTTCTCTGTTGGCAGTATTCTGCGCTCACTTGCAGAGTCAAATGCGGGTGTGACCATGTGGATCCAGCAGTTAATTGTGAAACTGCTGGTCAGGACCCGCGCGGCCACCTGCTCCGGGGAAGACCTTGATAGCTGGATGGCGGACTTTGGCTTTTTTCGTCGCTCTGCCGTGCAGGCCATCGGAAAAGTGACGTTCTCCAGGGTTACGCCAGCGTGTCAGGCAATAATTCCGGTTGGTACGCAAATAACCACAATCGACGGCACTCAGACCTTCACAGTCGTCGCAGATAAGCCTGGTCAGCCAGAATACACTTTAGCGGCTGGCGTTAAGGCTTTGGAGCTTCCGGTACAGGCAAATATTGCCGGCGCGGGCGGGAATGTGCGGGCAGGCACCCTCAGCATTATTACCAGCACATTGTTATATGTTGATCAGGTAACCAATACTGAGCCGTTTACCGGTGGGAAGGATGCAGAGACGGATGACGACTTCCGCGCGCGATTCAGAATGTGGATCGCTTCATTATCAAAAGCTACCAGAGCGGCGATTGCGTTTGCGCTCAGTAATGTGCAGAACGGGATGAGCTTTACACTGACAGAAAATGTGGCCCGGGATGGAACGCCAAAGCCGGGGTATTTCTATGCAATTGTCGACGACGGGAGTGGCAATCCACCCGCTGAACTCATTGACAGGGCATACAGGGCAATAGATGCCGTTCGCGGCTTCACTCTTACTTTTGGTGTCTTTACGCCGGATAAAATTATTGCCAACGTCATTCTTTCTTTTATTTCAGCCGAGGGCGCTGACCATGCAAAGGTTGTGGAACTAATTGAACACGCAATAAAGGACTACATCCAGGGCCTCAAACCAGGCCAGCTTCTGGCTTATACCCAGCTTGTTAGAGTGGCGTATGCTGCCAGTCCCCTGGTGACGAATGTGACCTCTGTCAGCCTCAATGGCGCAAAAGCTGATCTGGCTGCTTCCCCCGCGCAGGTGATTCGAAAAGGTGATATTACGGTGAGCTGAATGGCAAAAGGCGATCAGAACGACTTCCTCATGCGACTTGCCGCGCTGCTGCCGCAAGGCTGGTTCAACGATAACAGCCGGATTCTGACAGGCACGCTGTCTGCCTGTGCCACCTCGTTATCCTGGTGCTACACACTTTATCGTTATGCCTGTCAGCAGACGCGAATCTCTTCAGCCAGCGATGGATGGCTTGATATCGTTGCATATGACTTTCTGGGGGGCCGGCTTATCAGGCAGGCAGGTGTATCTGATGAGAAGTTCAGACACCAGATACGACTCAGTCTTTTCCGGGAACGTGGAACACGGCAGGCGGTAACCGACATTATTGAGATGCTGACCGGGAATAAACCGGTCGTATTTGAACCGTCGCGTCCTGCGGATACCGGGTCATACGGCGGACCGGTTACAGGTTATGGCACAGCCGGCAGATATGGTTCCTGCTGCCTGCCTTATCAGGCATTTGTCGACGTCAGTCGCCCCAGAGGGCAGGGCATTCCCCGTATTGCAGGCTATGGCGTCTCAACCGCGGGATACGATACCCCGTCGTGCGCACAGTACGCCTCCCGCGAAATGTTCACCGGCAGTGTATCCGATGCGCAGATTTACGCCGCGATAGAATCCGTTAAACCGGAAGGCACGCTTGTCTGGGTGAGAATACATTAATTACTACCCAGGTTAATAATCGACGGCCACCCTGCAGGTGGCTTTTTTTATGGGTAACATTATGGATCGTCAGATTGTATACCCGGGCGCCATACCGCTCGAAACTGACCTGCTGAACACGAATAAATTCGCCATGACAGGACTGGCAAAACTGGCCGCAGCCATTCTGGGTGAGGGTACCTGCCTGCATGGTCTGAACTGCAAGCCTACCGTACCAGCTTCCATGAATGTCGAAGTTGGCGAAGGGCAGATTTACTCCCTCCAGCCTTCTGATGCTACACCTTATTCCTCACTGGCTGCTGATAACGGAAGTACCCTCCTTAAACAGGGATTTAATATGTCTCGGTGCCTGTTCAGGCTTGATGCACCCGCTGTGCAAGGCTACAGCATTAACTATCTGATTCAGGCGACTTACGCAGATATCGATACAGGCCTGACAGTATTGCCCTATTACAATGCGACTGACCCGGCAATTGCCTACAGCGGGCCGCATAACAGCGGCAACGCACAAAGCACAGTGAGATCAGGGCAATGTCATCTGTCAGTGAAAGCGGGTGTTGCTGCCCGTACAGGTGAGCAGAGGTCCCCGGCACCAGATCCAGGTTATACGCCAGCATGGGTCATCACCGTGGAAAACGGCGCGCTATCGATAGGAGGCGCAGCAATACGTATGGCTGATCATGCGCCATTTCTTCCGGAAAACGGCTTCATTAGTGCTGTGCAGCAGGGACGTCTTAATAATTGCAAAACTAAAACCGAAGGCGACAGCTATCATCTTATCTGTCAGCCACCCGTCACAACCCTCGCAGAGGGTATGCGTCTCTTTTTCCGCACAGCAGTGACCAACACAGGACCCTGTAAACTTCGTGTTGGCGATTTGCCTGCATATCCCGTATATGACAACGCCGCCAGAGAACTCATCAAGGGCACGCTCAGCATGTGTCATCAAAACGAAGTCGAGTGGAATGCGACGCTGAATGCGTGGATCTTGTGTAATCACCAGCAGCAAGTCGACTGGGATGATTTTAACAAACGTTTTATCTCAATCAGCGGCGGAGAAATAACCGGCGATTTGACGGTTGAAGGTTCGCTGAGTACGGAGAAAGCACTGAAGGTCGGTGAATCAGAATTAATTGCCGAAGGGGATATTAAGGGCAAAACCTGGGGCGGAAGTCTGCAGAAATGGCTGATAAACCGCTCAGCATCTTTGCTGAAGGGAGATGACTATCTGGTCTGGAAAGATCCGGTCAGTCACCTCATCATTCAGGGTGGGCATCGTTCAGGTGCAGGTGATATTGGATTTCTCACCACATTTCCCAGTAAGTGTCTGACCGTATTAATCACGCAGTCAGGTAAAAAAGGACAGAGTAAAGACAATTCGTTCGTGGACAATGTAAGCACCCAAAAATTCACCTTGCATGCAGGCAAGGGTGAACCATCATTTTACTGGCTGGCAATGGGATATTAATCATGCGGTTTGGTTACAGTGCAAAAGTGAATGCTTTTTTTTTGCTGGATGATGAAGAGGCTTACAGGGCAGGTGGCACCTGGCAGGATGATATTATTCCCGTTACGGAAGACGTCTGGCGTCAGTTTGTCAGTCAGCCACCGGAAGGCAAAACACGAGGTGCAGGAAAAAACGGCATGCCTGAATGGGTTGATATTCCTGATCGGGAAAAAAGGGAGGCAGACCGGCGTTTTGCATTAAAGAGTGACCTGCTGGAAAAGGCGGTCGAAGAAATACGCATGCTGACAATTGTTCAGGACGTTTATGGACTGAGTATTGAGGAAAAAGGAAAACTCGCTGACTGGAAAAAATATTTAGCGGATGTCTACAGGATGGAAATAAACAGTAAGGATAAGGTTGACTGGCCCCGTGCGCCGGGCAAGGCATAAAATGGCCCACATCCTGTGGACCATAAAACAAAAACTCAGAAGCGATAACCAACATCCATAAAACCGCTTTTGACCGGGTGTTTTTTATCATCAAAACTGGCGCGCGAGCCTTCATAGCCTGCAGTCAGCGCCAGATTATCAGCAGGATTAAGCGTAATACCGGTGCTGTATGCATACTGACTGGATGACTGACCGTGCGTGTTGTCAGAAGCAGAAACAGGCTTGACGCTTCGGGCAGGGAATTCGACTCTCGAATGAGAAATACCCCCAAGAGCAAATACGCTTAAATTCTCAGATAGCCGGTAGGTTGGCCCTGCCATTACGGAGTAATATTCAGCCTTACTATCAAGGTTATGTTTTTTTCGGTAACTCTCTCTGCAGGTTTTATCAGCCTGTCTGCATGAGGAGAGTTCATCCTGCCAGCTATTCTTCATCGCGGTCAGCGACCCCATCACACCCCAGGGTTTCGCATTCTCATACTGAAACCTGAAGTTCCCGCCTCTGACATCTCCAAAATCTCTGATATGCCCCTGTTCATAACCTAAAGACATGGTCGGCCTTTCCTGTGACCCGTACGCCATCGTGGCGGAGCACGTAATCACAGCGATCGCGAGACCTGATAATGATTTTCTGAACAACATCTGAACACCTTTTAAACATGGGATGCTGATTTCGGCATGCATACCCGTTGAGGGAGACCCATTTATATCCAGTGTGAAGTTCAGAAAAGTGAAAACAGACAGTTTTAATGAAACTGGTCCGTTTTTGTGATGTTACTGAGGGGTTTGCCCGCAAAGAAGGCGAGGGCGATATAAGTCTCGAATGCTGGCAGAAAGAGCATAAGTGGTTTTTCTCAGTGCAGAATATTTTTCTGGCAATATGGAAATTATCGCAAAATAATTTGAGGTGATTGAGTCGTTGTAAGATTGAACGGGTATTCTGGCATTTCATACCTTATGATTTATTACAATGTCCGCTTCTGGCACAAAGCGGACGTCATACCAGCTTTGCAAGAAATGAACGAAAGCTGAGAGCGATCTCGCGATCGGACTGATTATCATAGTTTTACGAATGCCAATCCGAGTGTGAAACGTGGCTAAGCTATCGAATTTTCTCCCGGCAGGCAGACGTTGCAGCTGCAATTTCATCGGCAATCCTCTGCACGGTCATCCTACCTGCTAAAGCTGGTAATAACGGGGTTTCACTCTATTCAGACTGAAACCCCGAAGATTTAATGGCAATTAACTAAACTGGCTTCTGATTATTTTTATAATTTAGTATCACTTTATAACTTCTCTGGGCTCCCCTTGATAAGTTACACTAATAGCGATTAAAACAAGCTTAGCGATTTGCTGTGGCGTATAATAATCTGAAAAATTCTGGAAAATAGCTTTCTCAAAATCTGTTAACCCGTCATTGGTATCAACAAACGCTGGCGTGCCGTCCGGGAAGTAACGAAACTCTATATGACGCCGCTTCATTTCTGTTTGCATATTGTAAAAAATACGTTTGTTTTCACTTTCACTGCCTTCCAGCTTAGCCCAGGTCAGAAAATCATAAAATGGCTTGAGTCTCTGATTTATGTTCTCTTTATTAAAATTCCCTGTGCCAGCAACCAGAAGAAATACGGTGCTACCATTTGTAATAAAATTATGACTACCATCAATATTTTCAGACAGTAAAACGGTGTTAGTATATTCTGTGAAATTATGATGGGTATCATTATATTTTTTAGGATGGATATCGATATCGTAAAACTTACTTCCCAGCAAAGTACCGCAACCGGACAGACTGAGTGTCATGATGAGGGACATTGTTAATCTGACAAAAAAATTACTCACTTGCATGCACCGTTCAAATAAAAATATTATCGGCAAGAAAAACCATAACTTTAGAGGATTCGTGTAATCGTTTTTATCCCTTCCCATCACCTTTGATATCAGAAAAGCTTGAATCTGCTGACCTGAAAAATCATATGCCATATCGCTTCATGATAAAGTTAATATGCCGTTCTCTACCTGGATTAAAAAAAAGATATAAAAGTATTTCATATATCTGGTTTGAAGCGTACTGTACTGTCCCCGGTTGCTCCACACAAACTGTTGTTCACTACGTCCGCTTCTGGCACAAGGCGGACAGACGGCTCTCAAGGCCCGCTATGAGCGAAAAGCTGACATAAACATCGGGTGCGCTGGGCCATTTAGGAGCATCAAAAAACCAGGCCTGAGAGACCCGGGCTCTGTGAATTCCCTCGAAGTGATCTACTATTCCGCGCAGCTATTAAGCCGGTGAGTTTTATGCTGAAGCGATGATGCAGACTACTACACGTCAGGCTGCTGCTTGCAGGTTGTAGGCTCCTGTGCGCACCTGCTAAAAAGTGTCGGGTTCAACTGAAGAGTTTCAGTGCCGCAATCCGCTTCAGCGACTCATCCAGTGCCTCGTCGCTGGCGGTCAGGCTCAGGCGTATAAACCCTTCGCCGCCAGCGCCAAAACCGTGCCCTGGAGCAACCAGAACCTGCGCCTCGTGCAGCAGGTGCTCGGTGAACAGCTGCGAGCTGTATCCCGCTGGAACCGGTAGCCAGAGGAAGAAGGTGCCCTGGCGGGCATCCATCGGCCAGCGCATCGCTTCCAGCGCGCGGATAACCCGCTCGCGACGATGGTGGTAAAGTGAGGCAAACTCCGCAACCGCGCTCTCCGGCAGACCCAGCGCGGTAATTGCCGCATCCTGCACCGCCCCAAACACTGTGCTGTAGCTGTGGGTGTGCAGCTTTTTAAATGCGCTAATCACCGAGGCATTGCCGACGGCGAAGCCGAAGCGCCAGCCTGCCATCAGGAAGGTTTTCGACATCGTATAGATCTCAACGCTCCACTCTTTAGCCTCCGGCTGCGACAGCAGGCTCGGCGGCGCGTCCTGCGGATGGCGGCCAATCGCCGAGTAGGCGAAATCGTGCAGAAGCGGAATGTTCAGCCGCTGCACGAACGCCAGCGCATCGTCAAACAATTGCGGGGTGGCCACCGCCCCGGTGGGATTGTGAGGATAGTTCAGCATCAGCAGCCCGGCATGCTGAGTGACAGCTTTCGGCACCTCGGTAAAGTCCGGCAGAAACTGGTTTGATGCGTGCAGCGGAATACCGTAGAACTTTGCGTGCGCCTGCGCGGCGGCCGAACGGTAAATGGGGTAGCACGGATCGGTCGAAATCATATACTGACCGGGTGCGAGCAGCGCACGCGGCAGGCCGGTCACGCCGATATGCGAGCCGTGGAAAACGGCAATTTCGCTATCCGGGTCCAGCTCTGTGCCGTACTGACGTTGATAAAAGCGGGCTATCGCCTGGCGCAGCGCGGGCTTGCCCCAGAACGATGGATAATCGTGGTTTTCTGGCTGCGCAGCGGCGGATTGCAGCGTGGCCACCACTGCTGCCGGCGTAGGCTGGCGCGGACTGCCGGAAGACAGGTCAATCAGCGGGCGCTGTGAGGTATCGATCTGTGCCGCCATCTTTTCCAGCGCACTAAACAGATTCTCTTCTAACTGATCAAGCAGGGGTGAAGCAGAAAATACCGGCATAACACATCCCGATAAAAAAATAATACCTGGACTATGGCATAGCCCGTCATTTCATAAAATGAAATTATCCGGCAGGAAAAATATTAAAATTAATAAGGATATTAATAAATCGCAATAACAAAAAACGGTTAAGGTTAGCACAATAAAGATATTGAGCGGAATTCACTTTTGCTGCAAAATCCTAAGTATATTGGAATCAATTATTTTTGTATTCAACACGTTACCGGAGAGAATGTTTCTATGCGCAGGTCATTGATTAGCGGAATTGTTGTTGCCTTATTGTCTTCTGCTGCAGTTATTTCGACAGCGCATGCCGATGATAAATTAATTCGTTTGGGTTTTAATCCCGGCCCTTATAAAGAACAGTTTCAAAAAGGCGTTGCGCCCTTTTTGATCAAGAAGGGGTATAAAGTCGAGTATAAAGATTTCAGCGACGGTATTCAGGTTAATGATGCGGTGGCGCGGGGTAATATTGAAGCCAATATTATGCAGCACCCGGTTTACTTAAAATCCGTCAACGAACGTCTGGGGATCGATAACGTCGGCATTGTGCAGGTGCCAACCCCACCAATGGGCCTCTATGCCGGCAGGCTCAACACGCTGAACACCCCAAAGCCGGGCACGGTGATTTCAGTCCCGAACCAGGCACCTAATGAATACCGCGCCCTGCTGGTGCTGCAAAGCCTCGGCTGGGTTAAGCTCAAGGCCGATATCGACCCGGCGTCCTTCTCACAGAAAGCGATCATCGAAAATCCCTACAAAATCGTGCTGAAAGAAATGGATAACGCCCAGCAGGTTCGCGCACTGCCGGACGTTGATTTCGGCCTGATTCAGGGGAACTTTGCTGTCTCCAGCGGAATGAAATTAAGCTCGGCGCTGAAACTGGAAACGCCAACCAGCCAGTTTATCAATGTGGTCACGGTAGCCGGGAAAAATGAAGACGCGCAGTTCGCTAAAGATATCGTGGCAGGCTACCACTCCGCCGAGTTTAAAACCTATATCACCAGCCATTCGCAGTACGACGGCTACCTGCAGCCCAGCTATTTCAAATGAGCCAGCCGGTTATCCGCTTTAACGCGGTCAGCAAAACGTTTACCCGTAAGGGAGAAAGCTTCCTTGCGCTGGATAACGTCAATCTGACGATTAATCAGGGTGATATCTTTGGCGTAATCGGTACCAGCGGCGCGGGAAAAAGTACGCTGCTGCGCTTAATAAACCATCTTGAAGCGCCTACTCAGGGCGATGTGCTGATTAACAATCTGTCGCTGCAGGGCATCAGTAAGAAACAGCTGAACCAATTAAAGAAAGATATTGGAATGATCTTTCAGCACTTCAACCTGCTGAACTCACGCACGGTATTTCACAACGTGGCGATACCGCTGATCTTACAGGGGCGCGATAAAGCCTTTATTCGTGAGCGGGTGAGCGAGCTCCTGGCTTTCGTGAACCTCAGTGATAAAGCAGAAAGTTATCCCGATGAGCTTTCCGGTGGGCAAAAACAGCGCGTGGGGATTGCACGCGCGCTGGCCACCAATCCGTCAATTCTGCTGTGTGATGAAGCGACTTCGGCCCTGGACCCGCACACCACCGTGCAGATCCTGCTGCTGCTGCAGGAAATCAACCGCCGCTACGGCATCACCATTGTGCTAATTACCCACGAAATGTCCGTGGTACAGAAAATCTGCCACAAGGTCGCGGTGATGGCACAGGGGCGGGTAGTTGAACAGGGCAGCGTACTGGATCTGTTTGGCCAGCCTAAGGAGGAGGTCACCGCCAGCTTTGTACAGTCGGTGATCCATGATCGCCTGCCGGAACAGACCGTGGCGCGCATCAGGCAGCAAAGCCAGAGCCGGGCACTGCGGCTGGAATTCGTCGGTCAGACCGCGCAGCAGCCGATCGTTAACCGGCTGATCCGCGAGTATCCGGTGGAGGTCAATATCCTGTTTGCCAGCATGTCAGAAATTCAGAACACCATTCTCGGTTTTATGATCGTGCAGATCGGCGGGGAAACGGCGGACATTGATGCGGCAATCCGCTACCTCCATGACGCAGGAGTGAAAATCAGCGATGTTTGAATTTATTGATACCGCCGTGACCGGCGATCAGTTTCTGCTGGCGCTGTACGACACGCTGATTATGGTCAGCGTCTCGCTGGGATTTGGTGCGCTCCTTGGTATCCCACTTGGCATTGTGCTGGTACTGTGCCGCCCCGGTGGCATTTTGCCCAACGTGGCGCTGCACCAGCTCCTCAATCCCGTGGTCAATATCCTGCGTTCCCTGCCGTTTATCATCCTGCTAATCAGCATTCTTCCGGTCACCCGCTGGCTGGTCGGCACTACCATCGGCACCGCCGGCGCGATTGTGCCGCTGGTAGTGTTTATCGCTCCCTATATTGTCCGGCTGGTGGAAAGTTCTCTGCTGGAGGTAGATGACGGCATTCTTGAATCCGCCAACGCCATGGGGGCCAGTACCATCCAAACCATCTGGTACTTTATGCTGCCGGAAGCCGCATCATCGCTGATCCTGGCACTCACCACCGCCACGATCGGCCTACTGGGTGCCACCGCGATGGCCGGCACCGTCGGTGGCGGCGGCATCGGCGATCTGGCCATTACCTACGGATATCAGCGCTTTGATGCCTTCGCCACGCTCACCACCGCGCTGGTGCTGATCGTAATCGTGCAGCTTTTACAGACCTTCGGCACGCGTCTGGCGCGACGGATACGTCGCGAATAATGGTAAGGAGAAACAGTATGCCAGCAGTAGAGAGCTTTACGCTTGACCATAACAAAGTCATCGCCCCGTATGTGCGGGTGGCCGGCAATGAAAAACACGTGCTGGGAAGCGTGGTGGAAAAATACGACCTGCGCCTGCTGCAGCCGAACGTGGATGCTATCCCGACAGCTGCAATGCATACGCTGGAGCACCTGCTGGCCTTCGGCCTGCGTGAAGAGCTGGAGGGCGTGATCGATATTTCCCCGATGGGTTGCCGCACCGGCTTCTATTTAATCCTGTGGGATAATCGCGACCCAAAAACCATCGCTACCGCGCTGACCCGCGTGCTGGAGCGTGTCGTTGATGCCACCGACGTCCCGGCGGTTACGCCACTGGAATGCGGTAACTATCGCGACCACTCGCTGTTCTCGGCGAAAGAGTATGCGCGCCAGATATTGGCGGCCGGGATCAGCACCGACGCCTTTTCCCGCCAGGTGGTTTAATGGTTTCTATCGATCTTCGGGGGCAGACGGCGGTGGTCACCGGCGGACTGCAGGGGATCGGACGGTCGATCGCCGAACTGCTGCATCAGGCTGGTGCCTGCGTGGTGGTAGGCGACATCGCCATCATCGCGAGTGAAACCGGCGATCGCTGGCTGTGGTAGTCCTTTGATATCTCCCGGCCTGAACAGGCAGGCGAGTTGATTGCAGTGATGAAGCCCCGGCGCTATGGACGTATTATCAATATCGCCTCGCAGGCGGGGAAAAAGCTATCGCCTGATTGGGTAGTATGTCGCCTCAAGGCATGCGGTACTCGTTTAACTAACTACCTATGCTGAAGACTGCTCACAGGTGCCGCTGGGGCGCACCGCACAGCCTGAAGACGTTGCCAGCGTGGTGCTGTTTCTCGCCAGTCCGCTGTCCTCTTATATGGCCGGCCAGGCGATTAACGTCACTGGCGGTATGACCATGCATTAACATCCCGGAGTGCACCATGAGCCAGCAGGCCGAAGCCGAAAAACGACTGACCGTGACCCACTGGGGCACCTATCGGGTGACCACTGATAACGGAGTACTGACTGCCGTCGAGCCCGTTGAGTGGGACCGCAATCCGTCGAAGATTGGCTTCTCGATGCCGGGTGCGGTGCAGGGCAACAGCCGCGTACGGCGGCCGGCGGTGAGGCTCGGCTACCTGCAGGGCAAGCCTGCCAACCGTGAGGGACGTGGTAAAGAACCCTTTGTGGAAGTGAGTTGGGAGCAGGCGCTGTCGCTGGTGGCCGGTGAGTTGCGGCGGGTAAAAGATACCCACAGTAATCAGGCGATCTATGGCGGTTCCTACGGCTGGTCGAGCGCCGGGCGCTTCCATCATGCGCAAAGCCAGCTGCATCGCTTCCTCAATCTGTTTGGCGGCTATACCGCCAGTACCAATACCTACAGTATCGCCGCCGGAGAACGCGTTTTGCCGCATATTCTCGGCGATCTCGACGATCTTCAGCGTCAGCACACCCACTGGCCGGTATTGGCTGCACACTGTGAACTGTTCGTTGCCATCGGCGGCCTGCCGCTGCGTAATGCCCAGGTTAATGGCGGCGGAGCCAACGATCATGCCCTGGACTACTGGCTGCAAACCCTGCGTGCCAACGGCTGCCGTTTTATTAACGTTAGCCCGGTGCGCAACGATCTGGCCGCTGTCCACGATGCAGAATGGCTAGCGATCCAGCCCGGTAGTGATACCGCGCTGCTGCTGGCGGTGTGTCAGGTGCTGATTGCCGAGCTGCTTATTAATCATGATTTTATCTCCCGCTGTACAGTTGGCTATGATCGCTTTGCTGCTTACCTGCAGGGCGAGGATGACGGCGAGGCAAAAACGCCTGAGTGGGCGGCGACCATCACCGGGCTGCCGGCGGATACCATCCGCCAGCTGGCGCGACAGATGGCGCAGAAGAAAACGATGATCAATATGGCGTGGTCGGTTCAGCGTGCACGTCAGGGTGAGCAGGCCTACTGGGCGCTGGTGGCGGTCACCGCGCTGTTAGGACAAATTGGCACCCCCGGCGGCGGCATCGGTTTTGGCTATGCCTCGACGAATCTGGCTGGTGCCGAACGGCGGCGCTTCTCCGGTCCGCGTATGCCAGCAGGCCGCAACGCGGTCAGTACGCGTATTCCGGTGGCGCGTATCACCGATATGTTGCTGCATCCCGGAGAAAGCTACGAATTCGATGGCCAGACCCTAACCTATCCCGATATCCGCCTCGTTTACTGGGCGGGCGGCAACAGCTTCCACCATCATCAGGATCTCAACCGGCTGATCGATGGTTGGCGGCGGCCGGAAACGGTAATCGTCCATGAACAGTACTGGACCGCGCAGGCCAAATTCGCTGATATCGTGCTGCCCGCTACGACGTCACTGGAGCGAGAAGATATCGGAAGCGCCAGCAACGACGGCTTTATGATCGCCATGCGCCAGCATCTGCCGCCGCAGGGGGAAGCGCGGGATGATTATGCCATCTTCAGCGCGCTGGCTGAAAAGCTGGATTTTGCCGCGCAGTTTACCGAAGGGTACAGCGCGCGAGGCTGGCTGGAAAAGATTTATCAGGATTCCCGTCCGCGGGCCGCAGAGGACGGCATTCAGCTGCCAGACTTCGAGGATTTCTGGGGGCAGGGCAAGCTGGAATACGCTGTACCAGACGTGCCGCAGATCCTTCTGAAGGCCTTCCGGGACGATCCCGAGGCCGCGCCGCTGTCTACGCCGTCGGGTAAAATCGAGCTCTTTTCTGCGGCGGTGGCAGCCTTTGGCTACCGCGAAGCGCCGGGCTACGCCTACTGGTACACAGATGAGCAAAATGCCCAACAGGCACTGCGCCAGCGCTGGCCGCTGCATCTGTTGTCTAGCCAGCCGCGCATGCGGCTGCACAGCCAGTACGACCACGGTTCGGTCAGCCAGCAGACCAAAATTAACGGTCGCGAGCCGCTGTGGATGCATCCGGAGGACGCTGCCGCGCGCGGCATCGGCGAGCGCGATATCGTGAAAGTGTTTAACGATCGCGGCGCGCTGCTGGCTGGGGTACATCTCACCGAGGATATCCGGCCCGGTGTGGTGCAGATCTCCACCGGTGCCTGGTACGATCCGCTGAATGCACAGGAAAACCGCTCACTGGATAAACACGGCAACCCGAACGTGTTAACCACCGACATAGGCAGTTCACGGCTCGGCCAGGGCAGTACGGCACAAACCTGCTTCGTGGAAATTGTCCTCTTTAACGAACCGCTGCCGGAGGTGACGGCCTGGCTGCCGCCGACGTTTGTGGTCTGGACCAGCGAGACAATACAGGAACCGTAGTCACGTAGCCCGTCACAGATTTTGTTGTCATCGGAGGATGCCATGAGTACAGTTCAACCGCTATCACCGCCCGCGCAGTTCGCAATCAAGTCACCGGGCAACTACATCCAGCAGGCGGGCCTTGTCCACCAGGTCGGTGAACGCATCCGTCCGCTGGTCGATCATCTGCGCATTCTCACGTCGCCACAGGCCTGGCAGGCGGTGAACCCGGCGCTGGAGGAGAGCCTGAACCGGGAAGGTGTGCGCTGGCAGGTGGAGTATTTAACCGGCGAATGCACCGATGCGACCATCGCCCGATTTCGCCATAACCTGCTGAAGCAGGGCGCGGAAGGCATTCTGGCCATCGGTGGCGGGCGCGTGCTGGATACCGCGAAAGCCGTTAACGATGCGCTGGGCGATCGCCAGCTTATTGTGCTACCGACGCTGGCGGCAACCTGCGCCGCCTGGTCGCCGCTGGCGATTATCTACAATGAAGAAGGCGGCCATCTCGACAGCCTGGCATTGAATGCCATGCCTGCACTGATTCTGGTCGACAGTGAAATCATCACCCGCGCCGACGTGCGCTATTTGCGCTCCGGCATCGTCGATGCGCTGGCGAAATGGGTGGAATTTGATCCCTGGCAGCGGCATAACCCGCACCATCTGGCGCTGGAGGTAAAAGTGTCGGCGGCCAGGCAGGCCTACGATACACTCCTGCACTGGGGCGAAAAGGCGATCGTGGCAAATGAGAAGCAGCAGGTGACGCCGGCACTGGAAAGGGTGATTGAGGCCAATATCGTGCTGGCCGGATTAGCCAACAGCGTGCGCGGTGAACTGGATACGCCGGGGCTGGCGCACGTGATCCACGATACGTTGACTCATCAGCCGGAGCTGCAGGACTGGCTGCACGGCGAAAAAGTCGGATTCAGCCTGTTACTTCAATCTCTGGTGGAGTACGGTAAGCCGAATGCGCAGCTGCTCAACCTACTAAAAATCTACCGCAGCCCGCTTCGGCTGCCCGCGCTAGAGGGGGACAGAGAGGCGCGCATTGCTCAGATTGCCGCCGATATCCGCTTCCCTCAGAAAAGCCTGAACGGCCTGCCGTTTGCCGTCACCGTTGGAACGCTGCATCGGGCGCTGCTGGCAACTGAGGCAAAGGACTTCGCAGAATAGACTTAAGTGAGGCATCTGCCATTTCCTGCACAGTCTTCGAAGGCGTGATGATGTATGGATAGGCTTATCTGCTGAAATGAACCACAAGCGCAGTCGAAAAGCTACCAGATGCTCAAGCAAAAATAATGTAGGGCGGCCTTGCCCAGTTCAGGCAGCAGCAGCCCCATGCAAACTCAGATGCTTTGATGGCGGCACTGAAAGCATTAATCGCTCAGGGAAAGGCAAGGTCTGGTTTGCGGGGCAGTGAGCGCGCGACAGCTCATGGCGGATGAAGCGCGAAAAATTGTCTCCACGCTATAAACGAGTCTGAAAGATATTCCGGGAATAAAAGGATTTAACCTGATGATGCAAGGTAGATCGCGAGAGTCGGTGAGGAGTAAAGAGGCTTCAGGCAAAAACATTTTAATCCGAAACCTGTCCGAACAGAGTCGGAAAAAATGCTAACTCTTTGATTATAAAGGGATGCATTGGTAAGCATTGCTATCAACAATGAGCGGGCAATATACGCGTATCTCGTTGAAATAGCTTAACTAATCGTTGGCTTTAGGACAAATATGTTTCGTATATAGCATATCTGTTATGGCATGGGTTGCAAGGGTAAATTTACGCGCGCAGGAAAATGCCCCTAATTACAGAGACATCATATCAGTACATACGTATCGCCACGTGAAGCGAGGTCCTTCTGAGTCAGTGTGAAATCGCTGCACGCAACTGGAACACATTGCTCTAAGGTGCAGCCATGCTTGCAGGTTACTAAATCGCCCGGCGCCAGATAGCTGGCCCGGGCAGTAATGCTGGATCAGTTTTAGGGCTCATCGCAGCCAAACCTTGATTTGCACTATCCGTTAACCACTTTGAATATGGATATTTCCTGTGCGAGCTGTGCTGCCTCGTCACGCAGAACCTGAGTGTTTTCTGCAGTCTGGTTGATGAGCGACAGGTTTTGCTGAATACCGCGCTCCATCTGTGTAACTGCCAGCGTCATTTCAGAAATGCCTTTGCTCTGCTCATCACCGGCGACCCGCATCTCCCCAACAACCTGTCTGACGCGATGTACGTCGTTAACCAGTTGTTTCAGTTGCTCACCAGCACCTTTCACCAGCTTGCTGCCAGCAATGACCGTGCTGTCGGAATCGGAAATGAGGAGTTTGATTTCCTGTGCTGCGTTTGCGCTACGCTGCGCCAGCGCACGGACTTCTGCTGCGACAACGGCAAATCCTTTTCCCTGCTCACCGGCGCGCGCCGCTTCTACTGCCGCATTCAGCGCAAGTATATTGGTCTGGAAGGCAATGCTGTCAATCAGTCCCAGGATTTCAGCGACGCGCTGTGAGGAGTTCTGAATGGCTGCCATAGTGTGCACCATTTCCTCCATTGTTCCTGAACTGGTCTGCGCAATCTGTGAAGTTTTTTCCGCGACCGTATCAGCCAGCCGGGTGTTTTCAGCGTTCTGCTGTACTGTTGCGTTAAGTTGTTCCATCGCAGCAGCACTCTGCTCAAGCGCAGCGGCCTGCTCCGCAATCTTGTCTGAAAATGACTGATTGCTTTGAGCCAGCCCAGATGCATTGATCGCTACCGTTTCGCTGCTGCCTTGAACACGGGTGATTACACCCGCAATCTTATCGACGAAAATGTTGAAGGCTCCGGCAATGTCGGCAAGTTCGTCGTGACCATTACGCTCAAGACGGCGCGTCAGATCGCCATCTCCTGTCGCAATCTCGTTCAGAGCATCATAGGTATGACGCAGGCGCTGACCAATACGCTGTGTAAACCACCAGGTGAGAATAAGCAGAATAATCATGGCAGGCACAAGGAATATGAAAATATCCCACATAATCGTGCGGGCCATGCCACTGACCACTTTCTCCGGCGTAACCAGACCTATGATCCAGCCAGTTCCCGGCATGCGGAACAGGGTAACCTGTGCGGATTGATTCAGGTGTGCATCATTAATACGATCGACAGTGGCCAGGGTTGCATCAGGCCCGAGGCTTTTTAATTTTGACACAACGGGCTGCAGCCAGCTCTCTTTCTGAGCAACAGTGGATAAGGTATTCAGCACTTTGGTATCCACGCCAGGGTAGTAGAGCAGCGTACCGGTCTTGTCTGCCGCAAGGGCATAACCCCCCGTCACATTACCCTGAGTTTTCACAAACTGTGCCAGGTTATCCAGCATCACATCCAGTGTAGCGACACCCGCGAAACGGTCACCGGCATAGTAGGGTACGCTGCAGGTCACCATTTTGACGCCTGAAACCTGATCCTGATAAACATCGGACCAGGTACAGCGATCGCGTGGCGCATTGCGAGCCTGTGTATACCAGCTTTCCTTGTGATAATCGCCGGTAGCAGGCTGATTATATCCGTCAGAGTAAGCGAGTTTGCCACTCTCTTCACGCGCCCAGAAGAAGCTGCGCAGTGCAGTGCCTGCAACAAACGCATCCGGCTCAGGCCAGATGCCTCCACCGGCGATAGTATGATTACCATTACTGTCGATCATTTGCGGAAAACTGTTCTGCCACAGCGAAACATCGTGTGGCAGCACCTCTGCCAGACGCGCCATGCTGACTGCCTCTCCCTGAATGCCCGCCAGCTGCTGGTCCAGCCTGCTGACCAGGTTTCCACCGGCTTGCTCAATTAATTTATTGCTGGCTTCAATAATGCGTGGCTGACCACGTAACAACAGTACAAGACAGACAATTGCAGTCGTCACGCCTAACAGCAGGACGCCACCCAATGTCATTTTTGTAGCAATACGTGCAGGAAACATATTTATCCTTATTTATCAGGAAATTATTTTCTTTATGTGACGAGCTTTCTCTGGAAAGCAACCTGGTGATATACCCCTTATTGATTATCGGCAGGCGCCTGCGGATGTTCAGAAAATGTCCAGCTTATTTAGCTGGTCAGAGGAGAACCGCCCGTTCTCCGGTATTAGCCCTGTCTGCTTGTGTAACGAAAAAGTGCTGAGTGTGAGGACATCGATAACTTCCGGAGATCCAGTGGTGCCTCAGAAATGACACTCCCTGATGCAAATTAACGGGCAGGCAGGGTGTCATCAGACGCAGTCGGGCAATGAGGACGCAACGTACAGCAGTCGCTCGCAGGACAGCGTTTCACCGTTCTGGCCGTTACCGGATGAGTTCATTGAATGGTGCAGGGAGGGGGATTTGGCGCTGCGGGCTGTTCACGCGATTCGTAGTTCTTTTTCTTTATCCGTTCACGCTTCAGCAATTGAAAAAAGCTTTCTGCAACTGCATTATCGTGGCAGTTACCGCGATGGCTCATGCTGACTTCAACTCCATGTGATTTCTGGAACGGCCACCACTCATGGCTTGTGGACTGACTGCCCTGGTCAGAGAACCAGCGCCTGTTTTTGGGGGTTATGCCGCCTTACAGCTATCAGCAATGCGTTCAGGACACTCTCCTTTTCCATCTGCGGTTACATTGACCGCCAGCAATTTTGCGTGAGAACAGATCAACAATCATGGCAGGATACAGCCAGCCTTCGTGGGGCCTGATGCAGGTAATGTCCCTCATCCAATGCTCATGCGGAGCAACAGGATTGATTGTCGCAGGAGCCTGTTGGGAGACACGATACTTACCTCGCCTTTACCTGCCCGCAGATCCAGATGGTTCCTGCGATAACCCTGGACGCATCCTGATAATGGCCATGATCAACAACCTCTTTTACTGCTTCAATTTAAACTCTTCAGAATAGCGCTTACTGCCCATGTGCACCTCTCTTTAGAATATTTTAAAGGACGGGGCTGTTAAACCTGTGGCGATTCATTCACGGGATAAGTAGCTCAGACAGTGAGGTTAAAATTCAGTCTGAGTTTGATGTATTTAATAAATTATCTCGTACCCTGAGGATTGCTTTTTGCAGCACCTGCACTTCTTCCAGGGTCAGTCCAAGACCATTAAAAACATCCAGACAGCGATGGCTTGCTTTGAGCAATTCTCTCCCACAATCAGTAAGAAAAATGCCCACTTTTCGCTCGTCTTCCTTTGAACGTAACCTAAGTACGACATCCTTTTTTTCAAGGTTTTTTAACAATGGCGTCAGGGTGCTGGAGGCTAAAAACAGTTTCTCACCTAATTGATTCACGGTCTGGCCATCCTCTTCAGCCAGAGCCAGAAGCGTAATCCATTGCGTGTAAGTTAAGCCCAGTTCAGCCAGGTAGGGCTGATAAGCCTTGCCGAATGCAAGGTTAGCCGTATAGGTTGCAAAGCACAGAAAATCGCCAAGTTTCGGCAAGTTAGTGTACTCAGTCATATCAGGAATTTTGCTGTCAGTCATCAGATCTCTCCCGTGCATTTCGCCCTATCATATCGCATACGATTTATTTTGTAAATTTTATTGACGCCACTGAATCATGCAATATGATCTGGTCATAATATATCGCATACGATTTAATAAACCAGTAAGGATTAACACCATGAAAATTTTTTATAAAACTCGTGCAACTTCAGTCGGTGGTCGTGATGGCCACGTCGCGCTGGATGATGGTTCATTCGGTCTGGATTTAGTCAGCTTCAAAAATGAAAGTGGTAAGACAGGTGCTAATCCTGAGCAGTTATTCGCGATGGGGTATGCAGCATGTTTCGATAACGCCCTGATTCATATCATCCAGCAACAAAAACTGGAAGGTGTTTCGACAAAAACTTCCTGCGCTGTTGGCATAGGACAAAATGCTCAGGGGGGATTTGCTCTGGATGTTGATTTGGATGTGGAAGTACGGGGAATGGACAAAAATTCCGCAACTGAACTTGTGAAGAAAGGACACGAAGTGTGCCCATATTCAAATGCCACACGAAATAATATTAATGTTCGTCTGCATGTAAGTGTTGTCGACACTTTTGATATCTGATGAATTAATAAAATGCCCAATTTGCGCGAGGAAAAATATCCTTACGCAGTTCTGATTTCAGTACGCAACTCTATAATAAGGAATATACAGATTATGGCTATTGTTAAAGATTATCTGAAGAATAATTTTAAGCATAATATCGAAAAGGGAAACCTGCAATTAGGTATAGGTCTCGAAATCCCCTCAGCTGATGTGGCTGAGGTTCTGGCAACCAGTAATTTTGACTGGTTGTTCATTGACGGTGAACATGGCGCTCATACTGTAGAAAGTATTGTTGCTGCGGCACGGGCCATTGCACCATTTAATATGACGCCTGTAGTTCGTGTCGGAGGCCCCAGTACCGGCCTGATTAAACAGTTAATGGACCAGGGGATAAACAATATTATATTCCCTAAAGTAGAAACAAAAGAAGAAGCAGAACAAATCATGTACTGGTCTTCTTTTGCACCTCGTGGTAATCGTGGTATGGGTGCTTCTGCTGTTCGTGCTGGTTTATATGGTCGTATACCTTGCTATATGGAAAGGATTGCCAGTGAATCAATGATGATTATTCAAATCGAAAGCCGTAAAGGCCTTGAGAATCTGGAAGAAATTTGTTCTGTATCGGATATTGGTGCCATTTTCCTGGGCCCAATTGATTTGGCCGTTGATATGGGGCATGGGTTAAATATTTTCCATCCAGAAGTCGTTGAGGCGATGGAATATATGATCAAAAAAGTTAACACACTCGGCATCCCTGTTGGGACAATAGCCGTCACTCCGGAGCAAGCAAAAAATTATAAAGATCTGGGCGTTTCATTCCTGGCTGTAGGAGGGGATACCATGCTGCTTTCCAGTGGTGCGGATGAGGCCCATAAGAATTATTCTGATAGCCTGAAGTAATAATTACAGGGCGATTTTTTCGTTATTAGCATTGGCCGAAAAGATGCCTTTGCTAAAGACATTAAAAGATCCCACTTTTTTGGTGCCACGTTATCTTGCGGGCTCCAGTCCTGATGACTGGAAAAGTGTAGGAAAAAGGTTTCAAACATTATCCAGATTAAGGAAGCCGTTATGACGATGAAGACTGTCCAATCCGAAACATCATCCGAAGAGACACTGTCATTCAAAGAAACTGCCCACGCACGTCGCTCTATCCGCAGTTTTCTCGACAAACCTGTGCCGCTAAGCATCATACGTGAGGTACTGGAGGACGCCCAGAGCGCGCCATCCAACTGTAACACGCAGCCCTGGAATACCCACATCGTTCGGGGCGAAAAGCTTAAGCAGCTTTCCAGCATTCTCCACGTAAAAAATGATGCCGGTGAGTTCTCCCCGGATTTCTCTTTCGACCAGAATCACTTTTACGGCGAATATCGTAAGCGTAACGATGCGATGGGCAAAGCCTACTACGAAGCCATGAACGTTATGCGCGAGGATAAAGAAGGCCGGCATCGCGTGGGGGCGATGAACTACTCGTTCTTTAACGCCCCGCAGGCCGCGTTCCTGTTCATGCCTTCATTTGGCGACAACGTCCGCGTTGCGGGTGATATCGGTATGTATGGTCAGATGTTCCTGCTGTCGCTTGCGGCACGCGGTCTCGGTGGTATTCCTCAGACCTCGCTCGGTTTTTTTGCCGACCCCATCCGCGAATTCCTCGGCGTTTCTGACGAGTTAAAACTGCTGTTTGGTATCTCCTTCGGCTACCCGGACGAGTCAGCCCCCGGAAGTCGCCTCTGCATGGATCGCGTGCCGGTCGACACCAGCGTGACTTTCCACGGCTGAAACACCGGGGGCGGCAACGTTTTGCCGCCCCCGGTTTTCTGTTTCTGCGAGCCATACATATACCGAATGAAAATGCATTGCTGGAAAGATGTGGATGCTTTTGAATATGAATAAGAGAACAAAACTCGCTTTTTGCCTATAGCAGACACCGGCGTACACACATGAGCATTGCCGGCTGTAACGACTTATACTCATCACAGGAGTCATAAATGTGTATGCCTGTTGGATGCAGACAGGCAGCAATGCTGGTCAGAATGGAGCATTTTAATGGCCTTTCAGAATCCCGCTCAGAACTACACCGAAACGCGCCTTAACCTGGGCGATCTCGTTCATCTTTCCCCTTACTCAACCTATTTGATGCGCAGCGAAAGCGACTGCCCCGATGCCGGTATTGTGAAAGGATCCGTGCTGGCTATCGATCGTGCACTAACGCCTGTACACCGCCAGCTAATCGTTGCTGAGGTTGACGGGGAGCTGACGCTGAGACGACTGCTGCTCAATCCGGTTCCCGCGCTGCAGGCGCTGGACGAGGACGAAACGGTAACAGTGCTGGATGTGAACCAGACGCTGCCCGTCTGGGGTGTGGTTGCCTATGCGCTCACTGATGTGGCCGGGGTGGGATTCAACGGGCCGGCAGGAGAGTAGGGATGTTTGCGCTGGCCGATGCCAATAATTTTTACGCCTCCTGTGAAACGGTATTCCGACCCGACCTGCGCGGAAAACCCATTGTGGTTGTGTCGAATAATGATGGCTGCGTTATTGCCCGCTCGGATGAAGCAAAGCGAATGGGCATAAAAATGGCGGCCCCGCTGTTTAAGAATGAGCGTTTCTTCAGGGAGAACGGGGTATACGTATTCAGCTCCAACTACGAGCTGTATGGCGACATGTCGGCACGCATGATGGCGATACTGGGGGAGATGGCTGCGGGGCAGGAAGTTTACTCAATTGACGAGTGTTTTCTGGACGTTCCAGGGATTAACAGCCTTATCCCGCTTGAGACCTTCGGACAGCAGATGCGCGAGCGTATCCGCAGGGAAACGGGACTCATTATCGGCGTGGGGTTTGCGCCGACGAAAACGCTGGCGAAACTGGCCAACCATGCGGCAAAGAAATGGACACAGACTAACGGCGTCGTGGACCTGTCCGACAGACACCGGCAGCGAAAGCTCCTGCATCTGACCAACGTCAGCGATATCTGGGGTATTGGTCAGCGCATCAGCAAACGCATGAATCAGCTGGGAATAACAACGGCTCTGCAGCTGGCAGACAGCAACATCAGCATGATACGGAAAAATTTTGACGTCATCGTTGAGCGTATCACCCGTGAGCTGAATGGTGAGTCCTGCATTGCGCTTGAGGATGCACCGCCGCCAAAAGAGCACATACTGAACTCGCGGTCTTTTGGTGAAAGAGTCACAAAACTGGAAGACATGCAGCAGGCAATCGTGCTGTATGCCACGCGTGCGGCAGAAAAGCTCAGGGAGCAGAATTCACGCTGCAGGCATATCAGTGTCTCAGTTGCCACCGGCAGACATGGCGATGAGCCGCGATATTCCAACACGGCATCCTGCATGTGCGATTATCCGACCAGTGATACGCGGGACATTATAGAATCAGCGCTTCGCGGTCTTGGAACTATCTGGCGGGAGGGCTTCCGCTATGCCAAAGCTGGGGTGATGTTGGGAGATTTTTACCCGTCCGGCATGACGCAGTTTGACCTGTTCAGTGAGCAGCAGCCCCGTGCAAACGCAGATGCTTTAATGGCGGCACTGGACGGCATTAATCGTTCAGGGAAAGGAAAGGTCTGGTTTGCGGGGCAGGGAGCGCGCGACAGTTCATGGCAGATGAAGCGTGAAAGGTTGTCGCCACGCTATACAACTAGGTTAAAAGATATTCCGGGAATAAAATAATCTCACCTGATGATGCGAAGGCAGATCGCGAGAGCCTGTCTGGATTAAAGAGGTTTCAGGGAAGAATAGCCTTATCCGAAGGCTGCCATAAAAATACAAATGCCTCATACCTGCAATGTTGCAAAAATGGTATTACGGCTTCAACGTTTGCTTCTGAAACAAAGCGGACTGACGTCAGGTCAGCTTCCGTGATGATCGAAAAGCGCCGGGCGGATAAACCTTTTCTGGGCCAGCACATTATGTTTTTCTTCGCCTGGCAATCGTAACAAGGACACTATCGTGAAAATCTACTGGACACAAAAGAGTATTCCCGAACTAAAAGACCTATCTTTTCGGGAGCGGGGAAGTCGTTGGCGTAGAGCATACAAATCGGCCTTCCGGCACTGGCAGACCTGGGTGGGACTCATGCTCTGCGGGGCCCTCGGTGGCGCGGGAGCGTACTGTGGCGGCATAACCGGCGCCGTAATATGTGGCGGGCTGGGCGGCTTTATTTACGGACAGATCGTGACACACGTTGTCCTGAAACATTATCGCCACCGGCTGCAGGACGAAGCCCGCTGATCTTTGAAGACATTAAGGCTTGCAGGCTCAGTAAGCTGTTGGTGTGGGTCTTGATTTATGCGTCTCAGTGAATGCCACTGGGAGCTACTGATAGTCAGTCAGCTGCGCCGCTGTAGTCTCCCTGAACTGTGGGGGGCAAAAGGCCTGAGGCATGCTGATAACGCTGGCGTCGCTTAGCCATATTTCTATTTTTCCGGTTGCTGAAATGAGCAGTGGTGTCAAAACGCCCATGCACAGCACATTATTGATGTGAACAAACATTACCCGACTGATGCTGGGCGACTTCGCGTTTATGAATTTGAAGTGCCCAGGCAGGTTGCCATTTATGACAGGCAGAAGATCGTACAGGCTCAGCTGAGCGGGTTCTGTCTCAGTAACCGGTGATCTGCCGGGCAATGCTTATTTCGCTGCCGCTGATGTTGAGTGCCTCTATGGAGACATGGCCAGAGGGCTGGCCGCTGGCGGCATCGCCTCCTTAGGACAGTTACAGTTGCTGAAGCCGTTGCTGGGTCTCGCAATTTCGGCAACGCTGCTGTCTGAAACGGTAGGCCCGGTGATGATTATGATAATGCTGGGTATCATCCTGTGTGTAATCTGCTCAAGCAGATTTGTACATCAGGCCACAACCACTTCCTCTGTCTTTTTGGGCGCTGAAAATGACCGCTTCTGACCAGGAATGTGGCTTTTATTGCAGGATGATGTTGTCATGTTCAATCTCAATCGGGTCAGGAGATGTGATTCGGGTTGCCGCCTGTGAGCGAACAGCAGATATAAAAACCTGATTATCTGGCGCTTCCTAGGTCTCGGTCACTTTCCAGACCTTTAATCATTAGTGTGGCTTCTTCGATACGAATAAATCGTCCAGAATCATCTGTTTCAGCGAACATATACACTTCCATAACTGCCTCTTCACCATCACGCTTAAAACACAAAACACGATGCCTTGAAGCATAGCGATTTCCATCCCGTAACTCGTCGTGCATCTCAATTATGCCGGAAGCAATGATCTCGCGAAGTTTACGTGCATGTTGAGTAAATCCATCTAAGTCCTCCCACGCGTTATCAGTACGCTGCCGATAACCGGGACTAAAATAGCGATTAATTATCACATCGAGTGGCATCTGCTGTTGGTTAAGAATCTCATCCAGTACGTCAGTAATAGAAATCATTTTCATGGTCTGCCCTCAGTAAAAGTCAGGCGTACTTTACAATCGACCCGATGGCTTCGGTACGGTATAAAAGACATCAAATACCTCAGGCGCGCCAATATGACTGAACCATTGATTTCGTTCACCCGGACTTTAGCTCCAGATGGCCCCCCATTGATTGTCACAGTCAGCCAGTCTGATGCAATAAGGGAAACGGCTCGCCACCATCACTTCTGTGGACAATTACTCGGAGCTGAGGATGGGCTGCTTACGGTCGATGCCGGAGATTATCGGTGGGTCGTACCGGCAACGCATGCCGTATGGATACCTCCAGATGTTTCGCATGGACTACGCTCGCACGGCCCTTATTCAGGCTGGAGTATCTATGTGTCTGCCACCCTATGCAGTGAACTAACTGATAAACCTGCTGTTCTCTCAATTACAAATCTGTTGCGTGAGGCAATAACACGGGCTGCCTCATGGGAAAATGCAGAGTTAAATGCGCCTCAAAAACGTTTAGCTGGCGTTATTCTGGATGAAATAGGCTCCCTTCCTGAAGTCGATCTTGGGCTGCCCATGCCGCAGGATGTCCGGCTCGTCAGAATTGCTCAGGCACTATCTGACAACCCGAACGACGATCGTGGACTTAAGGAATGGGCGGTCTGGGCAGGAATATCTTCGCGCACACTGTCTCGTCGGTTTAACGCTGAAACTGGTTTTACCTTTAATGAATGGCGACAGCGCATACGGCTACTCAAGGCTCTTGAGCTTTTGGCTTCAGGCAAGCAAGTGACAACAGTTGCACTGGAACTTGGGTACAACAATGTGAGTGCCTTCATCGCCCTGTTTCGCAGAGTATTTGGTACGACGCCTGCGCGGTTTAAAGTTTAAATATTCAGGCCTGCATTAAGCGTCCGCTTCTGGCACAAGCGGGCTTACCACCGGGAATAAAAAACCCGCCGAAGCGGGTTTAGCAAATTTAATTCATTCTCAGGCTGCCATCTTTCTGCATTGTTCAGCACAGTGATGACAAGCTCTGGAGCACTCCTGACAATGATCATGTTCATGCTTTCCACACTCATCGCCGCACTTCTGACAAACGTCAGCGCAAAGACGGCATAGCGCCTGTGCTGAGTCGCTATTTAGTGTCATGAATTGAGCTGCGAGACGGCAGATATTTGCACATTGCATATCCAGCTTTATGCATTCACGCATCATTTCAAGATTCTCTTCTTCGAGACATGAAGCCGCGCAGTTATCACATGCAGCTGCGCACAGGTAACAGGATTCGATGCATTTTTTATATTCGTCTGACATGATATCTCCTCAGCTAAAGTTACAGATTAAGCATGGATGAGATAACTGATTATGCAATTCTGGTATTAGTTAATAACCTTTCCGGGGTTTCACACACTCCATAACATCGCCTCTTCTATTCAAAAATACTTTTTGCCCGCAGCACATCCCGGCTTGCGTAATTCCGTTTTCCTTCCAGGCCTGAGGTGCGCAGCTTCCCTGAGGAAGCTCACGCATTAACCGGTGACCTGAATACATTGGTTGTTCAGTCAGCTACAGATGGCAGGTTTTTTTATCATTTTCCGGTGAAAAACAGCCGCATAAACCTGCCAGTGCGCCATATTTAATGATTAATCAAATACCATGGGACTTCCTGTTATGTTGCAACCTCAATCTTCACATCTGGGCGGCTTACTGCTGCTGATCGCGGCAGCGATCGGTTTCGCGGTGGCTTTGTATGCGTGGCTGACGCCACTGACCGGTGTGACCGGTACAATCGGCGCGTTAGGTGTGGCTATTGCCAGCGTCATTCTGGCGATACTGACATTTATTCTGCGTAGTGCATCCGGTCGCGGTGCACGTGCGACAGTAATTGTTCTGACCCTGGTCGTGTTATTCGGTACTGCTTTCGCCGCCGCCTTGCTGCATCAGTACATCATTACGGCAGCGATGGTTGCAGGCCTTATTGGTCTGATTACGCTCTGCAGAAACCCCGCCCGTCCTGACCATCGCGTTAAAGCCTGAGGAAACCTTCGTGAAGAACAATAAAACGACTCCGGTAATGAAAGTCGGCATGACGGCGCTGGCGCTGCTGCTTACCCCACTGGCACTCCATGCGCAGGATAAAGCTGCGGAGGCCTCTATGGGCGCGCGGGAGAAGGTCAGTCCGGATGCGGCTGATCACCAATCTCCCGGTACCACTAACACCACAGACGATGCATCAACCGGCAAGCGTGATGGAGATAAGGTCGCAACGGCAGACAATCCGCCGACTTCTCTGGTGCCATCGGGTGCGACCTGGGACAGCTTTCATGGTCAGCTTAACGCGCAGAAATACAGCCCGCTGAAGCAGATCAATACCGACAACGTCAGCCAGTTAAAGAAGATCTGGGAATTTCATACCGGTGATGTCTCGGACGGCAAGGGTGACACGCCCGCGACCGTCTGGTCAGCCACCCCTATTTTTGCCAATCAGACCCTGTATATCGGTACGCCTTTCGATCGCCTGATTGCCCTCGATCCCGGTACGGGCAAAGAGAAATGGCACTACGACACCAAGTCCCCGCGTAAAGCCCTGACCCAGCCCGTTCTGAAAAACCGGGGCGTCTCTTACTGGCAGGCAAAAACCCCCGTCGCCGGACAGGCGTGTCAGAAAATCGTCTACATGGGTACGGTTGATGGCAAGCTCTTTGCGCTGGATGCCGATTCCGGAAAGCCATGCAGCGACTTTGCTGATAATGGTGTTCTCGATCTGAATCAGTGGAACACGATTAACGCCAAATACCCGCTTTCAGTTCTGCAGCCACCAACGGTCGTGGGTAACCACCTGCTGATTGGTTGGGCGGGCAAGGACTGGGCCTATGCTGAAGCGCCTCCGGGCACAGTTTTCGCTGTGAATGCGCAGACCGGCAAACGCGAGTGGACGTTTGACGCTATTCCGGAAGCGGTCCGCAAACGGACCGGTACGGCTAACGTCTGGACACATATGTCAGCTGATGAGGCGCATGGACTGGTGTATCTGCCGGTCTCATCGCCGTCTCCCAACTACTGGGGAGGTAACCGCACTGCACCTATCCCACTGGCTACCTCAACCACTGCACTGGATGTGAACACAGGTAAAGTCGTCTGGTCCCGTCAGTGGGTGCACCACGATGTGTGGGACTACGACATCAACTCGGCGCCGACACTGATGGATATCACGGTCAATGGCAAACCGATCCCGGCACTGATTCAGGCAACCAAGCAGGGCTTTTTGTTTGTAGTGAATCGGCTGACCGGTGAGGATGTCTGGCCGATTGAAGAGCGACCTGTGCCGCAGGGTGATGGCTCGGTTCAGGGTGAAGTTCTTTCACCCACGCAGCCATTCCCGACGAAACCTGCACCGCTGCTTGACCAGTCGAAAAAGCCAGCGATCTGGAAACTGGCGGATATGGTGGGGGCTGGTCAGTGTTCAAGGCTGTGGGATAAGCTGACCTACGAAGGCATGTACACGCCGCCTGTCACCAAAGGCGAAGGCACACTGACGTATCCGGACAGTGCGGGTGGCGTGCAGTGGGGCGGCGTCGCGTTCGATCCTCAAAAACAGATCGCGATCGTTAACACCTCCCATATCGTGCAGTACGTTAAGCTCTACAGCCGCGAAGATTATGAAAAAGCGGATAATGGCGCGGGCAATGAGAGTGGTTTTGCACCACAGGAAGGCGCGCCTTACGGCATGCGTCTCATGGTTGCCAATAACTGGCTGGGCATGCCGTGCTGGCAGCCACCCTTTGGTGAAATCGTGGCGATTGATATGCACACCGGTGACGTCAAATGGCGTCGTCCTGTTGGCGCATCTCAGCAGTATGGCTTCTTTATGCCAGAAAGCTGGGGCTCACCGACCATCGGCGGCCCGGCAGTCACTGCGGGCGGCGTGATATTTATTGGTGCGTCAATGGATGCTAAGGTTCGTGCCTATTCCGTGGAGAGTGGCGAGGAGCTGTGGTCCGATCAGGCAGAAGCCCCTGCGGTAGCCAATCCCTCGGTCTATGAGTATAAAGGCCGCCAGTACGTGGCGTTTGTCGCCGGCGGTAATACCATCCTCAAGGATCAGGTGGGCGACCAGGTGGTGGTTTACGCTTTACCTGAATAGCGGTTGCTTAAGATTCCGTGAAGAATGTATGGGGCCCATGGGGCCCCATTTTTTAAGCGAGCCAGTCCGCAGCAAATTAAGCCGGACTCTGATAATCCAGCGATAAATGTGGACGGCACACCAGAAAGGGTGACCGTCGGAAGCATAGGCTGTATCACCAGCAGGACGGTGTTTCAGCTGAGAGATCCATACACCGCATCCCTGATATCGTTGACCAGCTGGCCGCACATGCCTTCAAAAGCGGTGTTGGTAAGGATAACGACCCGTAAATCATTTTCAGTATCAACAAACCAGCTGTGACCATAAACCCCGCCCCATTGCAATGTCCCTTTAGCCTGAGGTGATGCAGCCATTTCAGGGTCAGATAACACCGCCCAGCCATAACCAAAACCCCAGCCTGGACCCAGCGCCTGAGCTTCGGGACTCGCATGATCTTTCATCATGATTTCAAGCGTTTCAGGTCTGATAAGTGCCGAACCGCTTGGCTTGATATGCATAAGGAACCGGAGGATGTCTTCAGCTGTACCTGCCATTCCACATCCGCCTGAAGGATAGGAGCCGGGATGAAGAATGCGATCGGGATGGAATTTCACCTTTCCGCCCCAGAGTGGCAGAGCGGTCTCGTGCGTCATTCTGAGCGGACGGGGTTCGGCATTGGCATAAGGCACCGCAAGACGGGAAGGGTCTGAAACGGCGAAGTCACTATCCCGCAGTGCCAGCGGTTCCGTGATTTCCTGCCGGATAATCTGCGCCAGTGACAGACCGGTTGCCGCCTCCAGCACGGCGCCAAGAACATCTGTTGCCAGTGAGTATTTCCACGCCGACCCGGGATTGAATAACAGGGGGGCTTTTGCAAGACGCTGAAGGTTTTCCCGGAGTTCGAGGCCAGGTTGATCAAGCCCGTCTGAGACGTTGAAAAGGTGGTACTCGCTCTCTTCGGGCTCAAGAAAACCGTAACTCAGCCCTGACATGTGCGCCAGAAGATGATGAATCAGGATGACTGGTTCACTGCCGTCCCGAAGTTTTGGCCGAAAATCGTGCAGCCATTGCGTCACCGGCTGTTCCAGGCCAATCAGCCCGCGCTCGACAAGACGCATTGCCGCAACAGATACCAGTGGTTTGGTGATTGAGGAGAGACGAAAAATCGCATCCTGCTGCATATTAATCGCGTTTTCCCGGTCCTGCAGCCCCGCTGCGCGGCGATAAATGACCTCATCGCCTTTAGCAACCATGACTACCGTGCCAACGATTCTGTGATCTTCCAGCGCGCTCTCTATGGCCTGATTGACTGCTGTGGTTAAGGAATGTGCATCTGACATAGGTTTACCTTTGTATTTTTAGAGTGACCACTCCATAATAATCAAGGTAAAATTTATTTCAAGAGTGATCATTGTGAAAAATACACGTTCGCGCGGCCGTCCGCTCTCTTTTGACCGGGAGCTTGTCCTTTCTAAAGCTGCTGAATGCTTCTGGGCAAATGGTTATGAGGGCACCTCAATCGCTGACCTCACTCAGGCTATGGGCATTACTCCCCAAAGTCTTTACACCGCCTTCCACTCAAAGGCCGAGCTCTTCAGTCAGGCACTTGACTGGTATGCAGCAACCTTTGGCGGTTTAGAACCGGACAATTTAGATGCGCCAGGGATAGTCGATACCTTGACCCATTGGCTGCACAGACAGGCAGAGGCCTTTGCCTCCCCGTTACATCCCAAAGGATGCATGATCTCAGTGGCGGCGATAGGGTTCGCCGAAGAAAACAGGGCCATTGCCCGTATGGCATCAGCAAAACGGGAAGCGACGATTGAGCGACTGAGGCAAAGGCTGTCGCGGGCAGTAAGTGAAGGAGAGCTGAAAGCGGAGACTGACTCCGCCTCCCTCGCGCGTTTTATTGGCGCTATCGTTCAGGGAATGACGATCCAGGCCAGAGATGGGGCAACTGAACAGCAGCTTACCGCTCTGGCAGCGCTGGCATGCACAGCATTAACGGATTGTCTTCTGAACCAGTGAGTCAGAAAGCGCAAACTATGGCTGATTAAGTGCAAACAGATGCCCGCCTTCAGGAATACCTGAGGTGGTACAGAAGAGGCCAACCGTTATGCCGTTGGCCGCTTTGCGTCAGTCAGTCAGTCAGCTGCACGCTCAGCTAATACTTTGTCCGCTTCACTGCGCATCACGCGTCTGAGCGAGGTGCGCAGGGCGCTAATTTATAGATAAGTAAAAATTTATTAACGAGTTGTGCGGCTGAAACTAAATAGATTTTTCTATAAGCCCGTGTTTTATTTTCATAAAGAGCAGCGCTGTCGCCTGGCTTATTTTGATTTTTTTCGTTTCGCTTGTTTTATTTTCCCCGCAGAGTTTAAACGGGTCCGCTTGCAAACATTCCTGCCCCCTCTAGAATAAACAGTGCAACACGAATACGGCTGGCGATATTTATCATGCCGGTTACCATCTATTTTTAGAAAAGTTATCCAGGAGGATAATATGGCCGAACATCGTGGTGGTTCAGGTAATTTTGCAGAAAACCCTGAGAAAGCATCTGAAGCGGGTAAAAAAGGCGGGCAAAACAGTGGCGGTAACTTCGCCAATGACCGTGAAAAAGCTTCAGAAGCGGGCAAAAAAGGTGGCCAGAATAGCCACGGGGGCGGACGTAAGTCTGAATAATCAGAGATGTTAATGCTGATTTAGCCTCAGGCCCCGGCATTCCTGCCGGGGCTTTCATTTTTAATACATTGAGAGGTGAGGATTAATTTACGAAACCCATTGTCAATAAATAAGCGCTGCCGCAGTGTTACTGGCAACTTTAATTAAATCCTTTCTCTGCCAGCCGATATTATTTTATATCAGGCTCTCTTCTTCACTTATTCCCATCCCGTTTAAATAGTGCCAGCCATAAGCACGTTTAACTGCCTCTTTATCTGCCTCACAATGCATCGCGTGACTGGCACGCGTCAGCGCAAGCAGGGCATGGCGCTGCGCCTCTGCGGCATAACGTTGAGGTGAAATCACCGCCAGCGAGTGCAGCGCTTTCTGCAGGCGCAGCTGAACTTCGACCAGTGCGGCACCATCGCGCGCAATCCCGGTGAAAATATCGTCAAACATGTCGCAGATTTGTGCGGGCTGCATAAAGAGCCGCGGGTAGAGCGTGGTGGCAGAGTCTGCAGAGGCGGGCAGGGTAAACAACCTGACCGCCCGGCCGATAATATCGATCGCAGTGCCCGGATCGTTAACCGCCGGAGATAGTGCGCGTGAGGCGATTTCGGACAGGACACACAGCCCAAAGCGGGGGTCCTGTTCAAAGGAACGCTGCTCACCCAGGGTGAAGGCATGACACAATCTTTGCATCTCATCCTCCTCCAGTGGCCGATCGCACCAGAGTAGCGGGGCGCCATGATGAATAAAAGTGCCCGGCTGAGCGGCAAGATAAAGATGACAGTCGTTCTCCTGAGCGAAGTCGGAAAGATGTTGCAGGTCAACATGTTGCAGATAGCCGGTCTGCGGATGAAAGATGCTCTGCGGGGCGCTGTTCTCCGGCAGAACACCGTTCCAGGCAGAGCAGCCCATACAGGGTTGCCGGAGGCGATCGTGGAGGGCTGCCGTGGTGGCTTCTTCGACGCGATGTGAAGTGTCAGACATGCAGCCAAACTGGGCCAGATGCTGTATCCAGCGCAGCAGCGTCACGACAATCGTGGCAATGACCACCAGGGTGACAAAAAAGAGAATCACCCGCCCCTGGGTGCCATAGGCGCCCATGCCAAGGGCGATGATGCCCACCAGGCTGTAAAGAAAGGAGCCAATAAAGGTCGCCAGCACATTCTGCGTTGTGCCATCCTCAAGCAACAGCACCGTAGCGCGTGGCGTCACGCTGCTGCTGGCAGAGTTATAAGCCGTAACCACGATATTGAGCGAGAAGGTCGTAACGGCCAGCATACTTGAGGCGAGTATCGTCAGGATCTTATCAACCGCGTCACTGCCCACAATCCCTGATACCGAAACCGGTATAAAGGGTTTAATGGCGATAGCGACAAGGGCAGTGATAATTGCCAATAGCGCAAATAATGAACTGCGAAACCAGAGCTGTCGGGTCAGCCGCAGAAGAAGCCACCGCGTTTTAGACATCATGTCACCTTTTTAATCAGTTTATCGTCGCGGCTTCGCATCAGGCCTTCGTCCGCTGTCCTTATAAAGCCACACTGTCACCTCTCTTTTCTGACCATCGGCCTGGGCAGAAACCTTCATTTACAGAGCTGGCTGGTTGCAAGGTAAGAATAGCCACGGATTGGCGCATTGACACCCGCGCGCCCTGCGCGGAAAGGCGCTGACCTGTTGCAGCGGGGTTGATCGGTCATGGCATTCGTTTATAGTAACGGGTCTGTCTGTTCAGCTTTTCGCTCTGATCAGATATCACGGCCCGCGTTCAGAACAGCATTGCGCGGGATGACTTCCGTCCTGAAGGCACTTTGTAGCCGTAAAGGAGAACCTAAAATCATGCGTCTTACGCCACCCTGAGTCTTACCCCTCCTCTGTCGCACTGAGCCCGCTCAGCTGCGCGCCCTGCACATCCCGTCTGCGGATGGATCTTTTCGTATCTGAAAATTATTGCCCCTGCGGGCTGACTTTATTCAAAATCTGAGAAATTATTATGCTGCTGTCCTCGACGCGTAAGGACTGGCTGGGTAACGTCCGTGGTGACGTCCTTGCCGGTATTGTTGTCGCGCTCGCGCTTATTCCGGAAGCGATCGCTTTTTCCATCATTGCTGGTGTCGACCCCCAGGTCGGCCTCTATTCCGCCTTCTGTATTCCCATCGTCATGGCCTTCTTTGGTGGCCGCCCGGCGATGATCTCTTCCTCAACCGGTGCGATGGCACTGCTGATGGTCACGCTGGTTAAAGACCACGGACTGCAATATCTGCTTGCGGCCTCTGTGCTGACCGGCGTGTTCCAGCTTATAGCCGGATACCTCAAGCTCGGCAGCCTGATGCGCTACGTTTCACGCTCGGTGGTGACCGGCTTCGTGAACGCCCTGGCGATACTGATATTTATGGCGCAGTTACCGGAGCTGACGCATGTCACCTGGCACGTCTATGCGCTCACCGCTGCCGGGCTCGGCATTATTTATCTCTTCCCGTACCTGAATAAAACGATTCCTTCCCCCCTGGTCTGCATCATCGTGCTGACCGCTATCTCTGTCTGGCTGCACCTGGACGTTCGCACGGTGGGCGATATGGGTAAACTGCCTGACAGCCTGCCGGTGTTCCTCATTCCGGATATCCCGCTTAACCTTGAGACCCTGCTGATCATTCTGCCGTACTCGGCGGGGCTGGCCGTGGTAGGGCTGCTGGAATCCATGATGACCGCCACAATTGTGGATGATATGACCGACACAGCGAGTGACAAGAACCGCGAGTGCAAAGCACAGGGTATTGCCAATATCTGCACTTCGTTTATTGGCGGGATGGCGGGCTGTGCCATGATTGGCCAGTCGGTAATCAATGTTAAATCGGGTGGGCGGGGACGGCTTTCCACGCTTATGGCGGGCGTGGTGCTGCTGTTGATGGTGGTATTCCTGCGCGACTGGGTGTCGCAGATACCCATGGCGGCGCTGGTTGCGGTGATGATTATGGTTTCCATCGGCACCTTTTCATGGCAATCCCTTGCGAATCTGCGCACCCACCCGCTTTCAAGCAGCGTCGTGATGCTGGCGACCGTGGCCGTGGTGGTCGCCACCCATAATCTGGCCTTTGGCGTGCTGACCGGGGTACTGATTGCATCACTGAACTTTGCCACTAAGGTGGCCCACTTTATGGCCGTTTCCTCTGCCGTAGAGGGCAATACCCGCACCTATACCGTGAGCGGACAACTCTTCTTTGCCTCAGCTGACCGGTTTACCCGCCATTTCGATTTTCGCGAGAAGCTGGATAGTGTGGTGATCGACGTGACGCACGCCCATTTCTGGGATATCACCGCAGTCAATGCGCTGGACCGCATTGTGATTAAGTTTCGCCGTGAGGGCACCGATGTCGACATCAGGGGAATGAACGACGCGACCCGGACGCTGGTTGACCGGTTCGGCGTGCATGACAAACCTGAAAAGGTAAAAAAGCTGATGAGCGGCCACTAATTCATTGATGATTTATGGTGATACAGGATCGGCTTTCAGCCGCGTCATCAGTTGAAAGCAGAATGCCGTGGCGATCACCACGGCATTGGATTGTAACCACTTAGCAGCCTGAAGGTCTGGATAGTTGCCCTGGACAGCGTTGCTGCAGTATCGGCAATGGTAAAGCGGTAAGAGTGATCCTTTATCAGGGGGCTGAGATCGGTACAGGCAATCAGAAGCGCCTCTGCCTCAAGCCTTTCCACTTCAGCGACTAACGCCTTCCATCCTGCCTGCACCTCAGCGTCGTGGAAGCCTTTTGCTTTCACTTGCCCGATTAAAGCTGTGGTCATTTCACGAAGCCGCTTTGAATCAATCATCTCGCGGCCAGACGCTTTTATACGTGCCTGATAGAAACCGGCTTCGAGGGTAGGTTCTGTCGCCAGTACTGCGATTCTGCTGGCTTCTGCGGGTAGCGACGCCAGGACACTCTCTGCAATATGAAGAAGGGGAATATCACCACAGGCCTTTTTCATTTCGGCGAAATAGCAGTGTGCAAGATTACAGGGAACCGCTATCAGGCTGACTCTGGCCTTAACGAGGTCGGCAATGCCCTCCTGCAGGGCGGTAACCATAGCGTGAGCGTCAATGTCCCTGCCGGGCCAGAACGGGGTCGGCAAAGAGATGATATGCATTTTAGGAAAATCCAGATCATATTTTGCACCATAGCCCAGCTGGCACTCTGTCACCAGCATATCAATGAACGGGGCCGTAGAACGGGGTCCCATACCTGCAAGTACACCTATAGAAACCGTCACGCCAGCGTCTCCTTTCCTTAATTCTCTTTCCGGATACCCGGACCTTACTGAGTGGTCAGCATCATTGAAGGGTGACATTTCCGTTGTCTCTTTACCAGAGTTCACAGGCAGCAGGGTGATGGCGGATAACGGACTGCGCTGCCCCGCAGATTGCTCGTGGTGGCTAATTCGGCACACTCTCTCTATGATGACTTTTTTCCGACTCTCTGTCGGGAACGATCAACGACTCAGGGAAGTATCTTCGCGATGACCATGTTAAATGACCTCGATCTGCGTCAGCTGGAGGCCTTCTCGGCGGTAATTTCTGCGGGCAGCGTCACGGCGGCAGCCAAAGCACTGAACCGCTCGCAGCCCGCTGTTTCCCGTCTGATTCAGGAGCTGGAGCAGTCGCTGGGCTACCCCCTGTTTATCCGCAACGGCCCACGCATTCATCCCTCTGAAGAGGCGTTACAGCTGCATCAGTATGTGCAAAAAGCACTGCTCTCTTTGCAGCAGATCCGCTTACGCGCCCAGGAGATTGCGCATCAGCAGCATCGCCCGCTCAGTATTGCCGCGACCCCTGCGCTGGCGGCGGGATTACTGCCGCAGGCGCTGGCCGCACTGAACCTGCAGAACAAAGTCCAGATCATCAGTGAATCTGCCGTTCAGACGGCGCACGCGGTGATCACCGCAGAGGCTGACATCGGTTTATGCAGTCTGCCGCTGGAACATCACGCGGTTGAACTGCACTGGATTGGACAGTCTCAGTGCGTCGTGGCGCTGCCGGAAGAGGATGAGCTGGCGGCGAACCGGGAGCTTTCGCTGAGCCAGCTGGCAGGCCGCCGGCTGATCGCTCCCTTCAGCCCGCAGCGCTTACGCGGACGCTATGAAAAAGCGCTGAAAAAGGTCAGAGCCCCGCTGCTGGAAACCATTGAAACCAACTCTTCGGCCAATATCCTGGGCTGCGTGCGGGCTGGATTAGGTGTGGCGATCCTCGAACCGGTAACGGGCTGGGGCATGCCGCTGGCCGGTGTGGCAATCCGCCCGATTCAGGAAGATATTCCTTACTTCTTTGGCGTCATCACCCCTCAGGGCCGCCAGATTTCCAGTGCGGCTCAGGCGCTGGTGGAGGCCCTGGCCGATGCTGCCGCACACCTGTTGCCGGGGTTTGAACGTCTGACAGCCAGTGAACATCCCCGCATCATGCGTATTATCAACCAGAATTAACACCGCCTCTCCCGGTCACCCGGCAGGGTGACCTCTCCTCCTGCCACAATCAACAGATACCCGTCAGGGTTAACCGGGCGCAGGCTTCTGAATAATCCCTGTGATTTCAATGCTTATAACTTATGCGGCATAAGATATAAGAAATCCATTGGTCAATGGGTGAGCGTGCTTCTTGACTCCGATTTGGGGCAAGAGGAATATGCGAAAACTGAGTTCTTACTATGCGTCATGATGATTCTTATCCGCTTACTATGCGTTTTTAAGATAATAAAAAGCAGGGTCATCGGCGCGTTTAAATCGTTTTCGCCCGCTATCCGGCGATCGCTGACACCAGGGAAATCTCTATATGACGTATGCCGCCAAAGGCCTTGCCGCGCTTGAAGCTCAGCTGCAGCAGGATCTGGAATGTCTGGAATTGCCCGCCAAATCCTGGGTGCCGGAGCGCACCTGGCAGGGGGCGCCGGTTCGCGATGTCGTGGTCATCGGTGCCGGGATGTGCGGTCTGGCTGCGCTCGCTAAATTACAGCTCACCGGCATCAGCAATGTGGTGGCGTATGACGCCGCACCGGCAGGGCGGGAAGGCCCCTGGGTGACCTTTGCACGCATGGAAACCCTGCGCTCGCCGAAAACGCTACAGGGCCCGGCACTCGGTCTTGCACCGCTGACCTTCCGCGCATGGTTTACGGCGCAGTGGGGCAAGGAAGCCTGGCAGGCGCTGGATAAAATCCCTAAAGCGCAGTGGATGGATTATCTGATCTGGTATCGCAGGGTGCTGAATCTGCCGGTGCAGAACAACGTGCGGGTCTGCACTATCGCACAGGCCGGAGATGTCATTGCGCTGGATCTGGACGGCGCCGAAACCGGCCGTGTTTACACACGCCGTCTGGTGCTGGCTACCGGACGTTCAGGACTGGGCGGGTTTGCCGTTCCGGATTTCCTGCAGGGTATTGATCGCCGGTTCTGGGCACACTCCGCCGATGATATCGATTTTGCGGCGTTACAGGGCAAACGCGTGGCGGTGATTGGAGCAGGCGCGTCGTCGATGGATAACGCAGCCACCGCACTGGAGCAGGGTGCCGCAGCGGTCGATCTGCTGATCCGGCGCAAAGCGATGCCGCGTATCAACAAGATGACCGGCATCGGCAGCCAGGGGGTGATACACGGCATGCACTCTCTGCCGGATGCGTGGAAATGGAAGTTTGTCGACTACACCGCCGCGACACAAACGCCGCCGCCTCGCGCGTCAACCCTGCGCGTCTCCCGCCATGACAATGCGCGTTTCTTTCTCGACTGTGCCATTAACGCCGTCAGGCAGGAAGCAGAGGGCCTGGTGATTGAAACCACCCAGGGCGCACTGCGCTACGACTTCCTGATCGCCGCCACCGGCTTCACCAACGATTTCAACGGCCGGCCGGAGTTTGCTGCCATCGCGCCGCATATCCGCAGCTGGGCCGACGGCCGTTATCAGCCAGAGATGGGGCCAGCACGTCAGAACCTGCTGGACGCGCCGGATCTGGGGCCTTCCTTTGAGTTTCGCGAAGTGACGCCGGGGGCCTGCCCGATGCTGGCACACATCCACTGCTTTAACGATGCCGCGATGCTGACGCACGGCAAAGTCTCCGGCGATATTCCGGCCGTGAGTGCGGGGGCCGATCGTCTGGTGCGCGGCATAACGGCCTCGCTGTTTGCCGAGGATGTCGAACAGCACTTCGCCAGTTTACAGGCTTATGACACCCCTGAATTGCAGGGGGATGAATGGGTGGATTCAACCCCGCAACTAAAACAGGAGAACGCGTTGTGATCGACGTTATTGATCAGGCAGCCGGATTAACACCCGATGAGGCGTTGTATCAGACGCGCCGCCTGCGCCCCGAATTTGTTGAGGGTGCAGAAGCGTGCCGTCTGTCCGTGCTGGCGCCCGAAGATGAACAGGGTTTACCGGCGGATCTGCGTCTGGCGCTGGCCCAGCGCATGGCACACCAGAACGATGATGCCGCGCTGCAACAGGATTACGAGGCTCAGCTGGCGGCGTTAAGTCCGTCTGACGTGCTGCTGACCCTGGCCGCGCGCGGTGGGGTGAGTGAAGAGCCACTGGCAACGATTGTGCGCCATGCCGATCTGGTGACGCAGCAACCCATTCAGGCGACCGAACAGCATATCCGGCTGCTTGAGCAGGCCGGGTTAAGCAACCCGCAAATCGTCGCGCTCTCGGAACTGATCGCCTTTGTTAACTTCCAGACGCGCGTCGCGGCTGGCTTACGCCTGATGAGGTCCGCATGATTCCGTCAGTTAACCTCAAACCACTGCACTGGCATCCCTATATCACGCCGGTCGAGGTTGAACAGGCGACACCGGCGCAGCTTGATGCGATGAAGGTGACGCCCTCCAACAAGAAAATCTCAGAGTACGTGCGCACGCTGGTGCACGATCCCGAAAGTTACACCGCCCGCACCGGCCTGTTCAACGCCATTATGTATGTTGAAGGGGGACTGGACCGCGCGGATCGTGAACTGGGCGCGCTCGGTGCATCCATCGTCAACGGTTGTCGCTACTGTGCGGTGGTGCATGCGCGCCGTCATGCCCAGCTGGCCGGGAATGACGCGGTGGTCAGTGCGGTCTACTTCGACAGGGCGGATGTATTAGGTGAACGCGACGCGGCGATCTATCACTTTGCCCGTCGTTTATCGGTCACGCCCTCTGAGGCGACGCCGGACGATGTGGCCGCTCTGCGCGCTGTCGGCATGAACGATCAGGAGATCATCGATCTCATCCACGCCATCGCCATCTTTGGCTGGGCCAACCGTCTGATGCATGTGCTCGGCCATGCTGACCTGAACAAATAAGGGCTGCACCGGATGTTAGAACTCAACAATATTACGCTCGCTTACGGCAGCAACCCGATTCTCAAAGGCGTCGACCTGTCGGTCAAACGTGGCGATGTGGTGTCGATCATCGGGCCAAGCGGCACCGGGAAAACCACGCTGCTGCGCTGCATCAACTATCTGGCGAAGCCCTCTGCGGGGACGATTCAGCTCGATCAGATCCGCATGGATTATCAGTCACCCGACAAAGCGGCGATTCAGGCGATCCGTCTGCGTACCGCCATGGTGTTTCAGCAGTTTAACGTCTTCAAGAACATGACGGTGCTGGAGAACGTGATGGACCCGCTGATCGTCATCCAGCGTAAAACCCGACAGCAGGCGCGCGACATCGCCGTGCAGGAGCTGGAGCGCGTAGGCCTGGGGGCGAAGCACCATCACTATCCGTCACAGCTGTCTGGCGGGCAGTTACAGCGTACCGGTATCGCACGGGCGCTGGCAGTCCGTCCCGACGTGATGCTGTTTGATGAACCGACCTCATCGCTCGATCCCGAGCTGGTGGGGGAAGTGCTTAAAGTGATCAAAGATGTGGCGTCATCCGGCATTACCTCGCTGCTGGTGACGCACGAAATGCAGTTTGCGAAGAGCATTTCGAACCGCATCGTGTTTATGGATCAGGGTGTGGTGGCTGCGCAGGGGACGCCAGCAGAGATGTTTGATAACCCCACGCTGCCGCGCCTTGCCCAGTTCCTCAACTCAGAAAAAGTATTCTAATAAACACAGGAGTCAGAGACATGCCTGCAATCAAAACCACATTACGTCGCCTGGCCGCGCCTGGCATCATCGCACTGGCCCTGATCAGCGGTAACAGCTTTGCGGATGCCGTTCGCACCATTAAGATCGCCACCGCAGCAGAGTCCAAACCCCTGTCATGGGGCGCAATCGGCCATGAGCCACAGGGCTACGAGCCGGACGTACTGAGAGCGATCAACGCGAAGCTGCCACAGTATAAATTTGTGATGGAAGGCGCGGCGGATATCGCTCAGGAAACCGGTCTGGTGACCGGCAAATATGACATGGCGACGGGCGGATATTATAAAGCGCCTGCCCGCAGTAAACAGTTCCTCATCCCCGATGCACCGATCGGTGCCAGCCTGATGAAGATTTACAGTCGCAGCGACAGCAACATCAACAGCATGAAAGATCTGGTCGGTAAGAATATCGTGCCGGTGACCGCAGGCGGTGGTGTCTATAAGTTTGTCACCCAGTGGCAGCAGGAAAATCCGAACGACAAAATCACCATCAAAGCGTCCAGCGCGGGTGTGCCTTACCCGGATCGCCTGAAAGAGGTGCAGAACGGGAAATATGACGCGCTGATCCTGCCGTCAAATCTGGGTGAGCAGACGGTCATCGACAACCAGAAGCTGGCGATCAAAGCCAGTGAGCCGGTGGTGATTAACAACACCTATGTGCTGATCCACCGCTCCGCTGAGAATCAGGCGCTGAGTGATGACATCGCTCAATCGTTGAAGGCGCTGAAAGCGGATGGCACGCTGGATAAGCTGGCGCAGAAGTGGTTTGGCGAAGACGTGACGAAGTACATGAAGTAACAGATTCACTGCGCCCGATGTCAGATCGGGCGCAGGCTGTCCTTTTTAGCAGGAGTGTTTCACCGTGAATCTATCCTCCATGATCCCAGAACTGCTGTCGGCGCTGCCTCTGACGCTCGGCATCATGTTTGTGGCGATGATTATCGGGTTCTTTCTGGCGCTTATCGCCACGTTTTTCCGCGTGCGCCGTCTTCCCGTGATCAGCCAGCTGGCCGATCTCTATGTCTCCTACGCGCGCAGCGTGCCCGTGGTGCTGCAGCTGTTTGTCGCCTTCTACGGCATGCCACTGATTACCGATAACTTCGGTTTTCGCGACTTTTTCACCGCCAACGTGGCGGCGATGATCGGCCTGAGCCTCTATCACGGAGGTTACCTGTCGGAAGTGATGCGCCCGGCCTATCTTGCGGTTGAGCGTGGTCAGCACGATGCCACCGACAGCCTGGGCTACAGCTTCCGCCAGAAAATGCTGCGTGTCATCGGCCCACAGGCGGTGCACTTTGCGCTGCCGGGCTACGGAAATGCCATTATCTATCTGATTCATAATGTGGCGCTGGTGATGTACATCGGTGCAGCTGATGTGATGGCGACCGCGCACCTGATTATGGAACGCGATTACAACCAGTATCAGTTCGGCACCTATCTGGTGCTGGCCGTGCTCTATTCACTGCTGTGCGGTGTGGCGTGGCTGGTTATCCGCTTCTTCGAACAACGTCATGCGAAGTACAGCGCTAAGTCTGCACCGCGCGTGAAGTTCACCACCAGCGTCTGAGCAGGGGAGAAAAACTATGTTTGATGCTGAGGTGTTACTGCCGGACTTCTGGAGCATTCTGGATGCGGTGCCGGTAACGCTGCTGATGGCAGTGACGATATTCATCTGTTCGACGCTGCTGGGCGGACTGTTTGCCTTTATTGAGCATCAGCGCATCCCGGTGCTGCGGCAGCTGGTCATCGCCTACAAAATTGCCTTCAAAGGTGTGCCGATGGTGGTGGTGATTTTCCTCGCCTACTACGGTCTGCCCCCGGCGCTCCACTTTGTCGCCACGCTGTCCGGAATAGCGGTCAATGCTCACTCGCTGCCGAACTGGGTCATCATCATTGTGGCGCTGAGTGCCTGCGTAGCGGCGTTCCAGGCTGAAGTGTGGAAAGGCGCGCTGAATTCGTTCGACAGCGGTCAGTCGGATGCCGCCTTATCGCTCGGCTACAGCGGCGGACAGCTGTTCCGTCGGGTGATGTTCCCACAGATCATCGTGGCGGCAATCCCCGACCTGGCGAATGCGTTTATGGTGATCATGAAAGCCCTGTCGCTGGCGTTTGCCATCGAAGTGGTGGATATTTTTGCTCAGGCCCAGTTAACGGCAGCCCTGAACTTCTACTATCTCGAAGCCTTCCTGATTGCGGCAGCGTTCTACATGGTGATTGCCTATGTGGTCACGAAAATTGCCGACAGGATTGAGGCCGCACTGCGCGTGCGCACCTGATAATTATTGCGTTGTCATGAAAGGGCCGCCCGGTGTGGCATAAGCCGGGCGGCCAGGATCGGTTAAAAGCGGTTTTGCCGATTTTGATCAAATGGGGCACTACGCAGGCCGGACCCTGGCCTTAGTGGGATGTCCGTCGCGGCCATCGTCATGCGTGTGATCAGGATCGGGCTCAATCAGCACGATAAAATCCTCTCCTTTTCCGTCGCGCGATAACGTAATTAAATCGCCTGCGCGGGGCTTCGCGTCAAAGTCATGCTCTTCTTCCACGCCTGTATCTTCAAAAACCACCGTAATTTTCATTTTCGCGTCCTCTGTCTGATGAGCTGCGTCGTGACCTCAGTATTCGCTGACGCTGACCAGAATAAGAGTAGCGCATCCTGAAAATAGCCTGAGCGGCCTGCCCGTAACACACTATCCTTTGCAGAGGAGGTGACTATGTGTGGACGGTTTGCGCAGTACAGCAGCAGAGATGAATACTTTGACGCACTGGGGCTGACGCCCGATGAGGTCATTTACGATCCGGAACCGATAGGGCGCTACAACGTTGCGCCTGGAACAAACGTCCTGCTGCTCAATGAGCGGGAGGAGGAGATCCACTTTGACCCGGTCAACTGGGGTTATGGTCCGGAGTGGTGGCACAAGCAGCCACTCATCAATGCGCGGGGTGAGACGGCTGCCACAGGGCGTATGTTTAAACCTCTCTGGGAGCATGGACGCGCCATTGTTCCGGCAGATGGCTGGTTTGAATGGAAGCGGGACGGCAAAGCAAAACAGCCCTATTTTATCTGCCACAAAAAGCAGGAGCCGCTGTTCTTTGCTGCGATTGGCAGGGCGCCTTACGGCAGGGATCACGGGCGCGAGGGGTTTGTCATCGTAACGGCCGCGAGCAATCACGGCATGGTCGATATCCACGATCGTCGCCCGCTGGTTTTGCGTGCCGATGCAGTACGCGAATGGCTGAGTGCAGAAACCACGCCAGAACGTGCACAGGAGATCGCACGTGACGCAGCCTTACCTGAGACAGCCTTTACCTGGCATCCTGTTACCCGCAAAGTCGGCAACATTCATAATCAGGGTAAATTCCTGATTGAGGCGATTGAACCTGACTCAGTTGGAAACGCAGATTGAATTGATTTCCGGATTGCGTCCCGCGCCGCTGGCACAAATTCAGTAAAATTTATTTTCATCGATTCGGGATTGCTCTTGATCCTCTGATAGATTGCCACATTTTAAGGGAAGCGGTACTTTACTGGCGCAGTTCATTTATCTGCCATCCATGACAACTGCTGGACCGGAAACAGGAAACATTTACTGAAAATTCCAGCTTCACGATTTTGCCTCATTCCTGCTTTTTATTTTTTTGCCGCTTACGCTTTATTTCTGAAAAGAAGCTTGTAATTTTCTTCTTTTAGCGCCAGTCCTGCTGATTTTACGCGTGGCATCAGGCTCGTAAGATTATTTAACATGCTGAACAGGCAGCAGGTTATCTCTGTCCGGGTTACGGCTAAGAATCGTCTTAAAAACGCATCAGGAAAGCGATGCAATGATTTTCGCTTTGGTACAGATTTCAGAGTGAACCTGTTGCTTATAAAGACGATATATTTTTTTCTGAGCGAAGCGGGAATATTTAACGCGATGATTTTCTCAGTGGAAATAATGCTAAAAGTTTGTGTTTAAACACCATTCAAACCACGCTTGTTAAGTCCTTAACATTTAAAGTGAGATGAATATGAACAAGCACAGAGGCGGATCGGGTAATTTCGCAGAAAATCCCCAGCGGGCTTCAGAAGCGGGACGGATTGGCGGAAAAGCCAGTAGTGGGAATTTTAAAAATAACCCTGAACGGGCCGTTGAAGCGGGACGTAAAGGGGGTTCAGTGAGCCGTCGCGGTAAAACGCAGGAAACCCGTGCCTGACTCCGCTATTGCTGCACGGTATTCAGATCTATTTTGTCCGGAACTTTGTGCCGTGCAGAGTTCATTTTCTCCCGCCCTGTTCAGGAGTACACAATGCAATATACAAAAACGGTGAAAGGGCTGCTGGCTGTCTCAGCAGTGGTGACCCTGTTCTCTACTGCCAGCGTGCAGGCTCAGACGCAGACGAACACACCGCAAAGCGGTAATCCCGCCTCCTCCGCATCGAACGGAAAACTCAGCGCCGGCGACCAGAAAGCGGTTAAAGAGATGGCGCAGGCCAATATCAATGAAATTGCCGCCGCAAAAATCGCGCTCAGTAAGTCGCAAAGCGCTGACGTTAAGGCCTTCGCTCAGAAGATGGTTGCCGATCACGGCGCTGCCCTGACCAAAGTGCAGACGGTCGCTCAGCAAAAAGGGGTCGCGCTACCCACTGAGCCGGATGCCACGCATAAGGCGATGGCCCTGGAACTGGAAAAGCAGAGCGGCGGGGCATTTGACAAAATGTATATGGAAAATGCCGGCCTGAAAGACCATAAAATGGTGCTGTCAACGCTGGAAAGTGATGCTAAGACGATAAAAGATCCGGATGTAAAAGCGCTGGCCGACGCGCATACCCCGGTTGTCGAGCAGCACCTGAAATCTGCCCAACAGATGTCGCAGTAACCGGCTCAGGGTTTACTGAGTAAACAGCGTGCCGGGTGGGCAGGGCGTCCGGAAGGGTGGACGCCATTTGTCGCGATGTACCGGCCGGAAAAGACGCTGTCTGTAACTCCTGATACGCCCCTCATCCAGCTTCCTCTCTGAAGCACAGATGATTAAAAGAAAGACGCAAAGTCGTTTGACACCTTAGCCTACCTACTAGTAGATTCATTGCAGGCCCGGCGCGATTAACGGGGTCATCGTTCTGTCAGAGGCAAAACGTGAAGGATGACGCGCGAATGAGCGTTGACGTTAATTTCTGCAATGTTGAGTGTGTTAATGAATAAATCTTCTCTTTCTGACCGTCAGAAATTAGCGCGTCTGGCGATAATCGCTGTCATACCGTTACTGCTGCTTGCGCTCTTACTGTGGGCGGGTGGCTGGCTGGACAGGTCGCGGCTGACATCGGATAAGCTGGTCACGGCTTTAGAAAAGTCGGGCGGCAGGCATCCAGGCTTTCGCCGCAATCATGCTAAAGGCGTCTGTATTCTGGGCGACTTTTCGTCAAACGGTAACGCCAGTGCCCTGTCGCGCGCCGCGCTGTTCGCGCCAGGGGTGACGCCTGTGGTGGGTCGTCTGGCAATTGCAGGCGGCAATCCCCATGCGCCTGACTATACGGTGCCGGTGCGCAGCATGGCGCTGGCCTTTTATCAGAAAAATGGTGAACAGTGGCGAACCGGCATGAATGCGATGCCGTTCTTTCCGGTCCAGAGCGTGGAGGGTTTTTACGATCTGCAGGTCGCGACGCTGCCGGATGCCCGAACGGGTAAACCCGATCCCGCTAAAGTTCAGGCTTTTGTGCAGCAGCACCCGGAGATCAAACGCTTTTTTGGCTGGGCAAAGCAGGCAGTGCCTTCTTCCAGCTGGATTAGCGATCGCTTTAACAGCCTGAACGCCTTTAATTTTATCGATGCCGCAGGCCATTCCCATCTGGTGCGCTGGAGTATGGTGCCGCACGCTGACTATCAGCCGATAGCGGTAAAAGAGAAGGGGGACGCTGACTTCTTACGAAACGATTTGCAGCAGCGACTGGCACAGGGGCCGCAGCAGTGGGACCTGATCATCACCGAAGCGGATGCAGGGGATAAAGGCAATGATGCGTCGGTGGCGTGGCCAGAAGACCGCAGGAAGATCACTGCCGGTACCCTCACCATCCATACGATGACGGCTCAGCAGGATGGCGCGTGTAACGACATCAATTACGATCCGCTGATTTTACCGGATGGCATTGCAGCCTCGGATGACCCGCTTCTGAATGCGCGTTCATCTGCGTATGCCAAATCTTATAATGCTCGCACCCACGAACAGGCCGGGGCTCACTGATGAAACAGAAAAACACTTTTCACCCGGCACTGCGCATCATCCACTGGCTGATGGCCGCGGCCATCATGGCAATGCTGTTTATGGGTGTCGCCATGGTCTCCACGGTGTCGTCATGGCACAGCCTGCTGGTGGCCATACATAAACCGCTGGGCCTGATGATTCTGTTGCTGGTGATTGTGCGGCTCTGGCTGCGCTTCACTACCGCTAAACCTGCGCTGCCGGCCACGCTACCGGGCTGGCAGAAGGGGTTAGCGCATCTGTCCCACTGGGCGCTGTATGCCATGATGCTGGCTCAGCCTCTCATCGGCTGGGCGATGCAGTCGGCCGCTGGTTATCCCATTACCCTGGGTAACCGGGTGCTGCCGGCCATTTTTCCTGTCAGCAACGACGCCTATGCTGTGCTGCGGCCGCTTCACAGCTGGGTTGCTTTGGCCCTTTTCCTGACGGTGATGTTGCATCTTGCCGCTGCCCTGTTCCATGGGTTGATACTGCGTGATGGGGTGTTCAGCAGTATGGCTGGCCTGAGTAAGCGTAAAGGAGGCGCGCCAGGCTCGCTTGACAACCCGCATGGCGGTCAGTAGGTTCAGGGCCGTTTACCGATTTGCTGTTAATTGATCTCAACTGCCGGAGCATGCATGAGTACCGAACGTTCACAGAAAGCCGAAGAAATAATGCACCATACCCGAATGCTGCTCACCTCCGGCGGATATAACAGCTTCAGCTATGCCGATCTGGCTGAGCGGGTAAAAATCCGCAAATCCAGTATTCATCACCATTTCCCCGCCAAAGCGGATCTGGTGCAGGCGGTGGTGAGTGATTATCGTCAGCAGGCACAGACAGGCATGGCGGCAATCAGTCAGCACTTCGCCGGAGATGCCCTGGGGGAGATTAACAGCTATGTGAACTTCTGGGCCACCTGCATAAAAGAGAACAACTCGCCTTTCTGTATCTGTGTGATGCTGGCTGTGGAGTTACCGGTTTTACCTGAAGAGGTCGCTCAGGAAGTGACCGGACATTTTAGCGATCTCACGGAATGGCTGACCGCCGTGCTCGACAGGGGAAATAAGAGCCACGTGTTTAACCTGCAGGAAAGTGCAGCAGCAGAAGCGAAATCGGTTATGGCGACGGTACATGGTGCGATTATTGCTGCACGCGCTTTTAATAATCCCGACATATTTCTGCAAATTGTCGAACCGGTAATAAAACGATTACTGAAAAGTCACTAATCGAGTCCGGGTAAATAGCCGCCTTTGCGGCACCTGTTACTATTTTCCCGCTTTCATTTAAATTCAGCGCGCTGCTGCTGAATTTTATTGCGGGCTATCCAGAAGAACGGTTAATTATTCCCGGTAATTACATTATCCGGAATCACTGCCATGCATCCGCTGGCGGAACAGATCGCTTTTGTCTCAGCAAACACGAGGAAGTTATTTATGACGACAGTTCGTGCTCTGCCATCATTACCTGTTCTCTCTTCATTCTGTTTTAGAATGAGTAACCAGCCTGACGCCATTGCAGCCGGTTTTCAGACGCAGTTGCAGAATCAGGTCCGGCTTTCACTGGCTCATAAGGTCCCGCTGCCCGCCGGGCAAAAAATAGCGGTCGCTGCCACTCCTCAGCGGACGCACATTGATGCACTACTTGCGCAACTGCTGGCGGACAGAAAGCGAGTCTCAGAGGCCGTCTGTCATGCGGATGAGCATCGTGAATCTGCTTCATTGCCGTGCCAGCTGATGAATAAAAATGAACTCGCGTTGAGATGTGACGCTGACGTTTATTCACTGATCCCGGACGTGCCGTTTGTCTGCCCGCCACCTTATCCGCCAGGGAGTGTGAGCCCGCTAACGCCGATTGTTATCTGGACTGCGCCTGAGATCGTCCGGTTCCCTGCTTTGAGTCCCAGAGGAGGGCTATTGCGAATACGCAGTGTTCGTCTGATAAACAAAGCCGGTTATCGCCGGAGGGGAATCAGCGAAAACGACCTGAATTATATTGCCCCGTCTCACTGAAACGCCGGGCACTGAGTCAGTCAGCGCCTGTGAAAGTATTTACCTTCAGATCAAACCGGAGAGTTATTATGCAGACCCCTCAACCATCTATTACGCACGCCCAGAACCAATGGCTTCAGTCTTATTACTATATCCGTGCGATCGCATCTGTTATATGGATTTTACTCGCGGTTTTGATTGGTAAAGATCATCCCGGCATCGGAGCCGTTCTCTTTATTCTCTATCCGGCCTGGGATGCCCTGGCAAATTATTTAGATGCCAGTAAGTCAGGCGGATTAGCGGTAAATCCACCGCAGAAATTTAACCTGATTGTGAGCCTGATTGTCGCGGCGGCGATTATCTGGTCACTCTCCGTCAGCATAAATGCGACCATCAAAGTCTTTGGTATCTGGGCAATTTTTTCGGGCCTGCTTCAGCTTTCGGCGTCCCTCCGCCGCTGGAACTCTTCCAATGGGCAGTGGGCGATGATTTTAAGTGGTGCGCAATCTGCGCTGGCGGGCATTTTTATGTTCAGGCAGGCGAGCAGTGATATGCATCTGGATGTCACCACGGTTGCCCCCTACGCGGCGTTTGGCGTCTTCTATTTCCTGATTTCCGCCATCACGCTGACTCTTAAAAATGGTCGCAGGCGTAAAGTGACGGTGTAAACACCTGACGCCGTCATGCCCTGTCAGTCGGGTTCGGGGGCCAGCATCGTTTCTGCAAGATCAAGCAGGGCACGCAGCCGGTCCATATGACGGAGGTCCTGATGATAGCCTGCCCAGATATCCCTTGAAGGCGGCATATCTGGCGTGGCAATGCGCTGCAGGCCTGGCGTGGCGTCGCCCAGTGGCTGAGGCAGCACGGCGACGCCCATCCCGCGCAGGCACATCTGCGCCTGAACAGCCCGGCTGGTGCTTTTCAATGCCGGGGCCGACTGCGGAAACCGTTCCAGAAGCCAGGAAACGTCAGGAAAGTGTGACTGTGCGCTGTTCATCAGGATCAGCCCTACCGAAGAGGGGGCGCTTAACAGCGCCTCCGCCTTCTCTGGCGTCCCGTAGAGGGCATAAGGCACGCTCATCAGACGTCGCTGAACGATGTCGGGATCGGTAAAAGGCACAATTCGAAATGCGACGTCGGCATCGCGGCGCGACAGATCGAGCAGGCGAAAGCTGGCGATCACCTCCGGCACGATCGCCGGATGACGGCGCGTCAGTTCGCTCAGAACCGGTGCCAGCACGTAGTTAGTAAACCACTCTGCCGCTGAGATACGTAAAATCCCTTCAAGGCGTTCATGATTTCCGGCCAGGCGTCGCTCCATCGCCAGCGCCGAATTTTCCATCGCTTCGGCCAGCTTCATCACGCCGTCACCGGCATCGGTCAGCACCAGGCCATCCTGTGTCCGGCGAAACAGTGCCTGCTGCGCCTCATCCTCCAGAGCCTTTATGCGGCGTCCTACCGTCGGATGACTCACGCCCAGACTCAGGGCCGCTTTCCCGTAAGAGCCGTTACGCATGACGGCAAGAAATACCTGAACATCACTCCACTCCACAGCCGCGCCCTCCGTACAAAAATGAACATTGAATATACAAAAGTGTCAGTTCTCAAACAACTTTGAAGGTATCAACATAGCTTCCATTGGGTCGCCGCAGGCGTCTTTATCAGGAAGCTAACTATGAAGAGATTAAAAGACAAAGTCGCTCTTGTTACCGGTGGTTCAAAAGGTATCGGAGCCGCAGTAGCCCGTCAGCTGGCCGCCGAGGGGGCAAAAGTGGTTGTCAGTTACCTCTCAGACAGAGAGGGGGCTGAGCAGGTGGTCGCCGCTATCGACGCGGCCGCGGGTGAGGCGCTGGCTGTAGCAGCCGATGTCACCAGCCAGGCCGGGGTTGAAGCTCTGGTCAGCACCACGCTCACGCATTTCGGACAGCTGGATATCGTGGTGAATAACGCCGGTGTTTATCAGTTCGCCGCCATTGAGGAGAGCACCGAAGCGCTCTATCGCCGCCAGTTCGACATCAATGTTCTGGGGCCATTGTTAGTCACCGCGGCGGCCGTCCCTTACATGGGCAGGGGAGGCAGCATCATCAACATCAGTTCGTTTGTCACCCGCGTCTTCATCGCCGAAAGCGCCATCTACAGCGGGGCTAAAGGCGCGATAGATGCCATCACGGGCGTACTTTCGAAAGAGCTTGGTCCGCGCGGCATCCGGGTAAATGCGGTCAATCCCGGTCTGATCGAAACAGAAGGAAGTCACAGCGCTGGCGCGATGAATTCGGCGTTCCAGACGTGGAATGAAGCGCAGACGCCGCTCGGCCGTATCGGTCAGGTAGAGGATGTTGCACCGATCGTCTCTTTTCTCGCTTCAGAGGAAGCGGGCTGGATAAACGGTGAAGTGATACTGGCCTCCGGCGGTATGCGCTGATTGTCGCGCCGCTGGGCTGACAGGGGCGACACGCCCCTTCCGATCCCTTGCCTCATGTCCCTGATGGGGGACGTTGCCATTTTCTAAGGAGTGATTAATGTCCATACATCACATCCCGCAGGCCGAGCCACGTCGCTGGGCCATGTTTATCATTTTACTGGTCGGCGCTTTCCTGCCGCCGCTCGATTTCTTTATCGTCAACGTGGCACTGCCCGCGATTCAGCATGAACTGGGTACGTCATCCTCGGCGGAGCAGCTGGTGATCTCCTCTTATGCCGCGGTGTATGCGGTGACGCTGATTACCGGAGGGCGTCTGGGTGATATTTATGGTCGTGGAAAAATGTTCTTTCTGGGGCTGATCGGTTTTGCCGCTGCCTCTGTGCTGTGTGGTTTTGCCTGGTCACCCTGGGTTCTGATTGCCGGACGCCTACTGCAGGGGGTGACAGCCGCCATTATGGCCCCACAGGCGCTGGCTTCCGTTCAGGCTATTTTTCCTGAAGCGGAGAGACCGCTGGCGCTGAGTATCTATGGTGCCGTGTTTGGGCTGGCTTCTGTTATCGGACAGGTGCTGGGGGGCATTCTGATTCAGGCCGATCTGTTTCATCTCGGATGGCGGGCAATTTTTCTGGTTAACCTGCCGGTAGCGCTGCTGGTTGTTCTTTTTGGCCTGCCGCTGCTGAAGGAAACGCGGGCACCCTTCGCTCAGCGACTCGATCCTGTTGGCACACTGCTGGCAACGCTGACGCTGAGTGCGCTGATTGTTCCGCTGATTGAAGGCCGGGAGGCAGGGTGGCCCTGGTGGACGTGGCTGCTCTTTGTGACGGTCCCGCTGCTGGCCTCGGCATTATGGCGTTATGAGCATCGCCTCAGCCTGAAGGGCGGAACGCCACTGCTGAATCCGACTGTACTGCGCGCGCCGGGCCTGGGGCAGGGACTGGTCATCGTTCTGCTGTTCTATTCGATTGGTACCTTCTTTCTGCTCTTTTCTGTGTATCTGCAGGGCGCGCTGCATCTGAACGCGCTGACAGCAGGCACGCTTTTTCTGCCCTTTGGTCTGGGATTTCTGATCGGGCCACTGCTCACCCCTTACCTGAGACGCTTTGTCGGCAACCTGCTCAGCGCCATCGGGATGGGATGCGAGACCGCGGGACTGGCGGGGCTGGCATGGCTGATCGCCACGACGCAGACAGGCCACTCTCCCGCCATGCTGCCGCTCGCGGCGCTCCTTTTCCTGACGGGGCTGGGTCAGGGGCTGGCAATGCCAACGCTGGTGCGGATGGTGACAGGCCAGGTTGCGGCGCCGTTTTCAGGGATGATTGCGGGCGTCACCAGCGCCGCGTTGCAAATCAGCACGGCGCTCAGCGTGGCCGTCATCGGCGGACTTTTCTACAGCCTGCTCGGCAGTGATAAAAGTGCAGCCGGGATTTCGCAGGCGTTTATTGTTGCACTTTTGACGATGGCCGGCTGCCTGGCGGTAGGGGCAGGGCTGAGTATCCGCTTAATCCGGCGCACCTCCGGGCGCACGGACGTCTCAGCCAGCGTTTCCCTTCCATCCCGCCGTCGCGGAACCGGTTAGTCATCCGTCGAGCGCGTAACCGTTTCCCAGCGATCGATCTCCTCACTGAGTGCCGTCAGCTTCTGGCGCACTAAGTCCAGGGCATCACTGCCCAGCAACAGATGAGCGGGTGGATTGTGGCTTTCAATCAGTGCCAGTATGGCCCGGGCAGCCTTTGTGGGGTTGCCGCGTTGCTTTCCGCTCTTTTCTTCACGGGCCTGACGGATGGGGTCGAATAATGCGTCATAGTCCGGGATCGTGCGCGCGCTTCTTACCATCGAACGCCCTGCCCAGTCTGTGCGGAATGAGCCGGGGGCCACGGCGGTAACCGCGATATTAAAGGGTGTCAGCTCCTTGCCTAAGGTTTCTGAAATGCCCTCTAATGCAAACTTGCTGCCGCAGTAGTAGCTGATGCCGGGCAGGGTGATAAAACCGCCCATCGAGGTGATGTTAATGATATGGCCGCGACGGCGCTGACGCATGCCCGGCAGCAGAGCCTTGATCATCGCGACCGCGCCAAAGACATTAACGTCAAACTGGTGGCGCATCTCTTCCAGAGAAGACTCCTCCATGATGCCTTCGTGGCCGTAACCGGCGTTGTTTACCAGCACATCAACTTCACCGAAGGTAGATTCAATCTCCCTGACCACCTCATCAATACGCTCAGCCTCTGTCACATCCAGCAGACGGCCTGCCGCGCGCGCAGGATCCAGCGCCTCAAATGCCTCCAGCGCGGCACGGTTACGCACCGTGCCGATGACCCGATGCCCGGACCTGAGTGCCTCCTGTGCCAGAGCAAGACCAAACCCGCTGCTGACGCCTGTGATTAAGATTGTTTTTGCCGTTGTCATAATCAAAACCTCCATGAATTGTCGGAATTGCATGGTATTCTCTGTGGAGCCGGATTTTCAGGCCCTTTCTTCTCGTTTTCTTGCCTGATCTTATGAGGTGCAGCGATGTCCGACATGATCACCCTGATAAAAGCCCTTGCCCCGCAGGAGGGCTATAATCTGACCGCCTTATCGGGTGTGCGCATTTTGCGTTCCGATCGCCCGCTGGCCAGAACGCCGGTGCTGTATGACCCCGGGATCGTGATTGTCTGTCAGGGCAGCAAACGCGGTTATTTTGGCCAGCAGACTTACATCTATGATGAACAGCACTATCTGGCGGTGTCCGTGCCGGTTCCGTTTACGATGGAAACCGATGCGTCTGCAGCGCATCCCCTGCTGGCCATTTATCTGCATCTGGATTTTCAGCTGGCCGCTGAGCTTATGTTGCAGATCAATCAGCATGAGGCGCTGCACCCTGCGACCGCGCCACAGAGCATGATCTCCAGCCCGATGGATGAGCCGGTGAGGTCAGCTGTAGAGGGGTTGCTTAAGGTCCTGAACAATCCGCTTGAAGTTGAGATTCTTGGCCAGGCGCGGTTGCGGGAGCTCTATTTTCGCGTACTGACCGGTGCGCAGGGTAACGCCATGCGAGCCGCGCTGGCGTTACAGGGGCAGTTCAGCAGAATAGGAAAAGTATTGCAGCGCATCCATGCCACCTATGCAGAATCCGTGACGCTGACTGAGCTGGCTCATGAAGCGGGCATGAGCGTGCCGACCTTTCATCTTCATTTTAAAGCGATCACCCGCTTGCCACCGATGCAGTATGTGAAATCGGTGCGCCTCCACCAGGCGCGAATGCTGATGGTTCGTCAGCAGATGACCGCGGCCTCTGCCAGTTTCGCCGTGGGCTATGAGAGCCCTTCGCAGTTCAATCGTGAATTTAAACGCTTGTTTGGTCTGCCTCCGGCAGAGGAGATCAAACGCATGCAGAAACACTTCGCTGTTCCGCCTGCGCAGGACGCCTCAGTTTTCGTTTCTTCACACTGACGCCGGGCTGACACTATTTTCTGGCCACAATCCGCATTTCCACCAGCGCATTCTCCGGAATGAATTCCGACACGCCGATCGCAGACCATGCCGGATAGGGGGCCTTGATATAGGCATCTTTCACGCTGGAAAACAGGGCGATATGTTTTTTCAGGTCGATATGAAAAGTGGTCATCTCCACAATGTTGTCATAGGTTAAACCGGCAGCGTTCAGGTAGACGCCCAGCTTATAAAACGCATCATGAAATTGCTCGCCAGGATCTTTGCTTATCGGTTTGTCCTTACGCGCAGCGGTAACCCCTGAGAGATAGAATGTGCCATCGGATTCGATAACCGGAGAGAAGTGCCAGTCATGGTAATAGTGTTTAAAGTCTTCAGGGACGATGGGTTTTTTCATGATCTCTCACGCTGATGAGCTTAATGGTTCAGGTCTGTTCTGCATCCCGATCTCTGCTCAGAGGTCGAATCCGCTCAGACCGGCTTAATCACCAGGTTAGCGCAAATGCAGGTTGCCGTCAGCTACACTCAGAATTCTTAACCCGCAAAAGGAAGAGAACATGAAAAAGTCACAGATGGCCCTGCTATCACTGCTGGTGGTTATGCCGGTGACGGCCATGGCGCAGAAAGCAGAGATGAACATGACGCACGACATGCCGGATTCTCCCGCATCAAAAGAGTACATGGCGGGCATGCAGAAGATGCATCACAACATGATGGCGGCAATGAAGGAGCAGGATCCTGACAGGGCCTTTGCCAGCGGCATGGCCGAGCATCACAAAGGAGCGATTGCCATGGCTGAAACGGAGCTGAAATATGGTAAAGATCCTGAAATGAGAAAGATGGCGCAGGAGATTATCAAAGCGCAGAAGGGTGAAATCGAACAGCTGGAAAAATGGCTGCAGAAATAATGGCTGCGATGGCGTGAAGCGCATTCACGTGATGATCTTCACAACGTTACCGCCAGAGAGTCTTGCTGCCGTTGCTGGTGCTTTATTAAACCCGCAGGGCTGACTTGTGGGTTTAAGATTCAGGAGAGTGTGATGATCTGGCTCGTGACAAAATATGCGATAACGGCCTTTATGGTTGTACTGATCTCAGAAGTGGCAAAGCGCAGCGACCGGCTCGGCGGCCTGCTCGCGGCCCTGCCGCTGGTGACCCTGCTGGTGCTTATCTGGATGAAGCTGGAAGGGCAGGCACAGGAAAAAATTGCCGCTCACGCCTGGTATACCTTCTGGTACGTGGTGCCGACACTGCCGATGTTTATCCTGTTCCCCTTTATTTACCCGCGTGCTGGCTTCTGGCTGACACTGCTCATCGCCTGCGCGATAACCGTCCTGCTCTTTGCCCTCTGGGCAATATTACTGAAGCGATTTGGAATCATTCTTCTCTGAATAAGTCTGCATGCGTTAATAAGCGCTGAAAAAGGCGATTCGACTTGCTGCCTTAATACCGGCATCTGTCACCATGAAGTGGCGGTAATTAAATCCTCAGACAGAATCAGAATGACTATTTTATGCGGCCAGTTTGCGTTAAAACACCATTTCTTCATTGTCTGTCCGAACATTAAAATAATCTTTTTCTTAAAGCAGGAAACGCTGCTTTGAGAGATCGTGAGATTGTTAACTTTGCCGCGTTAGCTAATATTTCAGAGACGCAATCGATATTAAGGAATTTCATCATGCTTAAGCAACGTACTCTTAAAGCAGCCGTTGCGCTGGTTATAGGTTTTGCCGTCTGTGCTGCACCGGTTTATGCAAATCCTGGCAATGGCAATGGCAATGGCAATGGCAATGGTCACGGTAACGGGAATCACGGGAACAATGGCGCGCACGGCAATAAAGGGCCGGGTAACGCAAAATCAAAAAACGAACATGGACATCGTAAAAATGCCGGGAAACCCGATCGCGTAGACGCCGACATCAACTTCTCTCGTGCACGGAGCCTTGCCGTCAACTATGGCCTGGTTGGCTATCAGTCCCTGCCGCCGGGCATCGCAAAGAAAGTGGCACGCGGTAAACCGTTGCCGCCCGGCATTGCGAAAAAAGCGTTGCCCGCTTCCATGCTAAACGATCTGCCTTACTATCCGGGCTACGAGTGGCGAGCCGTGGGCGACGATTTAGTGCTGATTGCCCTGAGTACGGCAATCGTGACCGCCGTCATCAACGGTGTATTTGATTAATCCTGTAACAGAGACTCCGCTCAACGCTGGCGGAGTCTTATCAGCCAGGTTCATCGTCAGGTTGAAAAACGGGTGAGGGCAGGTAATACCTGAAAGATTAAACGCTGCGATAAGTTGTGTATTATTGTCAGGCTATCAGAACAGGTTAATCAGGAAAAAGCATGGACTGGGACACGCTGGTTACACTTTTAAAATTCAAACGCTGGATTGATGCCGAAACCCTTAAAACGATTAAAGGCCTCAGCGACAATGCTGATGCACATAAACGTCACCTGATGTTAAGGCTGATGAACCACATCTATGTGACAGACATGATTTTCAGCGCCAATATTTCGGGGAAGCCACACGGCTATACGGCCCTGAACACGCCTGAAACACCCTCAGCAGAAGAACTTGAAGTTAAAATGGCCGTCTGTACCAACGGATATATTGAATATGTCAGCGCACTCTCTCCCGCCGATTTAGACGAAACGATTACATTCCGTTTTGTCGATGGAGGCGAGGGCAGGATGAGGGCCGTTGATATGCTGAATCACATGCTTTTGCATGGAAGCTACCACCGCGGCGCAACAGGCTGGTTAATCTCGGAGTGCGGTGGTGTTCCGCCCAAAGATGTGCTGACCGTTTTTCTGCGGGATCACAATCACTGACAGGAAGGATCTTCTGGCGGCGTTGATGGCCGCCATACGTCTTCACGCAGTCGGTCTATATCCCCAGACTGGCCAGCAGATCATCCACATCATCCTGACTGGCGGCAGGTTCCGCTGAGAACGCAGGTGCCGGCGGCGTAGCGCGCGCGGCGCTGGATGGCGAAGCTGATTTATCGCGGATCACCTGGATTAACTGCTGCTCTGCCTGATTCAGCACCGCCATCATCGCCTGCACGATCTGCCCGGTAATATCCTGGAATCCCTGCGCCATCATAATGGCGTGCAGATGCTGACGTGTCAGATTCGTGGCATGAGGGACATCATCCAGCAGGGCAACGGTATCTGCCGCTAACAGATGTGTTTGCTCTTTCGTCAGGGATTCTGCTGACGTGGCATTCCAGCGCTGCAGTAATCGATCCGCCTTTTCTGTCAGCTGAGTCTGCACCGGCTGAGTGATTTCAACGCTGTTAATAACCTCATCTGCGGCTTCACGGGTCAGTGTGACCACGTAGCCCAGTCTTTCACGCGCGTTGGGGATGCTTCCCGCAACCTCGGCAATGGTTTTATCCAGTCCCAGCTGTTGCAGACTGTCCCGAAGCGTCCGCAGGATAGCGCCCGCACGCGCCGTGATCTCGGTGATTTCCTGTTGCTCACTATGGGTATCGGGTAATGACATGGGTGCTTTCTCCTGCGTAGGCAATGTCGCTATCTGCTGTTATCGGCAGTTCCTGGCGGAATTTGATTTTTTCCTCCTGACGGCGGGGGAGGGGGGATGGGAAGGCGGCTGAAACAGCATGAAGAAACGTCAGTGTCGTGTCTGAGAAAAGCGGTTATGCGGCTATGTGAATAGCAAGCTATAAATAAATCAGCGATTTTATCGCTTGCTATTTACTTTGGCATTTTTTGTGGTAGATTGGCTTTAACGATGGGTAGATGACCCTCGAGAGATTTTTTATTCAGCCCTGGCAATCCTGTCAGGGCTTTTTTTTTGGCTGGATCTCTTCAGTCTGCTCAGCTCAATGACTCGCCAGGACATAAAGCCCCTAACCTACAGCACTACAGCCCCGGCGCTGTCATTACGCATCAGGTTTGTGTCTGATGTTTATGGCACGCCATCAGACCTGTGCTTCGGCGGCGTCCATCATCGCTGGCAGGGCGCTGAACAGCGCCTGAATAGCCAGCCTGACTTTCAGCGACTGATGCGGCGTGCGCAGCCAGACGACAGAAACCGGCCAGCTTCCGGAGGTATGTTCTTTCAGTATCTGTTTCAGGCTGCCGCTGATGAGGTCGTCCCGCACCAGCCAGTAAGGTAACCAGGCGATACCGGCCCCCGTCAGCGTCATATCTTTTACCGCCTGCATATCATCCAGGGTGAATCGGGCAGGCGGCGAAATCTCCACCGCGTCACCCCGTTCATTTTTAACCTGCCACTTCAGCACCTGTCCGCCACGGATGTAGGCCACTGCCGCATGGTGCCGGAGTTCATCCGGGGAAGCCGGCTCGCCAGCCTGGCTGAGATAGTCCGGTGACGCGCAGAAGACCATCGTGTGATAAGCCAGCCGCCGGGCTATCAGGCTGCTACTGTCAGCCAGCGCGCCAATCCTGACTGCCAGATCGAAACCCTCTCCGGACAAATCGACCTGACGATCGCTGAAAGATATCTCCAGTTCCAGCTTCGGGTGCGCTTTCGCCAGCGCGGAGAAGACAGGCGAGACACAGAGGTGCCCCAGCAGCACCGGCACCGATACGCGAAGTTTACCGCTGGCCTGCAGCTTGCCGCTCTCCAGCAGATCCTCGGCAGCCTTGAGTTCGTTCATCGCCCGGCGACAATATTCATAATAGAGCGCGCCTTCATCGGTAAGACTCTGTTTGCGGGTGGTGCGGTTAAACAGCGTGACGCCAAGTCTCTCTTCGAGACGGGCGATGGTTTTTGCGACGGCAGAGCGCGTAACGTGCAGCCGCTCTGCTGCCTGAGAGAAACTCATGGATTCAGCTACGGCCACAAATACCGGAATGGTGTTCATTTCGCTTTTCATATTGTCGCCTCAGCGGAATCAATGACGAGAAATAGTATCGCCGTCGTATCTTAAAAGGCAATGCTACGATTCTGATCTCTGCTCTTAACCCCTACAGGAATCGCGATGAATCACACCATGAAACGCTGGACACTGAATGAGATTGGCCGTCAGCATCTGACACTCACCGAGACCGCCATCCCGCAGCCGGGTCCGGGCGAAGTGCTGGTCCGGGTAAGTGCCGTTGCCCTTAACTTCCGGGATAAGGTCATTATTGAAGGTGGGATGGGAAAAGGAATGCCGATGCCTTTTACGCCGGGTTCCGATATGGCCGGCGTGGTTGAGGCTGTCGGTCCGGGCACGTCTCGTTTTAAACAGGGTGATCGCGTCATCTCCTCGTTCAACGCAGACTGGATCGAGGGAAAGGCGGTTAACAACGCCAGAAATCCGCACTACAACACCCTCGGCTACGCCTTGCAGGGCGTGCTGGCAGAATATGTGGTGATGAACGAAGCGTGGCTGGTCAACGCCCCGCAAACGCTGAGCGATGCGGAAGCCTGCACCCTGGTCTGTGCGGGGCTGACCGCCTGGTTTGCACTGATTGAACGCGGGGGCCTTAAAGCGGGCGAAAGCGTTCTGGTGCAGGGAACCGGCGGGGTGGCTCTGTTTGCACTTCAGATCGCCCGCGCGATGGGTGCAGAGGTCTTTATCACCTCCTCCAGTGATGAGAAGCTGGCGGCAGCAACCGCGCTAGGGGCAACCCATGGCATTAACCGTCAAAAGGAAGAGTGGGTAGAAGCCGTTTACCGCCTGACGCACGATCGGGGTATTGACCATGTGATAGACACCGTCGGCGGGCGTAACTTCGCCGATTCTGTCCGCGCTGTCGCCTCACATGGCCGCATCTCCCTGATCGGGATGATGGACACGCACGACACGTCAGCCTCTGGCGGATTGCTGCTGCTCAAATCTCCGACGGTTCAGGGCATCGGCGTGGGGCACCGGCGGGCGCTGGAGGATCTGGTCCGGGCGGTGGATGTCATAAACCTGAAGCCGGTCATCGATAAAGCCTACCGGTTCGATGAACTGCCTGCGGCACTGGCGCATCTTGACCGGGGCGCATTCGGGAAGATTGTTATCAGCCTGGACTGACAGCGCGCCCGGCCTTAACCAGGGCCAGCACAAAACCATCCCATCCCTTCTCACCCACCGTCTGAATGGCGGTGGCGTCAAGCCGCTCATCCTCAGCAATCATCCGGACAAACTCCCGCAGGCCCCGGACATTAGGATCGTGACTTTCCGCATCAAGCACCTGTCCGCCACGCACCGTGTTATCACCGACGATAACCGTGCCCGGGCGAGAGAGTCTGATGGCCCATTCCAGATAACATGGATTGTTCACCTTGTCGGCATCAATAAAAATCAGATCAAAGGGCGCCTCCAGGTCAGGCAGGATATCAAGCGCTGCGCCAGTGTGCAGCGTAACGCAGTGCGTCAGCCCGGCTTGATGGATATTCTGGCGGGCGACCTCTGCATGATGCTCACTGTATTCGATAGTGGTCACGCTTCCATGCTGAGGAAGCGCTCTGGCCATCCAGATCGTGCTGTATCCGCCAAGCGTACCGATTTCAAGAACCCGGACGGCCTGCGACATCCGTACGAACAGTGACAACATTTTTCCCTGCAAAGCAGACACATCATGAGCAGGTAAGCCCTGCTTTGCGTTGTTAGAGAGCGCGAAATTTAATTCAGCATCTTCGGGCGCAAGCTTTTCAGAAAACCAGGCATCCACCTGTGCCCACTTATCTGAATCTGTCGAGGGATAGTCAGGGATTCGCATAGGTTATTCACTCTCCTCAGAAAAGGTGTTTTAGCGGCGCGGCTGGCCCGACAGGGCCAGGATGGCCAGGGCGCAACACAGTGTGATGGCTGCCAGCACCCGGAAAAGGCACAGATAGGCGCTGTCATAACTATTCTGGACCACTGCGCGGGAAACGCCGGGTAAAAGTGTTATTGCCTGCTGAAGATTGCCGCCTCCCAGCCAGGCTGCCGCCTGGTGTATCTCCGCTGATGTCAGCCCCTGAACGGTTTTGCTGAGGTTCACATCGTTCATTCTGGTAAGAAAGGCGGAAACCATCGCCAGCGCGATGCCTTCTCCCGCTACACGAACGGTGTTGAACAGGCCGGCCGCCATTCCGGCTTTTTCAACCGGAACCGCAGAGAGGGCAAGTCCATCCATCAGCCCCCACGGCAGCGCCGCGCCTGCACCGGTTATCAGCAATGCGACGATAAGCAGCAGGGCGCTGTGACCCTGTAACGCCTGCCCGAGGAAAAGTAACCCGGCTGCCGCGATCATCAGCCCGGATGCTGACACCACGGACGGTGAAAACCAGCGCGTCAGCACGGCGGCGCAGGCGGGAAGAACCAGCATCGGTGCAGTCAGGGCCATAAGGAAAAGCGCACTTCGCGACTCACTGAATCCATTTCCCCCCATAAAGTGCAGCGGAACGATGATCAACAGCACAACGTAGCAGTAGCAGGTTGCCACCGGCAGCAGCAGAATCCCGGCGAAGCGCGGGCTGCGCAGCAGGGAAATATCGAGCACAGGATGGGCAGTACGCTGGCAACGCACAATAAATGCACCCAGAAGCAGCATGGAGCAGAGGAACAGCACCAGCGGCAGAGGGGATAAAAACCCGAACGTGGATAACAGCATCATCGCAGTGGTAAACAGAATCAGCGCCGCGGTAAACAGCGTCAGCCCGGCTTTATCTGCCGGATGAGAGGCGTTCAGCGCCGATAGCGGCAGGTATGCCCTGCCGGCAAGCAGCACGCCGCCTGAAAGCAGCGCAAACAGGATATAGACCCAGCGCCAGCCGAGGGTATCGGTAATAAAGCCCACCGCCAGCGGTCCAAACGCTAAGCCAGCGCCGAAGAGGGTGCCGAGCAGGCTGAACATCCGCGTCCGGTCTGCGCCCTCATAGATGCTGGCCAGCAGCGCGCTGCCGCTGGCTAAGAGCATGGCTGCGGCCAGCCCCTGCAGAGACCTGAGCAGGCCCTGCATTATCAGGTTGTTCATCACGCCGATGATGAGACTGCTGAGACAGAACAGCGCTGCGCCAGCGATAAAAACAGGTTTTCTGCCGAGGGCGTCTGCAGCAATGCCTGCTGTCAGCAGAAAACTGCCAAACGTCAGCATAAATCCATTCGTCAGCCATGACAGCTCGCCAGGGGAACCGCCCAGCATGTGCTGGATGGCAGGCGTGGTAACCACACCGCCGGTGAAACTCAACGGCAAAAGCAGCGCCGCCATAAAAACGGTAAGGGCGGCTGGGGTTCTGGTGTGGCGAAAAAGCGCGCGGGCTCTGTATGACATAACAAGACCTTTTATCCTGACAGCGAATGAGTGAAAACTGCTGCGATGTTATTGCGGACATCTGAGTGGATAAATAGACTGGATGGACGGTCTCAATGGACATAAAGTTGATAATCGATGGATAGCCTGACTTCTCTTACCTCTTTTGTACGGACAGCCGAGACGCTGAGCTTTGTTCAGGCTGCGCGACTGCTGGGAATTTCAGCGTCAGCAGTCGGTAAGAACGTCGCCAGACTGGAGCAAAAACTGGGCGTGCGGCTTTTTAACCGCAGCACAAGAAATGTGAGCCTGACGACGGAAGGGGCGGCACTACTCACCCGATGCAAAGCGATCCTGGAACAGCTTCAGGAAGCTGAGTCAGCACTGGCGAGCAGTGCCGCAGAACCTGCTGGCAGACTCCGGGTCTCACTCCCCGCCGCGGGCTACAGATTACTGCTTCCTGCACTCCCCGCGTTTACGCGCCGTTATCCTCAGATCGAACTGGATCTGGATTTCAGCGATCGGCTGGTGAATATCATCGACGAAGGATTTGACGTGGCGATCCGCAGCGGCGAGTTAGCTGATTCCAGGCTGACGGCAAAAAGGCTGGGTCATTTCCGCTTCCTCCTCTGCGCCAGTCCCGCTTATCTGAACAATTCCGGGGTTCCGGCGTCAGCGGATGATCTGGCTGAACACAGGTGCATTTTTTTCCGCCTGCCCGCCACCGGCTTGCTACAGACATGGGAGCTTCAGGGGCTGCGGCCCGGTGCTGAACCCAGAGCGGCATCGGTGTTGACGGTAAATAACATTGAAGCGGCGATTGGCCTGAGCTTATCGGGAATGGGTATCAGCTATCTGCCCGACTTCGCCGTTCGCGACGCGCTGGCTGAGGGACAGCTAAAAGAAGTAATGCAGGGTTGCTGTACACAGCAGGGGCACTTCTCCGCCGTGTGGCCCTCCGGCCGCTACCTCTCCGCCCGGGTCCGCTGTTTTATCGATTTTATTGCTGAGTCGGGACTGGCCCTTTAAGACCGTCTCACGCCTGCTGCGGCGGTTCAAACCAGGGTGTCACCAGCATATGCGGAAGGGCGAGCGCGGCAAGGGCGGCAAACAGCGACCGGATGCCCGCAGCGTCACCGGGTAACATCATATAAATGATCAGCGAGGCCAGCACTATGGCCGCGGTCAATATCGGCCAGGTCAGATGGAGATAGCCCGCGTATGTGGTAAAGCCCAGCTGGTCACGACGCAGTCGGGTTTGTGGCAGCGCGTGCAGAATCAAAAATCCCATCGAGAAGCCGACGAAAGGCGGCAGCAGCAGCAGCGCCAGAATGCCCGCGATAAGATGTCCATCCCGCCGAAGAAGCCCGGTGAGGGTCAGCCCCAGCGCACCAATGCCACCGAGGATCGCAAGGGCCGCCGTCACAGACCCCGGCATCACGGATGCCAGTCCGGCCTGATGCAGGATAGACCTGAACGCGGGCAGATGAAGAGTGGCCGGGGCCGCTATCATCGTAATCCCCCGCGCCAGACGTTCTGTCAGTCCGCCGTGCGGTGCATCCTCAAGGGCAAAATGGACAGCTGAGGCGATCAGAAAGCCGGGCAACGCCAGCCCTGGCGCGCGGTGCCACCAGAGCAGACAGAGCGCAATCACTGCGCCATACAGGGCAAGAAACGGCAGCCGGCGGCGACGCTGAACCACGTCCAGATCGCTGGCGCCGTGCGCCATGCCGATAATCCCGATAGCGATAACCGCAAACAGCACCTGTACGGACAGCGGGCAGAAGGAGGCAGCCAGGGCTGCCCCCCACAGAGCCATCCATCCGGCCCCTGATCGTGTTATCACTTCACGGTACCCGTGCGGCGGGTATGATCGAGCGCTTTTTCCAGGTTAGCCGCCGCGTAAAAGGCATAGAAGACCTTCGCGATGATATCCAGCACTAAAAATGCCCAGACCGATGAGGGGTCGGTAATGATTTTCAGGCCTTCCGGACCGACGAGGAACACAATCGGATAGATGAACCAGACGACGGTCAGCAGCGCGACATTTTTATTATAGGCACCCGCCAGTGCACTGCCGCGATTGGCCGCCATGGTGCGAAGCGGTCCCCACAGCAGGTAAACCACACCCAGAAACGCGGCACAGGACCAGAGGTACCAGACCCATTTCGCCGCCGCCGTTTCAGCCAGTGACGAAACCAGACCGGTGATAATCATCATGACATCCAGCACGATGATGGCAGTGAGAAAACCGCCCATTTCACCGGGTTTACCGTGTTCATGGAAGGCGAGCATGACCAGTCCTGCCAGTAAAATCGGGGTCGTAATCGACCAGTCAGCGTAACGCGCCAGATAGACGGTGCTGCCGCTGTCCAGCGTCAGATTACCGAACCCGAATGCCATGGCCAGATAGGCGGTGGCGGCGATAAAAGGGACGGATGCATGCATGAGGGTATGATGACGGGAAGGAAATGTTTTGCCGCCGGTGGCGTAAATAACCAGTGACGCAATTGCCATGACCGAAAACCCGATCAAAAATGCGGTTTGATCCATGTTAATCTCTCCTGAGCAGTAGCGCGGAAATGCCGCCTGCTGCGTTGCCATAAATTGAATGCGTTTATATTCCGAAAAGAATATGCATTCAGTATAAGGCGATTTCAGCAGCCTGCTCATTGTCAGGACGATTTCCGCCTGCGGATTAAAATAAAGAGGGTGAAAAGCCCTCGTTATCTGATTTAAAAAAGAACGGTGATGTTACGTTCTGTTTCTTAGCGTTTCGTTTTCCGATCGGCTGTCGGGTTGCCGTCAGGCTTAATGGTTATTTTCTGCTTAAAATTCAAGTGCCTGAATGCGTTGAGAAACCGAGTTTCTGTTTCACACAAAAAAGAGAAAGTACAAGAAAAATATTTTTATCTGGAAAAATGAACACGCTGTACTAAGTCAATCCCGTGACGACATCAGGATTCAGGTCAGCGATGCGTGAAATAACAGAAGTCAGCACCTCTTATTGCCCGCCAGGATAATCAGAAAACCCGAAGCGGCGTGCTGAATAGTGACCCGACAGAAAAGGGAAATATCCTGTAAACGATCGTCGCGGCTTAGGCGAGGGCGCTAATAAGTGCGGGAAGAAGACGGAAATAGTCAGGCCCGCATCGTCATTCGTTTATCTGCTTTACTCTTTCTGTTCACCGCTGCGTATTGCGCAGACCGCATCTGTTTTGTTCTCTGCGCCATGATTATGCCTGCGTGAACGCTGCAACCGGTCAGTGATGTCTGGCACCAGGGCGGAAAGCCTGCTGTTTAGCCAGCAAGGCGATTACAAACGCCACTGCCATCAGCGCCATCAGCGCCCACGGAAATGAAGCGGCACCGACACGATTGAGCAACAGTCCGCCGAGAATGCCGCCACTGGCGATCGCCAGATTCCACGCGGTCGTCACCATCGCCTGAACCACATCCACATGGTTGCCTGCCGAATCAGCGGCGGCCGTCTGCATCTGGGTTGATGCCCCACCGAATGACCATCCCCAGACGATAACCGCCAGGAAGATAACAACCTGTTCCCGCATGCCCATAGCCAGCACCACAGAGACCGCAGTCAGTGCCGCCAGGCTAAGCAGCACCAGCCTGCGCAGGTGGCGATCGACCCAGATGCCGGTTATCCCGATCCCGGTTAATGCGGCCAGTCCGAACACCAGCAGGATAAGACCGACAGCGTTGCTCAAGCCCGACAGCGCCAGAAAGGGCCCGATAAAGGTATAAAGAATATTGTGGGCGGTCATCCAGAGAAAGATGACCGCCAGCACCGGGCGAACACCCGGCATCCTGAAAACCTGCCAGACGGGCAGACGGCGGTCTGCCTTCTGTCCCGGCAGATCAGGAACGGCAACCCATGCCCAGATAAACAGCACAATCGCCAGGGCAGCCATCACGCCAAAGGCGACCCGCCATCCCAGCATGTTTCCCAGCCAGGAGCCTGCGGGTGTGCCCAGGGATAACGCAACCGGAATGCCGACCATCGCAATGGCCAGGGCGCGACCCTGTAAATCTGGCGCAACAAGACGCCGCGCATAGCCTGCCAGCATTCCCCAGGCCAGCCCGGCCGCCACACCGGACATAAAACGGGCCGCCAGCGTGAGCCAGTAGCTGGCAGAAAAGGTGGCGATGGTGTTGAAAATCACAAAAATCCCGATAGCGAGCAGCAGGACTTTTTTGCGGCGCCAGCCGCTGGTCAGCACGGTCAGCGGGATCGCCGCCAGCAGTGACCCCAGAGCATAGAGACTCACTAACTGTCCTGCCATCACCTGAGAGACGCCAAGTCCCTGACTGATGTCCGGCAGCAGACCGGCTGGCAGGGTTTCGGTCAGAATGGCGATAAAGCCGGTCATGGCAAAGGCCAGCAGGGAGGCGAGCGGCAGACCCGCCTGAGCGGTGACTTCACGGGGTTCGATATGAGCGGACACGTTAACCTCTTTTAATCTCACTGAAGGAAAGAAGCCGCTGACAGCGGACTTCGAGACATCTGTATCGATTGGTATATTTCTCGAAACTAGAGATCGGGTCGTCACTTGTCAAGCACATATGTATCGATTAGTATTTAAGTCTCACAGGCATGAACAGGAGGGGGCTATGGCTCAGATGGGACGTCCACGTTCGTTTGACCGGGACGAGGCGATTCGTCAGGCAATGTTTCTTTTCTGGCAGCATGGCTTCGAGTCCACCTCGCTTGCTCTGCTCAAGGCCAGTCTCGGCAACGGCATTACCGCACCCAGTTTCTACGCTGCATTTGGCTCAAAAGAGGCGCTGTTTGAAGAGGTTGTCGACTGTTATCTCTCCTCATATGGTCAGGTTAACGACTGTCTCTGGGACGACGAGCTCAGGCCGTTTGATGCCATAGAACAGGCATTGCGCGCTTCCGCAAAGATGCAGACCGATCCGGGGCATCCCAGCGGCTGTCTGATCGCCTTGTCCGTAAATACCTGTTCCCCTTCAAACGAGCACATCCGCACCTTACTGGCAACGCAACGCCAGCGCACCCGGTCGGGGTTTTTGCGCTGTGTCGTCAGAGCCAAAGAGGCGGGCGAGTTGGCTGCCGACACCGATGCGCGTGCGCTGGCACAGACCTTTCACAGTTTTGAGACAGGACTTTCGACGGAAGCGCGGGATGGGGCAACGGGAGAGGAACTGGATGCAGCCGTGACGGCTGCGCTGAAAGTCTGGGAGAGGTTTACAACGAAGGCGGCATAGCCTGAAGCCATAGACGTTTCATCATAAAGCCCGCACCGGGCGGGCTGAATACGTCTACAGGCCGACCAGCGTAATGCGTTTCCGGGCGGTCAGCGTTTCATACAGCGCTTTAGCCAGACGGTCAGCTTCCACCACGCCACATTCCGACTGCTCGCCGTCGGGATCAGCCCAGAACGATTTAATACGCAGTGTGGTGTTGATCCTGGCGACGCGCTCCATCTCCAGCACGGCAAGCACCTGATGCCGCATCTCTCCCCCTTTAACGCTCGATTTAGCCTCTATCACGGCTGCGCGGGTGGCTTTTCCGTCATAGATGACATGGCAGCGTGCGCCGTTAAGGTTGAAAGTATGAAGCACCTCATAAAGGCCCTGAACTGTCTTTGCACTGTAGGATAACGGCATATCAAACATAACAGATCCCTCTGACGCGGAACGGTGTGAGCCCCCAGCATAGGTGAACTGTAACCAGAGGAGAAGTTACTGTTTTTTAATGAGAAATATAGATATCTAAGGATACTGTAACGTCCGTGATTTTTATTCCAGTTCTGGCTGGCACTACCAGAAAGCGAAGCGCGAAAAGAGGAGGCCTGGCGGGGGCGGATTTGGGTTAATAAAAAGCCTGCGCGAGGCAGGCTAATCGTTCCAGCAGAATGTATGCACACAATCTGATATTTGTCTGCTTCCGCCATCGTACAGGAGAAATATTAGGATAAGATTAAGAATAATCGCTATCTCAACGCATTAACTTTTGTTGTGCGCGACGTCCTGATTACGCGGCGTGCGGTCAGTTTATTTTTGTGCCTGCGTGTTTTGCTCAGCCTCTTTCTGTTTTTTCTTCGCCATATGATGACCGACTGCGCAACCGGCTGCGGCGCCAGCCACACCATGATGGGCAAGATGACCTGCCACGCCGCCTGCTACGGCACCCTTAAGACATCCGGCGGCGTTAGCCTGCAGGTTGACGGACAAAAACAGACCGGTAGCCATAACGATAACTGATAATTTTTTCATCTCTTCCTGTCCTGGTGTTCGTGGTTGTATGTTCATGCCGACAGAGCATAGCCGCTTTTTTTCACTTCAGGCTGGCCCGGTCAGAGTTATCGCGAAGTTAGTTACCGGTCGTTACGCTTTTGTCGTTCTTCACCGCAATGCGTGATTTATTTCAGCGGGTGTCATACTGGATCGAAATTAAACGACAGATAAACGAAAGCAGAATGCGATCCTCTCTTTTCTCTCTGTTTAACCCGTGGTGAGAATATTGAAGACTGTAATGAAGCAAAAAAAATAAATAGTCCGTTTTTATTTTCATTCCTGAAAATGTTTATTAGTTCAGCGAAAAAAAATTAAAAAATGAGTTGATTCCATATGGCAAAGATTGTTGAAATCAGGCGGCAGGTTCAGCCGGCAGCTATTTAATTATTGTTTAACTTTGTCAGCTGAAAGATAAACAAAATCTAAATAGATGAGTACGGTGAAATTATTTAACGCCATGCAGGGGAGTTCACTGAAGTGAATTTCACTCCTGTTCTGGAAAACATTCTTTAATGCTTTCCTGTGATTAACCAGAACGAATGACACTATCATGAAAAATATACTCATTACCGGGTCAACAGGTTTTTTAGGCGGCGCTGTCGTCGCCCGTTTATTGCAGAACAGTCCCAGGGACAGACTGCTGCTCCTTGTCAGAGGCGAAAATGTTGAGGAGGGGGTAAACCGCGTTAAAACAAACCTGAAAAACTTTGGGTTAGATGAGTCATTAATCAGCACGATAGAGAGTGACAATATTCTTCTGGGCGACCTCGCCTTCACGGAAAACTTTATCCACGACACGCGCCTTGACGACGTGACGCACGTGATTAACTGCGCCGCCGTCGCATCCTTTGGCAATAACCCCTTTATCTGGAAAGTGAATGTTGAGGGCACGTTTCAGTTTGCCGAGCGCATGAGCCGCGTTGCGGGGCTGAAGAAGTTTATCCACGTGGGTACGGCCATGTCCTGCGCCCCGGAACCGGGATCGCTGGTGACCGAGAGCGAGCTGGACTCCAGCCGCGATCAGCACGTTGTCGAGTACACCTGGAGTAAGGCCTCAATTGAAAAACTGATGACGGAAAAGCTGCCCGGGCTGCCGCTGGTTATCGCGCGTCCTTCGATTGTCGTGGGCCATTCCGATCAGGGTTGTCTGCCCTCAGCCAGCATTTTCTGGGTGTTCCGGATGGTGCTGGCGCTGGGTAAATTCACCTGCGAACTTGGCGATCGGATTGATGTGGTGCCGGTTGATTACTGCGCAGAGGCACTGGTACTGCTGCTTGATGCGGAAGCGGTGATCAATGAGGTCATTCACATTTCTGCCGGGGCGCAGAGCAGTGTCACCTTCGCGGAAATTGACGAAGCGATGGCCAGAGCATCCGGTGAAAAAGCCCTGGGACCGGATTATCAGAAGGTCTCCTATAAACACCTGGCGGAGAGCAGAAGAACCTTTAAAGATCTGTTCGGGCCCTGTAACGAACGCATCATGCTGCGAGCCATGAATTTATATGGTCATTTTTCCAATCTGAATGTGGTCTTTGATAATTCAAAATTACTGCAGCTGGGAATGAGCAGGCCTTCACGCTTCACCGATTATCTGGATCGCTGTGTGGTGACGACGCGTAATTCAAAGATTGCAGAACTGATGCAGGTGGACTTTAAATAGCAGAGTCCGGGCGTGGATAGCTGGGGTATTGAGCTCAGGAGTTGATGTGAAAATGAAAAAGCGCTTCCGGAGGGAAGCGCGTTATTTTCAGAAGGTGAACGTCAGACCAGCATAATAGGCACGACCCGGTTCATTATAGGTTGAAGCCCCGTCAGCTTCGCGATACAGCTGTTTATCCAGCAGGTTATTAATCCCGGCATTGGCGCGCAGGTTTTTAGTAATATCATAATTAAAGTTAATGCCAAAGATGGAATACGCGCCCACTTCACGATCAGACATCGATCCATTTTCCGTCCGCGACTCGGCATGGCGGCGCGGTTTCTGACGCCCATACATGGTCCAGTTCAGGTCAGTCGAGAAATCCTGCGTAACCTGCCAGTCGAGCAGGGTATTAATGGTATATTTCGGAATGATCGACAGCGGGTTTCCGGTCTCCTTATCCTTAGACTCGATCATATAGGTAGCATTAGTGCGCCACTCCAGTGTGTCCCGGACCAGTGGAATCGTGACGTTACCCTCCAGCCCCTCAACCACCGCTTTGCCGCCGTTACTCCATTGCAGAATATTATTGCCATTGGAGGCGTAGCCCAGCACCTCGGTACCGGAGACGATTTTGTTTTTATAGTCATTGCGGAACCAGGTGATCCCCGCAATATATCCCTGCTCGCTGTACTCAATACCCAGTTCTTTATTAACGCTGACTTCGGGATCAAGATTTTCATTACCCAGCAGATAGCAGCTGCCGCGCGCAACATTGACCGGACAGCCGTTGCCCCGGGTCGCCAGTAAATACCCTTCACTGGACTGATAGAGGTTGGGGGCTTTGAATGCACGGGCAATACCCGCCTTCAGCGTAAAACTGTCGCCCAGTCCCTGCGAGATATTCAGCGACGGACTCCAGTTAGCGCCGAACGTATCGTGATAATCAAAGCGCAATCCGGGGATCACTTCAGTGCTGTCCGTCAGGGCGATGTTATCTTCAAAGTAAAGGGAGCTGAGCGTGGCGCTGTTTTTACTGTTGCGACTGCCGGGGTCACCACTGACCCCATTGATCGAAACGCCTGGCGCACGGGTGCCATTCATGGAGTTGGGATCGTTCAGCTCATCCCGGTTCCACTCCGCGCCCAGCGTCACGGTCTGTTCACGCAGCAGTTCCAGGGGGAAACTGATCTCTCCGCCAGCACGATAACTGTCGAAACGGCTGGTCGAAAAGGTTCTGCTGTTGATCCGGCCTTCACCTGAACCGGCTGTGCCTTCGTTCAGGCGGGTATTGTTGGTTTTTTCATAGTTGAAGGTGAGTTTCGACTGTCCCCAGTCCCAGATCCCATTGTGGGCAAGCCCCCAGGTCTGACGATAGAGCCGGTTGGTCTCCGCACCATCGAGCGATTCGATCAGCGCATTACCGGCCCCGTTGCTGTACTGTGTATCACCGGCATAGATATTGCCCTGGCGGCTATAGCCGTAACTGAAATCCAGCACCTGAAGCGGCGTGATCTTCCAGGAGAGCACGCTGTTAATGTCTTTGTTACGCACACCTTCACGACCGGCGGCAGCCGAGCCGTTCTGCGACTGGTTAATATCGAAGCCATCACTGTCGGTTTTGTTGATGTTGCCATAGAGACGCATGGTCAGCGCATCGCCTGCCAGCGGCCCGCTCAGATTGAAGTTGGCGCGGCGCGTTGCGCCTTCTTTATTATCTTCCGGCTGGTTGGTGTAGAGCGACAGCGAACCGCTCCAGTGATCGGTGGGACGTTTGGTGATGATGTTCACCACACCGCCGGCCGCGCCGGAACCATAGCGGGCTGCCGCCGGTCCGCGAATGACTTCAATCCGCTCGACCATTTCAGGTGGCACCCAGTTAGAGTCACCGCGGGAGTCACGCTCGCCACGCCAGCTGTATCGAACCGAATTGCGCGACGTGGTGGGAACGCCATCGATCAGAATCAGGGTGTTTTCCGGCCCCATGCCGCGAATGTCGATCTGACGATTGTTGCCGCGCACGCCGTTAGCACTGTTGCCGGTAAGATTAACACCCGGCATTTTGCGGATAATATCGGAGAGGTCATTGACCGGCGGATTCTTTCTGATGTCCTGCGCGGTGATCACCGATACCCCCGGCTGCTGCTTTAACTCCTCTTCGGCGGTGACCAGCATGGTCTGATCGTCGGCCAGCTTCTCCGTCTCTTCCTGACTCGCCCCGTTGGCCGAAGCACTTAATACGCCAGCCAGCAGCAGCGCAGCAGGGCGCTTATGGACACGCATAGTTACATTCACTTAGAAGTTCTCCCTGAATCGTTAATGTATGTAAGCAAATGCGTATGATAATGATAATAGTTCGCATTGTATATCGCAGCAAGGGATCTTTACATTCCCGCATTCGCGATCGTGCTGTCGCCTCAGAGAGCGGCAAATTCGTGCGGAAAACGTACAGCCGGGAGGTATCTGGTTCTGTGTCATGGCCCGTTTTAATTCTCAGATTTCATCAGAATGCGTTTCCGTGACTCCAGACTTAATAGGTCTGGAGTCACAGCGACTGAGTCAGTAGAATGGCCCGCCTGTAGAGTGAAAGGGAGAATAATGTGATCGATCGGACATCCAGCCCGGTGCGCTCCGCGCATGTCGGCCAGCACGTCATGATCTGGCTGGAGCAGGTTAAAGCCGCCTCGTTAGGTGAGCTGGATAACTTCGGGGATGAAGGAACCGTAGAGCAGGTGATGAAGGTCTGGGTCAAACTTTCGCTGCTGATCAGCCGCCGCCGCCCGGAGATCGCCGTTTCTTCCCTGCTGAAACATGTTCTGCCCGGTATTGGTTCTCAGCCGCTGAAAAACCTGACGCGTCTGCGTCTCAACCGGCTCTATAACATCCTGATTGCGGAAGGGAAAAAGGAGGAGGCGCGGCGGGTCTTTGCACTGACGAAACAGTTTCTGGCCTGGGCCGAGATGCAGGGCTATCTCGATCACTCCCCGATTGCCTCAATGAAAAAGCGCGATGTGGCGGGCCGGGCATCACCGCCGCGCAGTCGCCAGCTGAGCGATGCGGAGATCTGGGTTTTCTGGCACGGGCTGGACAACTGGGCACTGTCGGAACAGGCGCGCTGGGCGCTGCGGTTGTGTCTGGTCAGCGCCCGGCGACCGGATGAGATTGTGCAGGCGCAGAAAGCGGAGTTTGATCTGCAGCTGGAACTCTGGAAGCAGGGCACCCGTAATAAATCGCAGCGGGAGCATGTGCTGCCAATCTCACCGCTGATGCATCAGTGCATCGAGGCTCTGCTACAGGCCGCCGATCCGGACTCCCCCTGGCTGGTGCCCGCACCCCGCGATCCGCAGCAGCCGCTCTCTAAAGGCGCGCTCAATCAGGCGCTGCGCCGGATGATCCGCGCCCCGCGCGGGCTGGGACTGGAAACCTTCACGCCGCGCGACCTGCGCCGCACCGCGCGATCCAAACTCTCTGCGCTCGATACGCCCAACGACGTTGCCCGCAAAATCATGAACCATGCGCTGGAAGGGATCGATCGGGTTTATGACACGCATGACTACCTGAGCCAGATGCGCATCGCCATGAACCGTTTTTCTGCTGCCGTTGAGCAGATCATCGCCTGCGAAAGTTATCATCAGCTGCAACACCGCTATGAGGGTGAAACCCTGTTACTCGACGAGCGCGCCATCATGGCGATGGCGCGCTGACCGGACCGTCAGAAGTGGTAACGCAGCCAGGCAAAGTAGACGTTGCCGTTATTGTGCGTGCCGGGGATGTAGGTCATCTGGAAATCGAGATCGCCATAGCCGATGGCGGCAAGCGGCAGTATCGCCGGCACCGGGATGTAATCCCAGTTGTGACGTGCCGTCACACCGGCGGTATAACCCGCGCCCCAGTGGAAATTCTGATCGGCCAGCGGACGCCACGTCGCCACCCAGCCGTAGCCGCCAAAGGGCTCCCACTTATTAAAGGAGTCCTTGAACGCCATTAAGTAGATACCGTTCCAGTTACCTTTTTCATCGTAGCGGGAGATACCGCCACCGGCGCCCCAGGGTCTTTCATTATATCTATCAATATGTTCCCGGTCGTAGGTTGCACGGTTGTGCCACGTGATAGCGGGCAGGTAAAAATCGATACCCTGTGGCTGCTGCCAGGTCGTGGCAACGTTATTGCTGAAGGTGTTCCAGCCAGCACTGACATTCTGCACCAGCGTGGCAGACCAGGCAGAAGGGGCTGAAAACAGACTCAAAACGGTCGTCGTCATCAGCGCATTGAAAAGGGAAGTTTTGCGCATGTGCGAATTCCTGCAATCTCTGGTGTTTAATAAGGTAATAAAAGGGTTAAGGCGGGTATTGTGGCATGAAGAGTGACAACTTCAGGTCAATGAACGGCCCTTACGGGATATTATAGTGACGGTAAGCGAAACGGCACCCGAATTTTTCTGATAAAGCCGCCGGGATTTATCGGGCAACTTCTCCCATCTTCCTTTTCACGGCTTCTCCGGCACCGATCATTTCCTGAAAAAAGCGGCATCATCTGTTAACAAAATCTTGCAATGAAAATCGCAATGCGTATATTTCTCATTTGCTTTAAAGGTTTATCACACCCGCCTCAGGCGCACAGGGAAAACGTTTCTGGTTCCTCAAACCAAAAGCAGGGCAGCGATGTCCGCAGGATGCACGGTCGTGACAGTGGCAGATAAAAATCATAAAGATAATTGAGGAATAAATGAACGCATTTGAATTTCAGCGTGCCGGGGAAACGGGCGCGACGGCTTCGCACCGCCTGTTCCGCCTCTCCCTGCTGGCTGCCCTGGTTGCCACCTCACTGGGACAGAACGTGGCCCGTGCCGCAGAAAGCGCGGCATCCGCCGTCAGCGATGAGCAGACCCTCACCGTCAGCGCCTCTGCCGATGACGGCGTGACAACGTCACCTGCCACCGATTACAGCGTACCGGTTACCCGTGCAGGCACAAAAATGCTCGGTACCGTGCGGGATGTGCCACAGTCTGTCAGCATCGTCAGTTCGCAACGGATGGCTGACCAGCAACTGCAGTCGCTGGATGACGTTCTGGCTAACACCACCGGCATCCGCGGCGTCAGTGTCGATATGGATCGTACCAGCTACTACTCCCGCGGCTTTTTGATCGACAACTATATGGTCGATGGTATTCCGACCGCGTTTGCCGAGCGCTGGAATCTGGGTGACGCGCAGACTGACATGGCGCTCTATGAGCGTGTTGAAGTGGTGCGCGGGGCAACCGGTCTGCTGACCGGTCCGGGCAATCCCTCTGCCGCCATTAACATGGTGCGCAAACATGCAGACAGCAAAACGTTCGGCGGCACCGTCTCCGCCAGCTACGGCAGCTGGAACAAACAGCGTTATGTGGCCGATCTCTCGGCACCGCTCAGTGACAGCGGCAATGTCCGTGGCCGGCTGATCGCGGGCTGGCAGGATAACAACAGTTTCATTGAGCGCTACGGCGCTAAAAAACAGTTTATCTATGGCGTGGTTGATGCCGACCTGACCGACTCTGCCACGCTCTCGGTCGGGTATGAGTTCAGCCAGGTTAACACCGATTCCACGATGTGGGGGGGCGCGCCGCGCTGGTATACCGACGGGACGCAGATCCACGCCCGTCGCGGCTATAACACCGCGCCTGACTGGGCCTACAACGACAAAGAGAACCGCAAGCTCTTCGTCAACCTGAAACAGGACTTCGCTAACGGCTGGAACCTGACGCTGAACGGCACGCATAATGAGATGCGTCTGGACAGTAAGCAGATCTATCTCGATGGCTTCTTCGATCGCAACAGCGGCGCGGGTGTCTCCTCCTATGCCAACTACCCGGTGGTGGGCGGGACCGGCTACAACACCGGAAAACGCAAGGTGGATGCGGTCGATGCCTTTGCCAGTGGCCCGTATGAGCTGCTGGGACGTCAGCATGAACTGATGGTGGGGGTCAGTTACAGCCGTCAGGATAATAAATATTTCAGTACGTTTGAGAACATCTCGCCTGAATCGCTGGGCAACTTCAACGATTTCAACGGCCAGTATCCGGAATCGGCCTGGACACCGCGCCTGCCGGCCAGCGATACCCAGCTGGTGCACCAGAAGTCGACCTATATGGCAACCCGTCTGTCGCTGGCCGATCCGCTGCATCTGATCCTCGGCGCCCGTTACACCAACTGGAATCGCGAAACACCCGGCGGTGAGATGGAGAAGAACAACACCACGCCGTATGGCGGTCTGATTTATGACTTCGCCGAAAACTGGTCTGCCTACGCCAGTTACACCTCGGTATTCCAGCCGCAGGATTATCGCGATGTCAGCGGGGCCTATCTGTCGCCGGTGATCGGCAAAAACTATGAGGCCGGTCTGAAATCAGACTGGATGAACAGCCGCTTCACTACCTCACTTTCCGTGTTCCGCACCGAACTGGATAATGTCGGAGAAGCCACCACGCAGATCGTTCAGGGTTCCGGCGATGTGGCCTATATTGGCCGCAAAGGGGTGGTGAGTCGCGGCGTGGAGTTTGAGGTCAACGGCGCATTAACCGATGACTGGCAGATGACCTTTGGCGGCACGCGCTACATCGCAGAAAACCGCGATGGCACGACGTTCAATCCGCAACTGCCGCAGACCAGCTTCAACCTCTTAACCAGCTACCGTCTGCCTGCTCTGCAGGCGCTGACGCTGGGCGGCGGCGTCAACTGGCAGACGCACATCTGGAACGACGTCGGAGCGCCGGAAGGCAATGGCACCTGGCGGGCACGTCAGGGCAGCTACGCGCTGGTTGATCTCTTTGCCCGCTATCAGGTGAATAAAAATCTGTCGCTGCAGGGCAACCTGAATAACCTGTTCGACAAGGCGTATGACACCAGCGTCGCCAGTTCGGTGGTCTACGGCGAGCCGCGTAATTTCTCGGTCACCGCCAGCTACACCTTCTGATCGCACTCCATGAAAAACGCCTCAGCCGGGGCGTTTTTTTTGGATCATGCCGCCTTCAGGCAAAACGCAGCGCCAGATTAAAGCCCTCTCCGCACGCCACGACAATCGCCTCAGCCTGCTCGTGAAACAGAATATTCCCTGCCAGCAACGCGTTTTTCACCAGGGCGAGATCCGTTGTGGCAAACCCCAGCGCCACCATCCGGGCGCTGCCATCATAATCCTCCGGCAATGGACCGAAGCGCTGTTGCGCATAGTCAGCGGAGGCAAAGCGCACCGTCGCAGCCCCGGCGCGCAGCACGAAAGCGCCTTCCGGACAGGCAAGAACCTTTGCGGCACCAAAAAGGCGGCTGTAGACCTGCGCCGCGTGCGCCGGGTCCTGCGCGACGATGACAAACTCACTGATATTCTGCACCCCATTGTGATGGCGCTGCCAGGCGGGCTGCCACACCGTGTCCGGCGTCAGATGCTGGCAGAAAAAGGATCGTCCATTGGGGATCAGTGAGGCACGCAGCCTCACGGTCCGGAAGTGCGCTTCACTGACCGAGCCATCCGGCAGGGTCACCGGCCGCCAGAAGGCAGCAGGCGGATCGCCATCCAGATCCTGTCTTTCCAGGTGCAGAAACTCACTCTCTGCATCGCTGCTTTTCCACACCAGTCCGCTTAGTCCCAGCGGAGAATTCCACTGGTCGGCACGCTGGCTGCCTTTGCCGGGCTCATAGCCGAGCAGCTCCAGATAATTTTCGCCAAAAATAGCCAGATGATTGCTCGATCCCAGCGACTGGTGGCCCCGCTCGGTGAGCTGAAAGCCGAGCCGCCGGAAGCGGGCGCTGGCGTTATCCAGCTGGTCGGCCACATTAATAACCGCGTGGTCGAGAACCGGTTGCGGCACCGGAACAGCGATCGTCGTACGCTTTTTTTTCGTCATTGCGCTACCACTCTCTGCAGCGCGCGCGGCACCAGCCGGGTAAAGTACGCCACGGCCGGGCCTATCAGCGCCTCATCCGGATCGAAAGCGGCGTGATGCAAACCATACTCGCTGGCACTGCCGATGCTGACAAAGGCGCCCGGCACCTGTTGCAGGTAGAAAGCAAAATCTTCGCCACCCATCTGTGGCGTCTCCGCCTGTTCAGCGAGATAGCCGCTCTCGCGGGCGACGTCCAGCGCCACCTCCACCCACGCCGGGGTATTGATCAGCGCAGGCGGGCCAGCCGTCCACACCAGTTCTGCGGTCGCGCCAAATCCGCCAGCAATACCCTGAATCAGCGCCCGGATGCGATGCGGGATCTGCTCGCGGATCGCGCTGTTGTGGGTGCGTACGGTTCCCTCCAGTTCGACGGTCTGGGGCAGCACATTCCAGGTATTCCCGGCGGTAAAGCGCGTGACGCTCAGCACGACGGTTTCCAGCGAGCTGAACACCCGACTCGGCAGGGTCTGCAGGGCCGTCACAATATGGCTGGCCACCACAATAGAATCGATGCCCTCCTGGGGGCGGGCAGCATGCGCGCCTTTGCCCGCAACGCGGATCACAAAGCGATCCACATTGGCATAAAACGCGCCCGGGCGGCTGCGCAGGGTGCCCAGCGGCAGGTCGGGGGCATTATGCAGGCCAAATATCGCCTTCACGCCCTCCAGCGCACCCGCCGCGATCAGCTGCTGCGCGCCATCGAAGGTCTCCTCAGCAGGCTGAAACAGAATCCGCACCCGGCCTGGCAGCGTGCTTTCCTGCTGCTTCAGCTGCAGGGCAACGCCCAGCATGACGGCGCTGTGAACGTCATGGCCGCAGGCGTGCATCACACCCGGCTGACGGGATCGCCACGGGCGGTCGGTGATCTCCTCAATCGGTAGCGCATCTATGTCAGCACGCAGGGCGATGAGCGCTTCACCGTGACCCATTTCTGCCACCACGCCCGTTTTCAGCCCCAGCGGCAACAGCCGTATCCCGGCCTCGGTCAGCCAGCGGCTCAGGCGTTCCGTGGTGGCAAATTCATGATTCGAGAGTTCAGGATGCTGGTGCAGTTCACGCCGCCACTGCACCAGCTGTTCGGTTAAAGGCAATGTCATGGTTATCCCTGTTGTTCCGGCAGAAAAGGCTCGCCCGGCGTCAGCATCAGGCGGCTGGCGCAGGCAAAAAAGGTTGGGCATGAATCAGAGCAGGCAGGGAGAGCATGGCGCAGGGTGAAATAACGTCTTCATGATAAATTCCTTTGTTATTAATTGCCTCAGCAGGCGGAATCATCATCGAATGACGCAGGGCGCAGATAAAGAAAGGAATTGGTCAAAGCTTATCTGAAAAAAATAAATGCGGATTGCTGTCAGCTTCTCATACCAGTCGAATCATCCGCCACTCTCTATGATAGCGGTTATAATTGTGCATATTTTGTTCGTAGCTAACAGATAACCCTATCCCGATGGAGTTTCTATGAATAATCTGCATGTTGCTATTATTGGTGCTGGCGCAACCGGCGTGGCCGCGTTTATTGCCCTTGTCCGACAGGGGGCCTGCAAACGCATTACACTGCTGGATGCGTCGGGGCCCGCCATCGGGCAGGTTTATGCCAGTCAGCATCCGGAACTCCTCTGTAATACCTCTGTTGAATTAATGTCTCTGTTACCGCCGCACTATCACGATTTACTTCATTACCTGCATGAGCATACAAATAACGAGATTACGCTGGCAGATTTTGTTTCCCGTAAAATCATCGGAGATTATATTCAGGACCGATATACCCGTTATCTCTCCCTGGCTTATCAGCAGGGCATAAGCGTCTCCTTTATCAGGGATGCGGGGAAACAGGTTATGCGTCAGCCGGGCGGTGATTATCTTATCGAAACCCGGCAGAGCGGCACCATTGCTGCCGATGCGGTAATCGTCTGCACCGGTTACACGCATCCCGCGATTCCTGAGGCCCTGGCATCCTATCAGGGCGATCCTCTGTTTTTTGCTTCACCCTATCCGGAAAAACTGATGCTGGAAAAGATCCGGCCGGATAGTCATGTCCTCATCGTGGGAACACGGCTCTCCGCGATAGATGCGGCATTAGTTCTTTGCCGACAGGGGTGCCGGGTCAGCCTGGTTTCTCCCTCCGGCGACCTGCCGGCGGTGCGCTCTGCCGTCATGCTCAGACCCATTCAGGCTTCGCGACTCGCCTGGCTTACAGACAGCGCGGTAATCAGTGAACAGGTCAGGCCGGACATCAGAAAATGGGTGATCCGGCTGCTGGCTCACGCCTCGGCGATCTCCCTCAGAGAGCAGTTTGTCGCAGAGGCGGAGAGTATCCAGCGACTGCGGGAAGAGAGTGAACTGGCGCGTCAGGACAAAACGGAATGGCAGTACAGGATTGTCGGAATGATTAACGTGATCAATCAGCATTCGCACACACTCCCCGAGGCAGTTAAGCACTCCCTGAGCGCCTTTCTGCGGGCAACAGGTCGCTATATCAGCGCGATGCCCTTAAAGAATGCCGAAAAATTGCTTGGTTATGTTGATAGCGGGTTATTAAGCGTTGAAAAGCTGAGGGCTGACTCTCTGCAGAAATCAGATTCGGGCTGGACCCTCAGCAACCCGCAGGGCGAAATCACACACTTTGACGCCCTTGTCTGTGCCACCGGCTACGCACCGCCCACACATTCGATGACCCATAATGGGCTGATCCTCGCGGATGCCCGTGACACTTCAGCCGCACCGCCCCGGCTGAATAACCATTTACAGCTGCACCTGGCCCACAGCGTGTCGCCTGAATCTGTCTGGCTGGCAGGCATATCAACGCATCTGTCCGTCCCAGTGGTGAATGCGCTGTTTGTTGCGGTCGAACAGGTGAACAGAATTGCACAACAAATCAAAAGATTATAAGGATTGAGTGATTGCGTTGTGATGCCGTCAGAGCAAGAGGCCTGCGTCCGGCCCCTTACCCTGACGAGACGCTACTCAGTACAGAGTGCCTGCTGGCGACACTGACTTTCGCGCAGAAACGCGCTGACCAGAACGAGCCATAGCAGACCGCAGGTCAGATTCACCAGGCTAAAGCCGCCGGTGCCAAAGCTGAAATAAGCCGTTTTCGCGGCTTCAATGCCCAGCGCAATAATCAGGATGCTCACCATGCCCAGCAGTGCCGCGACGCTGCCTTTTCCGGCGCTGCTGGAAAAGAGCGTCATACGGTAAAGTCCGGCGTTAATCAGCCCGGTGCCGAAGCCGTAGATACTCATTCCGGCAGTGAGCCACAGATAGCTTTGCGGATTCAGCAGGGTGGCGACCACCGCAACGGTCAGTCCGCAGACTACTGGCCAGGCACCCAGCTTTACCGGCTGTTCAATCGGCAGACGGCTGGATAAACGGCCCAGCGTCAGGTTGCCCGCAATCATCGCGGCAAAGACCGGCAGCTGAAGCAGGGCATAGTCGATGCGGCTCAGTTGCGCGCCGTGGATCAGGATGACGGGTGAAAGCGCCACCCAGGCAATGCAGGGGACGCTGACCAGACCGATAGCCAGTGAACCGCGCATCACCTGACGATCCTTCAGCAACCCCGCGTAACCGCTGATAATCGATCGCAGCGACAGCGCTTTTTGACGATCGCCCGCCGTTTCAGGCATGGCATACCAGAGCCCGGCCAGCGCCAGCGCCGCAACAGCGCCAATCAGCCAGAACAGCGTGCGCCATTCTCCCACAGTCAGAAACGCCGCGCCCGCCAGCGGCCCGGCCAGCGGAGCCAGCAGGGCGACGTTGGCCATCAGCGCCATCATTTTGATGCTGAGCGACTCGGTGAACGCCTCCTGGATCGCTGCATAACCCACTGCACCGATGAAACAGAGGCTGATCCCCTGCAGGAAGCGCAGCAGAACGAACTGCTCAATGCTTTGTACCCAATGCGTTGCGATGCAGGAGAGCATAAAAAAGGTCACGCCACCGATCAGCACCGGACGCCGTCCGATGCGGTCCGAGAGCGGGCCAAGCAGCCACTGCAGCAGGATGCCACCGGCCAGGTAAGCAGTCAGGGAAGTAGAAACCCACTCCGGCCCCACCTTAAACTCCTGAGTCACCAGCAGCATCCCGGGCTGGATCATGTCATGAGCGATATAGGTCGCAAACTCAAACAGCACCAGCGACAGGGGAAAGATCAGATGCCGCCGGGTCAGCTTTGCGACCGGAATAAAAGAGGACATTACAGATTCCTGCGATAACTCATTAAAAAAAGGCGGCCACCCAGGTGACCGCCTGACCATTACGTGACAGGGTAACGCTTAGCGCCAGCGCGCGATCGGATTGACCAGGGTACCGGCAAATTTCAGGTTTTCCGCCGGGTCGGTGAGGTTAATCATCTGCTGGTTGTTGGCCAGCTGCAGGCGGTTGAGGCAGGAGCGGGTGAACTCTGGCGCAAACATGTCATAGCGCGCAAACTTCGTCGCCATCTGCGGATGCGCCTGCTGATAATCCTTCACGCATTCCGCTACCGACTGCCAGAACTGCTCCTCAGGCAGTGTGCCTGACTGGTCGAGGATCGCGCTGATAAAGCGGAAAATGCAGTCAAAGACGTCGGTGAAGATCGACAGCAGTTTAAGCTCCTCCGGCACATCCACCGCCAGTCGCTGCACACCTTCCGGCAGCACGGCATCCGGGTTCATCACCGCGATCTCCTCGCCAATATCCTTCATATAGGCACTGACCGGTACGTTGTTCTCCAGCAGCATAATCAGGTTTTCGCCGTGCGGCATAAACACCAGGTCATGCTGATAGAAGCAGTGCAGCAGCGGACTGAGGTAGCAGGTCAGATAGCGATCAATCCACTGCTTCGCGGGTAAACCGGAATCGGCAATCAGCGCGGGCAGCAATGCCTGCTGATGGTGATCGACGTGCAGGAACGAGGCCATGGTCATCAGACGCTGACCGGGTTGCAGGCTGGCCACCGGATTGTCGCGCCACAGGGCGGCAAACATCTTCTTGTAAGCGGAGTCGCCTTTAATCGCCTGCTCGTAATAGCGGTTGTGATAACCGACCGAAGCAACTTCGCGCAGGATGCGGAAATCGCACTTCTTCAGCCAGGCATCGTTTGTCACCAGCTGCTCCAGCCAGCCGTTGATGGCTGGTGTGGTCGCCATGTAGTAGGGCGACAGACCGCGCATAAAGCCCATGTTCAGCACCGAAAGCGCGGTTTTGACGTAGCGCTTTTCCGGCTGACTGCGGTTAAAGAAGGTGCGGATGGACTGCTGCGCCTGATAGGCGTCGTCGCCCGTGCCGAGCCAGACAATATCGTGATTCGCGATGTCCGCGGCGAAAACCGTCAGCAGTTTGTTCTGCCACTGCCACGGGTGCACCGGCATCAGAATATACTCCTCAACCGCCAGCCCTTTTTGCTCCAGCTGCGCATTAAACTGCTCAACGGTGTTCTGGCCCAGCTCATCACGCAGCAGCTGCTCGTAACTCAGCTCGCTCAGGCTGGCGAAATGCGCATTGCGGCGGTGGACCGCGACCCAGATAAGGTGAACCGGCGCGGCGGCTTCGGGTGCATAGGCCAGGTAGTCCTGCGCATCAAAGCCGATGCGGCCGTTGTTCGCGACAAAGCAGGGATGCCCTTCGGTCATGGCCGCTTCAACGGTCTGGAAATCCGCGGAGACCAGCGCCTGACTGTCCGGATTGTGCTTCTGCAGCTTATAGACAGCGCTGCAAAGGGTGCTGCTGATCTCTTCCATGTAGGTAGCCAGCAGCGCCTGGGGAATGCCGATCTCCCCGTTGAACTCCACGATAAACTTCAGCGCATCCAGCGGCAGATCATGGCCATTCTCCTGCTTACGCAGTGAACCCGCGTCAATCTCCCAGTGATCCAGCGCCAGCCGTGCCGCGCGGAAATGGTAGCTCGCCTCGCCACCCGGTACCGCCAGCTGATAGCTGCCGTTGCCGGATTCCTGCGGCGCGATGATTTTTTCATGCGCAAACTCGGCAATCGCTTTGCGGATCAGCATGCGGTTTGCCTGCGCCCAGTTGTCGCCCGTCAGATGGGTGCCGTTCATCAGTGAAGAGGGGGTGGTCATAGTCTGCGACTCCTGCAGTAACGCGTGTTGATAATCTTCCCGCTGGCAGAAGGCCAGCCAGGCGGTTTTATGGCCCAGGTCGAGGGTATGCTGATAGCGGAAACCGGCGCGCCTGTTCAGAACGTGGATCTTCTCGTTGCGCACGTCCGGCTCGACCACTACGCGGTTCACTTCGGGACGGCTGAACATATATTCCATCACCAGCGAAAAGACCTGCCAGCTGAAGGCGCGGATCGGCTTGCTGGCCGGGGCAATCAGGATGTGCATGCCGTAGTCATCGGGCGCAGCCGGGTAAAATTTTCCAATCTCATCATCACAGGCGCGATAGCACTCAATCAGACAGATCGGCTCATCGTTGCAGCAGCCAATCAGTGCCGCTTTGGGATCCTTTGCCGTCAGTGTCTGATAGAACGCCGCAACCTGCTCCAGGCTCTGCTGCTGCATGCCCCAGAAGCGCGCATAGTCGCGGGTGACCCAGCTGTGGATGAGCGGCGCATCGCTGGCCTGCATCGGACGGAGGGTGAACAGACCCGCGGGACGGCGGGCGCTGAACAGGATAGATGAACTCATTTCAGCGCTCCGTTTTAGCCGGGAAAGTCTGGAAGGCGATCTGACGCTCGATCGGGTAAACCTCGCGTCCGGTCAGTTCGCGCAGCAGCACCGAGTTGCGGTAGCAGGCCATCCCCAGATCCGGGGTGACAAAGCCGTGGGTGTGTAGCTCGGCGTTTTGGACAAAGACCTGATTGTGATGGTCGATGCTGTAGTTGCGCTGCACGTCGTAGCGACCTTTCTCATCCCAGCGCAGACGCGCGGTGATCCCCTCCAGAAACATCGGTGGCCGATAGTGATAGCCGGTTGCCATCACCAGCCCTTCGGTGCGGCGGGTAAAGGTACAGTCCTGCTCCTCCTGATGCAGCGTCAGCTCAAATTCCCCCTCCGGCAGCCAGCGCATCGCGGTCAGGGCCGAGTGGGTGAAGAGATTGACGTTCAGATCGCCATCGAGCTGTTTAACGTACATCAGATCGTAAATGTCATTAATCAGGCTGCTGTTGATCCCCTTGTAGAGGTTCTTATGACGGGCATTGAGTTCGTCGCGGGTGCTGGCAGGCAGGGCGTGGAAGTAGTCCACCCACTCCGGCGAGGTCATCTCCAGCGTCAGCTTGGTGTACTCCAGCGGGTAAAAGCGCGGCGCACGGGTGATCCAGTTGAGCTGATAACCAAAGCGATCGATATCGGTCAGCAGGTCATAGTAGATTTCCGCTGCACTCTGACCGCTGCCCAGCACGGTTATCGACCGCTTCTGCTGCAACGCGGCTTTGTTCGCCAGATAGTGACTGGAGTGGGTCAGGCGCTGACGATGCGGCTGACTGCATTCCGGCATCCAGGCCACCGGGCCGGTGCCGAGAATCAGATGACGCGCCTGATAACGCTGTTTCTCGCCGCTGCGGGTCTCCCTGACCTCCAGCTGATAGAGGCCGGAGGCCTCATCGTAGCTGACATACTCGACGTGGCTGTTCCAGCGCAGATTCGACAGCTTTGAGCTGGCCCACTGGCAATACTGGTTGTACTCCTTGCGCATCAGGAAGAAGTCTTCCCGGATGTAGAACGAGTAGAGTTTCCCCTTCTCCTTCATGTAATTAAGCAGGCTGTACGGGCTGGTCGGATCGGCCAGCGTCACCAGGTCAGCCATGAACGGGGTCTGCAGATGGGCACTTTCCAGCATCATGCCGGTGTGCCAGTCAAACCCCGGATTCTCATCCAGGAAAAGACCGTTCAGACCCTCAACCGGCTCACTCAGGCAGGCGAGACTCAGGTTGAAAGGACCGATGCCGATGCCAATAAAATCGTAAACAGGACTCTTCATTTCACATCTCTCCCTGGTTCGCCGCGCGCAGCGCAGACGCCCGGACCTGCTCGCGGCCATAGTGCGCAATCAGGCTCAGCACATCTTCGAGGTCGGCAGGGGTCGTGGTCGGATTTAGCAGGGTAAATTTCAGGTACTGACGGCCGTCGACTTTGGTGCCGGCAATCACGGCATTTCCGGAGCGGAACAGCGCTTTGCGGATCGCGGCGTTGATTTCGTCGATCTGCGCATCACTGGCGTGTTTGCCCGGCACGTAGCGGAAAATCTGGGTGGTCAGTTCCGGGGCGTGCAGCACTTCGATAGACGGGTGATCGCTCAGCAGCTGATGCGCCGTCTGTGTCAGCGCGATCAGGGTATCAAAGGCCTCACCCAGCGCCGCTGGCCCCATGACGCGCAGCGTCAGCCACATTTTCAGGGCATCAAAACGGCGGGTGGTCTGAATGCTCTTGTTGACCAGGTTCGGCGTCCCTTCCTGCTGGGCGCTGAGCGGATTCAGGTAGTCGGCATGGTGGGTGACATGCTTCAGGTTCTGGCTATCCCGGACGAAGAAGGCCCCGCAGCTGACGGTCTGGAAGAAAGATTTGTGATAATCGACGGTGACAGAATCCGCCCGCTCAATGCCGTTCAGACGCGAGCGATGCTGCTCAGAGACCAGCAGCCCGCAGCCATAGGCGGCGTCAACGTGCATCCATAAACCGTAATCGTCACAGAGACGCGCGATTTCCGGCAGCGGATCGATGCTGCCAAAATCGGTGGTGCCGCTGGTGGCGACAACCGCAATCGGGATCAGCCCTTCGCTGCGGCAGCGCTCAATCTCCTGCGCCAGCAGGGCCGGGTCCATGCGGAACTGCTCGTCGTGATCGATAGCGATCACCGCATCGTAACCCAGCCCCAGAATCGCCATCGATTTCTGGATGCTGAAGTGGCTCAGCTTCGATGTAAAGACGCGCCACTTCGGAGCGGTCTCTGGCAGGCCGCGCTGCTTGATCAGGTGACCGGGATGATGCGCCGCGCACCAGCTGTCACGCGCCAGCAGCATCGCCATCAGATTCGACTGGGTGCCGCCACTGGTGAAGATCCCGTCTGATCCGGCGGGCAGGCCGATGCGGCCCAGTGTCCAGTCGATCACCTTCTGCTCAATGAGGGTGCCGCCTGCGCTCTGATCCCAGGTATCCACCGAGCTGTTCACCGCCGCCATAATCTGTTCAGCCATCAGCGAAGGCAGCACAACAGGGCAGTTGAGGTGTGCCAGATATTTCGGGTGATGGAACCAGACGGCGTCACGCAGATAGAGCTGACTCAGCTCCGCCAGAGCGTCATCGTTGTTACCCAGAGGACGGTCAAGATCGACATCGCTGAATTCCGCCGCCAGTTCATGAGGCAGGATGCCGCTGAACGGCTTCTCAACACCGGTGATGGTGCGGGTCATCAGCGCCAGCACCTCCTGCGTCTGCTGCGACCAGGCAGCCAGTTGCCGATCGTTGAAAATCGCCGTTTCGGCCGTGCAGGCAGTGGAGGCCGGTTCGAAGTCCTGTGCCGATTGAATAGATGAGCGTAAAAGCATGTTCAGTTCCTGTGCGTTAAAACCATAACCCTGCCGACCTGAATCAGCAGCGTGGGATATCCGCTCAAAACTCCAGTAAACATAAAAATGACTAACCAGATAAAAGCCCTGACAATCCTGGGGACCAGGGTTTTCATCCTGAAACAGGTAAATACCGCATATTTTTTGTGGATTAGGCCGCGTTTATCGCGTTGTTATATGCGGATGAGAGTGTAAATGTTAATCATTATCATTCAAATGTTTTGTTGTTAAATTTTATTTATTAGCGCATCTAATGTTGAAAGTGTGACTCAGATCACTTTTATGAATCGGAATAGTCCTTTTTTTGCGGCTTTCAGGGCCAGCAGAAGGCAGTGAAACAGTCAAAATAGCGGCTGCAGGCGGAGCAGAAGAGAACGGAGAGGGGATGATAAAGGGGCGTTTAACGGGTCTGAGAAGGGCGGCACTCACCTGAAAAGGAACAACCAGAAAGTCACGCCTGCCCTTTCTGGTTGGGATCAAAAATGGAAACTAACCTGCATCGGTTTCGGCAGGCATTTTCTTTCTGGCGGTGAAGTTATAGAGCACTAACAGAGCGAAAATACCGGTAACGATCAGGGTAATGGTGCCCTTATCCATAAAGTGAGCCATGTTGCCCAGCAGAATGCCTGTGACGCCGAAGTCGGTGTCCGAGAAGGTGGTGTTGGTCAGCCCAATCTGTCCAAGCACGGGCAGCAGCGCCACCGGCAGGAAGGTAATTAACAGCCCATGTGCAAAGGCACCGCAAATCGCCCCGCGTTTGCCGCCGGTCGCATTACCAAACACCCCCGCGGTGGCACCGCAGAAGAAGTGAGGAACCACACCTGGCAGAATCAAAACCCAGTGCAGCTGGCCGAGGACAAACAGCCCCACCAGACCCCCGGCAAAGCTGGAGATGAAGCCAACCAGAACCGCGTTCGGGGCATAGGGGAAGACAATCGGGCAATCCAGCGCCGGGCGGGCTTCCGGCACCAGTTTTTCTGAAAAGCCGGTAAAGGCCGGGACAATTTCAGCCAGGATTAAGCGAACCCCCTGCAGAATGATGAAGACGCCTGCGGCAAAGGTAATGGCCTGAATAAACGAGTAAACGAGGTAGTTCTGACCATTGCTGAAGGTGGATTCCACATAGGCTTTACCGGCCGAGATCGACAGGATTAAGTAGATAATCATCATCGTCAGTGAGATGGAGATGGTACTGTCGCGCAAAAAACTCAGGTTTTTTGGCATGTTCATCTCTTCGGTCGAGCGCGAGCCTTTGCCCACCAGAGAGCCGATCCAGCCCGACAGGACATAACCGATGGTGCCGGTGTGCGCCAGCGCCACCTGGTCACCGCCAATGATCTTCCGCATATAGGGCTGAGCGATGGCCGGAAACGTGGCCATCAGCATCCCCAGTGCCAGCGAACCGGTATAGATGAGCTGAATGCCTTCAAAACCCGCGACCGATAATATGATCGCGATCATGCAGGCCATATAAAAGGTCACATGCCCTGACAGGTAAATATATTTAAGCCGGGTGAACCTGGCGACGAGGATATTGGCGACCATACCAAAGGCCATAATCATCGTGGTCGGCGCACCATATTTTGCCAGTGCGATAGAGACCATCGCCTCATTATTCGGGATAATGCCCTGAACATTGAACGCATGTTTAAAAATATCGCCAAGCGGCGTCAGGGAACCGACCAGAACGGTCGCGCCACCGGCCAGCACCAGGAAGCCCAGAATCGTTTTTACCGTGCCCTTAATCACATCCGGGAAGGGTTTCTTCTGCGCAACCAGGCCGAAAAATGCCACCAGTCCGACTAATATAGAGGGCACTTTCAGCACGTCGACGACGAACTGCAAAAGATTTTGAGTAAACATATTAACCTCGAGGGTAAGTGTTTATCGGGTTATAACTGTCCGTTTTTCTCAAAATAGTCTCGTATTTTTTGCTCAATCTCTTTCAGGTCAATAATGTTATTGATGATGATGATTTTCTCTTCCGGAAGATTGGCGCTGTAGGCAATATCTTTTGCCATCACAAAAATATCCGCCACGTCGGGCGTTACCGAGCCGAGATCGGAATGTTCAACCTCAGCCTCCACCCCTAATGTCTTCAGCACTTTTTTGATGTTCATTTCCATCATGAAACTGCTGCCCAGACCTGAACCACACACTGCCATCATCTTCATATCCGACCTCATTCTCTGGTGATCAAAATTAACGTGTTAACGGGTACATCAGACGCCTGACAAAATTGCCAGCAGCGCTTCATGGCTGTCTGCATTAAAAACCTGCGCCATAATGTTCTCATCGGAGAGGACTTCCGCCAGCTGGGAAATCATTTCGATATGGCTGTTACTGTCCGGTGCGGCAAACATAAAAAGGACTTTCACCGGATCGTTCTCTTCAGAATCAAATTTCACCGCCGTTCCCAGCAGCAGCACCGACAGCCCCAGTCCGAGCGCGCCCTGTTCCGGACGAGCGTGAGGCATGGCAATCTGCGGAGCGATAACAAAAAAGGGGCCGATCGCCTTCTTTTGCTGGATGATGGCATCAATGTAAGCCTGTGAGATCACGCCTTCGCTGAGCAGAGGACGCCCTGCCAGCACAATCGCTTCCTGCCAGTCAGCCACGCGCTCCACGTACTGAATTCGCTCGCTTTTCAACCAATCCGCCAGATGTGACATCGCTGTAATCCTGTCTCTCGTTGCGCGTTCAAAGTTAACGCCACGCAGATGCCGTTTGCGCGTCGCCGCGCTCTTCGGCATGGCTGCGTTCGTTAACTCTCCTTGAACCTGTACAGACACTTTCCAGAGATTCGCCCTGATGACTTCCCGCTGTGAGGGGGCCAGCCGGTGGATAAGTGACCCGGCAACACATCTGTACAGGTTAAAGATGTCTAGTCATCCTGATGATGTCCTTCGACGTGTAGGGACACAACCGCTAAAATTAAAATATGGCTACACAGGCTTAACATCTGTGCCAATTTGATAGGTTGGTCACATATTCACCTGACCGGAGTAGTACTTCTCCGGCAATGTCAGGCAGAAAGGGAGTGGCACGGATACAGGGAGTCTCTCCTTCACGCAAATGGGAAGAACGTCGATGGCTGATGGCATGACTGAAAAGCAGAAAGAGGTGGTCGATTATATCCTCACGCGGATTAAAGATGACGGCCTTCAACCCGGCGAAAAGCTGGATACGGAAATAGCTATCGCAAAGTGCCTCGGTATTACCCGCACAACGGTGCGTGAAGCGACCCGAATTCTGGTGGAGCAGCAGCGTATTTATCGGGTGAAGGGATCGGGGATATTTGTGGGTGCGACGGAGATCAGTAGCCAGGCTCACCGATATCACGTGCTTTCCCCGTTTGATTATCAGGCCCAGAGAAACGGACACAAAGGCGTCCGTAAAATTATCTCTGCCAGCATTATCCGGGTGCCATCGGCAGAGATGGCGCAGGCGCTGCGCATTAAAACCAGCGATCCGATCTACAAAATATTACGACTGATGTGCTTCGATGAGACGCCGGTGGCGCTGGAACATATTCATCTGCCGGTGAATATGTTTAACAGCATGGAGTTCAGCAAACTGGAAGTGTCGAAATATGCCTATATCGAGGAAGTGACCGGAAAAAAAGTGCAGCTGCGCGACCAGCATTTAACGGCCATTAACCTGACGCAGGCTGAGACGCTGGCATTACTGAAATTAGGGGCAGGGGATGCAGTCATCCAGATCAATGAGACGGTTTTTCTCGATGATGGCGTTCCCTGCGAGGTTAATGTGGCGATTATCAACACCCGCTTTTTTCCACTGAAGCAGAACTCTCAGCGCCCCTGAATAAAGCCGGTAATTCAGCGCTTCACATAAGACGATTTTGTGCAATCCTTTGCCACTCTGCACGTTTTATTCACTCTGAACCCGCCCTGATAAGGCGATAACAGGCCCGGTTTCGGGCTTTCCTCCCTTATTTCGCTTTTATTTCGCCGCGCCCCGCCAATATGACGAATTCAATAAAGCATAAAACAATATGATGTTTTACCAATAATCGCCTGCGCAGCACACTGGTCAGCAACCGGAATCAATAAGGACCAGGTGAATGGCATATCAATTAAGTCTGTTAGACAAAGCGCCCATCCTGCAGGGCGAGACGCCCACGGCGGCGCTTCAGCGCACGCTGCAACTGGCGCAGCGGGCAGAGGCGTGGGGCTATCACCGCTTCTGGCTGGCGGAACATCACAACACTGCACAGCTTGCCAGCCCTTCACCGGAGCTTCTGATCGCCTGGATCATTGCACAGACCCGCCATATCCGGGTCGGATCGGGCGGCGTGATGTTGCAGCACTACAGCCCCTATAAAGTGGCCGAAAACTTCAACCTGCTCGCCTCGCTGGCGCCGGGGCGCATCGATCTCGGCGTCGGGAAAGCGCCAGGCGGGTTACCGCTCTCCACCCAGGCGCTGCAGCGGGGTGTTGATGCCGCCAGTAAAGGCAGCTTTGCCGAACAGCTTCAGCTGCTGGATAGCTGGCTGAAACCGGATCAGCCGAAACCGGATGAAGAGGGGCTGGCGGCGACACCGCTGCCTGCGCGTCCGGCTAGCCGTTTTCTGCTGGGGGCCAGCGAAGAGAGCGCGCGGCTGGCTGCCTCGCTGGGCTGGCAGTTTGTCTTTGCGGCGCATCTGAATGGTGACCGCGCGTTGCTTGAGCATGCGCTGAGTACCTACACCCGCCTGAGTCACGGTCAGCGCGCGCTGGTTGCGGTTCAGGTAGTGGTGGCTGACTCGCCCGCTGAAGCTGACCTGCTGGTTGCCTCTCTGCGCCACTATCATGTGGCGGTAAAAGGGGGCCCGGGTGTCAACGTCGCCAGCCTGGAGCAGGCGGAGCGCTTCGTGCGTCAGGGAGGCTATCGCGACTATCAGATTGAACCTCGCACCCCGTCACTGCTGAAAGGCACGGCGGCGCAGGTTCATGCTCAGCTGGACGCCCTGCATCATCACTTTGCTATCGACGAGTTCGTCATCGATACGCCCGTTACCGATCCGGTTGCCCGCCAGCGCTCGCTGGAACTGCTGGCCACCCACCATCTGATTGCGGCCTGATCCCCAGCCAGCGGAGAGTCATCATGTACCCTGAATCACAACTGATTGAATGGCGACGCGAACTGCATACCTGGCCGGAGCTGTCCGGACAGGAGTTTGCGACGACCGCACGGCTGCGCGGCTGGCTGCAGGCCGCAGGCATCCGGCTGCGCGATTACCCGCTGGAAACCGGTGTGGTCGCTGAAATCGGCCAGGGTGAAACGGTGATTGCTCTGCGCGCCGACATTGACGCGCTGCCCATCAATGAGGCGAGCGGGGTGCGTTTTCACTCCCGTCATCCCGGCGTGATGCACGCCTGCGGTCACGACCTGCACAGCGCGGTGATGCTGGGCGCGGCCCTGCAGCTTCAGGCTCAGGCCGACACCCTGCCCGGACGGGTACGCATCCTGTTTCAGCCCGCCGAGGAGATTGCGCGTGGTGCCCGGCAGTTCATCGGGGCGGGCGTGCTGGATGAGGTGCAGGCTATCTTCGGGATGCACAACGAACCTTCGCTGCCGCTTGGTACGTTTGCCACCCGCAGCGGCGCGTTCTACGCCAATGCCGACAAATTCATCATCCGCGTGACCGGCAAAGGTGCGCATGCCGCCTACCCGGAGCAGGGCGTCGACAGCATCGTGACGGCCAGCCAGATTATTCAGGCACTGCAGGGACTCACCAGCCGCAGTTTTAACGCCTTCGACAGCCTGGTGCTCAGCATCACCCGCATCGACGGCGGCAAAAGCTGGAATGTGTTGCCGGGCGGGGTGGAGTTTGGCGGCACGGCACGTACGCACGACCTGCAGGTGCGCGCCGACCTGGAGCAGCGGGTGCGTACCCTGGTTGAGCAGTTTGCCGCGGCCAATGGCGCGCAGGCGACCCTGACCTGGCAGCCTGGCCCGCCGGTGCTGATCAACGATCCCCACTGGGCAGGATTCTGCAGCGATGTGGCCCGCCAGGCGGGTTACCGGGTCCAGACCGCCGAACTGCATCTGCTGGGTGAAGACTTTGCTTTTTATCTGCAACAGGTGCCCGGCGCCTTTGTCAGCATCGGCAGCGCCAGCGAGTTTGGCCTGCATCACGCCAGCTTTACCCCCGACGAGGCGCTGATTGCGCCCGCCGCTGGCTACTTCGCTCAACTGGCTCGCCAGGCGCTGCAACATCTCAGTGCGCGATGTCAGGCATCCCTTCCACTCTGAATAGCATTTATCTGCTGCCGTAACCGCACGACGGTGCTGAACAGCGTCGTCAGGCACCGCGACGACTAAAAAAGAGAGAACATCATGACCACAAGACAACTTCGGCTGGGCACCATTCTGCATGGCGCCTCAGGCAACATGTCCGCCTGGCGCCATCCGGCGGCCCAGGCCGATGCCAGCATCAGCCTGGATTACGCCAGAAAAATCGCCCGTAAGGCGGAGCAGGGCAAACTCGATTTTCTGTTTGTCGCCGACGGATTGTTTATCAATGAGAAATCGATTCCCCACTTTCTTAACCGCTTTGAGCCGCTGACGCTGCTCTCGGCGCTGGCCGGTGTCACGGAGCATCTGGGGCTGGTCGGCACCGTCTCCACCTCCTACAGCGAACCGTTCACCGTGGCGCGTCAGTTCGCCAGCCTCGACCATCTCAGCGGCGGGCGCGCAGGCTGGAACGTGGTGACGTCCCCGCTGGAAGGATCGGCAAAAAACTTCTCCCGCCAGCAGCATCCGGAACATGCACTGCGCTACCGCATTGCCGATGAGTATCTGCAGGTGGTGAAAGGGCTGTGGGATTCGTGGGAGCAGGATGCGTTTGTGCGGGACAAGGCGAGCGGGCAGTTTTTCGATCCGGCGAAGCTGCACACCCTGGATCATCACGGTGACTTCTTCCAGGTGCAGGGACCGCTGAATATCGGCCGTACGCCGCAGGGGCGTCCGATTATTTTCCAGGCGGGCGCATCCGCAGACGGCAAAAAGCTGGCGGCGCGCCATGCCGACGCCATCTTCACTCATCAGCCAACGCGCGAAGAGGCGCAGGCCTTCTATCAGGATGTGAAGCAGCAACTGGTGGCCAATGGCCGTCAGCCGGACGATCTGCACATCTTTCAGGGTGTCAGCGTGATTGTGGGCGATAACGCTGATGACGTCGAACAGCAGTACCAGACCACTGCGGCGCTGGTTTCGGTGACTGATGCGCTGAACTACCTTGGACGCTTCTTTGACCATCACGACTTTTCGCAGTACCCGCTGGATCAGCCGTTCCCCGATATCGGCGACATCGGACAGAACAGCTTCCGCAGCACCACCGACGAGATCAAACGCAAAGCGAAAGAGCAGGGTCACACCCTGCGTCAGGCGGCACTGGAAGCGGCCACCCCGCGCCCCCTGTTTCACGGCACGCCTGAAGAGGTGGCGGATGGCCTGCAGCTCTGGTTTGAAACCCACGCCACTGACGGCTTCATCATCAATGGCGGCACGCCTGACACCTTTGAACGCTTTGTCGATCGGGTGGTGCCGATTCTGCAGGCACGCGGCCTGACGCGCCGTGACTATCCGGGCACCACCCTGCGCGACAGCTTCGCCCTGAAATCCCCCGTTAATCAGTTCACCTCACAATAAGAGTCCGGATCATGCAAAAACCCTTACGTCTCATCGCTCTGCTTATGCTGGCCGCCAGCAGCCACGCTCTGGCAGAGGGCACCAGCGTCTCCTACAACGGCCAGCGTGTCAGCGTGGAAGCCAATAAAGCGCCGATCAACACCGCGAAAAATGCGGAGGCCATCGCGCAGCTGCCCGCCGGTCACCATTTTGTGGTGCCGGGCGCATTTACCGTGGCGGTGGCCGCGCTTAACTCTCCGCCGCTTACTGTCTTTTCTGACGACAACAAAACCCTGCTCGGCAGCGAGGTGGATATCGCCCGGCTGGTCGCCGACAGCCTGGGACTGAAGCTGAATGTTGTCCCGACCTCCTGGGAGGACTGGCCGCTCGGCGTCGCCTCGGGCAAGTATGACGCGGCAATCTCGAACATCACCGTGACGAAGCCACGCAAAGAGAAGTTCGACTTCGCGACCTATCGCAAAGACTCGCTGGGCTTTTATGTCCGGACCGGCAGCCCGATTCAGTCGCTGACCAAAGCGGCGGAGATTGCCGGACTGCGGATCATCGTGGGATCCGGCACCAATCAGGAGGCGATCCTGCTGGCGTGGGATAAAGAGAATCAGGCTAAGGGCCTGAAACCCTTTACGCCGATCTATGCCAAAGATGATGCCGCGCAGACGCTGGCGCTCCAGTCGGGTCGGGCAGACGCCTATTTCGGGCCGAATGTGATCGGGGCCTGGAAGGCGGCTCTGACCGGGAAAACCCGGCTGGTGGGGAGTGTGGATGGGGGCTGGCCAAAAGCGGCTCACATTGCGGTGACGGTGAAAAAAGGCAGCGGTCTGGCCGAACCGATTAGCACGGCGCTGAATGGCGTGATCGGCAATGGCGACTATCAGAAGGTGCTTAACCGCTGGGGCGAAGGCGTTGAGCAGATTGGTCATTCCGAAGTTAATCCCGCCGGACTGGGCGATTAAGGAGCTGAAATGAGTGAATTAACGTTTCGCGAGGTGTCGCCCGAGGCGCCAGAGCTGCAACCGATCCTGGGCGGCCTGTTCGGTGAATATGCCGCTCGCTACGGCGACTACTTTGCCCGGCTTAAGGAGCAGGAGCTGACAGAGTGGTATCTGCCGCCGCAGGGGCTGTTTATTGTGCTGGAGCGCGACGACGAGATCATCGCGATGGGCGCCTACAAACCTTATGACCTGCAGACCGCCGAGCTTAAGCGCATCTGGACCCGCAGCGATCTGCGCCGTCAGGGTCTGGCATTGGTGGTCCTGCAGGAGCTGGAGCGTCGGGCCCTGCAGGCGGGCTATCAGCGGCTCTTTCTCACCACCGGCTTCCGTCAGCCTGAGGCCGTCCGGCTCTACACCGGTCACGGATATCAGCCTCAGTTCGATCTCAGCGGCGATCTGGAGCGTTACGGTCAGCCGCCCCATGACGGGCGACTGCGTTTCATTAAAGTGATTGGCGTGTATAACGTCGCGGAAGCGAGTTAAGGATCGACGATGAGTAAACCTCAGCATCAACAGTTACAGGTGGTGCCGGCCCGTTATCCGGCACGCATCGCTGGCGCGATCGTTGCGCTGTTTATTCTGGCAGGCGTCGTGCAGTCGGTGGCCTTTAATCCGCGCTGGGAGTGGGGGGTGTTTGCACGCTGGTTCTTTGATCCGGTGATCCTGCACGGTCTGGGACAGACGCTGCTGCTCACCCTGCTGGGGACGATCTTCAGCCTGCTGGCTGGCGGTCTGCTGGCTCTGGCGCGCCTCTCCTCCTCCTGGCTGCTGAGCACGCTGGCATGGGGCTACATCTGGCTGTTTCGTTCACTGCCGCTGATCGTCGTGCTGATTATTCTTTATAACTTCGCCTATCTCTATGAAACGCTCTCGATAGGGATTCCGTTTACCGGCCTGTCGTGGGGCGCGTTTCAGACCATCAATGTGCTGGGACAGTTTCCGGCCGCGGTCATCGGCCTGACACTGGTGCAGGCGGCCTACAGCGCGGAGATCATTCGCGGCGGCATTCTCGGTGTCGATCAGGGGCAGGTGGAGGCGGCTTCTGCGCTCGGCCTCTCTGCCACGCGCCGCACCTTCCGCATCATTCTGCCGCAGGCGCTGCGCACCATTATTCCGACCACGTTCAATGAGATCATCAGCCTGGCGAAAGGCACGGCGATGGTTTATGTGCTGGCCATGCCGGAGCTCTTTTACACCATTCAGATGATCTATAACCGCAATCAGGAGGTCATCCCGCTGCTGATGGTGGGTGCCGCGTGGTATCTGATTATCACCACCGTGCTCTCCGTCATTCAGTACAACGCAGAACGCTGGATGGCCCGCAGCGTAACGCGTGAACCGCAACCCTCTCGCTGGCGTCAATGGCGCAACCGCGTCTCGCCACTTCAACCGACCGAGGAGATCAGCCATGTCCGAAGCCATTGATTATCGCCTTTCTCACACCAGCGGGGCCATCAGCATCACCGGCGTCAGTAAACGTTTTGGCAAACATAAAGCGCTGGATAATGTCTCGCTCTCCCTGCCGCCTGGCTCGGTCACGGTGATCCTCGGCCCCTCCGGCTCCGGTAAATCCACCCTGCTGCGCACCATCAATCATCTGGAGCGGGTCGATGAAGGCTTTATTCAGATTGATGGCGACTATATCGGCTATCAGCAGCGCGGCAACAAGCTCTATGAGCTGAAGGAGCAGGCGATTCTGCGGCAGCGCATTAACGTCGGCTACGTCTTCCAGAACTTTAACCTGTTCCCGCACCTGAGCGTGCTGGATAACCTGATTGAAGCACCGATTGCGCATCGCCAGCTCTCCCGGCAGGCGGCGATTCAGCGGGCCGGTGAACTGCTGGACATTGTCGGCCTGCGCCACAAAGCCGATGCCTGGCCGCGCCACCTGTCAGGCGGGCAGCAGCAGCGCATCGCTATCGCGCGGGCGCTGATGCTCAATCCCAGGGTGATGCTGTTCGATGAACCCACCTCGGCGCTGGACCCGGAACTGGTCGGCGAAGTGCTCGATGTGATCAAGAAGCTGGCGCGCTCCGGCACCACGCTGGTCATTGTGACGCACGAGATTGGGTTTGCCCGCGAAGTGGCTGACCATGTGGTCTTTATGGTGGATGGCCGGATTGTGGAGCAGGGCACGACCCAGCAGGTGCTCAGCAATCCGCGTCACGAGCGCACCCGTCGCTTCCTGGCGCGCGTCTTATGAGGCGCCTGACGCCTCTGGCGCTGGCATTCGCGGGGCTGATCCCGGCGCTCTCCATGGCCGCCCCGGAAAAGCCCGACATCCGCCGCAACGAAACGCCCATCCATGCTCCGGCTAATCCGCTGGCGATCGCTAAAATTCCGGCGAACTATCACTTTATCGAGCCGGGCACCCTGACCGTGGCGACCTCAGCCACAAACTCGCCGCCGCTGGCGCTGCTGGCCTCTGACAACGTGACCCGCATCGGCAGCGATCCCGAAATCGCCAGGCTGCTGGCTGACAGTCTGGGGTTAAAGCTGAAGCTGGTGCCGGCCTCATGGGAGGACTGGCCGCTGGGGATCAGCGCCGGACGCTATGATGTGGCGATGTTTAATATCGCCGTCACCGAAGAGCGTAAGAAGAAGTTCGACTTTGCCACCTATCGTGCTGACAACCACGCTTTCGCGGTGAAAAAGGAGAGTTCGATCAGACAGATCAGTGCCCCTGCTGACATTGCCGGGAAGCGCATTATCGTGTCGTCGGGCACCAATCAGGAGCGGATCCTGCTGAGCTGGGATGCACAGAACCGGGCGAAAGGCCTGCCTGCCGTGACGCCGATCTACCTGACCGATGATGCCTCTGCGACGCTGACGCTGCTGTCGGGACGGGCCGACGCCCTGTTTGGCCCGCACTCCATGGCCGCCTGGAAAGCCGCGTCGCGCGGCCAGACCCGACTGGTGGGCAACGGGCCGTTCCGTGCCTGGGTCGCCGTCACCACCAAAAAGGGCAATGGCCTGGCCCCGGCACTGCAGACTGCGCTGGATGGCACCATCGCGGGCGGCCAGTATCAGCAGGTGCTGGCCCGCTGGGGTGAACAGGATGAGGCCGTCGACCACTCCCTGATAAACCCGCCGGGTATCGTTTACTGACACCGCCAGACCGGTTGCACTGCGCTAACCGGTCTGGTGCACGGCATGCTGATAACCCGATAATTGCACTACACTCTCCGGCGTGACTGTTTTATCCTGCCCCCTCAAACTCATAAAAAATTCTGTTGTGTGGCGGAGTTACAGCCCTGGAAGCCCATGAAAATCAGATTCCTTTCTGCCAATGAGCAAAAGCTGGCGGAGGTGCGCAAGATACTCGAACCTGTCGGGGTCGAAGTGCTGCCTATCGCCCGTCGCATCGAAGAAATACAGACAGAAAACGAGCTTGACCTGGTGCGTGACAAGCTGACCAAAGCTTTCGCGCTAATCGGACGGCCGCTGTTTGTTGAGCACACCGGCCTCTATCTGGATGGCCTGAATGGGTTACCCGCGGGTCTGACCCGCATCTTCTGGAATCGCCTCGACGCTGAGCGCTTTACGGCGCTGGTGCAGGGACTCGACAGCCAGGCCGTCACGGCCAAAACGGTGCTGGGTTACTGTGACGGCCGCAAGATGTATCAGTTTTCAGGCGAGCTGCGCGGCACCATCGCGGCAAAACCCGCCGGCACGCGCGGCTTTCAGTGGGACTGCGTCTTTATTCCGGAAGGCTATGAGCAGACCTTCGCCGAAATGGGTGAACTCAAGAATGAGATCTCCATGCGGCGCATTGCGCTGGATCGCTTCGCCACCTTTTTGAAAACCGCCCGGGGAGTGGCATGAAACCTGAACTCAAACGCGCCTATGATTCCGGCAAACTGATCCTGTTTGCCGGTGCCGGTATCTCACGCAATTTCGGCCTGCCGGAGTGGCATGAGCTGATTGCTCACCTCGCGCATGAACTGGGCTACGATCCAAAAATCTTTAATACTTACGGCACGCACCTGTCGCTGGCGGAGTATTACAAACAGAAAAAAGGCTCGCTGGGTCCGCTGCGCAGCTGGATGGATCGCGAGTGGCACCGGCCCGATATTGATGTCCGCTCTTCTGAAATTCATACCATGATTACGCAGGGTAATTTCTCGCGTATCTACACCACTAACTACGATCGCTGGCTGGAAGCGGCGCACGACGCGCACGGGGTTCCCTATTATAAAGTGGCGAACGCTGCCGATCTGGTGTCGCTGACCGAAGAGAAGCGACATATCATCAAACTTCACGGCGATTTCGACGACGATACCTCCATCGTGCTGGATGAAAGCAGCTATTTTGAACGTCTCTATTTCGACTCGCCGCTCGACATCAAACTCACCCACGACGTGATGGGCAATTCGGTGCTGTTTGTCGGCTACAGCATCAGTGACTTCAACATTCGCCTGCTCTTTTACCGTCTGACGAAAATGTGGGGCCGCACCGGGCTGGCAACGGCCCGGCCAAAATCGTACCTGTTTACCAACCGCAACAACCCGGTGGCCAAAGAGGTGCTGGGGCAGTGGGGGATCGAGGTGATCGTCTCGGAAGAGGATGATCCGCGTAAAGCGCTGGCACAGTTCCTGGAAGAGTTGCTGGTGTAATGCCCGTATCGCCGTAATCCCCTGCTCAGGGGAAGGCTGCTTTAAATCAATCGATGCCCGATTGTTGAGATAAAACAGCCCGCTCAGAGCGGGCTGTCAGGTTAAAAGTCTTATCGTTTTATAAACTCTTCGAATTTTTCCTGATTATCTACCAGCCAGGCCGGCATATATTCATAATCAATAGGCCGGATGACCATCTTCCTTGGCCGGTTCCAGATATCTATATTTTTATCAACACAGCGCCGGATGTGATCCGGATTATTGAACTCGGGAAGATTATTTTCTGTATGGGAAATTGTCTCCATCTTCTCGCTGATGCGTGCATCGGTCATTACCCAGGAAAAATGCCAGCCCGCGTTCATGACAATCCGGGTGCGCATCTTAAGAAGTCTCCAGCGCCACCAGCTATCCCGTATTGGGGTGCCTTTACGCTTCACGTTGCGTAACAACTCTGGCTGTCCCTGAAAAAAGCCCTTAAGGTTTTTCATCGTCGTCATTTTCGGCAGGCGACATAAGCGCGCCGAGCCATCATCGTTGAGTACCTGAACATTAAATTTATAGTTAAAAAAGTTCTGATACAGCGTCGTGCACAGATGACGGCGACTGAACTGCGTGAGGGCAGCAGGGTGAGGAATTTCATCAACGTCGGAAATGATGATGATATCGTCGTCCTGAGCATGGCGCAGACCATGCATAATGCTGTTACGCGCAATGGTTTCATTTTCCCACGGATCGGATTCCCCGGCTTTCACCACAGAACTGCCGGACAGGAATTCATGTTGATAAATCGTGGGAACGGAATCATTTATCACATAGATGATCTTTTCGCGAAACGCGGCGAACCGGTCAATATTGAAATTAAGTTTTTCTCGTCGCTTGCCCGTGAAAGTATAGAGAGATTCAACGATGACAAAGCGGTCAACATGCTCATAAAGTGTATTTAAACGCAGCTCAAGAAGCATATCTTCATCATAGTACAGGAAACAATCGTAAATCATTGGCGAACTAATCCTTTTGCCATCATCATCAATTTTATTTTTTGCGGATTGTACCTGCTGTTTTACGCTTTCCATACACTTTCCAGCGTTTTTACTGCCACCCTCCTGAAAGAATCTTTCCGCTCTCTCCTGAAGCTGCGTCAGACAGGGGAATCTGAACCCATCATCGGATTAGCGTCCTGATCGAAGAAAAGCCTGCGCGCTGATAAGGTTCAATCGCACATCTCCGATAAACTCCATTCTCTGCTGGCAAAGCAAACTGAGCATGATATACTGTATGTATACACAGTACCTGAGGGCGAAAAGATGGCTGTTGAAACAAAATTTGTAGTAGTCAGAAAGGGTGAAGAGAAGATGACGTTTGCCAATAAGAAAGAGGCCGATGCCTACGACAAAATGCTCGATATGGCCGAAGCCTTCACCGACTGGCTGTTACAGCATCAGCCCGCGATGGACGAAGCACAGGCGGAAACGCTGGGCCTGCTGATTGCTGAGCAGAAAGAGTCGGTACAGCATATCCTTCGCACCAGCAAACTGCCGGAGGCGACGACCCATGCTTCCCGCTCAGACGATGCTGACAACCAGGCTGATGAGCCTGCGGCGAAGAAAGTGCGCGCAGTAAAAGCGGCCTAATCTTCTCTATAACGCCGGAAGCGAACCTTCCGGCGTTGCTGTTTCTGACTTAAGATTCTCTTCCCGTCTCATCCGTATTAGCTCATTAAATGAGCCCCATCGTTCATCGTTATTCCTGAGCGCTCTGATTCTGACAGAACAGGCGGGGGGTAATGCACATTAAAATTCTTTTCTGAAAAATATAAGCTCATCAAAATTCTTTGCCCGCACTCTCCCCGCCCCATCAGTGATGACATTAGTGCTCAGACAGGGTCAGCATACCTGTTCCGCCTCTATCAATCTCTCCTGGCAGTAAATAAGGCATCCTGAAACAGGGTAATTCCTGCTTAAGTCGGGAAAGAAAATGTGAAAACCCTTCCGGAAATCCCCCCAGTCATTGAACAGGAAGATGCTACTGAATTTTTTAATTTTTTTATGAACCTGTACGTTAAAAACGCGCTTTCCAAAAAAATTATCATATTGGACTTTTTTTTAATTAACATCTACCGCCTGTCATGTATAGAAATCATAAAAACGGAGAGGAGGTTCGATTTTGATTATACTTGTGAATAAAAAAACCAGAAGCCTGTTTTGTAAAGGAAAGGTAATTTCCCTGAGCAGGAACGAATTCACACTTTTTATTTTTATGATCAAAAGCAGGAAGGCAAAGGAGATTGATGTTGCCGATTTAATTTTACAGGTATGGGAATCAAGATATAAATCCATCTCTGCTAATAATATTTCTCAGCTTTTCTATCTGTTGAGAAAAAAAGTTCAGATTATAGATCCCCTTTTGAATCTGACTTACTCAAAAAGCAAAGGCGTTCAGTTTTTTATACCCAAAAACCTCGTTTTTATCACCTGTAATGAAAAGATCTACTTCTTTTTACAAAAGAAAATCACCTGGTTCAGAAAATTTAAACGCCGCACTCTATTTTTTATTTGAGCATTGCGCTGATCTTCATTATCACTATATCCACTCCAGGTACGACAGGAGGCGTTAACATGTCAGGGGAGATATATGAGAAATGAACCTGAAACAATCTGGCTGGTGATCTTCTTGCTGATATCCTTTTTCGGGGGCGTAACAAGATATCTGTTAAGTGCTTACGCAGGAAGAGCAGCGCCAACGATACAAACACTTTTATCTGCGCTGACCATCTCAATTTTCTGGGGACTCCTTGGAGGTATTATATGTGTTAATTATGGATTGAGCCTGTATGAAGCCATTGTTATAAGTGGGTCTGTCTCATTTTTCTGTGGTGGATGTGTTTACCGTTAAATCTGAAGAGTATAAATAAGGACATTCTATGAGCAACCAGATTGCAACTGCATTCCCGTTAAAAACGTTCCGCACTGATTTTTTAAACTGGTCAAAAGAGACATCCGGAAAAAACATTCTCTCATGTTCACCTAAAACCAGTGCTGAATTACTCGATGTCATTAACTGGGCTGTTGATAATAAATTCAAAGTTCGCCCGGTAGGTATTCAGCATAACTGGTCAAGATTGACTATTGATAATAATGCTGACAACAGTGATGTTGTCCTGGTTGACATGACGAAACATCTTAATGCTGCAACGATAGTTAAACATGGTGATTACGGCTATGTCACGGCTCAGACCGGCATTCAGATGGAAGCTCTTGTTACTCTGCTTGAGAAAAAGAAATTGGGCTTTTATAGCATGCCTGCACCAGGCGATCTGACGCTTGGCGGTGTTCTCGCAATAGGAGGACATGGAACCGGCATCCCCTCTGTCAATGAAGAACGCCCCGCAGGGGGGAGCTGGGGAACCGTCAGCAATAACATTGTCGAACTCAAAGCCATTGTATGGGATGACAATCTTAAGCAGTACGTGTTGAAAACGTTCGAAAGAACCAACCCGGAGATATCAGCCTTTATGATTCATGTCGGGAGAGCATTTATTTATGAAGTTAAACTTCAGGTACCGCGCAACAAGCGTTTACGCTGCCAAAGCTTTGTCAATGTTCCCGCCGTCGAATTATTTGGTCAGGAGGGTGAAGGTATCAGAACCTATACCTCCTTTCTGGATAAATGCGGTCGTGCTGAGATCATCTGGTTTCCGTTTACTACCACACCATGGTTAAAAATCTGGACAGAGTCTCCAGCCTACAACAGGATATCCAGACCCGTCCATTCTCCCTTTAACTATCCTTTTTCGGATAATATTCCTGTTCAGGTTTCCGATTTGGTCAGGAAGATTCACAATGGCTTTCCGGAACTCACACCTTCATTAGGAAACCTGATGTTCAATCTGGTCAATATCGGACTTGGTGCGACAATCAGTAGCGACCTGTGGGGGTGGAGCAAAGATGTCTTGATGTATATCAAGCCAGACACGCTTCGGGTGACGGCTAACGGCTATGTCATCTTCACCCGCAGAGAGAACATTCAAAAGGTACTCAGTGAATTTAAGGCGAAATATGAGAGCATGGTGGATATCTACAAAAAATCTAACGCTTATCCCATGAATGGTCCGATTGAAATTCGTGTGACCGGTTTAGATAATCCAGCTGATACCGATATTGCTGGTGCTGTTCCTCCTGCACTCTCCGCAGCCCGGCCTGTTGATGCTCACCCTGAATGGGATGTTGCAATCTGGCTGGATAATCTGACGATGCCTGGTACTCCTGACTCACTGAAGTTTTTCAGAGAGTTGGAAGAGTGGGTGTTCAATCACTATTCTGGCGATTATGCAACGGTACGCGTTGAGTGGAGCAAAGGCTGGGGATATTCAGAAAAAGATGCCTGGGATAATGAGACGGTTATCGACACCCTTATTCCTGATAGCTTAACTCAGGGTATCACCGATGGGTATGACTGGCGTTTTGCAAAAGCGACGCTCGATAAGTATGACCCTCACTACCTCTACTCTTCACCTTTAACCATGAGGCTTTTTAAAGCGACCCTGTAGTCATCATTCGGTCGCTATGAATGAAGCCACCTAAACGGTGGCTTCATATCCGGATAGCTTATTTTTAATCACCCCATTCCTCATTGAAATGGTAGTTAATCTGACTGGCATCGCCACCCAGCGCACTGCCTAATGAAGCAATCGTTGTAAATATAGCAAAGCCAATCGAGTCAAGGGCGTGATGAATGCTTCCTAAGCCGATGGCATCCAATAGTCTCCCTGGAAAAGAGAGCAGGGGGGTATTGAATAAGTCGTTAATCAGCTTTACACCACCAACAATAATTTCACCAACGTTGCCACCTGAGACTGAGTTTACTTCGGTTATAGTAAGTTCACGCATTGAAATTTCCTTATCACAATAATAAATGGCAAATTTATTACAAAATAATTCTGCCTTCAATTGATGGTTGCATAAGCCAGACAGGCTGTCAATAATCCGGAAGCCAACTTCTCTTCATGAGAAAATAATAAATCTTCTCCAGCCTGATATCCGGAAGGAGTCGTTTAAATTATTTTTCATTATTCAGGATGTCTATTTCCGGTTTTTTATTGTTCCGTCGCATCTCACTATCTGCGGCTTGTTAATTCGCTCACACTTTTTCTGAAACAGAAATTCCCCGGCTTTTCACTGCCCGCGTTCGATAATAGTGTGGCCCCATCATCTGCAAAGGGTTATTACTGGTTAACAGGAAAAACCTGAGCGTCTCACGGTTTCTGCCACTGTGAGGCGCTCAGGTTTTTTTTGCCTTGCTCGTCCCTTCAGCTGGCTGGAACTGCAGCCGGCATTCAGTACTGGCATCGCCCGGCGGGTATCGCCCGCACTCAGGATGCCTGGGTGACGGAACGTAAAACCGTGGTGACATTTTAAATTTCCCTGTGCAGCAGGATCGCCGTCACGCTTTTCACCGAGGCAGATTGAGGTCCGCCTTAAAAATGGTAGAGTGCGCCTAGTGGATTGTTACTGCTCAGGCAGGCAAAACCTGATTTCTGGCGTCAGCCGGAGGTCAGGTTTTTTGTTTTTGGGGTCTGGATGAAAATCGCCAAAGTGCTTAATAACAATGTGGTGGTGGTTCAGGACGAACAGGGACGTGAGCAGGTCGTGATGGGACGCGGACTGGCTTTTCAGAAGCGTGTCGGGGACAGTCTTGATACCGCGCAGATTGAGAAGGTATTCGCGCTGCAAAGCGATCTTCTGGTGCGCCGTCTTGAGGAGTTACTGAACCAGATCCCTGCTGAGGTCATGACGACCTGTGACCGCATTATTAACCTGGCAGCGCAGCGATTAGGGAAACTGCAGGAGAGTCTCTACATCACATTAACGGATCACTGTTTCTTTGCCATCGAGCGGCAGAAGAAGGGGCTGGCGATAAAAAACGTGCTGCTCTGGGATATCAGGCGACTCTATCCCCGGGAGTTTGAGCTGGGTCAGGAAGCCCGTGCCATCATCGCCCGTCGTCTGAATGTGGAACTGCCTGAGGATGAAGCCGGATTTATCGCGCTTCATCTGGTAACGGCTCAGCTCAACAACGAAATGCCGGAAGTGATGGATGTGACGCGGGTGATGCAGGACGTTCTGCAACTGGTGAAGTATCAGCTGCAGCTGGACTATGACGAGTCATCGCTGAGTTACCAGCGGTTCGTCACCCATCTGAAGTTTTTTGCCCAGCGGATGCTGACACGAACCGTCGTTGATGACGATGATGTGTCACTCCATACCGCGGTCAAAGAGAACTATCCCAAAGCGTGGAAATGCGCGGTGAAGATTGCGCAGCATCTGCAGCAAAGCTATCAGCGCGATCTGACAGCGGAAGAGATGATGTTTCTCGCCATTCATATCGAACGGGTGAGAAAAGAGGGGCGTTAACCCCCTGAACCTGGATTGTTACTGCGTAGTGCAGGCAAAACCTGAGCGCGGCCTCTGAAAAGAGGTCGTTCTCAGGTTTTTTTATTTTTGGCTCCCTCAACGGATGTCTGCGGACATCGCTTGTAAGGAAAGAGAGATGGAATATCAGAAACTGGCGCAGGAGATCCTCAGCCATGTGGGTGGTAAAGCGAACATCGTCAGCCTGGAGCATTGCGCCACCCGGCTTCGTTTCAGACTGAAAGAGAGTCAGAAGGCGGATGCGGAGGCACTGAAGAAAAACCCGGGTGTGATTATGGTGGTTGAAAGCGGCGGTCAGTTCCAGGTCGTCATCGGCAACCATGTGCATGCAGTCTGGCAGGCGGTTCGCGCTGAAGCGGGACTACGCGATGACGCTCCTGTCGCAACGGACGAAAACGACAGTGGCGGTAATCTCTTCAGCCGGCTTATCGACATCATTTCAGGTATTTTCACCCCCTTTATCGGCATTCTGGCCGCTTCGGGCATTCTCAAAGGCCTGCTGGCCCTGGCTGTGGTCTGCGGCTGGCTTTCCGTTGAGAGCGGCACCTATAAAATCTGGTTTGCTGCCAGTGATGCGCTGTTCTTCTTTTTCCCGCTGGTGCTGGGTTTTACCGCCGGTAAGAAGTTTGGTGGCAATCCCTTCATCACCATGGTAATCGGCGGAGCACTCACCCATCCGACCATGATCGCCGCCTTTAATGCCAGCCAGCAGACCGGCGCAATGGCGGACGCGTTTCTGGGTATCCCTGTCACCTGGTTCAACTACAGTGCGTCGGTCATTCCGGTGATTCTTGCCGCGTGGGTGAGCTGCTGGCTGGAAAAGCAGAGCAACAGGCGGCTTCCTGCCTCCATGAAGAACTTTTTTACGCCCCTGATCTGCCTGGGCGTTACCGTGCCGCTGACTTTTCTGGTGATTGGCCCCGTGGCCACCTGGCTGAGCATGATGCTGGCCAACGGCTACCAGTGGATTTATGCGCTGGCCCCCTGGCTGGCTGGCGCCGCCATGGGTGCGCTGTGGCAGGTCTGTGTGATCTTTGGTCTGCACTGGGGGCTGGTGCCTCTCATGATCAATAACCTGGCGGTGCTGGGGCACGACTCAATGCTGCCGATGCTGCTGCCCGCCGTCATGGGTCAGGTTGGCGCCGCGCTGGGGATTTTCCTGCGCAGCCGTGATGACCGGCAGAAGGTGCTGGCTGGCTCGTCCGTGACGGCAGGGATTTTTGGAATTACCGAACCGGCTGTGTATGGCGTCAATCTGCCGCTGCGTCGTCCCTTTATTTTTGGCTGCGTGGCGGGTGCTATCGGCGGGGCGATTGTCGGCTTCAGCCACACACACGTTTACTCCTTTGGCTTTGCCAACATCTTCACGATTGCTCAGATGATCCCGCCCGGCGGGGTCGATGCCACCTTATGGGGCGGGATTGCCGGAACAGTGCTGGCGCTGTTTCTGAGCTGCGGCATGACCCTGCTTGCCGGTATGCCCAAAGCCGCCCCCCCTGTGGCGGCGACACCCCTCTCCTCAGACGAAAACGCGATCCTTTCCCCGCTGTCTGGCACCGTGCTGGCGCTCGATAAGGTGCCGGACGCCACGTTCGCCAGTGGCCTGCTGGGACGCGGTGTCGCCATCATTCCGCTTGATAACAAAGTCATCGCGCCATTTGCCGGTGAGGTCGCCTCGCTGTTTCAGACCCGGCACGCCATCGGCTTACTGAGTGATAGCGGCGTCGAGCTGTTGATCCACGTCGGCATCGATACGGTGAAGCTCGACGGCAAGCCGTTTATCGCACACGTCAGCGCAGGCGACAAAATTCAACCGGGCGATCTGCTGCTGGAATTTGATCGTCAGGCGATCCTTGATGCCGGCTATGACCTGACCACCCCCATCATTATCAGTAACAGCGATGACTACGCTGATGTCATCACGGCCGCAGCCAGCACCGTGACGGCCGGACAATCGTTACTCAGCCTCAGCCATCAATAACAGGAGAACAGCATGAAAACTTTCCCGGATTCATTTTTATGGGGCGGCGCCGTTGCCGCAAATCAGGTGGAAGGGGCCTGGCGTGAGGCGGGTAAAGGCCTTTCGACCTCCGACCTTCAGCCGCAGGGGATTTTTGGTCCGGTTTGCGAGCGGGGCCCAGGCACTCACAGCCTCAAGGATGTGGCGATTGATTTTTACCACCGCTATCCGGAGGATATCCGCCTGTTTGCCGAGATGGGCTTCAGCTGCCTGCGGGTCTCAATTGCGTGGACACGCATCTTTCCGCAGGGTGATGAGCAGCAGCCTGAAGAGGCGGGTCTGGCTTTTTATGACCGGCTGTTTGACGAGCTGGCCGCCCACAACATCACGCCGCTTGTGACGCTGTCACACTATGAGATGCCCTGGGGACTGGTGACGCAGTATGGGGGCTGGGGCAATCGGCGGGTGATTGATTTCTTCAGTCACTACGCCCGCACCGTCTTTACCCGTTACCGGCATAAAGTCAGACTCTGGCTGACCTTTAATGAGATTAACATGTCGCTGCATGCTCCTCTGACCGGGGTGGGCCTGCCGGAAACCGCCAGCAAAGGGGAGGTGTATCAGGCGATTCACCATCAGCTGGTCGCCAGCGCGCTGGCGGTAAAAGCCTGCCATGAGATTATCCCTGACGCCCAAATCGGCAACATGCTGCTGGGTGGGCTGGTCTATCCATTGAGTTGCAAACCCGAAGATGTTCTGGAAGCCCTGCAGGAGAACCGGACATGGCAATTCTTTGGCGACGTTCAGTGCCGTGGCGCTTATCCGGGCTACATGTTGCGCTTCTTCCGCGACAACCATATTGCCCTTGAGATCACCGACGCCGACCGTGAAGCGCTGAAATCGACCGTCGATTTCATCTCTTTCAGCTACTACATGACCGGCTGCGTCACCGCCGATGCCGCGCTGAATCAGCAGCTGCGGGGCAATATCCTGAGTATGGTACCGAACCCCCATCTGCCCGCGTCTGAATGGGGCTGGCAGATTGATCCGATCGGCTTGCGAACGCTGCTCAATCTGCTGTGGGATCGCTATCAGAAGCCGCTGTTTATCGTTGAGAATGGGCTTGGCGCGAAAGATAAACCCGATGCCACCGGGGTCGTGCAGGATGACTACCGCATCAGCTACCTCAACGATCATCTGGTGCAGGTCCGTGAGGCGATTGAAGATGGCGTGGAGGTCATGGGCTATACCAGCTGGGGCCCGATCGATCTGGTCAGCGCATCGAAAGCCGAACTCTCTAAACGCTACGGATTTATCTACGTCGATCGCGACGATAACGGTGAGGGTTCACTGGCGCGCAGCCGCAAGAAAAGCTTCTACTGGTATAAAGAGGTCATCGCCACCCGTGGAGGATCCCTGAAAGGATGATCGCCGCGGGAAAGCGACATCGCGCTGCCTGCGATCTCTTTTCCCTCCGTGCAAAACCGGCTGAGTCAGGGTGTCTCGCCGGTATTAACCTGATAGCGGGTGCTCCTGCCGCCGCCTTCCAGACGGTAAAGGCACCCTTTTTCGACCAGATCCGCCAGATGTCGGGTTGCAGTCGCTTTACTGACTTTTGCCACCTTCTGATACTGACTGGCGCTGATCCCCTGTTCAAATCCCTGCTCGCCGCCATCCAGCAGCCGGTTCAGCACTTTAACCTGCTCCTGACTCAGTCCCGTTCCCTGATAGCGCAGCCAGAATCGCGCCTTAATCTGCGTGCGGTCAATCACGCTCATCGCCTGTTGCAGGCTCTCATCAAGGATATCCAGAAACCACACCAGCCAGCGGGTGATGTCGGTGTCGCCTTTTTGCGTCTGTTCCAGAATGCAGTAATAGTCCGCACGGTGCGCCAGAATGGCGGGAGACATGGCGTAGAGACGGATACTCTGACTGTCGGCCTGCGCCAGTGCCAGGTCGGTGAGTGCCCGCGTGATACGGCCGTTGCCGTCATCAAAGGGATGCAGGGTCACAAACCAGAGATGACAGATCGCGGCCCGCAGCAACGGGTCGAGCATGACGTCCTGCTGGCTCTGGTTAAACCACGCAATAAACTGCGCCAGCTGCGGCTCCAGTCCGTCACGCGGCGGGGCTTCAAAATGGACGGTAGGCCGGTCGATACGCCCTGAGACCACCTGCATCGGCTCGCTGCCACGCAACATCCCGACGCTCAGACGCTGCACCGTCCATTCATCTGCCGGAAACAGCCAGTGATGCCACTGATACAGCCGCTCCATCGTCAGCGGCTGGCTGCGGTTGTTGATCGCGTCCAGCATCATCGCCGCCAGGCCTTCTGAGCGGTCAGAGACCGGCCAGGGCTGCTCTTCCGTGACGCCCAGCCGCCGCGCCAGCGACGAGCGGACCGACTGCACGTTAACCCGCTCCTCTTCAATGGCCGATGAGGAGAGGATATTACTGAGCAGGGTATCCAGCGTCTGGCTTTCGCTGTCGGGGTGCAGACTGGCGCGGCCCAGCAGCAGGCCGCGCTGCTGCTGCAGATGGCGCAGGCGCGGTAACAGCACGGCATCCTGCCAGTGAAAGTGGGGCCAGTCGGCCTGTTGCCAGATCCAGTGGGTGTTCATCGTCAGCTCAGGGTCAGGAAATGAGCCGAATCACGCACCTTATTCGGCTCACAGAATGAGGCGATAATAACAAATAATCGGCTCACAGAATACGCTGGCGAACCTGAGGACAGAAAAAAGGGCCCGCAGGCCCTGTCTGTTTAGCGGGAGAACTGAATAAAGGTGTCTGAGTAGTAATGTACAATCCAGGCAACATAAGCCAGCCAGATAATTAACCCACCTGTTAAACCGAATTTACCAATCATTGATTTCTCTCCACAGTGATAAGGGTCTGCAGCAATGTTTTACATAAACTGACAGTTGTGGAGAGCGGCTGTATTGTCGCAGATCAAAAAAATCCCGTTCATCATTCACGACATAATCCCTTAGCGATCAATTTCCCCGAAATAATCAGGCGGCGTTCTGCGTGCCGCAGGCTGAGCGCAGGGTAAAGTTCAAAAAAACGCCGCCGATAGATGATCTCAGGAGCACTATAACCACAAGGAGGTAAAGAGCAGGATCATTTCCAGGGGAAAAAATTATGTCCAGTTCGTTACTAAAAAAGAAAAAAATGAGTACCCGTGCGCAGATGCTGCTCATGGGCGGTTTAACCATCACGCTGGGCTTTACCGTCACCATCGGTGTCCTCAGCTGGCAGTCCGGTAAAGAGCAGAAAGCGCTGGCAGAGAAGTATCTGCAGCAGATTGCCCAGAGCCGGGGTCTGCAGGTGCAGCAGGAGCTGACACATGCGCGCGATGTGGCCAGTCATCTTGGACAAAGTCTGATCGCTTTACCGCATGCAGGCATTACCGATCGCAAGGCAGCGGACAAAGTGATGGAATATGCGCTACGCGCCAATCCGGAGTATCTGTCGATGTCAGTGATATTCGAACAGAATGCGTTCGATGGCCGCGATGCGGAGTTCGCCACCCAGCAGGGTCAGGCGCCACAGGGCCGCTATGCCTGGTTTGTTGACCGTGATGCCTCAGGCCATTACGCCATGCATCCTCTGCTTTCTTACCTCACGCCGGGACAGGGCGACTACTATCTCATCCCGCAAAAGTCTCAAAAAGATACGCTTACCGAACCCTATAGCTACGCCTATAACGGCGTGCCGACATTACTCACTTCGGTTGCTGCGGTGATTATGGATCAGGGCACGCTGAAAGCGGTCGTCACGTCAGATATTTCGCTGGCCTCGCTGCAAAAGAAAGTGAACCAGATTAAACCCTGGCAGGGCACCGGCTATGCGCTGCTGCTCTCCAATGGCGGCAATGTGGTCTCATCGCCGGTTAAAGAGGAGGCCGGAAAACCCTGGAAAGGACAAACCGATAACTTTACCTCGAAGGTGGTGCAGCATTTTGATGGGGTACTGGGTGAAGAGGCACTGGTCACCTGGCAGCCGGTCGTGATCGGCAACAGCGATAAGCCCTGGTATCTGGGTGTGGTCGCGCCGGTCAGCCAGGTGATGGCCGCCGCCAACCGCCAGCTGATGTGGGCAGTGATCCTGATGGTGGTGAGCATTCTGCTGGTCGGTACGGTGCTGGGTATGCTGTTCAGCCGTAAGGTGCTGCGTCCGATTGGCGGCGAGCCGATTGAAGCGGCTCAGATCGCGCTGGCGGTAGCCGATGGCAAACTGGATAACGCGATTGCCGTGCAGAAGGGTGATCGCAGCAGCCTGTTCTTTGCCCTTGAGACCATGCAGACCCAGCTGCGACAGATTGTCGGACAGATTAAAGATGCCAGTGAATCGGTGCGTCAGGGAGCGGGGGAAATTGCCAGCGGCAACCTCAACCTGGCGTCGCGCACCGAGGAGCAGGCTGCTGCGCTGGAGCAGACCGCCGCCAGCATGGAGCAGATTAGCGCCACGATTCGTCTGAACGCCGACAACGCACAGCAGGCGACCAGCCTGACCGAAAACGCCACGCACATCGCCAGCCGCGGTGCCACGCTGGTCGGTGAGGTCGTGCAGACCATGGCGCAGATCGATGACAGCTCGAAAAAAATTGGCGATATCACCACGATGATCAACAGCATCGCTTTCCAGACCAATATTCTGGCGCTGAATGCAGCAGTGGAAGCGGCGCGTGCTGGTGAACAGGGACGCGGCTTCGCCGTGGTCGCCAGTGAGGTGCGTAATCTGGCCCAGCGCAGTGCCAACGCTGTGAAAGAGATTGGCGCGCTGATCGAAGAGTCAAGCGTGCGGGTCGAAAGCGGCGTCCGGCTGGTGAACGATGCCGGTAAGACCATGCAGGAGATGATGCAGGCGGTGAACTCGGTGCAGGGGATTATCGGTGAGATTGTCACCGCCTCTGACGAGCAGGCGCGTGGCATCAGTCAGGTCACGATTGCCGTCAACGAGATGGATGGCACCACCCAGCAGAACGCCGCGCTGGTGCAGCAGATGTCCGCCGCCGCCAGTTCACTGGAGGATCAGGCGCAGCAGCTGGCGCAGACGGTGGAGCAGTTTCACCTGGCATAAAACGCACTGACAACGCCGTCGCTGCCGGACAGGGCGACGGCGCAGACCTCTTCCGCAAAGTCGCAACACCCGCCATCCCTGGCGGGTTAGCCCTCTGTGTGGGCTGTCTGATGCAAATTCATTACGCCTCTGTCAGGCGCTCACCGCTGACGGCATCAAACAGGTGCATCCTGTCCGGATTAACCGTTACCGGCAGCGTGCCACCCGGCACGGCATCACTGCGGCCGCTCAGCTGCATATGCAGCAAAAATCCCTGCCACTTGAGATGTAACAGCGTCGACTCCCCCGTAATCTCAACGATATTCACCGTCGCCGGTTGCCCGCTGACATCGGTGATCAGATCGTGAGGGCGCACGCCCAGCGTGACCGACTGACCCGCCTGCTGCTGTGCGGCACGGTGCCAGCGGGAAGGGAGCCGCAGCCACTGCTCACCACAGCAGACGCCTGGCACGGCGTCCCGTACTTCAAAGCGGGCATCCAGCAGATTCATCGGCGGTGAGCCGATAAACCGCGCCACGAAGGTGTTAACCGGGCGATCATAAATCGCCAGCGGCGCACCCTGCTGCACGATAACGCCATCCTTCATCACCACGATCTGATCGGCCAGCGTCATCGCTTCGACCTGATCGTGGGTGACATAAACCATGGTGGTTTTAAAACGCTGATGAAGCGATTTGATTTCGGCGCGCAGCTCCATCCGCAACTGCGCATCCAGGTTCGAGAGCGGCTCATCAAATAAAAACACCTGCGGGTTGCGCACCATCGCCCGGCCCATCGCCACGCGCTGCCGCTGTCCGCCCGATAAAGCCCGGGGATAGCGCTGCAACAGCTGGTCGATGCCGAGAATGCCCGCAATCCGGGCGATTTTGCTCTTCTGCTCCTCGCGCTTCACCTTTTTCACCTGCATATGAAACGCCAGGTTCTCAGCGACGGTCAGGTGCGGATAGAGCGCGTAGCTCTGAAACACCATCGCGATATCCCGGTCGGCGGGGTCGAGATCGTTGATGCGCTTTTTGTCGAGCAGGATGTCGCCGTCAGAGACGCTATCCAGACCGGCAAGCAGCCGCAGCAGGGTGGATTTACCGCAGCCGGAGGGACCGACCAGCACGGTAAAAGTGCCGTCAGGAATGGTTAAATCCAGCGGCTGCAGTACGCTCTGTTTACCGTAGCGCTTCGCCACCCGTACAAGTTCAACACTGGCCATGGTCAGCGCACCTCATTTGAAAGTTGGAGTTGTTGCCAGCTGGGATAGCGGCGCGGTGAGCTACTGATTGCCTGTGACGCCACGTCAATGCCCCAGCGCAGTGCGGTGTGAGAGGAGTGCTGATAGAGCAGGGCCGTGAGAAAACCGGCATTGAAACTGTCCCCCGCACCGATGGTGTCGACCACCGTCACCGGTTGTGCGGCGGCAAATTGCACAGAGGCGGCAGACCAGAGGCGTGCGCCCTCTGCGCCGCACTTGATCACACATCCGCCGCGGCCGCTGAGCCGCGCTGACAGCTGTTTGCCGCTCTGCTCCAGCAGCTCTGCACCCGCCAGACCCAGCGCCTCCACCTCATTCAGCAGCAGCCAGTCGCAGTCCGCTAACCAGGACGCAATCTGTAAGCGAAGGGCATCGCTCCAGCCCGCTGGCGGCCAGCCGGTGTCCACCGCCACACAAAAACCACGCTGCTGTAAGGTAGCCAGCAGCGCGGGATAGTGTGCATAAAGTTCCAGGCAGAGAAAGGTGCCGCACAGCAGCACGATGTCACCCGGGACGGCCTGCGGCGGCAGCTGAGCCAGCACATCGTCGACGGTCAGCAGGGTAATGTGCCCGTAGTTGCTGAGAAAGGAGCGTTCGTTATCGGGGTGAGTGACGCCTACCGTCAGTGACGTCTCGCAGGCGTAGCGCGGCCACTGCTTCGCACTGTGCGGAAAATGGCTGGCCAGCCAGTGACTCAGACCATCATTACCCTGGTTGGCGATAGCGCGATGCGGCACCTGCATCGCCTCCAGCGCCAGCGCGCAGTTTCCGGCCGAGCCGCCGGGCCGAAGCTCACTGTGCTGCAGCATCACTTCGGTGCCGCGCTGCGGCCAGTCACTGAGCGTACTCATGATTAAATCGACGTTGATATTACCCACCACATAGAGGGTGGCGACAGTGGAATGGTTCATAGTTATCCCTTACTTCCCCCGCTGGTGAGACCACTGACCAGCGTTTTCTGCAGCCAGATGGCGATAAACAGAGGCGGTACCGATGCCAGAATGCCAATGGCGGCGATCAGCCCGTCATCCGTCGCCCGTCCGGCGGTAAAACCGGCAATGGCGACCGGCAGGGTCTGGGCCGACAGATTGCTGGTGAACAGCAGCGCGTAAAAAAATTCATCCCAGGCGAGCAGCCAGCCAAACAGGGCAGCGGCACCCAGCACCGGTTTTGCCAGCGGCAGCGTGATGCGCAGCAGAACCTGCCAGAAGCGCAGGCCATCCAGCCGGGCTGCCTGTTCGATATCACGGGGCAGGGCGTCGAACTGATTCTTCAGCATCCAGGTCAGAAACGGCAGGATCAGCGAGCAGTAGACCATCACCAGACCGGGACGGGTGTTGAGCAGCCCCAGCTGTTGCAGCAGGAAGTAGAGCGGCAGTACAAAGGCCACGGGCGGCACCATATAGATCGCCAGGGCGCTGGAAAGCCAGGCCTCGCGACCGCTGTAGCGCGAGAAACTGAACGCCGCCGGGATCGCCAGCAGCAGGGAGATCGCCGTGGCGACCGACGCGACCAGCAGGCTGTTTCCCAGTGCATGCAGGAAGATCGCGCCCGGCTGGCCAGGTGCCAGCGAAATCAGCCCCTGATAGCGGCTGAAATCCCACTGGCGCGGCAGCCATTCTAACGGCACACGTGAGAGATCGCTGGCGGAACTGACGCTCATCAGAAACAGCCAGCCCATCGGGGCGAGAATGCTGAAGGCGACCAGCAGCGCAGCCCCGTAACGCAGCCCCTGGCGCAGTTTAGTTTTCATAGGCGGAACTCCGGCGGCGCTGATGCCATAACATCAGCAGATAGAGCGTGATCAGCAGGGCGCACATCAGGGTCATCAGGATCGCGTAGGCAGCGCCGCTGCCCGCACGCAGGTAGCTGAACGACTCCTGATAGACGAAGAAGCTCAAAGTTTTGGTGCTGTCCACCGGTCCGCCGCGCGTCATCACATAGATGATGTCAAAAATTTTAAAGGCATCGATGGTGCGCAACACCAGCGCCACGCCCAGCGGCGCGACAATCGCCGGGAAGGTGATCGCCCGGAAACGACGCCAGGCGGAGGCCCCATCCAGTCGAGCCGCCTCAAACAGATCGTCGGGGATCGACTGCAGCGCAGCCAGCACCAGCAGGGTGACCAGCGGATAGTTTTTCCAGATGTCTGCAAACATCACCGCATTCAGCGCGGCATCCGGCGACCCCAGCCAGCTGCGATAGCCGTCAATAATGCCCAGCTGGGTGAGCAGGGCGTTGATGCTGCCGTAGTCGGGGTTGAAGTTCAGCCGCCACATCATGGCATTGACAATCGTGGGCAGCGCCCACGGCAGGATTACCAGCACCCGCAGCACGTTGCGTCCGTGGAATCGCTGATTCAGCAGCAGCGCCACCAGCACGCCGATGATCCCTTCACAGACCACAGAAACCACGGTGAAATAGAGGGTACGCCAGATCGAAGCCCGGAAATCGGGATCGCTCAGCGCATAGAGGTAGTTTTCCAGCCCGACCCAGCCTGGCGTTTCCCCACTGCCAATCAGCGCAGCATCGGTAAAGCTGAGCCAGATTGTGCGCACCAGGGGCCAGGCGGTCAGCAGCAGCATCACCAGCAGCATGGGTGCCAGCAGCATCCATGCCTGACGCTGTTCGCGTTGACGCAGACTCAGCATCATCACTCCTTAACGCAGCCGGGCGGCGCTTTTATCGACCGTCGCCATCGCATCCTGGGCCGACGTTTTGCCCAGTAACACCTGCTGCAACTGCTGCTGGAGCTGGTTCGACAGGCGCGAGTAGTCGGCCGTCTCAGGACGTGACAGCATCACGTTAAGCGATTTATCCGCCGCGGCGATCAGACTCTCCTGACCTTTTTTCACCGCCTCATCCTGATAAGACGATTTCCAGATCGGCAGGCTGAGTTTCGCATACTGATTCTGCACCGGCTGAGAGGTCATATAGCGGATGTACTGCCACGCTTCATCCGCATGGCTGCTGCCTTTGGTGATGCCCAGCCCCATTGAGCCGTTGACCGCACCCACTTTGCCCGGTGCATCCCCCGGCGCAGGCATGATACCCACCTCACCCGCCACTTTGCTCTGCTTTGGATCGTTGGCCATGTTGTACATGTAGGTCCAGTTCAGCGCGAACGCCGCATCGCCATTGGAGAACGATTTACGCACATCCTCTTCCAGATATTCACGCGACGCCGGATTGCTCAGCCCCTGATCGAGTGAGCTTTTCATCAGCGCCAGCGCCTTCAGAGAGGCCGGGCTGGAGAAGTTGAGCTTGCCGTTCTGATAAAACTGGCCGCCAAAGCCGGAGACCAGCGTGGTGTAATCACACACCAGCGCTTCCGCCTGAGACCAGCTCCAGACGAGCGGATAGGTGACGATCTTTTTCTCTTTAATGATTTTCGCGTCATCCAGCACCTGCTGCCAGGTGTCTGGCAGCGTCGTAATGCCCGCTTTCGCCAGCATCGCTTTGTTGTAATAGAGGTACTTGGTGTCGAGGATCCACGGCATGCCGAGCGTTTTGCCTTTGTAGACCACCGTGTTCATCGCACCCGGGAAAACCTTCTCTTTTTCGTCGGGGGTAATGCGTGATGAGACATCCTGCAGCAGATCGAACCGGCTGAATTCTGCCGGCCAGATGGCATCGAACAGCACCACGTCATAACCATTGCCGCCCGCACCGCGCGCCGCCACGATCTTGTCATGCAGTGCTTCATAGGGAACAAACTCCAGATTGACGCTGACATCCGGATGCGCTTTCTGAAAGTTCTGCGTCATGGCGCGGATATCATTTTCGCTGTAGGCGGCCTGCGTCATAAACAGGGCATTAATCTGCGTGGCCGCCGCGGCGCTGCCTGCGCTTAACATCAGTAAGGCGGCAAAGCCGGCTTTGAGTCGGGGTGTGTAACGCTGTGACATGGTCTTCTCCACTATGCAGCAACAGGCTGTTGGTTAATTAAATCAATTTGATTGATTTAATCAGGGGCGTAATGGTCAGCGGGCAGGCTGACCTGTCAGGAATTAAGCAAAGGACGTGCCAGTAAAGGGCGGTAACAGTAACAACGTCGTAACAACGCTGGCGCCCAGCCTGCGCTTTTATCGCCGCCTTGCCTATCCTGAACCGCGGAAATTGCGTACACGATCAAAGATATTGTTTGCCTCCATTGCTCCGCATACCAATACTGTGAGGTCGCGCTGTAAGGGAAAACAACATGAGAACCTCAGGCACCAACCTTGAACATGCGCGGGCGCATAACCGCCGTGTGGTGATTGAAGCGATTCGTCTGCATGGTGAGCTGACCCGTGCTGAACTGGCACGGCTGACGGCGCTGACGCCGCAGACCGTCTCCAACATCGTGGCAGAGCTGGAGCAGGCTGAACTGCTGACCAGCCGCCAGCCACGCCGCAGCGGGCGTGGTCAGCCCTCCATTCCGGTCACGCTGAATCCGACCAGTGCCTGGTCGATCGGAATTCACCTCGATCACCAGACCCTGCTGCTGGTTCTGGTCGATCTCAGCGGCGAAGTCCACTTCCGCCGCCTCCTGCTGGTGCAGAAGCCCCAGCCTGCTGCTACCCTGGCGTGCATTGCTGACGTGCTGACGGAGATGCGGGCCTTTCTCGGCGCGCAGTGGCAGAAGGTATTAGGCATAGGCGTGGTGATGCCGGGACCGTTCGGCGTAGAGGGCATCTCATCAGTGGGGCCGACCACCCTGAACGGCTGGGAGCAGGTCGATATTGAAGCTGAACTTGGCGCGATCAGTGGCCTGCCGGTGACGCTGGAGAATGACGCCACCGTGGCCGCCATTGGTGAACGGTTTCATGGCATCGCCCGTCAGCTTAACTCCTTTATCTATCTCTATATCGGCACCGGCCTGGGCGCGGGGATCTTTACCGATGGCCACATCTACACCGGCCATGCCCATAACGCGGGTGAGATCGGCCACATCGTGGTCGAGCCGGGCGGGCGCGACTGCTACTGCGGCAATCAGGGCTGTCTTGAGCGTTATGTCTCGTTACAGGCTGCCTACGAGTTCTGCGGCCTCGATCCGATGCGGGCGCTGCCTGACGACCTGCTACAGACTGATCCTGCGCGTTTCAGTGCCTGGATTGAAAGCATAAAGACGCCACTGCGCCAGGCAATCAATATTCTGGAGTCGGTGTTTGATGCAGAAGCGGTGATTATCGGCGGGATGATGCCCGCGCCGTTGCTGGAGCAGATGGTCGCGCAGTTACCGCCGCTCTATCAGTCGGTGCGCGGACGCTATCTGAATGCAATGCGACTGAAGACCGGCATGACCGGCAGCGATACCGCCGCGCTGGGTGCCGCCGCGCTGCCCATATTCGATGAGTTTAACCCGCAGTTTCAGGTGCTGATGAAGTAGAGAGGAAATGGCGCTGTTGCAGACAACAGCGCCACCGGGATCAGCCCGGATAGATCCCGCGATCTTTACGCGCCATCAGGATACGCTCACACGCCACGATGTAGGCCGCGGTGCGCAGCGAGCACGCTTTCTCTTTCGACTTGTCCCAGACGTGAACCATCGCTTCTGTCATGATCTTGTCTGAGCGACGATTGATCTCATCTTCACTCCAGAAGAAGCTGGCCATGTCCTGCACCCATTCGAAGTAGCTGACGGTTACGCCGCCCGCATTGCAGACCACATCCGGCACCACGATAATGCCGCGCGAAGCGAGCATGTCGTCGGCGTCAGGGTAGGTGGGGCCGTTCGCGCCTTCCAGCACGATTTTGCAGCTCAGCACCTCAGCACGCTCACGGGTAATCTGACCCTCCAGCGCCGCCGGGATCAGAATGTCCATCTCCGTCGTCCAGAACGCCTCTTTCTCAATACTCTGCGCGCCCGGGAAACCGGCGATCTGCTTGTGCGCAATCTGCCATTCCGTCAGGGCTGCCATGTCGATACCGTCGGCATTGAACAGGGTGGCCGTGTGATCCTGAATCACCACCACGCGCGCGCCCGCCTCGTCAAACAGTCGGGCCGCTTCACTGCCGACATTACCAAACCCCTGAACCGCCACGCGGGCGCCTTCAATTTCAATGTCTGCGCGACGCGCCACTTCGCGTCCGGTGATAAAGACCCCGCGGCCGGTGGCTTTCTCACGGCCCAGCGAGCCGCCCAGATGAATGGGTTTACCGGTGACGACGCCAGTGACGGTGGTGCCGAGGTTCATGGAGTAGGTGTCCATCATCCACGCCATCACTTTACCGTTGGTGCCGACATCCGGAGCCGGGATATCTTTCTGCGGCCCGATGATGATGCCAATCTCACTGGTATACCGGCGTGTCAGACGCTCCAGCTCGCCCTCAGAAAGTTTAAAAGGATCGACGCGGATGCCCCCTTTAGCGCCACCGTAGGGCAGGTTAACGGCGGCACACTTGATGGTCATCCAGGCGGAAAGCGCCATGACTTCGTTAAGGTCGACATCCGGATGATAGCGAATGCCCCCTTTGCCGGGACCGCGTGAAAGGTTGTGCTGAACGCGATACCCTTCAAAATGGCGAATTGAGCCATCATCCATCTGCAGGGGAATGTCGACAATCAGTGCCCGCTTGGGATGACGTAAAGTATCTATCCAACGTGAAAGATCGCCCAGATAGGGCGCCACCCGGTCGATTTGCTGCAGGTAGGTTGACCAGGCAGATGTGCTGCTTTCAGACGCATAAGATAACTTATCCATAAAAAACCTTTCTTAATGAAGTTATTTATTGTGTGGAGCCGTGGATGACGCGCGTACTGTTTTGCGCCGTCATAATCTAACACTCCTGAAACAAATAAGATGTGGCAGGCGCCCGGCCCCGACCGGGTCATGCCCCATTCCGGGGCAGAGAAAGTGAATAGTTTGCTGATTACACCCCGCACAAGGCGAATAATGATGCGCGTGAAGTGCGTATTTTGTGAATAGCGTGAGAAAACTCGCTATCTTTCAATTCTTTGAAGGCGTTCAAAAAGTTAAAGAATTGATCGACGCGATATTGACTTTATTGCACCAATTAAGTGCATGAGAATAAGTAATCAACCGATTACATTAAGTAATGGATAAAAGGTGAATAGCGGTGATTATTCAGCAGGTTAGGAAACAGCCGGGAAAAGTTAAAAAATAAGAGGCCAGCGCTGCTGGCTGGCCTTATCAGATTAGTGAGTCAGCGCCTGTTCCGCTTCCTTCAGATCCTGACGCGCCTCAGCAAGCTTCTCTTCACGCTTGCGGATTTTGCTGGCACTGCGTTCTTCAGCTTTCGCCTGAGCCAGTTCCTGTTCGCGCTCCTGAACCTTGCTGCGCTTTTCGGCCACTTTTTCCTGTCGCTGCTTCAGCAAGCCGCTTTCGGTGCAGTGCTCTTCAACCTCACGCCGCGCTTTTTCCAGCCCGGCAATCTGGTGAGAATTATTGTGCTGTCGGGCAAAGGAGAGCTGCGTCTCAATCTCCTGCTTTTTCGCTGCACAACCGGTTAACGCAAAGTCGGCATGCGCCGCCGTGAAGGTCAGGGGCAGCAGGCAAAGGCTGAGGGCCAGTAAGGTCTTTTTCATTGTCGTCTCATCTATGAGTCAGGAGGTGGAGACAACAGTATACGAAGCCGCCTTAAGCGGTTCTTAACAGAAAAAAATATTCACTGGCGCGGAAAAAGCGGAGAGGGGGAAAGGCTGCCTGCTGTCAGGCAGCGCTTGAGGCGGTTGACCGGGAAAGGCTAAGGCGGCAATCAGGACCACTGAGCATAACGGGATACCCCTGCTGACTCTGCTTTCTGAAATAGTCCTGCATCACCTGACTGATGCCAGCACCACACCACATGACATGATGCGCATGGCGTCCGGTGTTGAACGCTGGTCGTCCGCTGGCACTGGCGTCCACCTCGACACTAAAACCCATCGCGGTCAGACGAATGGCTTCCAGCCAGATTTCGGTTTTGTCCATGACGCTCACGGCTTCCAGAAATAGCGGAACAGAGGCGTGGTTTCGCGCCGCATCACGCATCATCAGGTCAGCCTGCTGCTGCACCGTTTTTTCAAACCGGGCAAGACGGCGTGTGGCACCCTGACGCCGGTCTGCGTGAAGCCAGACACTCAGAGGGCGCAGCAGATTAATAATGAAGTCATCCCCGCTGTAGTTACCGGACATATTGTTCATCTGACGCGAAAGCGACAGGGGTGTCCCGAACTCAAGCTGCCAGAGCATGTCACCTTTACGCGCCGCCCAGCCGTGGGTCATGATCGAGGTGGCGGTCTGCTGACCCTGTCTGATCTCCTCGGGCGTCGCGCCCGTGGCAGTTAAGTCAACCAGCGTGCGGATTTCACTGAGCTGTGCGTCACTCCAGTGTTCAGCGTGTTGTCTGGGCGTCAGTAACCCCTGCTTCACCCAGCGCTTCAGGTTCGCAGGATGCGTGCCGGTTATTGCACAGACCGTTTCCGTTGTATGAAAAAGCATATTGTGCCCTCTGTTGAGGGAATGGCCGCCGGGGTTAACCGGGGATGAACGTCTACTATGAACCTGATAACCGCTAATGAACAGGGGGGCTCCGGAGGAAAAACAGCGGCCACGCGGCGTGACGCTGCGTTTATTCATCGTGAGCAGCCGGGTAAATTGAGGCTGATCAGCAGGTTAAAAAATCTGCGGCTCGTGAAAAAAAAGACTGTTTATTTATTCAGTAAAAATTCTTTACGCAACTATACCGGGCAAACCAGGGATATTTTAACTTTTTTAAGAGGATGCCGATCTCTCCTCCTCTTTTATCTGCCAGGCAAACGACTAAAATATGGGGCTCTGATGATCAGGAGAAAGAGTGCCCAATGCCTTATCGTTTTACCTTCGCCGCGTTGACGGTTGCTGCGTTATTAACCGGCTGTGCGAAACAGACGCCCAGCGATACGCCAGATGAATTTGCTGCGGGTCCGACGCAGATTGATGTCTCACACATTAAAACCCGTGCCGATGATGGTTCAAGCGTCTTCCTGACGGTAGATGGCAAAGATGCCGGTAAATTACCGAATGGCGAAAGCATGCTGCTGCACGTTCCGGCCGGAAAACACCAGATTGGCGGTTATGTGCCGACGCTGTTCGGGATGGGGCGTGTCACCATCGCACCGGTGGAAGTGACCACGTCACCTCAGGACGTCAAGAAAGTGGCCTATACGGTCACCCGTAACAAAGCCACCTTTGTCGAGAACAAGGACGAGCAGGGCTGAGCAGAGGACAGCGGAGAGCAACGCTCTCCGCTGAACGCGCCGCGTTATAAGCCGAGTTCACTCAGGGAAGGGTGATCGTCAGGCCGTCGTCCCTGCGGCCAGTGGAAAAGCCGCTGCGCTTCGCTGATTTTCAGATCGTTAATGCTGGCAAAGCGCTGCTTCATCAGACCCTGCTCGTCAAACGCCCAGTTCTCATTGCCGTAAGAGCGATACCACTGCCGCCGCTCATCGTGCCATTCATAGGCAAAGCGCACCGCTATCCGGTTTTGATCGAAACTCCACAGCTCCTTTATCAGCCGGTACTGCTGCTCCCGCTGCCATTTTTGCTCCAGAAAGGCGATGATCTCACTGCGGCCGGTCAGGAAGGTATCGCGGTTGCGCCACTGACTGTCCACAGAATAGGCCAGGGCTACCCGCCCGGCATCGCGGCTGTTCCAGCCATCCTCAGCCAGACGCACTTTCTCTGCCGCCTCTTCAGGCCGGGTAAAAGGGGGTAAGGGCAGACGTGAAGTTTCCAATGTTTCTCCTTAACGGCGCAAAGGCCCGGATGTTATCGCTAACCGGGCTGAGTTACGGCCATATTAAAGTTCAAGCGCGTGGATCTGGCAGACGGCACGAGCCGCTTCCTGACCTTTTTTCACGAAGTGCTGGGTGTAAAAGTCGATAAACTCCGCCGAAGGCTGGAAGTTATGCGGCGTCAGGGAGACCGAGAAGACCGGCACGTTGGTGGCCAGCTGGGCCTGCATCAGACCACTTACCACCGCCTGAGCCACAAAGTCATGGCGATAGATGCCGCCATCCACGACCAGCGCCGCGCAGACAATCGCATCAAAGTTGCCGGTCTGCGCCAGACGCTGTGCCAGCAGCGGCATTTCAAATGCGCCTGGCACATCCCAGGTTTTGATCTCACAGGAGGTTCCCCGGCTCTCCAGTTCCTGTTCGAATCCGGTCAGAACCTGAGAAACGATTTCGCTATGCCAGTTAGCTTTAATAAAGGCGACTTTCAACGGCTGCATGACTTACTCCAGTAAAAGGTAATATCCCGTGGTAATGAGCGCGATGACGTCCTTGAACCCCGGATGAAACGTTAAGCCGGACAGGCCGGTAACCTGCTGACTCTCATCACTATACTGTAATGTAAACAGCCTGTGTCCACCATTGTCATTATGTGTGAATAACCTTTCCTCTCTTTGCGGGCATTAAACCCTGTCAGACAACCGCCAGAGCCGTTCAGACGCCTGATCCTGCCCGCAGAATCCCTTTCACCGCCCGGTTTGCGTAACAGCTTCCGGTTATGAAACTGCTTAAATAAAATACTGGATACCTGAACAGTATTTTGTATAATAAATGGACTGCCCGCCGGGTATTGGTAGCGTTAGCGAGGGGTGAACCCATGATGATTTCGACTGAAAGCCTCAAATCTCTGGAACAATCGGTCACAATGAGCAGCCGTGAGCTGGCTCAGATGACCGGTATTACACATGGAGAAGTGAAGCGGTTAATCAAAAGTCTGGAAACGGCTCAGCGTCTTTCTCAGCCGCTCAAAGTGAATGACTATGAGCGCGAAGGGGAGGTGCGTCAGGAGTACCGCCTGAGCAAGCGTGACTCCCTGCTGGCCGTGGCACGCCTGTCGCCAGGCTTTACGGCCGAAGTGCTGGATCGCTGGCAGGACCGGGAAAGAACCACCCATCTGCCGGACTTTACCAACCCGGCTGAGGCTGCACGTGCCTGGGCTGAACAGTTTGAACAGCGTCAGGCGGCGGAGCAGCAGCTGGCTCTCTCCGCGCCTAAGGCCGCCTTCTTTGATAACTTCGTTCAGGTGGATGACTCGCTGGGCTTTCGTCAGCTCTGCAAAATGCTGAAAGCGAAAGAGCCGGAGTTTCGTCAGTTTCTGCTGGAGCGCAATATCATGTACCGCGCCAAAGGTACCCTGACGCCGCAGCATTACCATCTGCAGGCCGGCTACTTTACGCTGCACACCGGCACCGGCGAAAACCAGCACGCCTTCTCACAGGCGCGTTTTACCGCAAAAGGGGTGAAATGGGTGGCCAGCCTGTGGGCAGCGCATCTTTCCGCTCAGCCAAAAGGGGCCGCTGCGTAGCGGCGCCTCTGGCCTGGCGGGCTGGCGCGGCGTGACTGGCAGAGGTTAAGGCGCAGGCATCCGCTCATACTGTGCTGACATAAAAAAGGCCGCATCGGAATGCGGCCTTTTTTGATTTTTTGATCCCAGGGATGCGTTGCGGGCGATTACCAGCCTTTAATTGCATCGCCTTTATAAACTTCTTCCGCTTTAGCCGCGACTTCAGGCGACTGCAGCGCCGCTTTCAGCTTCTGAATTTTATCGCTGTCTTTATTGTCTTCGCGTGAAACCAGCGCATTGACGTAAGGCGAAGAGGCGCTTTCCATAAATAAACCATCGCGGTGAGCGGATAATCCCGCCTGAGCCGAGAAGTTCGTATTAATGATCGAGAACGCCACGTTCGGATCATCCAGCGTGCGGGTCAGCTGCGGCGTATCCACTTCAACCAGTTTCAGGTTTTTTGGATTTTCGATGATATCCAGTGAGGTGGGTAAATAACCCACACCCTCTTTCAGCTTAATCAGGCCCTGCGCCTGCAGCAGCAGCAGGCTGCGTCCCAGGGTGGTAGCTTCGTTAGAGATGGTCACTGTCGCACCATTCTGCAGCTCACTGATGTTCTTGATTTTGTGCGAATAGGCAGCAATCGGGAAGACGAACGTCTTGCCAACTACCGCAAATTTATAGCCGCGCTCTTTAGACTGATCTTCCAGATAAGGCAGGCTCTGGAAAGCGTTGGCGTCAACTTCCTTGTTATTCAGCGCTTCGTTCGGCAGTACATAGTCATTGAAGTTCAGCACTTCGACATCGAGCTGATATTTATCTTTTGCAACCTGTTTCACCACCTGCCAGATCGCTTCGTCCGGCCCGGTATTAATCGCCACTTTGACTTTGTTATCGTCATCTTTAGAGCAGGCGGATAATAATAAAACAGAACTGGCCAGTAATGCGGCAAACAAACCTTTCATTATCAGAAATCCCTCAGAGAATTGATGGCTTCAAAGATAATACAGAAATGTCAGGTTGCGAACTGACGGAGGGATATATCTTATAACCACATACTGGATATTGTTCATTAATTCATCAGGCCGGCGGCTTATGCCCGTGAATTAACCGATGCCATTCACGGCTGTCCGGGCGGTTTTATTCCTCTGGGGCACTCATCCGGTCAACATCCCCTCAGTCAGTCCGCGCATTCTCTTCTACGCTTAAAGCCTGCGGTTCGCAGCATTGCATTGATTGTTAACAGGGAATACTGATGTCAAAAGATGAAAAGAACGGGATCGAAGCGGTTGAAGTCATGCGCAGCGGGGAGGCCTGGAACGGAGAGGTCATTGAATCCTATCCGCACGGCGAGCCGGAACTGACCGTAATGCGCCTGTCACTGCCTGCCCATACGTCATTGCCGTGGCACACGCATCCGATGCCGAATGCGGCGTTTATCCTTTCAGGCACCCTGATTGTGGAAGACAAAGCGAGCGGGGAGCAGCGTACCTTCCACGCCGGAGAAGCGCTGAATGAGACGGTCAACAGTGCGCACCGCGGCTACACCCTGGAGGAGCCCGCCGAACTGGTGATTACCTATGCCGGGGTCAAAGGACAGGCGCTGACCGAGCCACTGCCGGGAGAACCCGAAGAGTTCTGACACCCTTGCAAAAACGGCAGTGCAGCGCGCTGCCGTTATTCATCCCGCCCGCAGCGCCGACGCTATTCACTTCCCTGATAAGCGATTCGCCAGAGCCTGCATATCCATATCCTGAAACCGCTGTTTTAGCGACAGGCGAGGCGCGTCACAGCTGAGTTCACCTGCGCTCAGAAATGGCATCCTGAAGAGGAGTGAATCCCGGCACTGATTATGTGCAACGCACGCTGCTGACTCACCATCACGGGGCCTGTCGTTTTATAAACTTTATAAGTGAATGATTAAAAAGAATTTAAATTCTGGTACGCCAATTGCAATAACCCGTTCAGTAAGCAGCGCACTACACAACTGATACTGAATAGCTGGCTAGGGTTCCGGTTCACGCAGGTGAATGTCTGGTCCGAGAGCTGGCGACCTCTGCGAGGTTACACGGCGGGACAAAAGCCCGGGAGACAGCGGCACCATCTGGTGTCTTGCGCTGCTCCCGTTTTTTTGTGCCAACCAGAGGTCAACCATGAAGACATTTTCCCTTCTCCGCACGCTCATTCTCTCCCTGGCACTGCTGGCCAGTGTGCCCTCTTTCGCCGCAGTTAAAAAAGAGTTCAACGTCTGCTGGACCATCTATGCGGGCTGGATGCCCTGGGGCACGATCGCTAATGAAAAAATCATCGATAAATGGGCCAGCAAATATGGCATTAAAATCAATATCGTCCAGCTGAATGACTATATCGAATCGATCAACCAGTACACCGCAGGGCAGTTCGACGGCTGCACCATGACAAATATGGATGCCCTGACCATTCCCGCCGCGGGCGGCGTCGATTCCACGGCGCTGATCACCGGCAGCTACTCCGAGGGTAACGACGGCATCGTTCTGAAAGGCGTGAATAAAGAACTCAGCGACCTGAAAGGCATGTCGGTTTATCTGCCCGCGCTGTCCGTATCGCACTATCTGCTGGTGCGCGGTCTGGAAAAGGCCGGACTGCAGGAGAAGGATGTTAAGGTCGTGAACACCTCCGATGCCGATATCGTCTCCGCCTTTGGCACCAGCGGTGTCAAAGCCGCAGTGGCCTGGAACCCGCAGCTTTCCGTCATCAAAAAGAGTCCGCAGACCACAGAAGTGTTCAGCTCCTCCGCCGTGCCGGGCGAGCTGATCGATATGATGGTCGTGAACACAGAAACCCTCCACGATAACCCCGCACTGGGCAAAGCGCTGACCGGTGCGTGGTTTGAGATGATGGCAAAAATGCAGGCGGGCGATACCCAGGCGCTGAGTGCGATGGCCGCGGATTCCGGCACTGACCTCGCCGGTTATCAGGCACAGCTCAAAACCACCCATCTCTTCTGGACCCCTGCCGATACAGAAGCCTTTGTCGCTTCGCCCGACCTGGCAAAAACCATGCAGCGCGTGGCCGCGTTCTCTTTTGATAAGGGGCTGCTCGGCGAGGGTGCGCAAAGCGCTGACTTCATCGGTATGGCCTTTCCCGGCAACCAGACCCTCGGCGACAAAGCCAACATCAGACTGCGCTTTGACGACAGCTATCTGAAGATGGCCGCGGCAGGCCAGCTCTGACTTCCGGGCTGAGGAGCTTACGCCATGCGCCATATTAACCGTTATCCCCGACAGGGAATACGCCTGACGCTGATGCTGTTGCCGTTTGTCTTGCTGATCGCCGCCTGGTTTATCAGCTCGGCGGTGCGGCTGGAAGCAAACCCGCAGGATAAACTGCTGCCCGGTCTGTCGCAGATGATCGCCGCGGTTGACCGGATGGCGTTCACGCCCGATAAACGCAGCGGTGAGTTTCTGCTGTGGGCGGATACGCTGATCAGTCTCACCCGTCTGCTGACGGGCCTGATGATCTCTGCGCTGATCGGCCTGGGCATCGGTATTGCCGCCGGGGTGTTTCCCATGACCCGCGCGGCGCTGTCGCCGTTTATGACCGTCGTGTCGATGATCCCGCCGCTGGCGCTGCTGCCGATGCTGTTTATCGTCTTCGGGCTGGATGAGCTGTCAAAAGTGATGCTCATCGTCATCGGCATCACCCCGATGCTGGCCCGCGACCTGGAACAGCGGGCGCGGGAGATCCCCATCGAGCTTTTCATCAAAGCCCAGACGCTGGGCGCGAACAGCTGGACGGTGGTATTGCGGGTAGTGCTGCCCCAGCTGCTGTCGCGACTCATTACCTCGCTGCGCCTGCTGCTGGGTTCGGCGTGGCTGTTCCTGATCTCCGCCGAAGCCATCTCTGCCACCGCCGGGCTGGGTTACCGCATCTTCCTCGTCCGCCGCTACATGGCGATGGACGTCATCATTCCTTATGTCATCTGGATAACCCTGCTGGCCTGGCTGATGGATCTGGCGCTGCGTCAGCTGCACAAAGCCTGTTTCCCGTGGGCGGAAGGAGGCCGGGAATGAGTTTTATCGATATCAAAAACATCTGGCAGGAATATGGCGACCACGTGGTGCTGGAGCGCATCAATCTGCAGGTCAGGGAAGGGGAGTTCTGCTCGCTGGTGGGTGCCTCCGGCTGCGGGAAATCGACTTTATTACGACTGCTGCTCGGTCAGGAGCAACCAACGCGCGGCACCATCACGCTCGATGGTGAGCCGCTGCCGGCGGAGCCCGATCGCAGTCGCGGCGTGGTCTTTCAGCGCTACTCGGTTTTTCCTCATCTCAACGTGCTGGATAACGTCACCATCGGTCTGGAACTGCCGGCGTCACCGCTGTGGGGCCGGCTGCTGGGCGCCCGAAAACGTCAGGCGCGTCATCAGGCCAGAGAGATGCTGGAGCGAGTGGGGCTGAGCCACGCGCTCGACAAATATCCGGCGCAGCTGTCGGGCGGGATGCAGCAGCGGCTGGCGATTGCCCAGGCGTTTGTCATGCAGCCACGCGTGCTGCTGCTGGATGAGCCCTTTGGCGCACTCGACCCCGGCATCCGCAAAGATATGCACGCCCTGCTGCTTCAGCTCTGGAGCGAAACCCGCATGAACGTCTTTATGGTCACGCACGACCTTGCCGAAGGGTTCAACCTGGGCACCCGGCTGCTGGTTTTTGACAAGGTGCGCCTCGATCCCCAGGCACCCAATGCGTGGGGGGCGCGTATCACCTATGACATTCCGCTTAACGAGACGCGGCTGTCCCAGCTGGCGACCGGCCGCAAAGACAACATTTACCCCTTAAAGGAGAACGCTCAATGACTGCACTTTTTCACTCCGGCCCCAGCCTGCGCGAAGAGCAGATTCCTGGCGGCGCGCATACCTCGCTGATCCTGCGTAAGGGCGGGATCCTGCGCCTGACCGATATCGACGGCGGGGCTAACGTCAGCGCCATGATGCTCAATCCGCACGAAAAAAGTGAACGGCTGAACCTGCCCGACACCCTTAAGGGTCAGCACACCGCGCGGCTGACCACCGGCCACTGTTTTTACTCTGATATGGGTCGCGTCCTGGCGGCTATCGTGGCGGACAGCTGCGGCTGGCATGACCCGTTCGGCGGCGTCCTTAACGCCGCCGAGACGCACGACAAGTACGGCAGCGGACGCTATCAGGAACTGCGCAACGGTTTCTACCGTAACGGCGTCGATAATCTGCTGGTGGAGATGGGTAAATGGGATCTCGGCCTGGAAGATCTGCTGATGGTGGTGAACTTTTTCAGCAAGGTCACGGTGGATGAGGCGGGGCGCTTTGCCTTTATTTCAGGCAACAGTCAGCCCGGCGATTTCGTTGAGCTGTATGCGCCGATGGACGTGCTGATCGTCCTGACCGCGCTGCCTCATCCTCAGGATCCCGCCACTCAGTATCTGCCGCGCCCGATTCAGCTGAACTGGTATCAGGCCGATGCGGGTCAGGCCCTCAGCGACGTCATTTTCACCCGCGATGAAAATCAGCGCGCCATGCAAAACACCCAACACTTTTCCCTGTAAGGAGGCTGTGATGACAGCGATTACCCCTGATTATCATCCTGAAACGGCAGTCTGGCGTCATGTGATCCCGGCCGGGGAGCCCTGTCTGTTCGAGGTCAAAAAAGGGCAGCGGCTGCGGCTGCTCGACCTCGAAGGTAACCAGGCGATCGATACCCTGTTCTATCGCGCCGATAACCCCCGCGAGCGTTACGATCCCCAGCGCACCCTGCGTCGTCAGGGAAAGGTCTATCTGACTACCGGCAGCGTGCTCTACTCCAATCTCGGTAATCCGCTGCTGACCCTGGTTGCCGATACCTGCGGACGCCACGACACCCTGGGCGGGGCCTGCTCCCAGGAGAGCAACACCGTGCGCTATGCCCACGATAAGCGCTACATGCATAGCTGCCGGGATAACTTTCTCTGCGCCTGCCTGCATGATGGCCGCCTTCACAAGCGGGATATCGGCGCCAATATCAACTTTTTTATGAACGTTCCGGTGACGCCGGAAGGGGGGCTGACCTTTGAAGATGGACTGTCAGCCCCCGGCAAATATGTTGATCTGATCGCGGCGTGTGACGTGATGGTGCTGATCTCGAACTGCCCCCAGCTCAATAACCCCTGCAACGGCTGGAACCCGACGCCTGCAGAGGTGCTGGTGTGGAACTGAATCTGCATGCGACAGCGCGACAGCCGGGCCTGACATTCCCGCTCTGATCGATCGCCTGTCTGCCTCTACCGCCGCTGCACTGTCAGGTGCCGGTCATCCCCGGGGACGGCCCCAGGGAATAGCGAATTCTGCGGGACGACCCGCCTCCCTGTGAGCATCACCTATGTTTGATACGTTACTGATTGCCAATCGCGGCGCGATCGCCTGCCGCATTCTGCGTACCCTGCACGCCATGCAGGTGAAAGGCATCGCCGTTTACTCTGAGGCTGACCTGAGCAGCCTGCATATCCGTGAGGCGGATAGCGCGATCAGCCTGGGCGACGGGCCCGCCGCGCAAACCTATCTGGTGGCGGAGAAGATCATCGCCGCCGCACGGCAGAGCGGGGCGAAAGCGATCCACCCCGGCTACGGTTTCCTCTCGGAAAATGCCGCCTTTGCCGAGGCGTGCGAGGCGGCGGGCCTGATTTTTGTCGGCCCCACGCCCCAGCAGCTGCGTACTTTCGGACTGAAACACACGGCACGCGCGCTGGCAAAAGCCGAAGGCGTTCCGCTGCTGGAGGGAAGTGAACTGCTGGCGGACCGCCATGAAGCCCGCCGGGCAGCGGCCCAGGTCGGCTATCCGGTCATGCTGAAAAGCACCGCAGGCGGCGGCGGCATCGGTATGCGCGTCTGCCGCGATGAGGATGAACTCGCCGACGCGTTTGACACGGTGCAGCGTCTTGGCCAGAACAACTTCAGCGATGCCGGGGTCTTTCTCGAAAAATATATCGAACGCGCCCGTCATCTTGAGGTACAGATTTTCGGTGATGGCAAAGGCGGAGTGATCGCGCTCGGCGTGCGTGACTGCTCGGTTCAGCGCCGTAATCAGAAAGTTATTGAAGAGACACCTGCACCCAATCTGCCTGACGGCATGGCAGAGGCACTCTGTTCCGCCGCCATCGTCCTGGGCAAAGCGGTGAACTATCGCAGCGCCGGAACGGTGGAATTTGTCTATGACAGCGCGGCGCAGCACTTCTATTTTCTGGAAGTGAACACCCGCCTCCAGGTCGAACATGGGGTCACGGAGCAGGTGTGGGGGGTTGACCTGGTGCAGTGGATGATCGAACTGGCCGCCGGGGCGCTCCCGCCGCTGGATCGTTTAGCCGCCACGCTGAAACCACAGGGCCACGCCATTCAGGCCCGGATCTACGCGGAAGATCCGGGACGGCAGTTTCAGCCATCACCCGGTCTGCTGACCGATGTTTTTTTCCCGCCAGCCGGAGGAAAGACGCTGCGTATCGACCGCTGGGTGGAGGCGGGCAGTGAAGTGCCGCCCTTTTTCGATCCGATGCTGGCGAAAACCATCGCCTGCTGTCCTACTCGCGACCAAGCCATTGCCACGCTGGCTCAGGCGCTGGCGGAAACCCGGTTATATGGTGTCGAGACCAATCGCCTCTATCTGCTGCAGATACTGGCTTTTGCGCCATTCACCACGGGGGAACCCTGGACCCGCTGTCTGGAGCAGCTCGGTTATCAGGCGGCCACGCTGGAGGTCTTGAGTGCCGGAACCCAGACCAGCGTGCAGGACTATCCCGGCCGTCTGGGCTACTGGGCGGTGGGGGTGCCGCCTTCGGGACCGATGGATGACCGCGCGCTGCGTTTCGGCAACCGCCTGCTGGGCAACGCTGAGGGCGATGCTGCGCTGGAGATCACCCTTAACGGCCCGACCCTGAAACTGAATACCGATGTGCAGGCGGTGGTCTGCGGAGCGCCGCTCCCCGTCACGCTGGAGGGGGTCGATCAGCCGATGAATACCGTCTTTACTGTTCCGGCAGGCTCAACGCTGAAGCTGGGCGCGATCGCAGGTACAGGCGTCAGAAGCTACCTCTGCCTGAGCGGCGGGATTCAGGTGCCGGATTATCTGGGCAGCAAAAGCACCTTTACGCTCGGCCAGTTCGGGGGACACGGAGGCCGGGCGCTGCGCAGCGGCGATGTGCTTCACCTGGCACCGCGCCCGGCAGACGTGACGGGCACAGCACTGCCCGCCTCGCTCTGCACGGGGCTGGCCGCGGTGCGCACGCTGAGGGTAATTTATGGCCCCCACGGCGCGCCGGAGTTTTTTACGCCCGACTATATCGGGACTTTTTTTGCCACCGAATGGGAAGTGCACTTCAACTCCAGCCGTACCGGTGTTCGCCTGATTGGACCGAAGCCGATCTGGGCCCGCGAGAGCGGGGGTGAGGCGGGACTGCATCCTTCCAACATTCATGATAATCCTTACGCGATTGGCGCAGTGGATTTCACCGGCGACATGCCGGTCATTCTCGGTCCCGATGGCCCCAGTCTGGGCGGCTTCGTCTGCCCGGTGACGGTCATCGAAGGGGATCTCTGGCAGCTGGGGCAGCTTAAAGCCGGTGATAAGGTGCAGTTTGTGGCGGTGGACATTCCCACCGCCCGCCGACTGGCCGCAGGAGGACGTGCCGAGCTGGCAACGCTCGAGCCACAGGCGATCGCCTGGCAGCCGGCACCGCTCACGTCGCCTGTCGTGATGACCTGCGGTGAAAAGGATAAGCGTCTGGTGGCGCGTCTCTCAGGCGATACGCATCTGCTGCTGGAAGCTGGCGAGCCGGAACTGGATCTGGTGCTGCGTTTTCGCATCCACGCGCTGATGCAGGCGATGGAAGCGCAATCCCGTCCGGGGGTCGTTGATATCACGCCCGGCATCCGCTCCCTGCAGATCCATTTCCAGCCGGAAACCCTGACCCCGGAGGCGCTGCTGGCGTGGGTGCGGGAGGCGTGGGAGGGGGTCTGCACAAGTGATGACCTTCAGGTGCCGACGCGCGTGGTGCATCTGCCGCTCTCCTGGGACGATCCCGCCTGTCAGAAAGCGGTCGAAAAATATATGACCACCGTGCGGCAGGACGCCCCCTGGTGCCCGGACAATCTGGAGTTCATCCGCCGGATCAACGATTTGCCGGATAAACAGGCCGTATGGCAGACGGTGTTTGATGCCCGCTATCTGGTGATGGGGCTGGGCGACGTCTATCTCGGCGCGCCCGTCGCCACACCGCTGGATCCCCGCCATCGTCTGGTCACCACGAAATATAATCCGGCACGCACCTGGACGGCCGAAAACTCGGTGGGGATTGGCGGGGCTTATCTCTGTGTCTACGGCATGGAAGGGCCTGGCGGCTATCAGTTTGTTGGCCGCACGCTGCAGATGTGGAATCGCTATCGCGATGTCGCCGATTTTGGCGGTAAGCCCTGGCTGCTGCGCTTTTTCGACCAGATTCGTTTCTATCCGGTTTCGGCTGATGAACTGCTGCAGATCCGTCGCGATTTTCCCGTAGGGCGCTATCCGCTGCGCATAGAACAGGGCACGCTGCGGCTGGCGGAATATCAGCATTTCCTCGACCGCGAAGCCGGAAGTATCAGCGCGTTTCGTCAACATCAGCAACAGGCGTTCAATGCTGAGCGTGACCGCTGGATAGCCAGCGGACAGGCACATTACATCACGCAGGAGAGTGAGGTGGCGGAAACGGGAGACGCGCCGCTTCAGGCCGGGGAGCAGGGCGTTGAAAGTCCGGTTTCCGGCAACCTGTGGCAGGTTCAGACGGCAGCGGGGTGCCGCGTGAAGGCGGGCGATACGCTGGTGGTGCTGGAATCGATGAAAATGGAAATTCCGCTGCTGGCCCCCTGTGACGGGGTGATTCAGCAGGTCAGCGTGCAGCCGGGCAGCGCCGTGCGGGCAGGACAGCGGGTGGCCATTATTCTTGAAGATCGGTCTTAACAGCCCTGCGTGACAGGGTCACCTGTCATGCAGAACACTTCTTAGCCTGCGCCCGCTTCACGCAGCCAGGTAATCAGCGCCTCGCTGCCCGGCTGACTCAGCGTGCGCTGTGGCCAGGCAAGGTAATAGGGTTTGCTAAGCGGCAGACTGAAATCGTCAACGATCGCCAGTTCGCCCCGCGCCAGCTCCGCCGCGATCAGGCGGCGCTGCCCCAGCAGCAGACCGGCCCCCGCCACGGCAGCATCAATTGCCAGCGAGGTCAGATTGAAACTGAATGCGGGCTGCGGAGCCGGTTCGTCCACGCCTCTGGCCTGAAACCAGCTTCGCCAGTCCGGCAGGAACCGGCCCTCATTGCCCCAGTCGAGGTGAATCAAAGGAGCCTGACGGAAGATCGTTTCTGGCGTATAGCGCTGGAGTAAGGCGGGGCTGGCAACCGGCAGCACCTCATCATGGAATAACCACTGCTTGTCCAGCTGCGGATAGCGATCTTCCCCAAAGCAGATGACGAAGTCTGCAGGCATCGCTGTGAAATCAACCTGCGCGTGCGTGCCGTGTAACGACAGATCGCTATCGGGGCAACAGGCGCGCCAGCTCGCCAGCCGGGGCAACAGCCATTTGGACGCCAGCGCCGGTAACGCATAGAGCGTGAGTGTCGGCGCTTTCGCCGCATGGCGAATATTCTGCTGACCCAGGTGCAGGATATCAAAGGCTTCGGTGACGTAGCGCAGATAGGCCTTGCCGGTGTCAGTCAGCATCACGCCGCTCTGGGTGCGTAAAAAGAGCGCACTGCCGAGCTGCTCCTCCAGCTGACGAATCTGCTGGCTAACCGCCGCCGGCGTCAATGCCAGCTGGGCCGCCGCTTTCGCCAGGCTGCCCAGTTCGGCGGCCACTTTAAAGGACTGGATAACACTGATTTTGGGCAACCGGGGTGAGTGGGCAGGCATTAACGCTTCCTTATCAGGGTATTAAGTTTTTATCGTTACACAGGCTTAGCAGGCGACAGGTAGAGTAGCATCACTCCTGCTCATGATGAGAACTGTTGCTATGACTGACTCCCTGGTTCGTCTTGATCTTCATCCGCTGGCCGATCGTGGCTGGCGTCACCGCTGTCGTGAACAATTGAACCACGCTGGCGCGCTGGTCCTGCGTCAGTTCTTACAGACCGCCGCTCTGGAGGCGATAGTTCAGGAGGGCAACGCCCAGCGTCACCTGGCTTATCACACGCTCAGCAAACATAACGTTTATCTGATGAAACCTGATGCGGCCTTCAGCGCCGATCATCCGCGCAATCGTGACGTAATCAGCACCAAAGGCTGCATTACCGATGACGCTATCGCGACCGACTCCCCGCTGCGTCAGCTTTATACGGATGAGCTGTTCAAACAGTTCCTCTGCGACGTGCTGGGAGAGGACGCGCTCTATCCCTATGCCGATCCGCTTTCGTCGATCAACCTGCATTATGCGCCTCACGGCCAGGAGCTGGGCTGGCACTTTGACAACTCCTCTTTTGCTATCACCCTGCTGGTGCAAAAACCGCAGGCGGGCGGGGTGTTTCAGTATGTGAAGGATCTGCGGGATGCCGATGCCGGTGAGATGAATTATACAGGCGTCGCGGCGGTGCTGGATGAACGCCAGCCGGTCGAGGCCCTGGCGATTGAGCCCGGCGATCTGGTGCTGTTTCGCGGGCGCAACGCCCTGCACCGCGTGACCCCGACCGAAGGTGAGGTGACCCGCATGCTGGCGGTGCTGGCTTACAACACGCAGCCCGGCATTGCGCTATCCGAAACCGCGCGGATGACTTTTTACGGCAGACTGTGAAATCAGGGCACGCCAGCCGCGCTCAAAGATTTGCTGCGTGCGGAAAGCCACTAACGCCCGCCAGTCTGCATCGCAGGGCCAGAATCCTTCGACAAGGTTTGCTTTGATCCTCTGGCCCTCTGCACTGGCGGGGTCGCCAGAGAGATGAAGCCAGTGATCGTCCCGCACCCGCCGATGCATCTCTTCTGCTTCATAAATTACCCTCTGACGGAGGTGAACCGCTGATGCAGAAAATCGATAAACAACGTACAGGATGCAAACGAACCTGAGAGGTTCGTCTGAAGCGCATGACTGCCTGTTAATTCAAACGCTGTTATGAAATGATTGCCAGGATTAATGAATTAAGGGGGAGGTGGCCATTGATACATGAACTCTGGGTCGAGCCTGATGGATGTCAGACATTTTGTCTGAAAGGCGTTCGGGGAAACAATGCAAGATCGTTATTAGAATCAGGTGCAAAACTTGTATGGGAAGTTGATGCTGTCAGCCATTATGAAGCAATGACACGCTATTATGAATATATGGGCTGGGGTCGATATAGCACGTCTTTTCCTGACGTGGATAGCAGAAGTTATCGTGAATTGGGCTGGGAATAGAGCAAATCAGCCAGCCATCATTATTTCCTTCCTGTTACTTCCTGACTTTGGCTGGCTTAATCACGATAAAAAACACCCTTGATGTGCCTGAGCAGGTACTTAACCTTACCGGCACCCATATGCGCATAATCTATCTTATGTTAAATAAGTGATTCGGAGAGCACACCACTATGCGAACTGTTGTTGTTGTGCCCTACGATAATCAATGGCCTGCACTGTTTGCGGCCGAAAGTGTCATGCTAAAAACATTGCTGAATGGCGCGGTTATCGGCCTCCATCACATCGGCAGCACATCAGTACCCGGCCTTGCGGCCAAACCCATTATTGATATCCTGCTGGAGGTAACTGATATTAATGCGCTGGATACCTGCTCCCCTGCATTGAGCCGCGCCGGATACCTTGCGCGCGGTGAATCGGGCATTGCCGGACGCAGATATTTCACTAAGGGAGGCGAACAGCGCAGTCATCATCTGCATGCGTTTTCGGCGGGAGATAAAGAGGTTTTGCGGCATCTTGCCTTTCGTGATTACCTGAGAGAAAACAGACGGGTTGCTGATGATTACGCTGAACTTAAACAGGCGGCAGCTTCACTGTGCCGCAACGACAGCCAGCGTTACAGCGCGCTCAAGACCGATTTTATAGAACACCATCTGCGGATGGCGCTGCGTGCCATGAACAGTCAGTCGTGACGCGCCGTTATGTTAAATGAGCATGCATCTGGTCAATCCGGTGACTGACTTCCGGCAGAGAAGACAACCTTCTGACATTTATGTAATCATTCAGTAAAATTCCTGTTCTGGTTATACCTCTATGCTCTCGGTGCCCTTTCCCGTCATTACGCTGATTGCTTTGCTTTTGCTGATCGCGGCCCTCTGCACAGCAGGCGCACGCCATAATGGCGCACTGCGTTTTCTTTTTGCCAGCTTCATCCTGATATTAACCAATACGCTGCGCTGGGAGTTTCACTCCGATCTACTGAGAAACCTGCAGTCAGTCATGGCCATTTTTCTGCCCGCTATTGCATGGAGCAGTTTCGTGCTGCCCGGCGAGCACAGGCAGAAGCGCTATGTGCTGATGCTGTTTGTACCCGTCGTTTTGTCACTACTGATCCGACTGCTGTGGGCGCCGGCTACAGATGTCGTGCTGGGCATACTGTTTTTCAGTTATGGCGTGGCTCTTTTCAGAGCGACGGGAAAGCCCCCCTTCCACTCTCTGCGACCGGGTGAGATTTCTCACTCTGACAGGCTCGCGCTGTTTGCGGGTTTCTTTCTCTGCTCCTCTGCGCTGACTGACCTTCTGATTGCTGTCGACTTCGGCTTCAGCGGGGGGAAATATGCCACCTCGATCGTGGCAGTTACGCAATTTGCGCTGCTGCCTCTGGTAGGAACGCTTATCTTCAGACTCATCAATCCGCCTCCGCTCATCGGGTCAGCCCCCGGTCAGGAGCAGAACAGAGAAAAAGAGAGAGCCGGGACGGCTGAGTTGACCGCCTTATACAGGAAGCTGGAAAAGCAGGTTCGTGAGGATGAACTCTACCTGAATCCGGATGTGACACTGGCGCTGCTGGCGAGGAAAACCGGCATACCTGCCCGCCATGTTTCTGCCGCCGTTAACTCGGTCAGACAGTGCAATGTTTCACAGTGGATTAATGGATTCAGGGTTGAACGGGCAAAAGCGTTGCTGATTAACACCGCTCTGCCCGTGACGCAAATCATGATGGAATCAGGCTTTATGACGAAGTCTAATTTTAATCGTGAATTCCTGCGGCTTTCCGGAACGTCGCCGGGGGCGTATCGTCAGCAGGCGCGGGATAATTCAGGGCTGACTGCAGAAAAAGCGTGATTTGGCTCCTCAGTTGCTGATGCAGTGCTCTGCGGTCAGCGCCCCGATCATCCTGACACACGATGCCGTCGCCGGGAGAAGCTTCATCTATAAGCTTCTCGCCACCCGGTTTGCATAACTGCATAAAACTGAAATGCGTAGCGCCCTTAACGATGCGGTAATGGTGCAGAGATGCAGGCAGGTTATCCGCAATGTAGGCAGACTCCTGCGCCGCAGGCAGCTCTCCCAGGCTGTCATTACCCGCCGCCAGGATAAGAATGGGCAGCGTCATTCGGGTAAGACTTTGGGAAGTAAAACCCGGCGCTAAACCCGCATCGAGTGAAACCACGGCACCGATCCTGCTATCACGAAGATCAGAGAAGCGATCCTGTGCGGCCACCTCATTCATTCCCAGCTTATTTGTCAGCCTGCAGTCACCACGACGCGGAAATCGCTGACAGTTGCTCAGGAAAAGCGAAGGGTCGAAACGCGCTCCGGCCAGTGAAAGCACCGTCCATCCGCCAAGCGAGTGCCCGATAGCCGCGATTCGTGTGGTGTCCGCCGCGCCAGCAAGATCGGAATGGAGGCTGATGAAATCAATCACCCGCGAGAGTTCACGGGGGCGCCGCCACAGTTTTTTGGCCGCGTCAGGATTCTGATCGAACGTCGTCGTACCGGGATGATCGGGAGCGGCGACAATGTATCCCTGCGCGGCCAGGGCGTCTGCCAGCCGGGAGAGATTTCTCCAGCTTCCGTTGTAGCCATGCGAAATCACAACGAGAGGATGCCTGCCAGGTATCGGGGAGGCATCAGGGATCACGCTGACCCCGACAAAAGCGGCATTTTCTCCGACCGTTTCTCTCTTCCCTTGCTGGATTGCCGGATACCAGATGGCCACACTGAGAGGACTTCCCGCCGAGTCTGATAACTCCACCTGCCGGAATCCCGGCGCTGCCTGTCCTCCTGCACAGAAAAATAAAAGGGATAACGCGATAAGGCGTGTTCTGACCATGAGTGATGCCCTGCTGTAATGAGTGAAGGCACAGTAATAATCCGCTGCAGGGTTTCAGCGCGTCCTCAAACACGATCCAGGTCCTGATTTTTACCGGCTGCGTGGTTTTTCGCGCTTTCAGACCCTCAACAGCCTCATGACGTTATCCGGTTCAGAAGGAAGATCCCGACGTGTCTATCGGCAGCGTCGGGACGTCAGGGGCGTTACTCTTTCGCGATCGGCGTCTCGCTCTCGTCAATCTTCGTCTCGCCCTGAATGTTCCTGATGCGTTTCTCTACGTCACTGACCTGCTCGCTGCTGTGCAGCAGGGTGTAAGTCAGATCAAACGCGGTGCTTGCACCCGGCTGCAGCTGCTTCACGCGCTTCTGCTCACGTTCAATCGTCACCGGATAGGCATAACTGGTACCGGGTTCAATGCCGGTGACATAACCCTGTTTCAGGGTGTCGGTATTTTTCCACAGGGTCAGCAGCGGCAGCTGGCGGGTATCAAACTGAATTGAGGCACCGCCCGTCCCGGCTTTATTGATGACTGCGGCAACGGTCTGGTGATTGCTGTCCGACAGCGGCTTGATGTTAAATACCATCTCATCAAAATCTTTGGTCGGGCCTTTATAGGTCTGCCACTCTTTTAATCCGGCTTTGGCATAGTCGTTGAACGGACTGATGCCGGACATCGGTGCCAGGAAGCGTGCGCCCTCTTCCAGAATCGGCGTGCCGAAGTTGCTGTGATAGATGATCTGATAGTCGTGCGGATAGTCAGCATGGTTGGTCAGCACATCGTGCAGGCTGAAGCTGTTACTGCCCGGCACATAGCGCAGTTCGGTCAGGGTCTGCAAATCGGCTTTCTTAAAGGTGCTCTCTTTAATCAGACCCCGAATGCGGATCTCATGGGGTGCTGCGTCAGCCACCTCAACTTCCAGCTGAGAGACAGGTGTGTTACCGGCTTTGCCGTGCAGCGTATAGATGCGCCCTTCGTCCGTCACCGGATGACCGGTCCATTCATAGCCGCAGCGCACCATCATCTCATTAAAGCCATCCAGCCAGCCCAGGCCATTACGGCTTTCAAGATTGATGTAAGCCGGGTTGACCACCTCTTTCACGGGAGAATCCCAGCCCATACGGGAACCAAAACCTTCCACGCGCAACAGATTCATCCCGCGGGTCGGACTCAGCGTAATGGTCAGGCCATCCTGACTGCGAATCGTCAGGATCTTACTGCCCTCCTGCTTACCGCCATGAAGCACTTTCTGTTCGATGCTGAACGGTTTACCCTGCAACTTCAGCTCACCGCTGGAAATCTGCCAGTTTCCCTGCTCAGTGCCCTGTTCAGCACTCGTCAGCACCCAGGTTTTTGCCGCAGCAGAACCTGAAACCAGCACCGCCAGTACCGTTAACGCCAGTTTAATCTTCATTTATAGCTCCGTTAGCTGAATCGTTTTTTCATAACATAAGTAAAATTTACTGACTGAAGGTTAAAAGAAACGTGACGATGCTCACCTGACGTGAAATGGCTCTGTTTTAGCGACAGTAATGCGGGCTGAATCACATAAAAAGCGTCCGGAAATGAATAATCACGACGGATTTTGTGAAATTGAACAGGCCTGGCTTTACTCGATTCAGCGTGTGACACGCACTGTTCGTATAAACGGCAGATAACAGTGGATTAAAAAAACGATAAAAAAATTTTCAGACGCCGCAACTTTTTCCGTTTTTAAACGAACCTGTTAACAGGGACGTCAGACAACCCCGTCTGATCGTCAATGGAGAGAGTAAAGCCAATGAAAATGACCCTGAAAACCCTGGCTGTCGTGACGCTGCTGGCCCTGAGTGTTCCGGCAACCTCCGCCTTTGCGGCATTACAGGCTGGAGAGAAAGCGCCAGATTTTAAACTGGATGCGGCCCTGGCGGGTAAATCCACCACCTTTTCACTGCAACAGGCCCTGAAAAAAGGCCCGGTTGTGCTCTACTTTTTCCCTGCGGCCTTCAGTGCGGGCTGTACGCTGGAAGCGCATGATTTTGCTGAAGCGACCGACGAGTTCAGTAAACTGGGTGCGACCGTCATTGGCGTGACCGCGGGTAACACCGATCAGATTGCGAAGTTCTCTCAGCTTGAGTGCCGTGACAAGTTTACCGTTGCCGCCGATCCGGGTGCGAAAGTGGCCGCAGAGTATAAGAGCACGATGGAGATGAAGGGGCAGAAGGTGTCAGACCGCACCTCTTACGTCATCGCGCCCGATGGAAAAATCCTGCTGAGCTACACCGATAAAAACCCTGACGCGCATATCCAGAAAGCCATGGATGCCGTTAAGAAATATCGTCAGGCCAACCCGGCATAACTTCATCATCTGAGCAGGTAAATCATGCTGACTGCGATTGCAGCCGCCTTTCTGGGCGGCATTATACTGAACCTCATGCCCTGCGTGTTTCCGGTGATTTCACTGAAAGCGCTGAGCCTGATCCGCCATCATGCCACCCCTTCGCACGCCAGAGCGGAGGGCGTGGCGTTTCTGCTGGGCGTCGTGGTGACCATGGTCGCCCTGACGGCGGTGCTGCTGCTGGCACGGGCAGGCGGTGCATCGGTGGGCTGGGGCTTTCAGCTGCAATCGCCACTGGTCATTGCTACCCTGATTCTGGTGATGCTGGGTTCGGCGCTGAACCTGCTCGGACTGTTTGAAGTCGGGCTGTCGATACAGCGGGTTGGCGGCGTGGGAAGCGACCGCGGTGGTCTGGTGGGGTCGGCACTGACCGGCGCGCTGGCTATTATCGTCGCCACGCCCTGTAGCGCACCTTTTATGGCGAGCGCAGTAGGCTACGCGCTGACGCAGCCCCCGCTGGTCAGCCTGGTGATCTTTATCGCGCTGGCGCTGGGCTTCGCTGCCCCCTTCACCCTGATCTCCTTTTTCCCGGTACTGGCGCGGATTCTGCCAAAACCGGGCGCCTGGATGAACACGCTCAAACAGGGCCTGGCCTTCCCGATGCTCGGCGCGGTGGGCTGGTTGATCTGGGTGCTGGAACGTCAGGCAGGCTCAGCCGCTCTGGCCGCAATTCTGGCCTGCTGCCTGCTGCTGAGTTTTGCAGCGTGGCTGTATGGCATGGCGCAGAAACGCCGTATGATGGGTCAGCGTCACGGGCTGCTGCATGTTGCCACCGCGTTTTTTCTCGCGCTGGTCGTGGTGCCTTTGATGAACCTTAACAGTTTTGCCGCCGCGCCTGCCGACACAGATACCGCCTCACAGGCGGCCGCTGCCGTTGCCTGGTCACCGCAAAACGTTGACGCGATCAAAGGCCAGGGCAAGCCCATTTTAGTGAACTTCACGGCCTCCTGGTGTATCACCTGTCAGGTCAACGACCGCACCTCGCTGTCGACGCAGGCGGTAAAAGCCGCGATGGCGCGCACCAGTACGATCTACATGGTGGCGGACTCCACCCAGTACAATCCTGATGTGGAACAGGCACTCAGCGACTTCGGTCGTGGCGGACTCCCGCTCTACGTGGTCTACCCGGCTGACGGGGGGAAACCGGAAGTGCTGCCACAGGTGCTGACGCCGGGGATTGTCATATCAGCGCTGGATAAGGCGACGGAAAAAGGAAAGAAAACCTGAAACGACTGAACCAACATGCGCCTGGGGCGCTGACCGGCTGATGTCCGATGCCAGAAACTGATCGGCGCGCACAGCAGTGGCCAGCGCTGATGGCACGCGCACAGGCGGGCGACAGAGCGGCCTATAACCAGTTACTGAAAGCGATGGTTCCGGCCATCCGGGCACTGGTGTGCAAAAAAATCCGCGACGAGGCCCTGGCTGAGGATGTGATTCAGGAGACGCTGCTGGCGATCCACCGGGTGCGGCATACCTACGACCCGCAGCGGCCTATCCTCCCCTGGGTAGCGGCTATCACCGCTGCCCGGACCATTGATGCGCTGCGTCAGCATGGCCGACGTCAGGAAGTCCAGGATGAGGAGGTGCTGCAACGCCAGCCTGCTGCCGGGGCTGACACCGCCGCCGATGCCGATATCCTCTCGGGTTATCTGGACACCCTTCCGCTGCGTCAGCGGGAAATTGTTGAATCCGTACATCTGCGTGAGCAGAGCCTGGCGCAGGCGGCCGCTGAAACGCATCAGTCGCTCTCTGCGGTTAAATCCCTGTTGCATCGCGCAATGGTTAATCTTCGTAAATATGGACGGGGTCATCATGAAAAATCATGACCAGTTAATCAATCAGCTCAGCGCCTCTGCGCAGCCGGTACGACGGGTGTGGCCAACACCCTGGCGCGTGGCGGGCTGGATCGCGCTGGCCCTGCCGTGCGGTGCGCTGAGCAGCTGGGCATTTCACACCAGGCAGACAGACTGGTCACAGCCCGGCGCGTTACTGGCGCTTGCTGGCCTGGTGCTGTCACTTATCATCGCGGGCAACATGCTGGCGGCGGCCTTTACACTGAGCATTGCGGGCAGGAAACCCCTCAGCCTGCGCGGTTCGGCGGTGCTGACGGCGATCTGGCTGGCGCTGAATCTGATCAACATGTCATCGTCAGAACCGCCAGCGGCAGCAGGCCGGTTTGGTGAAGGGATACACTGCTATCTGTTTATGCTCTCTGCCAGTGTGCCGATGATGCTGATCTCTGTGGTTGCCCTGCAGCGCACCCGATCACTCCATCCGGCGCGCAGTCTGGCCCTGACCGGCTGCAGCAGCGCATTCACCTCATCTATGCTGCTGTCGCTATGCCATGAAACCCACCTGCATGCCATCGACTTCTCCATGCATCTGGCCGCAGGCCTGACCATCGTGGCTCTGACGGTGCTGGCGGGCCGCCGCTGGGTCAGGCTGGAGAGGTAACCGCGACGGCGTTCACACTCTGCAGCCACTTTACCCCGCGCTGACCACCCCCGCTCTCCGTGTTAGCAACAAATCCGGCGCGGAGGCTGCCAAAACTCAGGCTTTGGCGTAGGCTGAAAGCTGGCTGGAATTACGACACGGGAGAAGGCAATGCACGAAGAACTAACGGCTCAATGCCACTGTGGCGCAGTGGCATTCAGGGTGACGCTGAAAGATGGGTTTAACACGGTGCGCCGCTGCAACTGCTCATTTTGCCGCATGCGCGGCGCAGTCGTGGTATTTGCCACTAACGTGGCGTTAACGCAGGGTGACGCGCAGCTCACCGAATATCGCTTTAACAGCAAACAGGTGGGACACTACTTCTGCTCGATCTGCGGCATCTACACCTTCCATCAGAGCCGCTCGCAACCCGATCAGTTTGGCGTGAACGTCGCCTGCCTGGACGGGGTTTCGCCCTTTGATTTCACCGACGTGCCGGTCTCCGATGGCATGAATCACCCCAAAGATGGCGGTGCCGGTGGGATCGCGGGTCATCTGGTTTACACGCCGACCCGCTGAGCCAGCCGGGAAGCACTATTCCCGGCTCGGTTTGCCGCTGAAACGGGTGATCGGCTTCTCCTCTTCCCTGTCGATCTGCTGAGAGAAGACATCCAGCGCCGTCAGGAGAGGTCGCAGGCCGCGCCACAGCTCCTCATCATTGAGCAGACGGATGATGCCGCGAATGCCCGGCGCGGCTTTTTCCTGACGGGCCTCTTCCCGCGCCGGTTTGACGGCCATTGCCGCCTCACGCACTGCCTGCAAAAGATGATTGAACCGCTCGGGCGGTACGCTGCCCAGCGTCATCATCAGCAGCGAAATGTTCTGAAGGGCATTCTGCGTGCCGGGCTGATTAAGACCCGATACCAGAATCTTACCCACCTCGCTATTCGACTTCACCAGATCGTTCGCCAGGCGCAGAAAACCGTGCTGGTGGAGATTTTCAATCAGCTCATCCATCGCCTCTCTGGCGGTCGGTTCGGTTCGCGCAGGCGTGACCTGATATTTTATCCGTTCAGCCATTAAAATTTCTCCGGTTTTTCAACATGTTCAGGTGGCTCACGATAGCCGGCCTGCTGCCACTTTTGCTCAATGGGCAGATGATCGAGTGGGGTCCGGCTGCCGTGCCGGAAGTTGTGAAGCGGCATCGGATCGGGCTGCGGCCGGCGGTCAATGCGCTTCATATTGACGGCAATCTCTTTATAGGCGGGTGTGTTGACATCAGGATCGTGATGTTCCCCGGTCAGGGCATTAACGCCATCCTTTCCGTGGTGGATTGGCATAAAGAGAATATGACCGGCCACGCGTTCGGTAATGACAACCGGCACATCCACCGAACCGCGCCGCGAGGTGATACGCACCCACTCCCCTTCGGTCAGGCTGCGCGACGCCGCCAGCGCCGGTGAGATCTCCACAAAGGCGTTGGGCGAGAGTGAGAGCATGCGTCCGCCCTGCCCGGTCTGATTCATCGACTGAAAATGCTCCAGCATCCGGCCGTTATTCAGCAGCAGATTATATTCCGCATCCTCCTGCTCGGCGGGAGGCTGCCAGCTCAGCGGATAGAGCCGGGCTTTGCCATCCGGGAAGTTAAACCGCTCGGTATAGAGCCGCGGAGTGCTTTCGCCCGCCGCGCTCACCGGCCAGAGCTGCGACTGCCAGCCGACCAGCTGTTCATAGCTGACGCCCGCAAAGATTTCTGCAATCCCTGCTGCCTCCGCCATGATCGCACCGGGATTCGGATAGTGCCATGGGTGGCCCAGTCGGGCTGCGAGTTCGGTAAAGATCTGCCAGTCAGGTCGGCTGTCACCCAGGGGTTTCATCGCCGGAGAGAAGTGCTGGATACGCCGCTCGGTGTTGACATAGGTGCCCTCTTTTTCGACGCTCGGGCAGCCGGGTAAGACGACATCGGCAAATTCAGCTGTGCGCGACATAAAGATGTCCTGCACCACCATAAATTCCAGTTTACTGAAGGCAGCGTGCACCGACGCGGAATCGGCATCGGCAAACGCCGTATCCTCCCCGGTGATGTACATTGCGCGAATCGTGCCCTCACCGGCCTCTTTCACCATTTTAAAGTTATCGGCCCCCGCTTTGTCGGAGAGCGCTTCCGGTGCCACGCCCCAGGCACGCGCCCATTTTTCTCGCATTGCCGGATCGGTCACTTTCTCATAGCCAGGGTAGAGATTACTCAGACAGCCAAAGTCACTGGCGCCCTGTACGTTGTTATGGCCGCGCATCGGATAGCCACCGGTGCCGGGCCGGCCATAGTTGCCGGTAACCAGCAGCAAATTCGACAGTGCCGTGCTGGTGTCTGCGCCGTGGCTGTGCTGCGTGATGCCCATCGCCCATAAGATACAGGCACTGCCCGCCTGGCCGATCATCTCTGCGGCTTCGATCAGCGCCGGTTCGCTCAGGTCACAAATCTCGCTGGCAAAAGCCAGGGTAAAGGGAGCCAGTGAAGCCCGGTACGCCCCCACCTGATTAACCCGCTGCGCCAGAAATGATTCATCGGCATAACCGTGGTCAAACATATATTTCGCCATCGCTGAGGCCCACACCAGATCGGTGCCGGGACGGATGCGCAGATAGCAATCGGCACGCTCGGCCATTTCATGACGGCGCGGATCGACAACCAGCAGCTTCTGACCGCGATGTTTATGACTCTGTTTGATGTGGGAGGCGATAACCGGGTGGTTTTCAGAGAGGTTACTGCCCACCAGGACTATCAGTTCCGTCTGCTGCAGGTCTGCAATCGTTCCGGCGTCACCGCCATAGCCCACCGTGCGAAACAGTCCCTCTGTCGCCGGGTTCTGGCAGTATCGGGAGGAGTTGTCGACGTTGTTAGTACCGAAGATCAGCCGGGCAATTTTCTGCGTCAGATAGGCTTCTTCGTTGCTGGCTTTACTGGAGCCGATAAAGCCAATCGCATCCCCGCCGTGTCGCCGCGCCACGGCCTGCAACCCCTCCGCTACCCGTTGCAGCGCCTCATCCCAGCTGGCGGGCCGGAAACGTCCGTTTTCACGGATCAGCGGGGTGGTCAGTCTTTCAGGACTGTTCACGAAGTCCCAGCCGAATTTGCCTTTCACGCAGGTCGAAATACCGTTGGCGGGGGCCTCTGCCACCGGCTGAATTTTCAGGATGTGGCGATCGCGGGTCCAGATTTCAAAACTGCATCCGACGCCGCAGTAAGTACAGACCGTTTTAGTCCGTTTGATTTCCGACTGCCGCAGTGCCACATCAATTTTTGAAACGCCGGTGATCGGCTCCATGCCGATGCTGTTCTCCAGCGCTTTTACGAAGTCGATAAGCGGGCGCTTCAGCCCTTCATCCATCGCCGTAAAAGGCCCCGCATCGGGCTGCATGGTTTTTTCCAGCAGCGCATTACAGGGGCAGACGGTGACGCAGTGACCACAGCTGACGCAGCTGGAGCCGGCGATTTCGGTTCCGCCATCCCACAGCACACGCGGGTGCGCCTGGGTGTAGTCAATGGAGAGCGTCTCGTTAACCTCGACATTCTGGCACGCTTCAACACAGCGGCCGCACAGGATGCACTGGTCAGGGTCGTAGGTGTAAAACGGATTAGAGTGATCTTTCGCGTAGGGCTTGGGCTGATGAGGATAGTACTGAATCGGAATGTGCATATCGGCCACGGCGTTATGCAGCGTGCAGTCCCCGGTATTGTGTTCGCAGACGGTGCAGTAGAGTTCATGACGGTTAAGCAGGCGATCCATCCCCTCCTGCTGCATCGCCTCCAGCACCAGGCCTTCACTCTGCACCGTTAAGCCCTCTTCGGTTCGCAGCGTACAGCCCCGCACCCGCTCACCGTTGGCTTCCACCCAGCAGACATCACAGCTCTGTAAGGGCGACAGCGCCGGATGGTAACAGACATGAGGCAATTTTTTTCCCCGGGCATCCAGAAAATCGATCAGCGGCTGGTCGGCCAGGCCCTGCATCCGTTCACCATTGAAAACAATAGTGCAGTAATTTTCACTCATATAAGCCCCATGGCGACATTGCGAATAGCTTCCGGCTGGAAAAATACCCCTGAATTTATAGGGTTGCCTCACAAGCTTAGTGAGGATTAGCCACTACGCCATCTGTACGGCTACGCTTATCCGGGTTAATCGCTGACAGTTAAGGCTTTTTTTAAATGTAATGACTTTTTACCAGACGAAATCAGCGCGCCTGATTAGGCAGGCGTCGGACGATGCCCGGCTCAATGGGGTTCCGCTGCTAAGCGACATTTATGCCGCTGCTGAAGGAGGGTGTTCAGGCTTCGTATTAAGCATGTTGTAACTATGGAAAAGTGAGAAGCCATTTATCTGAAACATTACGCGCGTTTTATCCTGCCTTGCACGACGCTTTTTTCGGCAGAAAACGTCTCCGTGTTTATCTGGCAGGTGCCGGTTTACCGTACCGCTTATTAACTGAGTGTAATAACGCACCGTCACTTCATTATTTCAGACGAAATAAGGCTGAAACGATTTTATCGTCTCGGCCGCTCTATGGATTATTATGATGCCGCAACAGCCCTATTCTCCTGCCCGCTGGTCACTCCTCTCAGCCTGTTATAAACAGGAGGATGAACTGAGCCTGTCCCGATATTGCCCACCGTGAAATTCGCGATCACATCAGGCGTGGGCGCTCATCATTTAGCCATATCAATCAGCCATTTATCCGAATCACTACGCCCCTGCAATAAAAGGATGATAATGATAATTGTTATGGTAATATCCTGTTAACCCTGCCCGTGACTTTCTCATCAGGGCCTTCTGGTACGTCATGATTAATTAACTGACCAGTAAACAACTGGCTGGAATGAGGTTCCAATGAATCCCATCGTATATATCGTTGACGACGACGCAGCAGTGACCTCTGCATTGTGCAATCTCTTTATTGCTGACGATTACACGGTTATCGCTTTTTCTTCTGCGCAAGCGTTTCTGGCGCACACGCTGACGTCCCTGCCCTGTTGCCTGATTCTGGATATTAATCTGCCGGACGCAGATGGGTTTGATATCGCCCGGTCGTTAATCGAACGCGGATATGCCATTCCCACCATCTTTCTGACCGGCTTCGGCACGATTCCGGTCACGGTGCGGGCGATGAAAACCGGCGCGTATGAGTTTCTGACCAAACCGGTCGATCCCGACCGTATATTGCAGGCGGTATCGGAAGCCTTACGCATCGCTGAGCAGAATATGGCTTCCTCCGAGGAGCGGCGAGAGTTACTGCAGCGACATCAGACGCTGACCCCGCGTGAAAGTGAGGTGATGCTGCTGGCAATCAGTGGCCTGCTGAACAAGCAGATTGCCGCCGAGATGGGCGTCAGTGAAATCACGGCAAAAGTCCACAAGCGGCGGGTGATGGAGAAGATGAATGCGCGTTCGCTGACCGATCTGGTCCGGGCGGCAGAACGGCTCAACATCGATCATACCCGGCGTCGCTGAGTGCCTGCGCAGCGACGCTGCACCCTTATCCCAGCGGAAGCGTGAACCAGAAGCGACTGCCGCCTTCCGCCCGGTTTTCCGCACCTAACTCACCGTGATGCTTTTTGATGATCCCTTTGCTGATGGTCAGCCCCATCCCCATGCCGCTTTTTTTCGTGGTGTAGAACGACTCAAAGATCCGCTCACGCACCTCATCCGGTAAGCCGCAGCCGCTATCCTGCACCTCAAACCGCAGCGTTTCCGGCGTCGGGTTTTCGGAGGTGAGACGCAGCAGGGCTGCGCGGGGTAATTCATCGGACATGGCATCGATAGCATTGATCACCAGATTCAGCAGCACCTGCTGAATCTGCACGCAATCGCAGAAAATATCCGCCTTTACGGCCCTGAACTTCAGCTCCAGGGAGATCCCCCGTCGCTCCAGTTCAATCCTGGAGAGCGCTAGTATATCCCGGGCGATCAGATGCAGATTCTCAGAGGCGAAGTTCGATTCGTTGTTGCGGGTCAGCGCCTGCAGACCACGAATAATCTCCCCGGCTCGCTTACCCTCATTGATAATCTCATTAAGGCCGCTGGTAACATTTTGCAGCATTAGCGGTTCCCGCTTTAACCAGCGCAGGCTGGCTCCGGCGTTGGCGACTATCGACATCAGCGGCTGATTAATTTCGTGGGCGATAGACGCAGTGAGTTGCCCGACCGTGTTAGCGCGTGTTACCCGCGCCAGATCGGCCTGCGCCATTCGCGCACTATCTTCAGCCGCGCGCTGTGAGGTGATATCCGTAATCGTGCCGAAGTACTCTTTAACGTCGGGGTAGTTTTCCACCGGTTCGCCGATGCCTTTGATATAGCGACACTCACCGTCCGGTCTGAGCACGCGGAACTCAGCCTGCATACTGCGTCCCTGACTGACGCTGTGCGTGACGAGTTCGCTGATACAGGTGTGGTCATCGGGATGCACCCGGGTCAGAAAGTCAGCCATCGACAATCTTTTCTGGCCGGCGGGCAGGCCCATAATGCGGCCATACTCATCGGATACCCGCATCATGTCCTCAGTGACCTCCCAGCGCCAGGTGCCGGTATGGCTGATCTTCTCGCCAAGCATCAGCGAAGTTTTACTGGCGCGCAGCTGTTTCTCTACCCGTCGCCGGTGGTTGTTCTCCTCCAGCAACTCGGCATAGAGCCGTGCCGTCTCCAGCGAGACGGCTGCCTGCGCACTCAGGGTTTTGACAATGTGCGAGTGTTCAGCGGTAAACGCGTCGGGCATCAGGCGATTTTCCAGATAGAGCACGCCAACCAGCGTCGCCTGCCTGAACATCGGCACACACAATACGGCGGCACCCGACGCCACCAGATAGGGGTCCTGACTGAAGGGGCTGAACGCTTCCGGTTTGCCGGTGCGGATCTCCTGACCGGTGCGGATGACGGCAGAGAGAACCGACAAAGGGAGATCGGTCGCGACAGGTCGCTCTTTGACTATCTGCACCCGCACGCCATCGGCCGTACTTTCGGCCCAGGCCTGCGTCTCCGGAAGACTGCCCTCCAGAACCCGGATGAGCCTGCAACGCTGGGCCCCGGCGCGTTCCAGCAGCATACGCATCAGGGTATGCACCAGCCGATCCAGATTGATCTCCTCGGTCAGGGCACGCACAGCCGTCAGCATGCTCTCCAGATCGTAAAAAGAGGCATTCTGCATAAAGGGGATGGTGGTCAGTGCACTCTCCGGTACTGGCACGGTCTGATGCGGAACGTGCTGCTCCAGCTGGTGCACCAGCGCCTGCGCACCCCAGTTTTCCCAGCTCGCCATCGCCGCTTTAAGATAGGCGTCCGCGGCGGTATCAAGCTGCAGGGCTTTGCAGCAGCGGCCCGCCAGCTGATTCGCCAGCGCATGAATGTGCAGATAACCCGCCTGGCGTGAGAGCCGGATCGCCTCCTCATACAGCGTCAGCGCATCACCTGTCTCCTGCCTGAGGCGCGCGCGCTCTGCCCGCAGCAGGGCAACTTTGTCAGCAAACAGTCCCGGGTTGAGGCGAGCCCAGCCCGAAAACGTCTCCAGATGGTGATCCAGCGCCGCGCTGTCTGCTGACCGGGGCTGCTGACACAGTGATAAGGCGCTGTAAAAATGCAGATCCATCAGGTAGATATAAGCCGGAACCGCGCTGACCAGCGGGCGAATCTCCGTAAAACAGCGCAGTGCGTCATCATATTCAGTGGCATAAAAATGCGCCATTCCCTGATAGAGACCGGCCCAGAAGCGCACCATCGCTTTAGGGCCGGCGACCGGGCCCGGTTCACTGCCCGCCACCAGCGGCAGAGAGACCGCGCGATCCCCGGCCCTGAACCCATTGCGGTCACGCAACTGCATCACCAGGTGCTTCTGCATCATCAGCACGTTTTCGATATCGGGATAATGCGTTTCACGCGTAAAGGCGAGGCCCCGCTCAATGGAGGTCTGCACTGACTCAAGATGATCGCCCCGCGTCAGCATGTTCATAATCTGATGACGCAGCGCGAGGCAGGCAAAAGAGCGATCGCCATGCTGCACCGCAACACGGAAGCTCTCCCGGGCAGATTCCACCGCAACGTCAATGGGCTGTGTCCAGATCCCGACCTGATCCAGCGGCAGCATCGTGCGCGCTTTATAGCGGGCAAAATCATGCTGCTCCACCAGTTCACGGGCTACCCGGCCACAGGCATAGGCAAACTGCCAGGCCTGATAGCGTTCGCCAATCAGCACGCTCAGCCACGCCAGGCTGAACGCAGAAGCGCCGGTCATGCCGTGATCCAGCGTCATCTCCAGCATACGGCAGACCAGTAACAGATGCAGTTGCGGACAGTCGTAGGCGGAGACATAAATGGTACTGGCCATCAGATCGAGCACCGCTTCAATGTCACGATTCTCGTTCAGCGGCAGGCGGGAAAAGGCGGCATGCGGCGAGTCACCCATTCTCGCCCTGAGCGCCTGCCAGGCGGTGTCAATCTCCGACTCATCCGGGTCACGCCTGAAGTGCACGCCGGAAACGGCCAGCCAGGCGAGTGCGGTTTCCAGCGCGAGATGGTTGTCAGACTGCCGCATATGGATTTCGGTAGCCAGACAGGCTGCCAGTGATTTCTCGCTGAGCGTGCCCGGTTTGCTCAGCAGCTGGCTACAGAGCATTTGCGCGGTGGCGAGATTGCCCTGTAAAAACTCGCACTCCGCCTCATCGATACGCAGCATAAAATCACTACCGCTGACGCCCTGCTGACCCAGCCGTTGCGCAGTGCGCAGATAGCGCAACGCTGAAAGATAGTCCCCGGCGCGTTTCGCCGCCTGTGCGGCACGCAGGCAGAGCGGATAATAACGCTCGCAGTCGGTGGCGCAGAGCGGCAGTTCAGCAATTCTGTCCACGTGATAAACCGTTCTGAAGAGCGCCTCATGACTTTCAGCGGTAACGGCGGCGGCTGTCAGCCAGGCCGCGGCCTGCTGATGAAGATGCTGTTGCTGGCGGAGATCGAGCAGTAAAAACGCCGCGTTATGGACCCGGTCATGGGTAAAGGCGTACTCCCCGCCCGTCAGGGTAATGAAGCGACCGCTGACGGCCGGTTCAAGCCATTCGATAATTTGCGCCACAGGATGCGCGCTGATATGAGCGATCAGGGCGAGCTCACCACTGGCACCCAGACAGGCCAGCGATCCCAGCAGCTGGCGGGTGATCGCCGGGAGCTGCGCCAGCTGATCGAGGACCAGACCGGCGACATTGTCAGTGTACTGTCGCGCAATCAGCTGCGCGCGGTCGTAATGCCACTTCAGCGGGCTCTGACGCACCGCAATCACCCCATCCTCTACCGCCTGCCGAAAGAAGGTCTGAACAGAAAGCGGATTGCCGCCGGTTTTCTCATAGAGGATCTGTGCCAGTTCGCGATGGCCGCAGGGGCGGGAATGCAGCATGTCAGCCAGCCAGCGGGCGATGCCTTTAACGCTGAGCGACTGGGGAGTCAGCGGCACCACCCGTGCCGCGGAGGCTCTGATCCGCAGCAGAAACCCGGCCACCATCGGACAGGGCATCGCGTCTCCCTCCCGGAAGGCCAGCACCAGCATCCAGGGCAGATGGGCATTACGGGTGACCAGATGCTCCAGCAATTGCAGCGTGGCATTGTCTGCCCAGTGAACATCATCAATCAGCAACACCAGCGGCCGCTCAGGCGTGGCAAAAGCGTCAATAAGCGCAGAAACCATCAGATTGAACTGCTCGCGGGCCTCCTGGGCAGGGCGCACCACCGGCTGCACCGCCCGGAGGTTGAGCAGCTGTTTCAGCTCCGGCACCAGTTCAATGGCCAGATCGGCATAGCCGCTCAGGCGCTGCCGCAGGCGAATTCGCCATTGGCTGACCTCCGGAGCAGACAGTCCTGACAGGTAAAGCGTTACGCTGCGCAGCGCGGAGGCGAGCGGGGCATAAGGGGCCATCGGCGAAAGCGGGTCGGCCTTGCTGGCCGCCAGCAGTACCTGTCGGCGCTGCAGGTTTTTAAGAGCAGAGGCGATAAGGGCCGATTTGCCTGAACCGGGCGCGCCGCTCAGCATGACCAGGCGCTGCGTACCGCTGCGGCTGAGGTCATCCAGCGTTCTCAGCAACTGATGCGCCTGCGGATGCTGCATAAACAGACCCGTGGCGCGAAATCCGGCGATAAACGGTTCCTGCAGGCCGGGCATGAACGGTTCGATGGTGTTCTCTGCGGTCAGCGTCGCCTGACAGCGGCGTAAGTCAGCCATCACGCCCTGAGCCGTCTGGTATCGCTCAGCGGGTGATTTGGCCAGCAGGCGCAGCAGAATGGCAGAGAGAATGGCTGGCACCGCCTCTCTGACCTGATCGGCGGGCCGGGGAGCGGTGGCAATGTGATGGTGGATCCACTCCGCCTCACCCGCACAGGGAGAGCCAAAGGGAAGCCTGCCGGTCAGGTATTGATAGAGCACTACGCCCAGGCTGTAGAGATCGCTGAGCGTGCTGACCGGATGGGGTGTCCGCCCCGTGTGTTCAGGTGACATGTAGGCCAGGGTTCCGCCAGAGGCGCGCAGACCCTCCGCCGACTGCCCCGCCAGGGAGGCGAGCCCGAAATTACCCAGCAGAAAGCGGTCATCGTCACCGATGAAGAAATGGTCTGGCTTGATATCCCCATGGACGATGCCCTGATGATGCGCCTGACTGAGCGTGGCGCAGAGTCGCAGTGCCACCTCGAGGAAATCCGCCAGGGTGCCCGGAGGATGCGCCAGCCTGTGCGCCAGGGTCTGAAAGGGAAAGGCGGGATAAACGAGCGCATAACGATTCTGGTAGCGGGTGGAGCCTGTGGCGGTGATGGCCCAGCGTGGCGAAAGATATCCCGCCAGCGCCCGTTCATTCTTAAGCCGCTGCGTGGCCTGATACGTGACCTCGTCACTTTGAGGCGTCGCGATAATGAATGCGTCGCCGGAAGGACGCTGAACCGCTATCCAGCACAGGCAGCCATCCTGCGCCAGCGTGGTCAGCGTGTCGGTTTCATCAAGGGTAGTGCCCGCGTCGTCACCCTCATGAACAGTGAGTGAAAGAGTGCTCATCAGCGCGCTTCTCCCTGTGATAACGCACAACGGATCAGCGTCAGCAGCGTATCAACATCAATGGGCTTGCGCAAAAAGGTCACGGCACCCAGTGCCACGGCATACCAGAGCGTTGTCTCTTCCTGATCGGCCGAGATAAAAATGACCGGCGGCAGACCGGGCCGCTGTTTCAGAAGCGTAAACAGCTCAAAGCCGGACATCCCCTTCAGTCCGATATCAATAATCAGCATCGCCGCCCCGGCCAGCGCATCATCATCGTTCAGCAGCGCCTCACCTGACTCAAATAATCGGGTGGCGTAGCCGTCTGAATGCAACAGATTGCTCAGTCCACTGCGGACCGCGCGTTCATCATCAACAATGATAATACGCTGTGACAGCGTCATGCGGATATCCTCTGGAACGCCTCACCCTGTGGCAGGCGAGGACTTAGGGCGTTTTATCGCCGTCGGGCGGCGGTGTGCCACTGATTTTTGGCACACATTCATGGCGAAACCACCTCAGCGTGACGGGCTCGCGGCGGCACAGACGCGTCGCCAGCGGAACCAGCTGTTCCCCCACCAGCATGCCAAAGAGTCCCAGCAGCGCCATGACAGGCGGTGCCGGTGAATTGACGTTGATCAGGGCATAGATTACCCCAGCCAGCAGACCCACCGCGAGAGAAATAATGTAGGATTTCAACATGATCGGCTTATCCCGTTGTGGCTGTCACAGGCCGCGCAGAACTCTGCTGCTGGAGAGTGGCAGGCTGTTCAGCAGGCAGGATCGCATCAATCAGCGCCCCGCCCAGCAGCATCCCCAGCAGTCCCACCAGCGCAATCGCTGGCGGAGCGGGCGAACGCACCTTAAGCAGGCCATAAAGCACGCCGATTACACTCCCTGCCGCCAGGGAAAGAAGAAAAGGATTCATCACCGGACTCCTGTTTTGCCACGCTGCTGACCGGAACAGGGGCACCGATCAGCAGCACGCGACTTAGCGGACGGGTGCGTGCACCGGGGCCAGGGTACGGTGTTCACTCTTCTGACGGGATGGCGCTTTGTGCACCATGGTATAGGCGTAATCCACACCAATGCCGTAGGCACCCGAGTGTTCTTTGGCAATGTTCATCACCGCATCGTAAGTGTCACGGTTGGCCCAGTCACGCTGCCACTCCAGCATCACCTGCTGCCAGGTGACCGGCACCACACCCGCCTGAATCATGCGTTGCATGGCGTAGTCGTGCGCTTCTTTGGTGGTACCGCCAGAGGCATCCGCCACCATGTAGATCTCGTAATCCCCTTCCAGCATCGCGCACAGCGCAAAGCTGTTATTGCACACTTCCGTCCAGAGGCCTGACACCACCACCTTTTTCTTTCCGTTTGCCGCCAGCGCGTCACGCACTTTCTGGTCATCCCAGGAGTTCATTGAGCTGCGCTCCAGAATATCCAGTCCCGGGAACACATCCAGCAGCTCCGGATAGGTATGACCGGAGAAACTTTCCGTTTCGACCGTCGTAATGATGGTGGGGATATTGAAGACTTTCGCCGCCTTCGCCAGGGCGACCGTGTTGTTTTTCAGCACCTGACGGTCAATGGACTGCACACCAAAGGCCATCTGCGGCTGCTGGTCAATAAAAATAATCTGGCTGTTATGTGGCGTAAGGACTTCAAGCTTAGCGTTGGACATGCGTTCACCCATAGAGGTTAAGTAACGGAATTCCGCCAACCGGCGCGGAGCAAAAGGAGCAGCCTGTGCCGGGTTAACACCCCGCTGCTGGCTGTCTGAACCCAGTTTAGGGTGAGCTGTCACGGCAAACTATTATCTCTGCGTATAACTATACGAAGGTATAGGTATCCCTCTGTATAACTAGACGCGCCCTCAGCCCACTCACCATAATCCGCCTGATTCGAGGCCGCCTGTCTGCGGCACTTCCTGTCCGGCGCGATGCCGGACAACCCCGTTGAGGAGGATCTATGGTTACGCTGGGTAAAGCTGAACTGATACTGACCCATGGCAAATTTCATACTGTTGACCGCAGCAATCCGGTGGCAGAAGCCGTTGCGATTCGTGACGGAAAATTCGTTGCGGTGGGAACGCTTGCCGACGCGATGGCGTTTCATTGCGACGGCACCCGGGTGATCGATCTTAAAGGTCACACCGCCGTGCCTGGTCTTAATGACTCTCACCTGCACCTGATCCGCGGTGGCCTGAACTACAACCTTGAGCTGCGCTGGGAGGGCGTTCCCTCTGTCGCGGATGCGCTGAGGATGCTGAGAGATCAGGCACTGCGAACCCCGACGCCTCAGTGGGTACGGGTCGTGGGCGGCTGGACGGAATTTCAGTTTGCCGAGCGGCGCATGCCGACGCTGGATGAGATCAATGAAGCAGCGCCCGACACACCGGTCTTCCTGCTGCACCTCTATGACCGCGCCCTGCTCAACCGCGCCGCGCTGAAAGCGGTCGGCTACACCAGAGAGACGCCCAACCCGCCGGGGGGAGAAATCCAGCGCGACAGCAACGGTAATCCTACCGGCCTGCTGATCGCCCGTCCCAACGCCATGATCCTTTACGCCACGCTGGCGAAAGGCCCGACGCTGCCACTGGAGCAGCAGGTCAACTCAACCCGGCAGTTTATGCGTGAGCTGAATCGCCTGGGGCTGACCAGCGCCATTGATGCGGGCGGCGGCTTCCAGAACTATCCCGAAGATTACGAGGTGATAGCAGAGCTGCATCAGAAAAAGCAGATGACGGTGCGCATCGCCTATAACCTTTTTACCCAGCGTCCGGGCCATGAGCTGGAGGACTTCGAAAAGTGGACTGACATGCTGACGCCAGGTCAGGGCAGCGACTATTTCCGTCACAACGGCGCAGGTGAAATGCTGGTCTTCTCAGCCGCCGACTTTGAAGACTTTCTGGAGCCGCGACCCGACCTGGCCCCCGGCATGGAGGATGAGCTGGAGCGCGTGGTGCGTCATCTGGTGGAACATCGCTGGCCTTTCCGCCTGCATGCGACTTATGACGAATCGATTAGCCGGATGCTGGATGTATTCGAGAAGGTCGACCGTGACATTCCGTTCAACGGGCTGCACTGGTTCTTCGATCACGCGGAGACGATCACGCAGCGAAATATCGACCGTATCAAAGCGCTGGGCGGCGGCATTGCCGTGCAGCACCGCATGGCCTTCCAGGGGGAATATTTTGCGGAGCGTTACGGCATTGAGGCGACCCGCCATACGCCGCCGGTGCAGAAAATGCTGGAAACCGGCGTTCCGGTCGGACTCGGCACCGATGCAACCCGCGTGGCCAGCTACAACCCCTGGACCGCACTCTACTGGCTGGTTTCCGGCCGCACCGTAGGCGGCATGCAGATGTATGATGTCAATGCCCGCCTTGACCGCGACACGGCGCTGATGCTCTGGACCCAGGGCAGCGCCTGGTTCTCCAGTGAGCAGGGCAAAAAAGGTCAAATCCAGGTCGGACAGCTGGCGGATCTGGCGGTGCTGAGCAAAGACTACTTCAGCGTGCCGGAAGAGGAGATCAAGGGCATCGAGTCCGTGCTGACCGTGGTGGATGGCAATATCGTCTATGCCGCCGGTGCATTCAGCACGGAGGCACCGCCCGCCATTCCGGTTCTGCCAGAGTGGTCGCCGGTGGTCAGGGTTCCCGGCCACTATCGCAGCGCGCCGCCGGTGGCACAGAGCCGTGCCGGGATGATGCCTGCCGCGCACCATTGCAGCGGCCCGTGCGGCGTCCATCGCCATTCGCACGAGATTGCCCGTGGTGCCGGCGTGCCGGTCGCTGAGGATAACGCCTTCTGGGGGGCGCTGGGCTGCAGCTGCTTTGCATTCTGATGATGAAGAACCTATCTGCTTACTCGCCCCGTCTTAATGCGGGGCTGTTCTTCCTGCGCCTGACCGGCAGCCTGCTGCTGTTACAGGTGCATGGCGTGCCGAAAATTCTGCATTTCAGCGAAGAACTGACGCGTATCGAGGATCCGTTTGGGCTGGGCCCGATGATGAGCCTGCTGCCGGCCATTCTGGCGGAAGTGATCTGCCCGATCCTCATTATCTTCGGCTGGGGGAGTCGGATTGCCTGCCTGCCCATCATCGGCGTTCTGCTGGTCGCGATGCTGGTGGTGCATCCGGACTGGTCACTGGCGGAGGGCCAGTTCGGCTGGCTGTTGCTGATCATCTTTACCACGCTGGCACTGACCGGGCCGGGCGACTGGCGGCTTGGCGCGGCAAAACCCCCGGAGGTTCGTCATGGCGCAGGCTAAGGATATTCAGCTGTCTGAACAGCCCCAGCCTGGTGAACAGCCCGCTGGCGAGGTGTCGCCCTTAGCGCCACTGCGCCAGCCGGTGTTCCGCATGCTCTGGATTGCGACCGTGGTCTCCAATATCGGGTCATGGATGAACGATGTGGGGGTCAACTGGAGCATGCTGACGCTGAGTGCTGACCCGCTGGCCGTCGCGCTGGTTCAGGCGGCCAGCAGCCTGCCGATGTTCCTGTTCGCGCTGCCTTCCGGCGTCATGGCCGATATCATTGACCGTCGTAAATACCTGCTCTTTTCTCAGCTCTGGACATTTATTGCCGCCGCCGGTCTGACGCTGCTCGCCTGGACCGGACAGGTGACACCGGAATACCTGCTGGCCGCCGCCTTTTTACTGAGCGCCGGGGCCGCCATGAGTTCGCCCCCCTTCCAGGCGATCGTGCCGGATCTGGTCGCAAAAAAGGAGCTGGGTGCCGCGATTGCCCTTAACTCGCTGGGTATCAATATCAGCCGCGCGATAGGTCCGGCGCTGGGCGGCCTGGTCCTGTCGTTTACCGGCCCGTGGATGGTCTTTCTGCTCAATGCGCTGTCGGTGCTGGGTGTGACCTGGGTGCTCTGGCGCTGGAAGGCGGAGCCGGCCATTCAGCGTCTGCCCCCTGAGCACTTCTTTTCGGCGGTGCGCGCCGGTCTGCGTTATGTTCACGCTGCACCGGTGTTGCGAAACGTCCTGGTTCGCACCCTGGCGTTCTTTCTGTTTGGCAGTGCGGGCTGGGCGCTGCTGCCGCTGGTGGCGCGGCGTGAACTCGGCCTTGGCCCCGGCGGCTACGGCATTATGCTGGCCTGCATTGGTGTCGGCGCGATTACCGGCGCGGTGCTGCTGCCGCGTCTGCGGCGTCATTTCAGTTCCGATCGCCTGATGGTCATCGCCAGCCTGATCTTCGCTCTGACCCTGCTGGCACTCGCCTTTGTGCGCCACTTCTGGCTGCTGAATGCGTGTGAGTTCTTCACCGGGCTGGCCTGGATTACGGTGCTGTCGACGCTGAATCTCGGCGCACAGCGCAGTGCCGCGAAGTGGGTGAAAGCGCGTGCGCTGGCGGTCTATCTGACGCTCTTCTTCGGTTCCATGACCGCAGGCAGCGCAATCTGGGGACAGCTCGCCTCCCGCTTCAGCATTCCGTTGTCACTCTGCATCGCCGCGGCAGGGATGGTCATCGCCAGCGCGACCGTCTGGCGCTGGCGGCTCGATCAGGACCCCGATCTCAACCTCGACATAATCGGGGATGGCGTCACACCCCCCGCACTGGATATCCGCCATGAACGCGGACCGGTGATGGTGAATTACGAATACCGGGTTACGCTTGATGATGTACACGCCTTTACGATCTGCATGCAGGATATGCGGCGGGTCAGGCGTCGCGGCGGCGCCATCAGCTGGTCTCTCTATGAAGATATTCTGCAGCCCGGCATTTTCGTGGAAACGTTTGTAGTGGGCTCCTGGGTCGAACATCTGCGGCAGAAGGCGCGCTACACCATGAACGATAAAAAGATTGAGCGGCGGGTTTTCGCCTTTCATCAGGGTGAAACCGCCCCTGAAGTTCGCTATCTGGTGGCCCCGGTTTAACGGGCGCATCACCGACATATCATCCATCACGTCAGACAGAGGGCAATATCATGAGCACCTTTAAAGCAACCGACGGCACGCAAATTTATTTTAAGGACTGGGGCACCGGCAAGCCTGTTTTATTCAGTCACGGCTGGCCGCTGGACGCGGATATGTGGGATAGCCAGATGAACTTCCTGGCCGGGCGCGGTTATCGCGTGATTGCCTTTGACCGCCGCGGTTTTGGTCGCTCCGATCAACCCTGGAACGGCAATAATTACGACACCTTTGCCTCAGATATCAACGATCTCATCACCCATCTGGATCTGCAGCAGGTGACGCTGGTCGGCTTCTCTATGGGTGGCGGCGACGTGACGCGCTACATCGGCCAGTATGGCAGCGATCGCGTGGCGGCGCTGGTGCTGCTGGGTGCCGTCACACCCATCTTTGGTAAAACGGCAGACTATCCGCAGGGGGTGGATATGTCGGTCTTTGAAGGTATCTGCGACGGCCTGCTTAAGGATCGTGCCCAGTTTATCAAAGAGTTTGCCACCCCCTTCTATGGCACCAACGCCGGGCAGACCGTTTCCGAGGGCGTCCTGACGCAGACGCTGAACATTGCCCTGCTGGCCTCGCTGAAAAGCACCGTGGATTGCGTGACGGCCTTTGCCGAAACCGATTTCCGTGCAGACGTGGCGAAGGTGAAGGTACCAACGCTGGTGATTCATGGCAGCAACGATCAGGTCGTTCCGTTTGAGTCTACCGGCAAAGTGGCGGCGGAGATGATTGAGGGGGCGGAACTGAAGGTTTATGACAATGCGCCACACGGTTTTGCGGTGACGCATCAGGATCAGCTGAATCAGGATCTGCTGGCCTTCCTGAACGCACTCTGACCCATACAGGGCGTAGCCGAGACTGCGCCCTTTTCACCCGCCTGCGCGCCTTGCCAGCGGCAGCCGGTTCATGCCAGATTATCCCCCGCTGTCCCTTCACCTCCCGTCATTGTGCCGGAATCCGCATCTTTAACCACTGGCCCGCACCACCAGCTCAGCCGGCATCACCACCCGTTGCGGCGGCACATCGGGCTGGGCAATTTTTTGCAGCAGCAGCTCGCAGGCCCGACGACCCATCACGCCTGAAGGCTGTGCCAGGGTCGTTAACGGAGGTGACACCATCTCCGCCAGGTCGCTGCCATCGAACCCCACCACGGCAATATCCTGCGGGATCTGCAGGCCCGCCTGCTGGATCGCCGCCATCGCCCCTGCTGCCAGCGTGTCAGACACGGCAAACACCGCATCGGGCCACGTCTCCCCGGCCAGTAGCGCAAGCATCGCCGCTTTACCGGCGCTGAAACTCAACGCGCTGGCGCAGATGATGCTCTGCCATTCCCGCTGCTCCTCTTCCAGTTGCCGGAGGTAGCCCTGCTGCCGCAGCCGGGCATATTTGTAGCTCAGATCATGATTGATCAGCGCAATACGCTGGCGTCCCCGGGCGGCCAGATGTCGCACCACAGCCTGCGCGGCGCGCTGATCGTCAATGCCGACGCAGGAGACCCGCCCCTCATCATCGTGTTCGGCGCACTGCACCCAGGGCGCAGCGCCAATCAGCTGACTCAGCTCCGGCAGCTTACTGAAAGCATCCATGGTGATGATGCCATCCACCATCTTGCCGGAAAGCAGTTGCAGACTGGATCGCGACCGGGCGATATCGGCCCCCGAATTACAGAGCAGAATGCGATACCCCTGTTGCTCCGCCTGCGTCTCAATGCCTTTAACCACCTCAGCGCAGAAGGGGTTAGAGATATCGGAGACCAGTACCAGAATCATCGAGCTGCGGGCGGTGCGCAGCTGTCGCGCCAGCAGGTTGGGCTGATAACGGCTCTCTTCTATCGCCGCCAGCACTTTCTCCCGGTTGGCCGGTTTAACCCGGTCGCTGTTATTCAGCACTCTGGAAACCGTGGCGACGGACACCCCGGCCATCCGGGCGATTTTCTGAACAGACATAGCGCTCCCTGTTTTAATCCTGTGCGGTTCCGGTTATCCGCGCACTTCACGCGTCGCGATCCAGCCCCAGCTGCTGACGCACTGACGGGCGGTTTTCACCGGACGCGGCAAAATCATCAAAGGCGCGATCGGCCACCGGAATAATATGACGCTGGATAAACGCCGCACCTTCCCGCGCGCCCGTCTCACCCGCCTTCAGGCAACACTCCCACTCCAGTACCGCCCAGCCGTCATAGTCATACTGCGCCAGCTTACTGAAGATGCCGCCGAAGTCTATCTGGCCGTCGCCCGGCGAGCGAAAACGCCCGGCGCGCGTCAGCCAGGGCTGATAGCCGCCATAGACCCCGCTACGCCCGTTAATCTGATACTCCGCGTCCTTGACGTGAAAGGCTTTGATGCGTGAATGGTAGTGGTCGATGAACTGCAGATAATCGATGTGTTGCAGGTGAAGATGGCTGGGATCGAACAGGATATTGCAACGGGGATGATGATTGACCTCAGCCAGAAAACGTTCAAACGTGACACCGTCATGCAGATCTTCGCCGGGATGGATCTCATAACAGAGATCAACACCGTGCTGGTCAAAAACGTCCAGCAGCGGCAACCAGCGGCGCGCCAGTTCGGCAAAGGCTTCTGCAAACAGCGCGGCATTGTGGGGCGGCCAGGGATAGAACCAGGGCCAGGCAAGCGAGCCGGAGAAGGTGGCGTGAGCGCGCAGGCCGAGCCTTTCCGACGCGGCTGCGGCACGTCTGAGGGTGGTCATCGCCCACTCCGTGCGCCTGGCAGGATCGCCACGCAGCGTTGCCGGTGCAAAATTATCGAAAGCGCTATCGAAGACGGGATTGACGGCAATCAGCTGTCCTTCCAGATGCGTCGACAGTTCGCTGATTTCGAGGCCAGAATCGGCCAGCACCCCCCGCACGTCATCACAGTAAGTCTGGCTCACCGCCGCCTGTTCAAGGTCAAAAATGGCGGGCTGATGGCAGGGGATCTGCAGCGCCCGGTATCCCAGTCCCGCCGCCCATTCCGCCAGTCCGGCCAGCGAGTTGAACGGAGGCTGAGAGGTAATGAACTGTGACAGGAAGAGTCCCGGCCCTTTAACTGTTTTCATCTGTCGCTCCTGCGCGCCGCCAGCGCTTATTCACGGTATCGGAATGAGAAGAAGAAAATAATCGCGATCAGCGCGGCGGCGCCCGCCGGGATCCACCAGAACAGCGCCCAGTTCTGCGCACTCACCTGACCCGCAACCAGATGGTTGTAGAGCGCGCCGGAGATTTGCGAACCCAGCAGCATGCCGATGCCATAGGTGAACATCACCACCATGCTCTGTGCCTGTCCCTTGACCTTTTCACCGGCGATGCGATCGGTGTAGATAAATCCCACCACAAAAAAGAAGTCGTAGCAGACGCCATGCAGCAGAATGCCGAGGTAGATCAGGGTGCGCGTCTCATCACTCATGCCCAGTGCAAACAGGGCATAACGCACAAACCACGCTGACATGCCAATCAGCAGCATCGCCTTCACGCCAAGGCGGCGAAACAGCAGCGGGATGATCAGCATGAAGAGAATTTCAGACATCTGACCCAGTGACATCAGTGTGCTGACGTTGCGGACACCGGCATCCGCCAGCCAGGAGGCGGTGAAGGCGTAGTAGGTGCCCAGCGGAATCGAGATCAGGGTGGCGCACAGCGCGAAGACAAAGAAATGACGCTGTTTAAGCAGGGCAAAGGCATCCGCGCAGAAGAGATCGCGGACTTTCACCGGCAGACCTTTAGCCGGCGCTGGCGTGTGCGGCAGCGTCAGGCTGTAAAGAGCGAGCAGCACGGAACAGAGTGCGGCCAGCTGGAACACGGCCACACTGTCGGCAATCGCGGCGACGCCAATAAAGATCCCCGCCGCAATCCAGCCGATAGTGCCGAAAACCCTGACGATGGGAAAACTCTTCTCACTGCTGGCGAGGCTGTGAAAAGCGATGTTGTTTGCGAGCGCCAGCGTCGGCATAAAGCAGAGCGTGTAGCCAAATAACAGCGCGATCAGCAGCGCCCCGTTCTCTGCCATAAGTGCCTGTGGCACAAACCAGAGAATCATCGCACCGGCCAGATTCATCACCGCCATCACCTTCTGGGAAGGGAAAAAGCGATCCACCAGCATGCCGAGCACAAACGGCGACAGAATCGAGGCGATAGGCCCGGCAGAGAAGGCATCCCCGATCAGCAACGGCATGTTGTGGCGGGTCATGACCAGGCCCAGCGTCACCGACCAGCTGCCCCAGATAAAGAACTGCATAAACATCATCAGAGAGAGGCGCGGAACCAGCAGCTTATGCTGCACCCGCTGGCCTGCACTCTCCTGCACCGTTGCAATCATAGGAACCTCACCTGTGAGTCATCGATTACCTTGTCTGAGTGTAAAAGTAATCGATTACAAAATGAGCTTCTCTCGCCGGGATCACAAATTATTAACGCTGCGTTATCATTGCGCGCTTTATACACACGCGCCGGACGCTGCAGATCATGAGCTGACATTCGCCATCTGCGTTTTGCGGAAACGATAACGCTCATAGAGCACGGCGTAGAGACCGCCTGTTACCACCAGGATCGCACCGACCACGGTGGCAGAGTCCGGCAGGCTGCCCAGCAGCAGATAGCCCACCGCCACCGACCAGATCAGGGTGGTGTAGTCAAACGGGGCTAGTAGTGAGGCCTCGGCGTAGCGCAGACTCAGCGTCATCAGAATCTGGGTGATGCCGCCCAGCAACCCGCAGCCCACCAGCAACGCCAGTTGATTGCCCTGCGGCACCTTCCATCCGGCAGGCAGCGTAACCAGCGACGTTAAGGCGGTGGTAATGGCGAACCAGAAAGCGATGGCTCCCGGTTTCTCTTTGCCGTTAAGAAAGCGGATCTGAACCAGCGCACAGGCGGTGCAGAATGCGGCCATTAACGCCAGCAGGATCCCGGCCGACGCGGAGAGCGAGAAGCTGCCCTGCTGCGTCAGCGAGAGATGCCCGGAGAACATGACCAGAATGCCGCTGAATCCCATAAACACGGCAACCCAGCGGTGATGACGGACTTTTTCACGCAGCAGCAGTGCCGCCAGCAGCACGGTAAACAGCGGCGCGGCATAGTTGATCGCGGTGGCATCGGTCAGTGAGATATAAAGTAGCGAAAGATAGCTGAAATAGAGCCCACCGGTCCCCGCCAGCCCACGCACAACGTGGCCGCGAATGTTACGGGTGCGGATGCCGTCCAGCACGCTGCCCTGGATACGCAGCCAGATGAGCAGCGGCACCAGCGCCAGCAGCGAGCGAAAAAAGATCACTTCGCCAACCGGTATCGCCCCATCCAGTTGTTTCACACAGGCCAGCATCAGCGTGGAGCTCAGCGCAGCCATGACCTTCATTGCGATGCCAGCAGAGGCGTTCATAGAGCAGATAACCTTCCGGGTGGTAAACGTCAGCAGGAGAAGTTCTTTGCCTCTATAGTCGCACAGCCATAAACGGCTATCTGCCGCGATAAGCCTGCTGACGGCATTTTATCTTTTTTTCTCACCGTTTTACGGCATGAAGAGGTCCGCGGCTCAGCCGCTGTCAGGAGGGAATGGCTTAGTGGCTGGCTTCAGAACGCAAAAAACCCGCACAGGGCGGGTTTTTTCAATCATCAATGCTCGCTTAACTGCTCAGGCTGTTGCCGTCATCGCTATCGTAAGCCGCATTGATCATCAGATGTTACATCGGGACAACGTTTGCCGCTGATGGGCCTTTAGCGCCGTTTTCAATGGTGAATTCGACCTGCTGACCTTCATCGAGGGTTTTATAATCGTTGCTCTGAATGGCAGAGAAATGAACGAATACATCTTTGCTGCCATCCTGCGGGGAGATAAAACCAAAACCTTTGCCCGCATCAAACCATTTTACTAAACCAGTCATTTTATTCGACATCGATACTTCCTTAATAATGAGCCACAAGGTGGCAGAGATGGCCTGTCTTCCAGAAATAAACTTACCAGGATTTTAGGAGGAGACTCACGAAGAAGGGGTATCTTGAGATATCGCTTGCACTGAGGACTGCTTGACTAAAACTGCTTTGATAAGGTCTGTGTTCCAAACCGATGACGCTATTAAGTCATGCCTGCCCGACATTAGCAAACATTATTTTAATTTAATTTTAACATCCAGACGGCCAGGCATCTTTACTGATTTATCTGGCCTTTTTTATTTCCTGAACGGCGGAAAAGATAACGAACGCTGAATCTTCATAGCCGCAACCCGGTTCTGAGGCTGGCTGCACCCCGTTTCCCACGGGTCTCAGCCAGCCCCGCGCAGCGACAACCCCGGCTGCCGCTGCGCCCTGCCCGGCGGCTATCAGGCCAGTTCAGCCTGCTGGCGGGCGGCATGCCGCGCCGTCATTACAAAGACCATCAGGCCACCGACCCCCAGCGCCACGCCAACCCACGCCGTTGACAGCCAGCCATAACCCAGCGACACCGTCAGGCCACCGAGATAGGCGCCCATCGCATTGGCGATATTCAGCGCCGAATGGTTCATCGCGGCTGCCAGGGTCTGTGACTCATTGGCAACATCCATCAGGCGGATCTGCAGTGATGGCAGCAGCACTGAACAGGTGCCGATCAGGAAGGTCGCCAGTAGGCCGGTTGCCACATGCTGGACCAGCACCGGGAAGGCCAGCATCACCAGCACGTTCCAGAGCAGTGTCCAGCCGATAATGTTCAGCACCGGCCCGTCCGCCAGACGGCCACCGACCAGATTACCGATGATCATCCCCAGCCCGAACGCCACCATCGCCCACGGGATCAGCGAGGGAGAGATACCCGCGATGTTAATCAGCGTCGGCGCGATATAGCTGAAGATCGCAAACATGCCGCCAAAACCGACGGCGCCCACCAGCAGAGTCAGCAGCACCTGCGCGTTTTTCAGCGCACCCAGTTCACGCAGCGGATGAGCCTCTGTATCGCCGGGTGTATAAGGCACATAGCGACCAATCAGCAGACAGGTCAGCAGACCAATCGCGCCGACAAAGGTGAAGACCACGTGCCAGCTGAACAGCTGACCTATCCAGGAGCCGAGCGGCACCCCAATCAGGGTGGCCACCGTCAGTCCCAGCATCAGCGAGGCCAGCGCACGCCCCCGCCGCGCCGGCGACACCAGTGACGCCGCGACCAGTGAGGCCACGCCAAAGTAAGCGCCGTGCGGCAGGCCGGTCAGAAAACGCGCCACGATCAGGCCGTGATAATTGTCGGCCATCGCGCTGGCGACGTTGCCGATGCTGAACAGTGCCATCAGGATGAGCAGCAGCGATTTACGCGCCATCCGCGCCGCCAGCACCGCAATAAATGGCGCGCCAACCACCACCCCCAGCGCATAACTGGCGATGGCGTTGCCCGCCTGCGGTTCGGTGATGGCGAGCGAGCGCGACACGTCCGGCAGCAGGCCCATCATGATGAATTCGCCGGTTCCGATGCCGAAGCCGCCCAGTGCAAGGGCCAGCAATGCCCAGCGGACAAAACCGGCATCGTCGGTTTTATGATCTTTTCTTAACAAAATGGATTCCCAATGGCCTGATCTGAAAAACTGAAGTGAGCCGGAGGAAGGAAGCAGAGCGTGTTCCGTCCGGATGAAGCGGCCAGACTATAAAAAGTCAGACCGCGCATGGCAACCCATTTTGTGATCTGGCGCACATTCCATCCGCACAGGCGACTATGGCATGCCGGTATTCACCCGACGGCCAATGTCTTTCAGCTGCGAATACTTCTCCAGCAGCTGAGGGCCATCATCGAGGCTCATGGCAAACATCCACATATAGGTCATTACCGAATAGATGTGACCCGCGCTGGTGCCACCCCGGCCCGCCATTAACGCGATGGTGCCAGCAAACAGCAGCGCGGCCATGCTGCCGATGGCCAGATAACCGCAGGCTTCCCGATTAGAGAGACGGATACGCAGGCTGGCTAAAACCCCATAGTGACGGCCGAGTGAAGCGGCGTTCGCATGGGTAACGAAATTCACCTCTTTCTCCAGCCGGTTGTTAAGTCGATTAAACAACGCATCATTTTTGCGGGTAAAGCCTGGCAGAAAACAGGCGAAAAACAGCAGGATCGCCAGGCACCCTGCGCCAGTCCAGAACTCAATGGCCAGCAGCATCACCGCCGCCCCGGTCATCGACGCCAGCGAGGTAATCAGCACCGGCAGATGTTTCTCAAAGAAATCGACAAACTCACGTGATAGCGCCACCCTTGCCGCAATCGTCGACGCGCTCTGATTTTCGCTGCGCTGCGCCACAATCACTGGCACCGCCAGCTCCGCATAGATGCGGGCAAAGGTGTGGGTGTCGACGCTGCGCCGGGCTGCGCCAATCGCCCACATGGTAAACACCATCGCCGCATAGAGTATCGCCTGCCACGTTCTGCCGGAGAGGATGGCATTGATAGCAAAGCCCGCCAGCAGCGGATAAAGCAGATACATGACATTTTCCGCGACCACCAGCAGCAGCGTAAAGAAGAGCTTGCGGCGATGGCGACGGCCAAGCGCTTTCAGTGTCAGAATAGCGCTGCGGGGAGCCGCAACGGGAAGGATAAGTTTAGAGGAAGACATCGTTTCTGTTTCTGATAGTGTTATCCTTGAGCGGTTGCTCAAGTATGAAAAAGAGTCTATTTGAGCGTTTGCTCAAAGTCAATGTGAGAGTCATGATGAAAGCGTCAGCAGAAGCACTGAAGACAAAAATCCTGGATGCCGCGATAGCATTATTTATTGAGAAAGGGATAGAAAAGGTCACCACCCGCGAGCTCACCGAGTCGGTGGGCATTTCACGCAGCCACATTTATCACTACTTCAGTAACTGGCAGAGCCTCTGTCTGGCCGCACTGGAGCGCTTCATGCGGCAGGATTATGAAGCCTTCGCAGATTCCCTGTCCGGCCTCATGCCGCGTCAGAAACTGCTGCGCCTCTTTGAAAGCCATCTGCCCGCCGCACCGGATGCCACCTGGCAGCTTTATGCCTCCTTCTGGCAGAGTGCGGCACACTATCAGCCCTATGCCGGGCTGGCAGAGACGATGACGGCAGAGTGGCAGGAACTGATGGAAACCATTATCCGTGACGGCGTCACTGACGGGACACTGCGCTGCGCCGATATCGCCCGCACCGCCAGACAGATCAGCGCCATGCTTAACGGTTATGCCGACTTACTGACGGTTAATCCCTCAGAAGCGAAGGCGCGTGAAGCGCTGGCGGATTTAAACCACTTTATAGATTGTGTGCTGGGATAAAGGGATTAAACCGCGCACTGACCCAACTGCAACGGGACGTTTTTAATTAAATGTTAAAAAAAGGTTTATTATTTTAATTGGTCATTACATCTATAGCGGGATATATGCAGCTTCGCTAATTAAACTGACTTATGCTTTTTCTGTCTGAAAAGTGCCCTTTTTGATAGCGTTTCGCCTCCGAAACAGCTGTTTACACAGATTATTATCATTGACTTAGCACAGGCTGTGAGCTGTAAGCCGGTGTTTTTTCGCCATTTATTATTTAACCATTAGCGAAGCGGCAGTAAAGCATGCGGTCACAATCTCAACAACTGATTGATAACTATAGTAAAGAAGCACTTTTTTTCTGATCAAATTAATCATTGAGTCGGACCTTAAAAACCCCTATATTGGCCGCGCTTTAAACATACCCATGACTTTTTTAATTCATTTATTCAACTGAGACGTTACTCCCGTCGCGGTTGTAGGAGAGATATGATGACGGATAAAGTCCGTATTGACAGTTCGAATGCACAGACATTAAACGCAACCAATGAGACCTATTTAGCCCGTCAGGCCGAATTTGAATCTAACGTTCGAAGTTATCCGCGCAAATTGCCGTTCGCTATTGCGAAAGCACAGGGTGTCTGGATCACCGACGTCGAGAACAATCAGTATCTTGATTGTCTTGCGGGTGCCGGAACGCTGGCATTGGGCCATAACCACCCAGACGTTCTGCAGAGCATTCAAAATGTCATTACCAGCGGCTTGCCGTTACATACTCTGGATTTAACCACGCCGTTAAAAGACGCGTTTTCTGAGTACCTGCTCTCCCTGTTACCAGGCCAGGGCAAGGATTACTGCCTGCAGTTTACCGGCCCGTCCGGCGCCGATGCCGTGGAAGCGGCGCTGAAGCTGGCGAAAAAGCACACCGGCCGTTCCGGTGTTATCAGCTTCTCCGGTGCCTACCACGGTATGACCCATGGCGCGCTGTCAGTGACCGGTAACCTGTCACCGAAAGAAGCCGTTGACGGCATGATGCCGGAAGTGCAGTTCATGCCTTATCCGCACCTCTACCGCTGCCCGCTGGGCATTGGCGGCGAAGCGGGCGTGAAAGCGCTGACCTACTATTTTGAAAACCTGATCAACGACGTTGAGAGCGGTGTACGTAAACCTGCGGCGGTCATTCTGGAAGCCGTTCAGGGTGAAGGCGGCGTGAACCCGGCTCCGGCGGAATGGCTGCAGCGCATTCGTAAAGTCACCCAGGAGCACGGCATCCTGCTGATCCTCGACGAAGTTCAGGCAGGCTTTGCCCGTACCGGTAAATTCTTCGCCTTCGAGCACGCGGGTATTGAGCCAGACATCATCGTGATGTCCAAAGCTGTGGGTGGCGGTCTGCCACTGGCCGTTCTGGGCATTAAGAAAGAGTTCGATGCCTGGTCACCGGGTCATCACACCGGCACCTTCCGCGGAAACCAGCTGGCGATGGCAACCGGCCTGACCACGCTGAAACTGCTGAAAGAGAACAACATCGCAGATAAAGTCGCGGCACAGGGCGAACTGCTGAAAGGCAAACTGAACGAACTGCAGCAGCGCTACCCGGTGATTGGCAACGTCCGTGGCCTGGGTCTGATGATCGGTATCGAGCTGGTGAAACCTGACGAAGCCGCTGATCATATGGGCAGCTTCCCGGCTGACGGCGAGCTCTCTGCGCTGGTACAGAAGAAATGTTTCGAGAACGGCCTGATCCTGGAGCGCGGGGGACGTCACGGTAGCGTATTGCGCCTGCTGCCTTCCCTGCTGATCACCGATGCTGAACTTGACGTGTTTATGGATAAATTTGAAAACGCCCTGCTGTCAGCTGGCGTGAAACCAGTATAAGTGGAGTGAATGCAATGTCCCGGTTAAACCCAATCCTGGCGGCCTCATCTCAGAGTACCGAGGCCTACCAGCAGGCGATCGCCCAGAGTAGCGCGGCGGTCGTTAAGTGGCTGGAACAACCTGAGATGTATCAGGGAAAAACCGTCGCAGAGCTGCGCGAGCGTATTACGCTGGACTTCAATCCTGACGGCCTGGGCAACCAGGCTGCGATTGAACGTGCCATTGAGTACTTCCTGAAAGACAGCCTGTCGGTGCATCACCCACAGTGTGTGGCGCACCTGCACTGCCCTAGCCTGGTGATCAGCCAGGCGGCGGAAGTGCTGATCAACGCCACCAACCAGAGTATGGACTCCTGGGATCAGGCTCCCTCTGCAACCCTGATTGAGATGAAGCTGATCGAATGGCTGCGTACCCAGGTGGGTTATCAGCCGGGCGATGCCGGTGTCTTCACCAGCGGCGGCACCCAGAGCAACCTGATGGGCCTGATGCTGGCGCGCGACGCATGGTATGCCCGTCAGGGTCATTCTGTTCAGCAGGATGGCTTAACCGGTGACCTGAAGAAGATGAAAGTCTTCTGTTCAGAAAATGCGCACTTCTCCGTTCAGAAGAACATGGCGCTGCTGGGTCTGGGTTATCAGTCCGTTACGCAGGTGAAAACCGATAGCTTTGCCCGCATGGATATGGATGACCTGCGTCACAAGCTGGCCGCAGCCAAAGCCAACGGCGAGCATATTCTGGCGATTGTTGCCACCGCAGGCACCACCGATGCCGGTGCAATCGATCCGCTGCGTGAAATTGCCACGCTGGCGGCTGAAGAGAACATCTGGGTTCACGTGGATGCTGCGTGGGGCGGCGCACTGCTGCTCTCCGAGCTGTATCGCGACTATCTGGACGGCATTGAGCTGGTGGACTCCATTACGCTGGACTTCCACAAGCAGTTCTTCCAGACCATCAGCTGTGGCGCTTTCCTGCTGAAGGAAGCACGTCACTACGAGCTGATGCGTTACCAGGCTGCGTATCTGAACTCTGAGTTTGACGAAGCGCAGGGCGTACCGAATCTGGTGTCGAAATCCCTGCAGACCACCCGCCGTTTTGATGCACTGAAACTGTGGATGGGTCTGGAAGCCCTGGGTCAGAAACAGTATGCCGCCATCATCGACCACGGTGTGACGCTGGCACAGCACGTTGCAGCATATGTGGATGCGCAGCCGGCGCTGGAGCTGGTAATGAAGCCGCAGCTGGCGAGCGTGCTGTTCCGCTACCGTCCGGCGCATCTGGCGCACCTCAGCGACGCGGATATCGCGCTGCTGAACCAGCGTATCGGTGATGCCCTGCTGGAGTCGGGCCGTGCTAACGTCGGCGTGACCGAGCACGATGGCGTGACCTGTCTGAAGATGACGCTGCTCAACCCGACCGTGACGCTGGAAGACATTAAAATCCTGCTGACGCTGGTAGAAACCACAGCTCAGCAGCTGGTTTAACAGTTCTGCTAAAACTCTGAAGGGCGCCTGAAGGCGCCCTTTTTTTATGCCGCTGTTTCCCTCTTTGCACGCTTTCCGGTCAATTCAGTATCAGGATCAAAGAATGCGATCCCGCCATCAGGCACTCTCTATGGGTGTTGTAATTAAAGCCGCGCTGGCCAGCCGTTACGGCCCCGGTATCAGACCTCACTGAACTGTCAGGAATGCACATTTACTATCATGCGTAAAATTTTCATCCTCCTTCTGGCGTTAGCGATGGCCGCCATCATCCTGATCGCCGATAGTCACGGGACCAAGGTTCACAACCGCGATCAGATTTTCAGCCTGAATGCCCCCTCCGGGCGCTGAGCCTGCGGTCACCCCTCATCCAGCGCTCGCTTATGATCGTCTTTGTTCAGCGTCATCAGCGCCACAATACTGACCAGTGCGGTCGCCATGACATACCAGGCGGGAATATCGGGATTGCCCGTCTCTTTAATCAGCCCGGTGATGATCAGACCGGCACAGCCGGAGAAGAGCGCGTTAGAGAGTGAATAGGCAAGGCCCAGACCGGTATAACGCACCCGCGTCGGAAACATCTCTGACAGCATCGCCGGTCCCGGCCCGGCCAGCAGGCCCACCACACCCCCTGCGATAAAGACCACCAGCCCTTTCAGCCCGGTTGCGGTGTTCTCAGCCTGCAACAGGTTGAGCAGCGGCAGAGAGAGCACCAGCAGCAGGATCGCCGCCGAGACCATCACCGTCCGGCGGCCTATCCTGTCGCTCAGCATTCCCGCCGGAATAATCGTGACGGCAAACCCGAGGTTCGAAATCACCGCAATCAGCAGCGCCTCATTAAAGCCGGTGTGCAGTGAGGCCTGCAGGTAGGTCGGCATAATCACCAGCCAGGTGTACCCGGCCGCCGACCACACCATCAGCCGGCAGATGCCGAGCAGAATCGTTTTCAGGGTGTCACTCAGGCTGGCGGTCACTTTTTCGCGGGGCTGCGTCTGCTGCCGGATAAACGCCGGAGTCTCCTCCATGCCAGCCCGCAGCCAGAGCGCGATGCCCCCCAGCGGCAGGGCAATAAAGAACGGAATCCGCCATCCCCAGCTCAGCATCTCTTCCGGCGTCAGCAGCCGCGAAAGCAGCGCAACGATCGCTGCACCCGCCAGCAATCCCAGCGCAACGGTAAAGGATTGCCAGGCACCATACAGGCCACGCCTGCCGGGCGGAGCAAATTCGGTCATCAGCGACACCGCCCCGCCATACTCGCCTCCGGCAAACAGCCCCTGCAGAATACGCAGCCCGGTAACGATCAGGGGAGCCAGCACGCCCAGCTGGGCATAGGTCGGCACCAGGCCGATAGCCGCAGTGGCCAGCGTCATCATGATCAGCACAAAAATCAGGGTGGGCTTGCGCCCAATCCTGTCGCCCATCCGGCCAAACAGCACGGCGCCAAGCGGACGGAAGAAAAAGGCGATGGCAAAAGAGGCGTAGGTCAGCAGGATACCGGTCAGCGCGGATTCGCCCTGAAGCCGGAAGAAGTTCTCCGCAATCAGGGTAGCCAGGAAGCCATAAACGGCAAACTCATACCATTCAATGAAATTTCCGACCGAACCGGCAATCAGGGCACGTTTGCGGCGGGGGGAGCTGAGCAGATCAGTATCGGAAGCGGACATGGCAGGCGATCCTCAGTCAATTACGGGTCGCTTATGATTAGCACAATCGCTGCCCGGCTGCGCACGCTTCTGCCTGCCGCGTTAGCGCGGACACAGAAAAAGGGCGATAGCACGGTGTGGCAGACCTTTTTCATCCTCAGCCCTTGCACATCCGCTTCACCGTTGTCAGGATGTGCGCCATTGACTGAATCAGGCGAAAAGAAAATGAACGCGCACACCTCAAAAGATCCTCTGCACGGCGTCACTCTGGAGATGCAGATCAACCATTTAGTCGCGCAGTATGGCTGGGCGGAGCTGGGAAATCGGGTCAACATCAACTGCTTTAAAAACGATCCCAGCGTGAAATCGAGCCTGAAGTTTCTGCGACGCACCCCCTGGGCGCGGGCGGAAGTGGAAGCGCTCTATCTCGCCTCGCTAAAAGCGTAACGCAGCACACTTGTTTCTCTTAAGCATAACCGGGGTGAGTCTGAGCTTATCCACTGTTGTTACTGATGCTGCACATCCCGGCATGAACAAGCCCGCGGGTGAGCATTATGCGCAGCATCTCTTTCAGCGATAGCCCGGACAAGGGCAATCCTTCGCCCTTACAATCTTAATCCTGACGATGAGCAGTCTCTCTGGCTTTCCACAACGCGAATAGCGTAATCGCCAGTGCCAAACTGACGTACAAAGAGACCCACAGCGTGCTGCCCATTTCTTTAAATAACGTGGTGATGATCAGAGGCGCAAAGCCCCCGCCGACAATGCCCGCCAGGGTATAGGCCAGGGATGAACCCGCGTAACGCACATGTCCCGGAAACTGCTCAGTGACAAACGCGGCCTGCGGCCCGTACATCATCGCATGGATCAGCAAACCGCCAATCACCGCCAGCACGATCAATACCGGATGCGCGCTATCAAGCAGCACAAAGAACAGAAATGACCATACAATCGCCAGCAGCGCGCCGGTAATGTAAACCGGGCGTCGTCCCCACCTGTCTGAAAGCGCGCCAAACATCGGCACCGTAATCGCGTTAACTATTGCGCCCAGCATTGTAGCCATTAACGCCAGCGGTCGCGGTAATTGCAGCACGGTGGTGACGTAGGTCAGCGTAAAGACGACCACCAGCGCGTAAAGGACATCCGAGCCGATACGCGATCCTCCGGCAATGAGTAGCTGTTTCGGATAGTTTACGAAAACCTCTTTTAACGGGGTGTGCGTGGTTTTCTCCTGTTCCTGCATTGCGACAAAGGTGGGTGTCTCTTCCACACCGCGACGCAGCCACAGGCCAAATATGACCAGTACCAGGCTTAGCAGGAACGGAATGCGCCAGCCCCACGCCTGAAACTGATCGGCGCTCATCATCACCGTCACCAGCGTAATAAAGCCCGTGCCGATCAGCGTGCCGCAGGATGGACCAACCTGCGCAAAGGAGGCGTTACGCCCGCGTTTATTCGCGTCGCCATGCTCCATCGATAACAATACGGCCCCTGCCCATTCGCCGCCCAGCGCGATGCCCTGCACAAACCTCAGCGCGACTAAAAGAACCGGGCTCCAGATGCCCCAGACCGCATAGCCCGGCAGCAGGCCCATTAACGCCGTGGTTACGCCCATTATCACCAGCGTGATGATCAACACTGCTTTACGCCCCGCGACATCGCCAAGGTGACCGAACACGAAGCCCCCCAGCGGACGTGAAATGTAGCCTACCGCATAGGTTGAAAACGCCAGAATGGTGCCGACCAGCGGATCGAAGCTGGGGAAAAAGATATGGTTAAACACCAGCGCGGCCATGATGTTGTAAACGGTAAAGTCGTACCACTCAAGCGCGGTGCCAATCGAACTGGCAGCAGCCAGACGCCCGGTCTTCGATTTGGTGCGTAGGGCGCCTGCTGCATGTTGCAGAGAATCGGTATCAGCCATGGGTCAGCTCCTGTTTTGTTAACTGCCAGTTGAGGGCATAACGCTGTATCTCTCCCACAAGCAGCTGTGCCGCGGCCGCAGCGAGGCGATCGCAGCTCCGTGCATCGCTGCAATGAATCAGCAGCATCGGCTGCATTTTCCGCTGTTCCTGGCTTTCCTTCGGTAACGGCGAACTCAGGACGCTGTCTGGCATCAGCACGCAGGAGGAGATGTAGCCCGGCGTCTGGCTTATTTGCTGCTGCCAGTCGCTGAGCGCACTGCCATCGATCGCCTGCAGCGTCAACACCGCTAACTGATTGCCCGTGCCTTTGCCATGCTTGTGCGCGACCGTGCTCACCCGGCGCATGGGGTTAACCATTTTTTGCAGATTCTGTACCGACCATGCCGTCTGGTGCGTGAATGCGGCGTGATAATCGGCGCTGGTAAAGGCGTCCAGCGAGTCGGTTTCATATAAACCGAGATATCGATACTCAGCGTTAACTGCCTGATAGCGTGTACCGCTCAGGAATCCCGTAATGGCTACACGCTCCTCTACGTGTTCATGGTCATACCACTGGTTAAAGTCAGCCTCATCTTCAGCGCCAATGTTGGTGGCGACATATAGCATGCCGTGGGGTTGAGTCATCATCAGGATCTCCGGTTAAGGGCAGTTTCCACGGCAAGCGACCAGCTGATTAAGCGGGCGTCATCACCATGAATCGAAGCAAGGCTCAGGCCAACCGGAGCAGAGCCCGGTTGATGGCAGGGTAAAGAGAGCGCACAGCCGTCCAGCATGTTGATAATGCTGGGGTTGCGCAGCATCAGCGCGTTGATCTCCATATAGCGCTGGGCATCACTGAGTGACGCGATAGTGGGCGCGACAAGCGGAACGGTTGGCATGAGTAACGCATCAAAATCCCCTAGCGCTGCGTTGATGCGCTGTTGCCATGCAGCACGCTGCTGGTAAAGCTCGGTGGCATCCTGCACGGTGAGATGGCTGCCGCGCTGGATGCGCACCAGCACCTGGGGATCGTAAGCTTCAGGGTGTGCCTGCGCGCTTTTTTTATGCCATTGCCAGGCTTCATAAGCCGTAATGCCGCCACGCGCATTCATAGCATTCAGCTCATCCAGCTCAGGCAACGTGATGTCGATAATCGTCGCACCCGCCTGCTTCACAAGCGTGATGGCTCGCTGCCAGGCCTGCGCCACATGCTGATCCAGACCATCCAGTACGCGCGTTTGCGGCACAGCAAAGCGCGCGTTACGCAGATCCAGCGACTGTAACGCCAGCGGCCGATCGGCAATGACGCTATCCAGCAGCCAGCAGCTGCGCACGTCGTCCGCGATCACCCCGATGCTGTCGAGTGAGGTCGAAAGCGGTAACGTTCCACGCTGATTGATGCGCTCTGCCGTGGGTTTGAAGCCGGTCAGGCCACAGAGTGCAGCAGGGATCCGCACTGAACCGCCGGTATCGGTGCCAACGGCAGCCAGACACATGCCCTCAGCAACCGCAACGGCCGCGCCAGAGGACGATCCGCCGGGGATACGCTGCTGTTCGCGCTGCCACGGATTGACTGGCGTGCCGTAATGGTGATTGATGCCTAAGCCGGAAAAAGCGAACTCTGTCATCGTGGTTTTACCGACGATGGCGGCGCCCGCCAGCAGCAGCTTATCGACGACGCTGGCATTGGCAGCCGCCACGGGCGCATCGGCCAGTAAGCGTGAACCGGCCGTGGTCGCCTCTCCCTGGACATCGAACAGATCTTTAATGCTGACTGGCAGTCCATCGATGGGACTTAGCGCCTGCTTTGCCTGCCAGCGGGCGTTTGCCGCGCTACAAGACGCGGCGTAGCGTTGCGTGAACACCAGTGCCCCCTGTTGTTCAGGATCCTGCGCGGCCTGCAACGCGGATTCAGTAAAGGCTTCGGGCAGAGCATCGCCGCTCTGCAACTGCTGACTGGCTTGCCAGAGTGTGGTCATCGGCGCTCTCCTCATGCCACCACCGGCAGCGCGCCGGTGGTGTAAGTGTGTTCCAGCGTGCGATTAAGCACCGGGTCGTGCAGCGCCATGCGGAACTGGCTGGATGGCCGGATGCCGCCAATGGCGCCCAGCGTGCCGCAGGACATAGCAACGCCCTCTTCCACAACACCGCCAGCAAAATAGCGAGCGAGCAAATCCTGTGGTGTCAGCAGTGAGGCCAGCGTGCCCTGCTGATAAATGACCCATTTACCCTGCTCTTTAATCCATGAACTGAGTTCAAGCACATCCCAGTGTTCGGTAACGTCGCTCATGCGCCACGCGGCGCTGGCAACCGGCTTGATGCACGCCTGCTTAGAGAGCGCGACGCTAAAAGTTTCCAGATGGCGGTCGGTATGATCAGAGGTGAGGGACACCCACAATTCGCCGCGATGCGAGAAAACGAAGGGTTCGGCTTCGCCGGAGGTCTGCTCGCCTACCACTTCAAGCTCTGATTGCTGGCTGAGCTGATTAACCGCAACCCGGTAAAAAAGCGGAACTGCACCGGGTGCGGGCACACCGAGGGCTTCTAATTCACGAATATGGTGCAATACGGCTTCCTTATCGCGGCCGGCCCAGCCAGCAATAATGAAATGCGTAATGTCCACGTTCAGTGTGGTCGCGGCTTTGTCGCCCGTAGAGAATCGCAACTGCATGAGAAAACCTCCGGTTGAAAAATCACAGTGAAATTTCACAGTAATTTTAAACTAGCGATTTTCATGCCAGATTTTTGTGTAAGATGTCTTACAGGTAAAAAAAGGAACGTAGTGATGAGTGAATCAGTGGCGGAAAATGTGAACCCAGGCCGTGCAGATAAAAGCCTTTCTCTTAATGAACAAGCCTATCTGGCTTTCAGGCACAAGCTCATTACGTTGCGTTACAAACCTGGCGAATACCTTAATACCGCTCAGGTGATGGATGATCTGGCGATAGGTCGTACACCGGTTAATCAGGCGGTTCATCGCCTCGCAACCGAAGGTTTACTGCAAATTATCCCGCGTAAAGGTGTCATGGTGGCGCCATTATCAATTGATGACGCACTGGAGTTGATTGAAGTACGGCTGGTAAATGAAACGCTCTGTGTTGAGCTTGGCAGCCAGAAGGTGACGGAGGCGCAGCTTGAGCGTCTGCGTCATCTTAATCAGCAAATTGATGAGGCGAGCCAGTTACGCAGCCGCGAACAGATGATGCTGCTGGATCGCGAGTTTCATCAGGTCCTGGCCGAGATTGCCGGTAATCGCCATCTGGCCGATATCCTTAGCGTGATTCATGCACAAGCGCAGCGCTTCTGGGCCACCACCCTTTCCAACGTGGCGCACATGGATGAAGTGATCGCTGAGCATAATGAAATCATTGCCGCGCTGGAATCAGGGGACACACAACGTGCAGCCGAAGCCGCACGTGCGCATATTTTCTCATTTAAGCGCGCCTTACTTTCCGCTTAAAAACCAGACCGCGTGCCGTCGCAAATTTAACAGCGCCTGATCGATTTCAGTTTATGCATGACCCGGTTGCTGCGGACGGCGCGCTAATGATGGCTGGCGGCTGATACCGTTTTCAGGGCGGCAGCGGCGCTCGGGAGCATGATGTGCCCAGTGGGGAGTGTTGCCGGTTCGCTGTTTAGCCTGGGGCAATCGCGTTGAAACGGGGGCACGTCCGCTTTGGGCAGTGAGCGGACGTTGCTTACGACATGGTATGTTAGTTTACGGAGGGCTGGTCAAAACGGATCATCCTCCCTCACCACCTGTCTCAATACTGTGGCGGAAGTAATATGTGAAAGTAATTAGCAGGCTACCTTCACCGTACAGATTTAAACAAATTTCATGACCATATGAGATCCCTGGGTTTTTTTGACTGCTTCATCAATATAATGCTGGCGAACAGCATCAGTCACAGGTTCACTTTCATAGGGGGGTTCAAACTGTTTCATGGTGCTTTTTTCAGCCACAAACCCCCCCACGACCATTTCACCTTCTGCCCTGATTTTTTTGCCCTCGATATCAAGCATCACATATGAACTTGTGCCTGTAATTTTCATATCAGTTATCCCTTACAAAAATGACTTTTTCCGTCTGCGATACCGGATCGATTGTGGTGATTTTCGTGACATTATCGTTGCCCATCAGGCGTGGTAACTCAACGTTTTCCCATATATTACCTTCACGCAGGGACTGCCCCACTACGGCCCTGACTTCTCCAGAGACCTGTTTTGCATAAGACGCGGAGACATCCTCCCAGGCCTTGATGCTCTGCGGTTTATCGAAATCCCATTCAGGCATTTTAATATTTTTATCTTTAATTGTGGATTCGAGCGTGACACCGCCTCGGGACTTCGCGATGGCTTCTGCGACGTCAGGACCGCCGACACCTTCAGTGCGCCCTGACCAGAAAAAGGCTCTGTCCGGATCAGTGGCCAGTTGGGGTTCTATTTCTTTAAGGTTGATGAGGCTCTTAGGCGTGTTACGCCACGCATTAAAGGCTGCGCCTCCTTTTGCACCTGCAAGGCCGCCTGCAAACGCACCGCCTAATGAAAGCCACTTCTGACCGTCAGAGCCTTCTCCCCATAATTTCCCGCCTATGTAAGCGCCGCCATAACCTCCACCAAGACCTCCCGCAAAACCCAGCAGGGCTATCGCCGGTCCTGCCAGAACGGTCGTGGCCGCAAGGCCCACGCCCAGCAGTACTCTGTCCACCCAGTCAGGAATTTCAGGACTGATTACGTCAGTCTGCTCTTTAATGCCACCAATAATGACGTTAGTAGATCCACCGCTGATGACCCCACTGCAAGTCAGGCGGTCCCCCATCCTGGCAGCGGGCAGTCCGTTGATACAGACGCGTGAAGATCCTTCTGCCACCCGCTGTAAAGCCGGGCCATGCTCGTCACAGTCACCTACAGACATATGCGACATCACCGCCGGTCTTCCGTTGATTAATACGTTTGATGAACCAGTAACCAGATGGCCGGTTTCGTGGTGGGGTGCCCATGACATACTGCCGAGAACTTCTCCCAGTCCGCCGCCGCCAGCTGCGCCTGCGAGCGTCGCGGCCAGGACTACTGTTCCGACGCCCCCCGTGGCCAGAGTGAACGCCGCACCGGCAATGGCCCCGCCTATCAGACCGAGCACCAGCCAGTCTTTAGAGGCAGAATGTTCTATGCCGTCCCCCACGCGTGCAGCGGAAAAAGCTTCAGCGGCACCATTCATTTTCCATTTATCCGCTGGCGGAGGTAAGCCTCAACGACTTCAGTGGTATCAAGGCCGTCAATACCCCGGACAGTTCTGGCCAGGAGCAAACTTGATATAAGTCCAGGTCTCCTGGCACCTGCCATCTCCCACAGCGCAAAGCGGCCAGCATGCTCGCCATCAGGTATCGGAGACAGCATCAGTGGTTCGCCGACAGCGTCAAAGAACAGATAGTTGCCGTTTCTGGCCCGACTGAGATCAATCGACGAGTAGAGATCAGAAATTGAAGGGAACACATTCAGTTCGCGGCTATCACGGTCAAAGCTAAAGAAGAGTTCCTGGCTGTCGGCGGGGATCTGGCTCCCCCTTGCGGTAGAATCTGGTGCATCGTCCGGAAAGGTAATGCTGTCCGTGATGTTGTCATAGATACGTCCATAGTAATCGTCAAACGAATCCGGGCAGGTGCCAATGAAACAGAGCAACTTTTTTCCCGTATTATTTTCAGATGTCAGTACCACCCTCTGCTTCTGAAAGATGATTCTTTCGCCGGATTTGAAACTGTAAAACAGTTCCAGGGCCTGCCTGCCATTCAGTTCAGTGAGCCGGGCATGATTGAGTGAGAGATCCTGCAAAGTCGCCTGCAGTTCGGAAGACAGTCTCTGGGATACTGACTGAAGCGTGTCTTCTGCAGCAGCGGTTGCACGTGAAATCACAAAGGTGAATTCATTGGCATTCGTATGGCTTAGGGTAAAGAGGTTCATGGTGCGATCGCGAAATACGTCGGGCACCGTAATGTTGCAGTCCTGCAAGGTATATTCAGACATGTAAAGCTTCTCCGGTCCGTGAGTCCGGACCAGAATATCAACGTTAGTAAAATGATCCCTAGATGATACTGATTTAAATTTGATCTAATTCAAAGGTGTTCTTTGCACCTTCTGACCTGCTACCTGATAATTCACACAGAAGGCTGTTATCAATGTCCGCTTTTCGCTCATAGCAGAAATTGTCCTGTGCCCTGTCCGCTCTGTGCCAACAGCCGACATAATCATTATTGCTGAACAATAACTGCTAACAGAGAAGGTATCTAATGAACTACCAGGTGATTAACTTTTTAATGAAATAAAATTAATGGGAACTGTTTCGGTTAACCAAACCCCGTTTTCAGCCTGGAAAAATTTATATCCATGCTGGTACATTCGCTGGGATTCAATCTCCAGCAGTACTGGTTTACCGTAGCGTTGTCCGACAGCAATAGCCGTCCGGGTTTCCTTCGATAGATGCACATGGTGGCGTGAGCCTGCAATCAATCCTTGCTGAAAAATAGATTCAATGAAGCGTGTTGCAGTGCCATGGTAGAGGAGTTCTGGCGGTTCTTTTTCTCTATGCTGGAGATTCACGTCTGGTGCTGAGTGCCCCTGGGCGGCACGTATACGCTGACCATCGTCGGAGAGGGTAAACCGTTTCTTATCACTGCTATTCACAATTGTCTGAATCAGTGCCAGATCAAGTATATGACCTTCATTCGCTGCGCCGGTAATCAAAGAGTTAATGTCTGCCCAGCCTTCTGCATCGAGTTGCAATCCGATAGTGTGAGGCTCATGGCGCAAGATATAACTCAGGAACTTGCTTATTTCGTTAAGTTGCTTGTTACTCATGATTAGTCTGCATAATTTTTAAGATTTAATTACAGCCTTTATAATAGCCGGGAGCAGCTGTGCAAGTCTAAGTGAACGGAGCACGACTACATTCGTTTTCACCAGGAATGCCACTGTTGCACCCTTTCTGCAGTCACTTTACCTCACTTTCGCACCCATCGTGATGACTTACAGTCTGGCTGCTCAGTATGTAATAACGCATCTCATACGAGATCTATTATGCTACCTCACTTGTATCAATTACTTTTTCAATTTGCAGGGCGAATGCTTCAGCCGACAGCTTTTATTGTTTGGGGTAATTTCTGCTCTTAGCTCAAATCAGACATCCATCACCTGAAACCACCTCAAGCCATTAAAACACCCTCTTTGCCTGACACTAAACGCAACTGCTCGCCTGCCGGGAAGCCGTGACGCGGCAAGCCGTCAGCCTGAGGCACTGAACAGCGCGCAATAAAAAAGCCCGCGCAGGGTGACCCGCGCGGGCTTTTCACATCAGGACGCGATTACAGCGCCATATCGTGTTTGGCTGAAGGCGCTGCCTGCTCAGGCTGAGCCGCTGGCGCCGGTGCTGATTTGCCATCCATGTTGATCACAGGCGGCGTGGTCAGCTGCAGGGTTGCCGCAGTCTCATTCCAAACCTGCTGCAGCAACGGCACGTTGTCGTTCAGCTTCTGGCCATAACCAGGAATCATTTTGTGGATCTTGGCCTGCCACTCTGCTGACTTAAACTCTTCCGGGAACAGTTTCTGCATCACGCTTAACGCGATCGGAGCAGCGGTTGACGCGCCCGGCGACGCACCCAGCAGGGCTGCGACAGTTTTCTGCTGATCGGTCACAATTTCTGTACCCAGTTTCAGCACGCCACCTTTCTCAGCATCTTTCTTGATGATCTGAACACGCTGACCGGCCTGAATCAGTTTCCAGTCCTCTTTCTTCGCGTCCGGATAGTACTCTTTCAGCGCGTCGAAGCGATCTTCATCACTCAGCATCACCTGACCGATCAGGTATTTCACCAGGTCAAAGTTATCGATACCGACATCGGTCATTGGCACGATGTTGTGGGTCGTGGTGGTGCTCAGCAGGTCAAACAGCGAGCCGTTTTTCAGGAACTTGGTAGAGAAGGTCGCAAACGGTCCGAACAGCACGACGCGCTTGCCATCCAGATAACGGGTATCCAGATGCGGAACAGACATCGGTGGTGCACCGGTGGAAGCCTGACCATAGACTTTCGCCAGGTGACGATTCGCAATCGCGCTGTTTTCGGTCACGAGGAACGAGCCGCCAACCGGGAAGCCCGCGTAGTTGTCCGCTTCCGGGATGCCGGTTTTCTGCAGTAACTTCAGCGCGCCGCCACCGGCACCGATAAAGACATATTTCGCATCGACCGCGCGCTCGCTGCCATTTTTGACATCTTTAATGGTGACGTGCCAGGAGTTGTCGCCGTTGCGCTTGAACTCGGTGACTTCAGATGAGGTTTCCAGACGGAAGTTGTTATTCTTCTTCAGGCTGCCGATCAGCTGACGGGTAATTTCGCCGTAGTTAACATCGGTGCCGACCGGGGTCCAGGTTGCCGCGACTTTCTGCTGCGGATCACGACCTTCCATGACCAGCGGCGCCCACTGTTCGATCTGCTTGTGATCGGTGGAGAATTTCATGCCCTGGAACAGCGCGGTTTTCTGCAGTGCAGCATAGCGCTTGGTCAGGAAGTCGACGTTGTCGCCCCAGACGAAGCTCATGTGCGGTGTAGAGTTGATGAAAGAGCGCGGATCGTGCATCACGCCCTCTTTGACCTGCGCGGTCCAGAACTGACGTGAAACCATAAAGGCTTCGTTGATTTCCAGCGCTTTGGACACGTCGATAGAGCCATCTTTACGCTCAGGCGTATAGTTCAGCTCCATGTTAGCAGAGTGACCAGTACCGGCGTTGTTCCAGCCGTTTGAGGATTCCAGCGCCACGCCATCCAGCTTCTCAACCATGATCTGTTTCCAGCCAGGCTGCAGCTCTTCCAGCATGGTGCCCATGGAGGCGCTCATGATGCCGCCGCCAATTAACAGAACATCGGTTTTTTCTGGTGAGGTTTCAGCGTGAAGTGCGGATGAAACTAACAGGGCCGCAAGAGACAGCGCGGGAATAACTTTTTGTGAATTCATCATTTTAATCTACAGCTCGGACCGTACTGGTTAAAAAAAGTCCTCAAAGTTTAAAATAATGTTATTTACGAGTTAATGCGAAATTAGTTATAAAATTAAAAATAGCAATTTAGCCTTAATTTAATTACAAAAGGCTTACTTTATTGAGCGATTATTTTAACCACACATTAAGGGTGTCCTTTGAATTATACAATCCCCTAACACAAATATTCTTACTGAAACCGACGGCGGTCAGGCCGCTAAAACTGTACTGATGCGGCGAGTTAGCGTATGTTTCCCGGCGATCTCCCATCCGTACTGAAAGCCTATGACAAGCCAACCACAGAACCGACACGCCGTGACGAAACGACCCATGAAACTCAGTACCCTGACCACACTGATGATGACCGCGGTTATCTTCACCGTACTGCTGGCTGTCCATCTGCTCTATTTCGTTCAGATCGATAACTTTGCCCAGTCGCACCTGAAAGATAAGGCGATGGCGGTCGCCCGAACGCTGGCGGACAGCCCGGAAATTCAGCGGGGATTGCTGTTGCCTGACGGCAGCAGCCAGATTCAGCCGCTGGCTGAGGCGGCGCGTAAACGCAACGGCCTGCTGTTTGTGGTGGTGACGGATATGCGCGGCATTCGCTTTTCGCATCCCAATGCTGCGGTGATCGGCAAGCACTTTGTCGGTAACGATATCTATCCCACCCTGAGCGGTCGGGAGAATGTGGCGGTCAATCATGGTGTGCTGGTGGAAGCGTTGCGGGTCTTTACGCCGGTGTTTAACGCGCAGCATCAGCAGATCGGCGTGGTGGCGATCGGCATTGCGCTGAATGATGTGGCGGCGCAGATTGCGAAAAGCCGCTGGAACATCGTCTGGACCAGCCTGTTTGGCGGCGTGGTCGGGCTGCTGGGTATCCTGATTCTGGTCCGGCGGCTGAAAACCATCCTGCTGGGTCTGGAGCCACACGAGATTTCCAGCCTGTTTGAGCAGCGCCAGGCCATTCTTAACTCCATCAAAGAGGGGGTGATCGCGGTAGACGATCACTCCCGCGTCAGCCTGATCAATCAGGCCGCGCAGCAACTGCTGCATGAGACCACACAGAAAACGCCAGCCAGCGGCGATCTGATTGCTGAAGAGAGCGTGATGCACCGCCACCAGCAGGATGCGCTGCATGCGGGGAAAGCCTGGTATGATGAAGAACTGACGCTGGGAAATCGCATCCTGATCACTAACACCGTACCGGTGCGCAGCCGTGACCGGATTATCGGGGCGGTGACCACCTTCAGGGACAAAACCGAGATCAGCCAGCTGATGCAGCGTCTGGACGGCATGGTAAACTATGTGGATGCGTTGCGTGAGCGGTCCCATGAATTCATGAATAAACTGCATGTCATTCTGGGCCTGCTGCATATGAAAAACTATGCGCAGATGGAAGAGTACATTCTCAAAACCGCCAATGCCTATCAGACGGAGATCGGTTCGCTGCTGCAGAAGATCAAATCGCCGATCATTGCCGGTTTCCTGCTCAGTAAAATCAACCGGGTTACCGATGAGGGCCATCAGCTGATTATCGATGAGGCCAGTTTTTTGCCCGACTGCGGCAGTGAGGAGCAGAGCGCGGTGCTGATTACGGTGCTGGGCAATTTAATTGAGAATGCGCTTGAGGCGCTGGACCCGGAGACCGAGGGTGAAATCCACCTCATGCTGCACTATCAGAATGGCTGGTTAGCCTGCGAAGTGAGTGATGATGGTCCCGGCATTGATGCCGCGCAGCTGAACACCATCTTTGAACGGGGCGTCTCCACAAAGGGTGAGGATCGCGGTGTCGGACTGTTTCTGGTCAGACAGCAGACCGAAAGCCTGGGGGGTAGCGTCAGCGTCGAGTCAGAACCCGGCGTCTTTACCCAATTCTTAGTACAACTTCCGTGGGAGAGAGGAATGATTACCCAATGATTAATGTGTTAGTTGTCGATGATGACGCCATGGTCGCGGAGCTGAACCGCTGCTACATCGGGCAGATCCCGGGATTTACCTGCTGCGGAACGGCCTCGACGTTACAGCAGGCGAAAGAGCGGCTGGCTCAGGCCGAGCCGCAGGTGGATCTGATTCTGCTGGATATCTATATGCAGCAGGAAAACGGTCTCGACCTGCTCCCGGAGCTGCGCAGCGCAGGCCGTCCTGTTGACGTGATTATTATCTCGTCCGCTGCCGATGCCGCCACCATCAAAACCTCACTTAACTACGGGGTGGTCGATTACCTGATCAAACCTTTCCAGTTTGCCCGGTTTGAAGAGGCGCTCACCGGCTGGCGACAGAAGAAGTCGCTGATGGATAATCATCAGTTTTACCAGCAGTCAGACGTGGACCAGCTTCTGCATGGTAACCCGCCGGGGGCCAGCGAACAGAAACGCCTGCCGAAGGGACTGACGCCGCAGACGCTGCGGACGCTCTGCCTGTGGATCGACGCCCATCCGGGTACCGAGTTCTCGACCGACGAACTGGCAACCGAGGTGAATATCTCCCGCGTCTCCTGCCGCAAATACCTCATCTGGCTGGCGCAGATCAATATTCTGTTCACCAGCATTCACTATGGCGTCACCGGTCGCCCGGTCTACCGCTACCGCCTGCAGCCGGAATATCACACCCTGCTCAAACAATACTGTCAGTGAACCAGCCGGTAATCGTCATCCAGCAGCTGAAACGAAAAGTGACGTTGTGACGAACAGATGACCCGCCTGTCGCGGGTCACAAACAGGGCTTCAATACCCGGTTTGTCTGCCAGACAGGCAATGCCCTGTTCCACGCCCAGACCGTATAGCAGCGTGGTGTAGATATCGCCATCCAGCGACCGGTCAGAAATCACGGTAACGCTCAGCAGTTCGTTATCCAGCGGATACCCGGTGCGCGGGTCCAGAATGTGGTGATAACAGATCCCGTTCAGCTCGAAGTAACGTTCATAGATGCCGGATGTCACCACGGAGCGATTGTTCACGCCAATCACGCCGATCAGCTCGTCGGCAGCACCAAACGGTTTTTTCAGTCCGATTGCCCAGCCCTGTTCATCAGGGGGGGCCCCCACGGTCTGCACGTTGCCGCCCAGATTGATCAGCGCATGGCTGACCTGCTGCTGGCGCAGAAAGGCCTGCACAAGATCGGCGATATAGCCTTTGGCGATGGCCCCCAGGTCAATCTCCATACCCGGTCTGGCCAGCATTACGCTGCGGGCGTCGGCGTCAAGAATGACCTCATGGGGATCGATGAGCGCCCTGCGAGCCTGAAGCTCCGCTGGTGACGGCACGCTGTGCCCCTGAAAACCGATTTTCCAGCACTTCACCAGTGGACCGATCGCCAGATTAAACAGGCTGTCGGGCAGCAGGCTCACCGCATGCGCGCAGGCGATAAGATCGAACACCGGCTGGCTGACCACCACCGGATGCTGCCCTGCCGCATGGTTGATCGCCATCACCTCAGAGGCGGCGCGGTTCACGGTGAAGAGATTCTCCTGCTGTCTGATAAGCCGGAAAACCTGTGCGGCCAGGGTCTGATTGTCTTCGAAGAGTTTGAGCAGGATGGGCGATCCCATCAGGACGGCGGAGTAAGCATAGACACGCGCTTCAGTTAACATAGGCGACTCTGCTTCAGAATGGGAAAACCGGCACCCGCCTGAGGCGGATGCCGGGGAGGACCGTTAACGTCGGGCGTAAGCGGCGGCGTTACCACCGGCCAGAATACCAAAGATGATGATATCGGCGACGGCGTTCCCGCCGATACGGTTCGCGCCGTGGATACCGCCAACCACCTCACCACAGGCCCAGGCACCGTTGATTACCTGTTTCTGAGTGTCCAGCACCGCTGTCGTGGTGTCGATGGTCACGCCCCCCATGGTGTGGTGAACACCCGGCGCGATACGAATCGCGTAGAAGGGGCCTTCACTCAGCGGGTGACGCAGCGCGGTCTGACGACCAAAATCTTCATCTTTCTGCTGGATAACAAAGTTGTTGTAACGGGCCAGTGTCGCTTCCAGGGTGTGATGTTCGCCCATGTTAAGTTTCGCCGCCAGCTCCGCCACGGTAGGCGCGCTGATGACAAAGCCTTTGGCGATATATTCGTCGGCCGCTTTGTTATTCATCCGCACCTGTTCGTCAAACACAATCCAGGCGCTCTTCTCAGGCAGGGCGATAATCTGCGCCGAGACTTTGTCGCGGGTTTCCATTTCATTATAGAAGCGCTTACCCGCCTGGCTGACCAGGATAGCCCCGCCGCCGCGAATGGATTCAGAGACCAGGTAAGAGGTGGTTTGCTCCACCGTTGGGTGAATCTGGATCTCGCCCATATCCACCGTGCCCGCGCCGATTTTCTCCAGCATCGCAATCCCGCTGCCGGTAGCGCCTTTGTGGTTAGTGGTGACAAAGCCATCGAGTTCAGGACGGTATTTCACCACCAGCTCGCGGTTGGCACTGAATCCGCCGGTCGCCACAATCACGCTTTTCGCGTAGAGGATGCGGCTGTCGTTGTACTCATCGACCACCTTCACACCGGTGACCGCGCCATTTTCATACAGGATTTCTGCGACTGAGGTCTCCAGCAGGACTTCGATGTTACGGCTGTTGATGTTTTTCACCAGACCGCTGATCAGGAAGCCCCCCACCGCGGAACGGTCAGCCGGACGGTGAGTCCGGTCAATGCTCATCCCGCCGGTAATGGTAATGTCGTTGAGTTCGATTCCGTGGTTAGCCAGCCATTCGATCGCTTCCGGTGCCAGATCCACAAACTCACGCAGCAGCACCGGGTTGTTTTTGAACTGACCGCCCTTCAGCGTCTCTTCATAGAACAGCTCTTTGCTGTCCTCGATGCCTTTGAGTTTCTGGAAGCGGGTTTCGGCAGCATTCATACCGACCGACGCCTTGATGGTGTTACCCCCGATAGTCGGCATCTTCTCGATGATGACGACGCGAGCGCCCTCGTCGTGCGCCTGAATTGCCGCAGCCAGACCTGCCCCGCCACTGCCGACAATCACCACATCGTAATTCTGCGGTGCATTCGGGTTGCCCCCCTCTTCAATCACATGCGCTTTGCTGGAGGTGGTCATGGCGCGTGAAACCGCTTTTTTCAGCGCCTCACTCTGGGTGGTTGCGCCGGTAATGGCGTCCACGTGCGGGCTGTTTGCTACCAGAATGCGGTTACGCAGGCTTTCAAACGTGGTGGTGAAATCGACATCGAGGGTGTCATCCGGCACCAGTGAAATGTCGGTGATACGGTCTGTGTCGAGCGTCACGTTGATTTTCAGCTTCAGCGCTTCTGCTTCCACTTTTTCCTGATAAACGCCCGCTTTGTATTTACGGCCCGATTCGCTCATGTCGCGGATCATCGCGTCGACCAGCGAGAAGCGCCACAGCGGTTCCGGGATCTGCAGCTCTTCGCGTTTGTTGCTGTCGATATAGAGTTCAAGGTGCTCGTTGTTGATGATCCGGTCAGCCCAGTTCGGGTAGGCGATACAGGCTTTACCAATCGCCACCAGATCGTAGCCTTTTTCCAGCGCCATCTCGGCATCGGCCCGGTTCACAACGCCGCCGACGCCAATCACCGGCACTTTTGCCAGTTCAGGCGACCGCATGGCGAGGTACTTCTCGATCAGCGGCGTCGGGTCCTGGGTATCCACAATCGACGGACGCAGCAGCTGGCCTACAGAGAAGTGGACATAATCCAGGCCACGCGCGGCCAGTTTTTCCAGCAGAAAGAGAGTGTCGTCAAAGCGAATGCCGGGCACTTCGATCTCTTCAGGCGAGAAGCGATAGCCGATGATGAAAGAGTTGTGGGCGAAGCGTTCCGCCATCTTGTGGGTGATTTCCAGCACTTCCAGCGGGAAGCGGGCGCGGTTGTCGCGGCTGCCGCCCCACTTGTCATCGCGCTGGTTAGAGTTGGGTGAATAGAACTGCTGGATCAGATAGGTATTGGCGCCATGAATTTCCACGCCATCGAAACCCGCCTTGATCGCACGGTTCACCGCATCACCAAATTTGGTGATCATGGTGTCGACTTCTTCTGCGCTGAGCGCCAGTGGTTTGGTGGCACCTTCTCGCGGCGCCGCGATGGCGCTCGGCGCAACCGGGGTTTTCCCGCCAATCAGCTCCGGCTCGACCATACGGCCGCCGTGATAGATCTGTAAAATGGCGGTAGAACCTTCAGATTTGATTGCGTCCGCAATGCGTTTCAGACCGGGGATTTTGTTGTCGCTGTCGATGGCAATGGCACCCGGAAAGGCCGGGCCGCGGTTATCGATAAAGCAGCACTCGACAATCACGGTTCCGATGCTGCCTGCCCGTGCGCGATAGTATTCAACCAGTTCACTGGTGACCGTGCCGTCATAGAAACCGGTACAGGTGGTCATCGGGGCCATCACCAGTCGGTTTTTTAACACGGCGCCATTTGGCAGGGTCAGTGGATTAAGGATGGGAGTGAGTGTATTCATTGCGATAAACTCCAAGATTTAAAAGTCTGGAAATTTTTTAGCGGACGCAAATTATCGCTTAATTAAGTGGTCCGATGTCATGCTGTTAATATACGCCTTTCTTTGCTTACGTAAGCGATAAATTTACTTATTTAACTTTTAAAGCATCTGGAGTTTTTATTTGCTGAATGGCGGAACTAAAGTTATATTTATTGTTAATCAAGGGTAACCAAAAATCAACCATTTGTTTACATTGAAATAAAATCATTCATTATCAGAATGTTATGTGATAACCTCCTGCTTTTCCGCCCTGCTCATTTGTTGACCCGCTTCACAAAAGTGTCAGAATACCGGTGGCAGAAATATAAATAGAAAATAAATGTTAAAAAATCGCGAATAATGAATTAATTTCTTTGATCTGGATCAAAATTTATATTTGCAGAAATCGCATCATATTTACAGGCTTTTAAAAATGCTGCTCAATCCTCAGGCAGCGGATTAAAAAAATCAGTGCATCGCGGTTTATTCACACTATCAAGAATAAGAACGAAATTCATCAGTGAAGGTCCGGGGCGCAAATCGTATTCTTCTTAACTTGCAGATAAAACACTATGAAAACACTCTCAGCTGTAACTGAACCCCCAAAAGCCGCACCTGCGGGTGCGGGGAAAAAGAAAGCGATCATGCTGGCGCTGCCGGTGCTGGTGGCCGTGCTGCTGTTACTGGTGCCGACACCTGCGGGCCTTGAACCCTACGCCTGGCACTTCTTCGCCATCTTCGTCGGCGTCATCGTCGGCCTGATCTTTGAACCCCTGCCCGGCGCCGTGATCGGCCTGACGGGCGTTGTCGTCATCGCGCTGTTCAGTCAGTTCCTGCTTTTCAGCCCGGCAGAGCTGGCTAATCCGAAATTCAAAGTCGCCAGTGAATCCTTTAAGTGGGCGGTCAGCGGTTTCGGTAACTCCACGGTCTGGCTGATCTTCGGTGCCTTTATGTTCGCCGCAGGGTATGACAAAACGCAGTTTGGTCGTCGCCTGGCGCTGATCCTGGTGAAATATCTGGGTCGCCGCAGCCTGACGCTGGGTTATGCCATTACCTTTGCTGACCTGTTGCTGGCACCCTTTACCCCGTCGAACACCGCGCGTAGTGGCGGCACCATCTATCCGATTATCGCCAACCTGCCTCCGCTCTACGGCTCTAAACCGAATGACCCAAGCGCCCGCAAAATCGGTTCCTATCTGATGTGGGTCGCCATTACCGCCGCCTGTATCACCAGTTCAATGTTCCTCTCTGCACTGGCACCCAACCTGCTGGCCCTGGCGCTGGTGAAAAGCATCATCGGTTTTGATATCTCCTGGGGCATGTGGTTCCTGGCCTTCCTGCCGCTGGGTCTGCTGCTGATTCTGACCATGCCGCTGCTGGCTTACTGGTTCTATCCGCCTGAAGTCAAAATCAACGATGAAGTGCCAAAATGGGCGATGGCTGAACTGGAGAAACTGGGCAGACTGACCCGCAATGAGATCCTGCTGCTGGTGTTCGTGGTCTGCGCCCTGCTGATGTGGATCTTTGCGACCTCGTGGATTGAGCCAGCCCTGGCGGCACTGCTGGTCGTGGTCCTGATGTTGTGGACAGGGGTGCTCAGCTGGAACGACATCACCAGCAATAAACCCGCCTGGAATACCTTTGCCTGGTTCGCTACCCTGGTGGCGCTGGCGGACGGTCTGGCTCGCGTCGGTTTCATCACCTGGTTAGGTAAAGAAGGTGGCATGCTGCTGCAGGGCTATGACCCGCAGATTTCAGCCGTCGTCCTGTTAATCGCCTTCTTCCTGCTGCACTACCTGTTTGCCAGTACCACCGCGCACACCACCGCGCTGTTACCAGCCATGCTGACCATTGCCGCCTCGATTCCTGGCATCAATATGCCGGTCTTCTGCCTGATGCTCTGTACCTCTCTGGGTGTGATGGGCATCATCACCCCTTACGGCACCGGCCCAAGTCCGATTTACTACGGCAGCGGTTATCTGCCGACTAAAGACTACTGGCGTCTGGGTACCATCTTCGGCGCAATCTTCCTGGTCTCCATGATGGTGATTGCCTATCCGTGGATGGTGTGGATGTTCTGACGGATACAACATGCAGATCAACGCGTTATAAGATACCATTCCTGCACTTCCCCGCTGCACCCGCGGCGGGGAAGCATAATAAACGATTAATTCGCCTATGATGTTGCGCCCCGCAGCCTGCTCGCGGTGGTTCAGCCGGTCATTAAGTGAGAAAAAATGTCGAACAAACCTTTTGTCTATCAGAACCCTTTTCCGCTGTCCCACGAAGAAACCGAATACTATCTGCTGAGCCGTGAGCATGTCTCAGTCGCCGAATTTGAAGGTCAGGAGATCCTGAAAGTTGACCCGCAGGCGCTGACGCTGCTGGCTCAGCAGGCCTTCCACGACGCCTCTTTTATGCTGCGTCCGGCTCACCAGCAGCAGGTTGCCTCAATCCTTGCTGACCCGGAAGCCAGCGACAACGACAGATATGTCGCCCTGCAGTTTTTACGCAACTCTGAGATTGCCGCCAAAGGCGTGCTGCCAACCTGTCAGGATACCGGCACCGCTATCATCATGGGTAAAAAGGGTCAGCGCGTCTGGACCGGAGGCGGGGATGAGGCCGCGCTGTCGCAGGGTATCTATAACACTTACATCGAAGATAACCTGCGCTACTCCCAGAACGCCGCACTGGATATGTACAAAGAGGTGAACACCGGCACCAACCTGCCTGCGCAGATTGACCTCTACAGCGTGGATGGCGACGAGTACAAATTCCTCTGTATTGCCAAAGGGGGCGGCTCTGCCAACAAGACCTATCTCTATCAGGAGACCAAAGCGCTGCTGAGTCCCGGCAAGCTGAAAAATTACCTGGTGGATAAGATGCGCACCCTGGGCACGGCCGCCTGTCCGCCGTACCACATCGCATTTGTTATCGGTGGCACCTCAGCGGAAAGCACGCTGAAGACGGTTAAGCTCGCCTCGACCCACTACTACGATGGTCTGCCGACCGAAGGCAACGAACATGGTCAGGCATTCCGTGATGTGCAGCTGGAGCAGGAACTGCTGGAAGCCGCGCAGAAGCTGGGTCTGGGCGCACAGTTTGGCGGCAAATATTTTGCGCACGACATTCGCGTGATTCGCCTGCCGCGCCACGGTGCCTCCTGCCCGGTCGGCATGGGTGTCTCCTGCTCCGCTGACCGTAACATCAAGGCGAAGATCAACCGCGAAGGCATCTGGATTGAGAAGCTGGAAGCCAACCCGGGCCGACTGATCCCGGAAGCGCTGCGTCAGCAGGGCGAAGGTGAAGTCTTACAGGTTGATCTGAACCGTCCGATGGAGCAGATTCTGGCGCAGCTCTCCGCCTACCCGGTCTCTACCCGTCTGTCTCTGACCGGCACCATTATTGTGGCGCGTGATATTGCGCACGCGAAGCTCAAAGAGCGTATCGATAACGGTGAAGGGTTGCCGCAGTACATTAAGGATCATCCGGTCTATTACGCTGGCCCGGCCAAAACGCCTGAAGGCTACGCCTCCGGTTCACTCGGCCCGACCACCGCCGGACGTATGGACTCCTACGTGGATCTGCTGCAGGCACACGGCGGCAGTAAGATCATGCTGGCAAAAGGCAACCGCAGCCAGCAGGTGACGGATGCCTGTCACAAGCATGGCGGCTTCTATCTCGGCAGCATTGGCGGCCCGGCAGCGGTGCTGGCGCAGCAGAGTATTAAGAGTCTGGAGTGCGTAGAGTATCCGGAGCTGGGGATGGAAGCGATCTGGAAGATTGAGGTCGAAAACTTCCCGGCCTTTATCCTGGTCGATGATAAAGGTAACGACTTCTTTCAGCATATTGAGCGCGCGCACTGCGCGAAATGTGTGAAGTGAGAGATGCGTTAAGTTATGAAAAAGCCCCCGGTTTCGGGGGCTTTTTTTCTGCAACGATCCCTGAAGGCATGCTGGCTGTGGTAGCGAGCCTGCGCAGGGAACGGGGTCAAAACCCACATGCAGCCCAGTCTGACAGCAACACCTCAGGTCAGGGCACAGGGAGCCCGGTCAGAAGAGGAAAGCGTCCCGCGCCAGGGACGGCGCGGGCCGAGCGGTCATGGATGACAGCTTTTGCGTCTTTCCGATCTGACCGGGCTCTCTGTGCAGGCTCGATCCCTGAGCCAGCAGAGCCTTTTTTTCTTGCTTAACGTGCTACTGATAGTGGCATTAGCCACGCTGCAACCGCTGCAACGCCTCATCGATCGGGCCGTCGCCCTGAGTCAGTTCAATGATCTGATATTTAATGGCTGGCTGTTCGATCAGCCCGACCAGGGTTGCCGCCACATCTGCCCGCGGCACCACGCCATAGGGGATCGCCAGGTCGGCATGAATCCGTCCGCTGCCCGCTTCGTCAGTCAGCGTGCCAGGGCGCAGGATCACCCACTCCAGGCGGCTCGCCACCAGCTCAGCATCAGCCTGTCGTTTGACCCGCATGTAGTTCTCAAAGCCCTCTGAAGGGGTTTTGCCGCGACCTGCATCGGGAAAGGCCGAAACCAGCATAAAGCGTGGAACATCTGCCTGCTCTGCTGCCGCCACGGCCAGTGTCAGCCCCTCACCATCAATGGCATTGGTCAGCGCGATTCCGGCACCACCGGCCCCCGCCGTAAACACCACGACATCATGCTCAGTCATCAGCTGTGCCAGCTCCGGGACGCTCAGCTGCTGAAGGTCGCCTGACACAGCCGTTGCGCCTGCTGCCTGCAACGTCTCAGCCTGCTCCGGTTTGCGGTGCATTGCCGTTACCCTGTGCCCCTTGCTGCTCAGCTGACGGGTCAGCTGCTGACCCACCTTGCCCGCAGCCCCGATAATGAAACATCTCGCCATGGGTTCTGAACCTCCACTGAATGATCAAATATGCCGGAAACGAAACAGGCGCCGGATAGGGCGCCTGCAGGTTTTTACTCAGGGATCACTTTTTCCGCTTTCAGCTTATCGAACAGCTGGGTGAAGGAGTCCAGCGTGCTGCGATAGCCGGTAAAGCCCGCTTTGCGGCTCTTACTCATGTCGGTAAAGGCTTCCATCGGACGTCCCAGATCGGCATCGGTGTGCCACCAAGAGGCGAGTTTATTGATATCCGCCTCACGCAGATGATGCTTCTCTGCAATCGCCTGCCATGCGCTGGCGGCCTCATCCATCCGGCCTTCCAGCGGCATCATCTGCGCCGGATAGTCCGCGGCCTCGATACCAAAGTATTCTGCCAGTTTCGGCCACATCCAGTTCCAGCGGAAGACATCGCCGTTTACGGCGTTAAAGTCCTGGTTAGCGGCATTAGGCGAGGTGGCGGCCCAGAGCAGCTGCTCAGCCAGCAGACCCGCATCGGTCATATCCGCCACACCGTTCCACTGCTCAGGCGAACCCGGGAAGATAAACGGCCAGCCCTTCTCTTTACACAGGGTGGCGTAAACGGCCAGCGTCTGCCCCATGTTCATCGCATTACCCACCGCGTAGCCGATGATGGTGTGCGGACGATGCACGCTCCAGCGATAGTCATACTTTTCAGCGCCTGCGAACAGTTCATCTTCCTGCGCGTAGTAGAAGTTATCAACCGGCTGACGGCCCTGCTCTTCGCGGAATGGCGTAACCGGCACCGCACCTTTACCGTAGGCTTCAAACGGGCCCAGATAGTGCTTCAGTCCGGTGACCAGCGCCACGTGAGAACCCTGCAGGCGATCGCTCAGTGCTTCGATCACGTTGCGCACCATGCCGCCGTTGACGCGGATATTCTCTTTTTCATTCTCCTGACGCGCCCAGACGCTGAAAAACAGCGCATCCGGTTTGACCGATTTCAGCGCGTCACGCACCGCATCGGCATCGGTCAGATCGGCAGTCAGGCTGGTCGCGCCCGCTGGCACGGCACCGCGGCCGCGTGACAGGCCGCTGACCTGCCAGCCTTCCTGCTGTAATTTGTCTGCCAGTGCGCGACCGATTACGCCGCTGATGCCCACAATCAAAGCGTGCTTTTTCATTTGATTTCTCCTCAATTTGCGTAATGCTAAGCCTAATAGAGAATTCAGTTCTTATCTCTGTCATTTATTCACATCATTCTCAACCTGAGTTCACGAATCGATGCACGATCATCGCCTGAAAGACATCCTGCCGTTTGTTGCCAGCGTCGAGTGCGGCAGTTTCACCGCGGCGGCCGAACGTTTGCATGTCACCGGCTCGGCGGTCAGTAAAAGCCTCAGCCGGCTGGAAACGCGCTTAGGCTCGCGCCTGCTGGAACGCACGACGCGCAGTCTGCAGCTGACCGACGCGGGCAGCGCCTATTACCAGACCTGCCTGCGGGTGCTGGAGGATCTGGCCGAAGCAGAAGCGGTGCTGGCGGCGCAGCGCACCATTCCTTCCGGCCGCCTGCGGCTGGCTGTGCCCACCACCTATGGCCGTCTTAACGTCATGCCGCTGCTGATGCCCTTTTGTCAGCAGCACCCCGAACTGGCGCTGAGCCTGAGTCTGTCCGATCGCTTTGTTGACCTGTTTGAAGAGGGGGTGGATGTCGCGGTACGGATTGGCGGGGCACCTGACCTGCCTGCCTCTCTGGGCTGGCGCAATATGGGTCGCGAGAAGATGCAGTTCTGTGCGTCACCCGCTTATCTGGCACGTGAGGGACGCCCGGAAGATGAGGCGGCGCTGCTGAATCACCCCGCCATCCTTTATGAGCGCGTAGATGGCAGCACCAAACCCTGGCTGTTTACTACTCAGGATGGGCAGGCGCACTGGCGGGAGGTGCCCTGGCGGCTGGCTGTCGGGGACGTTGATGCGCAGTTACAGGCGGTTATCGCCGGGCTGGGTGTGGCACAGATGCCATCCTGGCTGATCCAGCGCGCCGTGGACGCGGGTGAACTCGACATTATTCTGCCGGAACTGCAGCCTGACGGGCTGACGCTGAGCGTGGTATGGCCACGGCGCAAACAGTTCTTGCCCAAAGTGGACGCGCTGCTGTCGGCGCTGAATGAACTGACCATCCGCTAATCTCTCTTCGTGCGGCAGGCGCGCCACGCTGCCAGCGTCGTGTCATAGCGAGGCCGGAACCCTGCGTCCGGCCTGCCGGGAGAATTACGGCGCCGTGATGACGATGGCCACACGGCGGTTCTGCGCCCGCCCCTGAGGAGTGCTGTTGCTGGCCACCGGAGCGCTCATGCCTAACCCGCGTGTGATGATATTTTCAGGGGGGATCGCGGCGCCCTGCGCCCACTGTGCCGCGACCGCGTTTGCCCTTTTCAGTGACAGCTGCTGGTTGTAATCCGGTTTGCCATAGTTGTCGGTGTGCCCGTCAATGCGCACATGCTCAATACCGGTCGAGGCCAGGTTTCTCGCCATCGTCTGAATGGTCGTTTTGCTGGCAGGGGTCAGTTCGGATTCGTTGATACCAAACAGGATTTTATCGGACAGGCCCAATCCCCAGCCCTCCATGTTCTGCGTAAAGCCAGCGCTTTTCATCGCAGCGATCTGCGCCTCACTGAAGCGCGCCGTCGACTGACAGCCCGCCAGCGTCATCACAAGTAATACCAGGGAAAATTTCATTCTCATCTTTTCGCCTTACCTGCTCGTTTATTCCTGTACATGTTCATATCGGCACGTTCGAGAATGGCCGCGACCGTGTCACCCTGCTGTGACCAGGCATAACCAACGGTCACCGAGGTCGTTATCTGCGTATCCCCGGCAATCGTAATCGCCTGCGTGATAACCTCATGAATGCACTGCACCAGACGCTGAAGCTCCTCCTCACTGACGCGACTGCTCACCAGCATGGCAAACTCATCGCCCCCTAAGCGGGCAACCAGATCCTGATCGGCCGCCAGAGACAGGAGGCGTGAGCCTATCGCTTTTAAAACGTCATCGCCTGCGGCATGACCCCAGCTGTCGTTGATGCTCTTGAAACGATCGCCATCCAGAAACAGCAGAGCAAAGCGCCCCTTCTCCTGCTGTCGATCCAGAAGCCGGGCGAGATGCGCCGTAAAGGCGCTGCGATTGGCCAGCCCGGTCAGCGGATCTTCCAGCGCTTTGGCCGCCAGCGAGCGATTGTCACGGATCAGCGAAGCCTTCAGCGACTGCATCTCCTTCAGCAGCGAATTGAGATCATCGGAGAACAGCTGAAACTCACTCGTCGGGCTGCCGGGTATGCGCAGGGAAAAATCACCCGAATGAATCACATAGTGAATGGAACTGGTAATGTTGCGCAGCGTCGCGACGATACCCCGATGCAAAAAGGCGCTCAGCATCAGCGAGACAATCAGCACACACAGCATTCCGCTGGTCAGGATCAGGAAGGAGTAGCGAATAAATCGCATCGCGCCGGTCACGGTCCCTTCCAGCGTCAGTGTGCCGACCGTGACGTCAGCATGATTGATGGCGACATTAAGCGGTTTGCTATACATCCACTCGCGTAACCAGCGTGAATACCAGCCCGTCGGTTCCTGCTGCGCATGCCAGCGGACCAGTTCAATATTATCCCGGGTGACGAGCTTTGCAGAGGCATAAAGGCCCTGCTCACCGAGCTGTTCAATTTTATTACGCGCATCATAGCTGTCGGCAAAAACGGTCGCGGCGGTCAGCGTCGTGCTGAGTGTTGAGCCAATCAGTTCAAGATTACATTTCTCATAATTTTTAATGAAGAGCAGCGAGGTCGAGGAGAGCAGCAGCCAGCACAACAGTAATATTACCGCCGCATTGATGGTGCTTATTTTCTGCAGTTTATTACGTATTGATGATTTGTCGTTTCTTACTTTATCGAATTTCATATTATTCGACTCTCTGGCGGGAGAGCAAAAGCACATCCGGACTCACCCTGACGCCACTTCTGGCAAGCGAATCAAGGTTAACGGAAAAAAGCGTTCGGTCCGGATGAAATATCAGGCAAAAAGCGGCCCCCACGGTGCACTCCGGGCTGCTCTCTGCAAGGGTAAGCACCGCTCTGCCCCGTAACTGCTGAATAGTTTTTGCCTGCTGCTGCGAGGTTTCCGCGCCAAAATAGAGTGCATCGCACCGGCGCGTCGCAAGCTGGCTGGCAGCAGCAATATAGACAACGGTAAAGGTTGCAGCAGGCGAAGTGATATTTTCCGGCAGGGAGAGATGCCGTGCCGATGAAAAGACACATAACTGGGGCGGACTGTTCAGGCCGGGCCAATGGCTGAAGCTGATAATTCCGCTGACGATACGGTTGGCTTTGCCATCCCGTATTTCGCCATAAGCCAGATGAGGAATGAGCAGCAGCAGAATAATGAGTGTCAGGACGCTTCTGCAGACAGGGCGCAGGGAATGCAGCAAACAGGCATTCAGATAAAAAGGATATTTTACGGTCATACTGCGTTCCCGGAAATAGATCGCTCGGCAGGACGCCTGAATAAGCGCCGGAATATTAACACAGCGTTAATAAGAATTGTACCGGATGAATAATTAAACAGGGTGGCGGAAAACTATATTGTCTTTCTGTCACAGGGAGCGTGACGCGATGCTGAACGTGAGACGGACATCGCGTCAGATGTCAGACATAGCCCATCATTTTCAGCAGCGACTGCACCTGGTTCATCGCTTCACTGCGGTGAGACACGCCCAGCTTCTGATAGAGATTGCGGATATGGGTCTTGATGGTGGTGGAGGCCACAGCCAGCTCCCCGGCAATCTGATCGTTGCTGTAGCCCGAATAGATCAGCCCCAGCACCTGCCATTCACGCTGTGTCAGCGGGCTGGTGCGGATCAGCTCCGGCACGTCAGGATGGTTGAGCAACCGGCTGACAAACCCCTCATCGAAATGGGCAAACTTGTGACGGTGATATTTATTGATCTCCAGCAGGATGCGGCGGGCGCGATGGCTGTCCAGCTCATTCAGGGTATTCAGCTGAATCAACTGCCGCAGCTGTTGTGCCATCATCTCGCCTTCAATCACAAAGTGACTGATAAAACCGGTACTGCGCGCCAGCTTCAGCGCCTCGATCAGCACACGCTGCGCCTCCGCTTTGCGTTCAGTCTGCCAGTAGATCTGATTCAGCAGCAGCAGGTTGCGGTTCAGATCGCTCATCAGGCGCAGGGCGCGGGCATTCTCGTTCAGCTCTTCCAGCACCACTTCCGCCTGGCTGACATCGCCCAGCAGGATCTGCGCACGGGCGATGTTGCGCCACTGCCCCTGCAGAAAATGGTTGTTGGCAAAGGCAGGTTTAGGCGTCTGGCGCATCCAGTCGCGTGCGTTCTGACTGTCGCCGGTCATCTGCCAGTAGATCACCCGGACCTTATCGGCATTGGCAATCCAGTCGCTGTGCCAGTTGCCGTTGTTCAGCAGGTTTTCCAGCCGGTTAAGATAGCTGCGGGCATTATCCAGATTGCCCCGCGCCAGCGAGCACTGCACCAGCAGGCCCAGACACTGGATCTGCTGCTGCGGCTGAAAACCGTTCAGTACGCTGATGCCGTCGCGTGCGGCCTGTTCCGCCTCTTCCAGCCGCCCCCAGGCCCACAGCAACTGAGCGCGAATGCGCAGCAAAAACTCATGCAGCGGGAACTGTGCCAGATGCTGCTCTTCCACCAGCACAAAGGCGCGACTCTGGATTTCATAGGCTGCCTGCAAAAAGCCCTGCGCAAACAGAATTTCGCTCTGCTGAATCAGGCTCCAGAGGGCGTAGTGCCACACCTCATCGCGGCGCGCCAGCTGCTCGGTCTGACGCATCAGCTTGAGGGAATCCTCCAGCTCGCCTTTGCAGTGCATCACTTCGCCATGTACCGACATTGCCACAATACGGCTGTAGTGACGATTGCCGGGCAGCGTGTCGAGCGCCACTTTTGCCAGTCGCTCCGCTTCGTCGATGTTGCCGTCGTTAATCGCTACCTGAGCGCGTAATGCATTAAATTCGCCGCGCAGCGCCGCGTCAATCTCGCAGCGACTGGCCTGTTCAAAGCGTGCCAGCAGGCTGTCCACCTCGGAAAAGCGGTGCTGAGTCTGCATCAGCCAGGCCTGCAGCAGCACCAGCATCGGGTTCTCCAGCATCATCTCCCACGGCAGCGCCCTGAGGGAGTTCTCCAGCAGCGGCAGCTCACTCTGGTTGAACAGTGTCCAGGCGTGCTCCAGCAGCACGTCGCGCAGCATGCTGGCGTCGCCGGACGCCAGCGCATGATGAATCGCCTCGCCAGGGAAACCCTGCGCCATCCAGCTCTCAGCCGCCGCCCGGTGCAGCGCGGGCAGCTCCGCCGCCAGCTCCCACTGACAGCGCTGCCGCAGGAAATTACCGAACAGCGGGTGGTAACTGAACCAGCAGCCGGAATCATCCATGCGCTGCAGGAACAGCCCCTGACGCTCGATCTCTTCAAGCCGCATCTGGCCGTTCTCTTCGCAGGTAACCCGGGCGATGAGTTCATCATTCATGGAGCGCAGCAGCGCGGTTTTCAGCAGGAAATGGCGGGTGGGGAGATCGACATGATCCAGGACCTCCTCCACCAGATAGTCAGAGAGGTGGCTGGCATTGATGCCGGAGAGACGACGGGCCGAATGCTGAGCCGAACTGGCTCCCTGCCGCGCCGACAGCACAATCAGCTGCAGCGCGGTCGCCCAGCCCGCCACATCGTCACATAACCGGCTGCTCTCTTCGCTCTCCAGCGGGGCCGCCAGACGACAGTCGAAGAATTGCCGCGCCTCCTGATGGGTAAACGCCAGCTGCTGACTGCCCAGTTCAATCAGTTGCTCGCGCACCCGCAGGTTGGCAATACCCAGCTGGGGCAGATTGCGCGACATCAGGATCAGCGTCAGATTTTCAGGCTGGTGACGCAGGAAAAAGCGCATCGCATCGTGGATCACCGGATTGGTGATGAGGTGGTAATCATCGACGATCAGCCACAGCGGCTGCTGCCACTCCACCAGCTCGATAAAGAGCTGTGAAAACAGGGCGTTAAGATTGACATACTGCCGCTTCTGCGCCAGCTGTTCGCTGCGCGGACAGCCACCGTGGGTGGCCTGCTGCAGGGCCGCAATCAGGTAATCGGCAAAACGCTCCGGCTGGTTGTCGCCCTCATCCAGAGAGACCCAGCCCAGATCGCTTTTCCCCGCCGCCCACTGTGACACCAGCGTGGTTTTGCCGTAGCCCGCCGGACTGGTGACCAGCACCAGACGATAGTTTCCGGCTGCGGTGAGCTTTTGCAGCAGGCGCTCACGGATGACGGTGCCATCAAGACGCACCGGGCGGCTGAGTTTAGCGGGTATTAACATGGGCGCGCGTATCTCCGTTTGTCGAGCGCAGCATTATTTTACGCTTCGTAATTATTCCTTACACAGGTTCAGCATTTCGTCAGATGAATGCAAGCAAACCCATTAATTAAACTTTACAAAAGTGTGCGCTATCACACTCCTGAACCGATTTCGGATTAGCCTCATCCTCTCCACCCTCCCTATCCTCCTGCGCTAATTCTGTTCAGGAGGAGGAGCGCCAGCTTTCGCGCGGGCACACTGTCGCCATATTGACCCCCTTTTTCTGTTTTTCCAGGAGATCAACCATGACACAGCCCGAATTTAACCCGATTCAGTTCAACGCCGCCCTGACCCGTCAGTGGCAGCGTTTTGGCCTGCACGAAGCGCAGGAGATGACCCCGTCACAGTGGTGGCAGGCGCTCAGCGGTGCGCTGGCGGATATGCTGGCCGCACAGCCAGGCGCCCCGGCACCCGCAACACAGCGCCACGTTAACTATCTGTCGATGGAGTTTCTGATTGGCCGTCTGACCGGGAACAACCTGCTGAATCTGGGCTGGTATGACGCGGTCAATGACGCGCTCTCTGCGTGGCATATTTCGCTGACTGACGTGCTGGAAAATGAGACGGATCCGGCGCTGGGTAACGGCGGACTGGGTCGGCTGGCCGCCTGCTTTCTCGACTCTATGGCCAGTGTGGGCCAGCCTGCAACCGGCTATGGCCTCAATTATCAATATGGCCTGTTCCGCCAGCGCTTCGAACAGGGGGCGCAGCAAGAAACGCCGGATGAGTGGCAGCGCGATCGTTACCCCTGGTTCAATCATAACGCGGCGCTTAACGTTCGGGTCGGACTCGGCGGCAAAGTGGTCACCACAGAGGGGCAGCCTCAGTGGCAACCGGCGTTTGAACTGGTGGGTGAGGCCTGGGATTTACCGGTCGTTGGCTACCGGAATGGCATTACCCAGCCGCTGCGTTTGTGGCAGGCGAAACACGCTGAGCCGTTTAACCTCAATCGCTTCAACGACGGCGACTTTCTGCGCGCAGAGCAGCAGGGCATCGACGCTGAAAAACTGACGAAGGTGCTCTACCCCAATGACAATCATCAGAACGGTAAAAAACTGCGTCTGATGCAGCAATATTTTCAGTGCGCCTGTGCGCTGGCGGACATTCTGCGCCGCCATCATCAGGCCGGACGGTCGATTGAAACCCTGCCCGATCATGAAGTCATTCAGCTGAATGATACCCACCCTACGCTGGCGATCCCGGAGCTGATGCGTCTGCTGCTGGATGAGCACCAGCTGAGCTGGGATCAGGCCTGGCAGATTACCCGCCACACCTTTGCCTACACCAACCACACGCTGATGCCGGAAGCGCTGGAGTGCTGGGATGTCCGGCTGGTACGCAGCCTGCTGCCGCGCCATATGATGATCATCAACACGCTCAACGCCCGGCTGAAAGCCGTGGTCTCAGCACGCTGGCCGGAGGATGAGGCGAAATGGGCGAAGCTGGCGCTGGTCCACAATAATCAGCTGCGGATGGCGAACCTCTGCGTCACCAGTGGTTTTGCGGTAAACGGGGTGGCCGCGCTGCATTCGAAACTGGTGGTGCAGGATCTCTTCCCGGAGTATCACCAGCTCTGGCCGGAGAAATTTCACAACGTGACCAACGGCATTACCCCGCGTCGCTGGATTAACCAGTGCAACCCGGCGCTGAGTGCCCTGATTACCCGAACCCTGAACACGCCCTGGCTGAACGATCTCGATGCGTTGCAGGGGCTGGAAGCCTTTGCAGATGACGCCGCGTTTCGCGCCGAATACCGCGCCATCAAGCAGCAGAACAAGAAGGCGCTGGTCGGCTGGGTCAAAAACCGCACCGGCATTACGATCGATCCCACGGCGCTGTTCGACGTGCAGATTAAGCGCCTGCATGAGTACAAACGCCAGCATCTGAGCCTGCTGCATATCATCGCCCTGTGGCAGACGCTGGTGATCGATCCGCAGGCGAATCGTGTGCCGCGCGTGGTGCTGTTTGGCGCCAAAGCCGCGCCGGGTTATGCCCTGGCGAAGAACATCATCTATGCCATCAATAAAGTGGCTGAGGTGATCAATCACGATCCCCGCATCGGCAACCGTCTGAAGGTGGTCTTTATCCCCGACTACAACGTCTCTGTCGCGGAACGGCTGATCCCGGCCGCCGATCTCTCCGAGCAGATCTCGACCGCCGGCAAAGAGGCTTCCGGCACCGGTAACATGAAACTGGCGCTGAACGGTGCCCTGACCATCGGCACCCTCGACGGCGCAAACGTTGAGATCGCTGAACAGGTTGGCAGTGACAACATCTTTATCTTTGGTCATACCGTTGAACAGGTCGTGGCCTTGAAAGCTGGCGGATATGATCCCGCTCAGTGGCGTAAAAAAGATCCGCAGCTTAACCAGGTACTGCAGGCGCTGGAGGATGGCACCTTCAGCCAGGGCGATCGCCACGCCTTTGACGCGATGCTGCACAGTCTTGGCCCGGAGGGTGGTGACCCCTATCTGGTGCTGGCCGACTTCCAGCCCTATCTGGAGGCCCAGGCGCAGGTGGAAGCGCTCTGGAGCGATCAGGACGCCTGGACCCGTGCCACTATCCTGAATACCGCGCGCTGCGGGATGTTCAGCGCCGACCGCGCTATCCGCGATTACCAGCAGCGCATCTGGCAAGCGAAACGCTGAGGAACGCCATGAAAACGAATCTGGTTAAGGATGATTTTTCCGTGGCGGGTATCGCTGCGGAATATATTAACGCCCACGGCAGACCGCAGGCGATCCCGGCCCTGACCCGCCAGCGTCTGCTGGCGGTGATGCAGCCACCGCGTCAGCAGAGCACGCCGCTGCCGCCGGTGGTGATCTTTCGCAGCGGCGATCTGCTGAGCCTGTCCCCTCAGCTGACGCAGGATGCGCAGTGGCAACTCACCCGTGAGGCGGGAGGAGTCACTTCGGGTCGCTGTCATCCCGCTCAGCCGCTGCATCTGCCGCCGCTGCCGGAGGGCTACCATCAGCTAACGCTGCAGCAGGGCGCCCGGCAGTGGTCGTGCCGGATCATCATTGCTCCGCCCCGCTGCTATGAGCCGCCAGCGTTGCAGGCGGGGGAATCGCTGTGGGGAGCCTGTGTGCAGCTCTATACATTACGTTCGGCGGAGAACTGGGGCATTGGCGACTTTGGCGATCTGCGCCGGATGCTGCCCGCTGTTGCGGCACGCGGCGGCGCGTTTATCGGGCTGAATCCCATTCACGCGCTGTTTCCCTCCAGCCCGGAGAGTGCCAGTCCCTACAGCCCCTCCTCCCGGCGCTGGCTCAATGTCCTCTATATCGATGTGAATGCGGTCAGTGACTTCCGGCAGAGCAGCGCCGCCCAGGCCTGGTGGCAGCAGCCGGAGACACAGCAGGCGCTGACGCAGGCGCGCGCCGCGGAGTGGGTCGACTATGCGGCGGTCACCCGCCTGAAAATCACGGCGCTGAGCCTGGCATGGCCGCAGTTCAGCCGGCGTGAGGACACCGATCCTGAGGTGCAGGCATTCCACGCCTTTATCAAAGAGGGTGGCGTCAGTCTGCAGCATCAGGCGCTGTTTGATGCCCTCCACGCCGATCAGATTGCGCAGGATAGCCAGCGCTGGGGCTGGCCGGTGTGGCCGGAGGCGTTGCAGGACCCTGCCAGCCCGGCGGTGAAAACCTTTCTGCAGCAGCATGCCGATCAGGTGCGTTTCTGGCTCTGGTTGCAATGGCTGGCCGCGCAGCAGTTTGCGGAGTGCTGGCAGGGCTGCCAGCAGCAGGCAATGCCCATCGGCCTTTACCGCGATCTGGCGGTCGGGGTGGCCAAAGGAGGAGCCGAGACGTGGAGCGATCGCGACCTCTACTGCATGGAGGCCAGTATCGGAGCCCCGCCCGATATCCTCGGCCCGCGCGGTCAGGACTGGGGACTGCCGCCGATGGACCCGCAGGTGATGCAGCAGCGCGCCTGGGAGCCGTGGATTGCCCTGCTGCGCGCGAATATGCGCCACTGCGGCGCACTGCGCATCGATCATGTGATGGCGCTGATGCGGCTCTGGTGGATACCGGCCGGGGAACCGGCGATGCACGGAGCCTATGTTCACTATCCCATCGACGACCTGCTGGCGATTCTTGCGCTGGAGAGCCAGCGACATCGCTGCATGGTGATTGGGGAAGATCTCGGCACGGTGCCGGAGGCGATTGTCGATAAGCTGCGGGATGGCGGCGTTTACTCCTACAAGGTGCTCTGGTTTGAACAGACCTCCCCGTCGGGATTTCGTCCACCCGCCGCCTGGCCGCGGCAGGCGATGGCCGTCGCGACCACCCACGATCTCCCGACGCTGCGCGGCTGGTGGCAAAGCGACGACCTGACCACGGGCGCCCGGCTGGGCCTCTACCCGGACAAGGTGGTGCTGGCCGGGCTGTATCAGGATCGGCTGCGGGCAAAGCAGGCGCTGCTCAACAGCCTGCATCAGGTGGGCGCCCTGCCAAAACGGGCCGGACGGTCTGCCGGACGTACCGGGATGAGCAAGGCGCTGAACCGGGCGATGCAGCGCTATCTGGCGGACAGTCACAGCGCCCTGCTGGGTCTGCAACCGGAGGACTGGCTGGATATGGCCACGCCGGTCAATATCCCCGGCACCAGCGATGAATACCCGAACTGGCGACGCAAGCTGAGCGTCACGCTGGAGGCGCTGTTCAGCGATGCGGAAACCTGTGCACTGTTGCGGGATCTGACGGCGCGACGGAAGCAGTCAGCATGAATCAGGAAAGCTGAAATCAGCGCGGATCAGGGATGACCGCGCTGTATTGCATGAATAACGCTTTAACCTTAATGGCAGACAACGGCTCTTTCTCCTGACATTTCTGTTAGTTAGTCCGCTCACAGGTCATATCTCCCCTCATTCAACATTATTTCAATCCAAAAAAAGGTGCGCCGGAGCGCACCAGATGGGACAACATCCCTGGTGTCGGGGCAGTTTCACCCCTTGCCTTTAACACCACGGATAAAGGTTTGCCGGGCGGAGGTGGAACCCAGCCGTTCGGCTTCATCCAGCAGCTTCAGCGCTTTGTCGATATTGCCGCTGTTTATCGCCTGAGTGATCTGCTGATTAAAGTAGCGCTCAGTGTCACTCATGATCGGTTCTGCCGCTGTTTTCGTCGCTGGTAAAGGCGCGGCGGTGGCGGCAGGGGCCGAACGATAAGCGGGCGCAGGCGCAGTATTACCGACGGTGACCGGGCCGGGACCGGACGATCCAAACAGCGGCCCGACCAGAATGGAGGAGCCGGAACTGGTCTGCATTTTCAGTTTGAGGGTGCCCTCCCGGCTGTGGCTGGCGATAGGGTCGGGAATGTCCGGCACAGCATGGCCGGTGCCCTGCGCGTAGGCTTTAGCCGGATCGAGCAGGGTGGTGGTCTGGGTCAGATCGCTGTCGGTGGTGAACACCAGCAGGTAAATTTTTTGCTGGCCCAGCGCCGGGGTCAGTTTCATCACCCCTTCCAGCCTGTCTGCCGCCATCACGCCTGGCTTCTGGTAGGTAAAGTAGCGGCTGGGGAACCAGGCGGCGGGCCGCAGAGTTTCATCCAGTACCAGCACGTTAGGCGCAAAAACCTGCCCGTTGGCCACTTCACTGCTCAGCGTCAGCGTCAGTTCGCCGATATTTGCTGGCAGGCTGTAGGCCGCCACCGGTCCGGCAATGTGCGGCGCGTTGAGCGTCTGCCCGCTGCTGGCGAGTTTTGTCGTCTGGGTCTGTGAGGCGGCCAGCGGCTGCCAGCTCAGATGTTGCAGGGTTTCAGCAGGGACAACCGGGGCGGAGGTGAGATCCTGCGGCACCAGGTTGACGTCCGCCAGGGCGGGCAGGCTCTGTCCGGCCAGTAATGTTGCACTCAGGCAGAGTGCAGTCAGCGTCTTTTTCATTTTCATTATGCGTACCTTATTACAGGTCGCGGCATGCACCAGGCAATGGCACACCGCGACCAGAGAGATTCATCAGGCGTGCAGGCACGCCCGTCAGAAACGGTGCGGGTTTACCACCAGATTTCCATCTGCGCGCCGAAGGTAAATTCATCGTTATTACCGCGGCTGTTGGTCAGGATGCCGTTGCCGGTAGAGTCAGCCGAGGCGAAGGTGGTGAGATCGCCGGCGCTGTCTTTGTTGTAGCCCCACTTCTCATCCCATTTGGCATAGGTAGCGAACAGACGCAGCGCCGGACGTGACCAGATGCTGTCACCCGCCTGCCACTGCTGTGCCAGCGTCACTTTGTACTGACCGTTGCGCTCGCTGGCCTGCTGTGACTTCACATTGTCATAGCCCAGTTCCAGCAACGTACTCATGATCGGCGTCCATTTGTACATCGGACGCACGCCGACGGTGTACCACTCGGTGCCGCGGTCGTTATCCAGATCGATGTTCTGATACATGGCGACATACATCAGGTCCCAGCGTTCTGCCAGCGAGATCGCCCCGTGGTCGAGGATGCGGTACATGTCCCCGTTGTTATTGAGACTGGTGCCCTGCGGCACCCCTTTGCCCTGCGAGGTCATCGCGTCGGTGGCGTACTGCAGTACAAATTTGTTGTAGCCCTTAAGCATGCTCTGGGTATGTTCGGCGGTGAACATCCAGCCATCTTTTGAGGCGCCATCTTCCAGACGATAGTCGTCACGGGCATTGGCACGACCGTAATCGACCCCCAGCTCCAGCACGCCATCCGGGTTGGTTTCCAGGCCCGCCAGGCGCACATCAAACACGTCATTCGCGGTGCTGGTGGCGAAGTCACGGATACGATCGCTGGAGAAGGTGTAAGAACCGCCCGCTTCCGAGGAGCGGGTTGCCGCGAAGGAGAGCTTACCGAAGCCGAGATCGACATCTTCCAGACCGGCACCCGGTCCGGAGATATCCCAGTAGTAGAAGTCGATCATATGAACGTCATGACGCTGATAGAAACGCTTACCGGCCCAGAGGGTCGATCCTGGCAGCGCATCGATCAGGTTTTTCCCTTTTACGTTGGCTTCACGGAATGCCGGTGAGGTGGCTTCCCAGTCGTTCTGCTGCGCTACGGAGTAAGCCACGTTGGTGTCGAAATAGAAGCTTTTGTCGCCCTCTTTCCACACTTCCTGGCCTAATTTCAGTTCGGCGTAGGTTTCACATTCGTTGCCCAGACGGTATTTACTTTGAGCACCGGTGGCCTGGAAACATTGCTGTTCGCCACCGCTGCCCGTCCAGCCGATGCCGGAACGGGCATAGCCGGTGAAATCGACCGCCATCGTCGGGGCGGAGAGCGTGCCCACCGCGACGGCGACGGCAAGGGGAAGTTTGCGCAGAGTTAACATTTTCTATCTCCTGAGGTCATGGCTTTTATTGTTTTGGCAGGGCTACACACCCGGCTCCTGGTACAGCCTGCGGCACGCGCTCCCGTCCTCGCGGAACAGGTGACAACGCTCGGGCGGCAGGCCAATCGCCAGGATCGCGCCCTCTTTTACCAGCACGACGTCCTCCTGGCGGTAGACCAGGTTCTGACGGATTGCGGGAATCTCGATGTGGATCTGTGTTTCATGCCCCAGCTGTTCCACCACCTGCACTTCCCCTTCAAGGGTGACGTCGGCGATATCGCTGGAGAGCAGATGTTCCGGGCGAATGCCCAGTGACATATTGCTGCCGACCAGTACGCCGGCGCTGTCAACCGGCAGCCAGACCAGCTGCTGATTCGGCAGACGGACCTGAACCTGATCGAGGGCGGTGGCGGTCACTTTGACCGGCAGGAAATTCATTTTGGGTGAGCCGATAAATCCGGCGACAAAGCGGTTGGCGGGATAGTGATAGAGCTCCAGCGGCTTGCCGACCTGCGCGATGCGCCCGGCATCGAGCACCACAATTTTGTCAGCCAGCGTCATCGCTTCAATCTGATCGTGGGTCACGTAAATCATGGTGCGCTTCAGGCGCTTATGCAGACGAGAGATCTCAATGCGCATCTGAACGCGCAGGGCTGCGTCAAGGTTGGACAGCGGTTCATCCAGCAGGAAGACGCGCGGTTCCGCCACCAGCGTGCGGCCGATGGCGACGCGCTGACGCTGTCCCCCAGAGAGGGCTTTTGGCCGGCGATCGAGCAGGTGCGCCAGCTGCAGAATTTCGGCCACCTGATTGACCCGCTGATGGATTTCGGCCTTTTTTACCCCGGCCAGTTTCAGGCCAAAAGACATGTTTTCCGCTACGGACAGGTGCGGATAGAGCGCATAAGACTGAAACACCATGCCGATGCCTCGCTCAGCAGGCGGCACCTCATTCATGCGCCGGTCGCCAATGAGCAGCTCGCCGCTGGTGATGGTTTCCAGTCCGGCAATCATGCGCAGCAGCGTCGATTTGCCACAGCCCGACGGGCCGACGAAAACAACAAATTCCCCTTCACGAATGGTGAGATCGATCTCTTTCGACACCACCGTTTCGCCCCAGGCTTTTGTGACATTGCGTAGCACAACGCTCGCCATGATCCCTTCCCTCTTAGCTGCACATTCGTGTCTGCTCAGCGGCAGACGGGTTCCGGGGCTCACTATGCGAGAGGAAACCGGCGGTCACATCCTCCACCGCAGCGCAATCCACTGGGGGAGGAGACGGGAGGAGGAGAAACCGTGGCAGACGAGGCAACCAGCGCGCCGCCGCGGTTTTTTGTGATCGTTCACGCAGACCTGCACGATTTTTTGCCGCGCCATCTCCCGCTCCGGACGCTTTTTGCCAGCGCGATCACAGTGATGGGTGGCGGGGCGTAGAGCAGAGGAGGATGAGATGCCGGTGTGGATACGCACAATGATGCCGACAGAGCATTCACCACTTCCGCTAACAGGATGGATTTATGACGATGAAAACCGGAGCAAGAATTCTGGCCCTCTCGGCCCTCTCTGCCGTGCTCTTTTCGGCCAGCGCGATGGCAAAGATTGAGGAAGGTAAACTGGTCATCTGGATCAACGGAGACAAGGGCTATAACGGTCTTGCTGAAGTGGGTAAGAAATTCGAGCAGGAGACCGGCATCAAAGTCACCGTTGAACATCCTGACAAAATGGAAGAGAAGTATCCGCAGGTGGCGGCGACGGGCGATGGTCCGGACATTATCTTTTGGGCGCACGACCGGTTTGGCGGCTATGCGCAGTCGGGCCTGCTGGCGGAAATCAGCCCGGACGCCAGCTTCCAGCAGAAGATTTTCCCCTTCACCTGGGATGCGGTTCGCTTTGACGGCAAGCTGATTGGCTACCCGATCTCGGTCGAGTCACTCTCGCTGATCTACAACAAAAAGCTGCTGCCTAATCCGCCAAAAACCTGGGAAGAGATGGCCGGTCTCGATAAGCAACTGCGCGCTAAGGGCAAAAGCGCCATTATGTTCAACCTGCAGGAACCCTACTTCACCTGGCCACTGCTGGCCGCTGGCGGAGCCTACGCCTTTAAGCTGACCGACGGGCGCTATGACGTGAAAGATGTCGGCGTGGATAACGCGGGCGCGAAAGCCGGGATGCAGTTCCTGGTCGATCAGGTCAAAGCTAAAATCCTGAATGCGGACACCGATTATTCGATTGCCGAGGCGGCCTTTAACAAAGGGGAAACCGCGATGACGATCAACGGCCCCTGGGCATGGAGCAACATCGACAAGAGCGGGATCGACTATGGCGTGACCACGCTGCCAACGCTGAACGGTAAACCCTCTAAGGCGTTTGTTGGGGTGCTGAGTGCCGGGATCAACGCCGCCAGTCCCAATAAAGAGCTGGCGAAGGAGTTCCTGGAGAACTACCTGCTGACCGATGCCGGCCTGGATGCGGTCAATAAAGATAAGCCGCTGGGCGCGGTGGCGCTGAAATCGTTCCAGCAGACGCTGGAGAAAGATTCCCGTATCGCCGCCACCATGACCAACGCCCGTCAGGGTGACATCATGCCGAATATCCCGCAGATGGCCGCATTCTGGTACGCGATGCGCACCGCCACGCTGAATGCCCTGGGAGGTCGTCAGAGCGTTGACGCCGCACTGAAAGATGCTCAGGCGCGTCTGAAGAAATAATTTTTCCCCGCCGCCGGGGCAACCCGGCCTGAGTTACCGTTAAGGAAAACCGCATCATGTCAGGAAAACCGAAAACGCACAGTCTGCTGTTAAAGGGCGTTCTCATCGGAATGGGCTGTCTGCTGGTCGGCTATCTGCTGGTGCTGATGTACGCGCAGGGCGAATATCTGTTTGCGCTGCTGACGCTGATCCTCAGTGCCACCGGGCTGTGGATTTACGCCAACCGTCGCGCCTATGCGTGGCGTTATGTCTATCCCGGCGTGGCCGGGATGGCGCTGTTTGTCCTGTTCCCCCTGGCCTGCACCGTGGCCATTGCGTTCACTAATTACAGCAGCACCAATCAGCTGACCTTTGAGCGCGCGCAACAGGTACTGCTGAGCCGCACCTTCCAGTCGGGGGACGCCGTCAGTTTCGCACTCTTCCCGGCAGGCGACCGCTGGCAGCTGGTGCTGAACGATGGCAAAGCAGACTTTGTCTCGCCGCCGTTTCAGTTTGGCGTTGAACAGACGCTGAAAATGGCCCCCGCGACGCCGCCAGCGGGTGAGCGGGCGACCCTGAGGGTCATCACATCCAATCGCCAGGCGCTGAGCCAGATCCGTGCTGAACTGCCGGATGGCCGTCAGCTGCGGATGAGTTCGCTGCGCCAGTTCTCCGGGACTCAGCCGCTCTACCGGGTGGGCGCGCCGGATGAGCTGATCAATCAGCAGAGTGGCGTGCACTATCGCGCCAATCCGCAGACCGGTTTTTATCAGGCCGTCAACGCCGCGAACAAATGGGACAACGAAACGCTGAGCCCCGGCTTCACCGTGAATACCGGCTGGAAAAACTTCCTGCGGGTCTTTACCGACGAAGGGATTCAGAAACCGTTCCTGGCGATTTTTGGCTGGACGCTCTTCTTCTCGCTGATCACCGTGGTGCTCACCGTCGCCGTCGGCATGGTGCTCGCCTGTCTGGTGCAGTGGGAGGCGCTGCGCGGCAAAGCCGTTTACCGGGTGATGCTGATTCTGCCCTATGCCGTGCCCGCGTTTATCTCGATTCTGATTTTCAAAGGGCTGTTTAACCAGAGCTTCGGTGAGATCAACGTGATGCTCAGCGCGCTGTTTGGTGTGAAACCCGCCTGGTTCAGCGATCCGACGCTGGCGCGCACCATGCTGATCATTGTGAATACCTGGCTGGGCTACCCCTACATGATGATCCTCTGCATGGGGCTGCTGAAGGCGATTCCGGACGATCTCTATGAAGCCTCGGCGATGGATGGCGCAGGCCCATTGCAGAACTTTTTCCTGATTACCCTGCCGCTGCTGCTGAAACCGCTGATGCCGCTGATGATTGCCAGCTTTGCCTTCAACTTTAATAACTTTGTGCTGGTGCAGTTACTGACCAACGGCGGGCCCGATCGTCTCGGTACCACCACGCCAGCCGGGTATACGGATCTGCTGGTGAACTACACCTGGCGTATCGCCTTTGAAGGCGGCGGCGGGCAGGACTTTGGTCTGGCGGCGGCGATTGCCACCCTGATCTTCCTGCTGGTGGGTGCGCTGGCGGTGATCAATCTGAAAGCCTCGCGGATGAAATTCGACTAAGCGTCTGGCCCGAGAGGCGCAGACCCGGACCGTGAGGATGGTAAGCACGATCCGGGTTCAGACTGACAAATCAAATTGCCTGATGGACCAGGTTTAAGGAGCTGTTATGGCTATGGTACAACCCAAATCGCAACGGCTGCGTCTGCTGACCACGCATCTGCTGCTGCTGTTATTTATCGCAGCGATTCTCTTTCCGCTGCTGATGGTGGTGGCGATTTCGCTGCGCGCCGGTAATTTCGCCACCGGCAGCCTCATCCCGGAGCAGATCTCATGGGAGCACTGGCGTCTGGCGCTGGGTTTCAGCGTGGAACATGCGGATGGACGGGTCACACCGCCACCCTTCCCGGTGCTGCTCTGGTTATGGAACTCGGTTAAGATCGCGGCCATCAGTGCGCTGGGCATCGTGGCGCTCTCCACCACCTGCGCCTATGCGTTTGCCCGCATGCGCTTTACCGGCCGTGCCAGCCTGCTGAAGGGGATGCTGATTTTCCAGATGTTCCCGGCGGTTCTGTCGCTGGTGGCCCTCTACGCGCTGTTTGACCGGCTCGGCCAGTATCTTCCGTTTATCGGGCTGAATACCCACGGCGGCGTGATCTTCGCCTATCTTGGCGGCATTGCGCTGCATGTCTGGACGATAAAAGGCTATTTCGAAACCATCGACGGTTCGCTGGAAGAGGCGGCGGCGCTGGATGGTGCCACCCCGTGGCAGGCGTTCCGGCTGGTGCTGCTGCCGCTGTCGGTGCCGATTCTGGCGGTGGTGTTTATTCTGGCCTTTATCGCGGCGGTGACAGAGGTGCCGGTCGCCTCGCTGCTGCTGCGCGATGTTAACAGCTACACCCTTGCGGTCGGGATGCAGCAGTATCTCAATCCGCAGAACTATCTGTGGGGTGACTTTGCCGCCGCTGCGGTGCTCTCTGCGATTCCGATTACCCTGGTCTTCCTGCTGGCCCAGCGCTGGCTGGTCAGCGGCTTAACCGCGGGCGGGGTGAAAGGCTAAACGATCATCATTGTACGTTGCCACTGCTTACACAACCTCTGTTGTGGTTGAAGGATTCGGCGGCCTGCGGGCCGCCTTTTTTTACGCTTCCTCTGCCGGTGTACGGCTGCCTGCCACCAGCGCCACGACAAGCGCGGTGATCGCCTGCTCGCCTGCCTGTTTATCGATATCGCCCCGTGCCACCGCGCCTGCGATAGCATCCGCGCCCCCCAGCAAGCCCCACATGCCTGCTTCGGCCATCCCATTGCTGCCCGTAAATGGAGCAAACCAGCGCTGACAGCGGGCGATAAAGTCGAGCTGATAGTGACGTTTGACGGCAGCGAGTTCAGGCGTGGTGCTGAGCGCGGAAAGGAGTTCAGGAATTTCACGTCCTTCCGTCATCACACAATCCACGTAACAGGCTGCGAGCACGACCGCTTTTTGCTGCATCTGCATCGGCGCAGCCTCCATGGCCGCTTCCATCCGATCGGTCTGGCGGCGATCGAAATCGTCATACAATGCCGCCAGCAGACCATGACGGGTCGTGAAGTGATCGTAAACGACGGGCTTACTGACGCCCGCTGCCTCACCCACCCGGGCCAGTGTCAGCGCCTCGCTGCCTTCGGCCTGCATGATCTGCCAGGCGACTTCGGACAGCTGTCGGCGACGCGCCTCGCGTGACAGACGTTTAGGGGAAGACTTTTTCGCGGTCATGCACTTTCCTCTCGGGCAAAAATCCGTTGCCCCCATTGCTGCGCCCGCTGATAGTGTGACTCAGGAAACCCCTCGTCGCTGGTCAGTAGCAGCTCGCTGGTAACCACCGGCGCACCACAATAATCAAAGATGCCGTGATCGATCAGATTCCGCATGCTGCCGAAATAGCCGCGGCGCATAAAAGTTCGCGTATCGGCTGCACCCAGCGCGATCAGATGCACGGGAAGATGCCCGAGGCGCTTCACTATCCGATCATCCTGCTCGTCAAAGGCCCAGCCTGCAATAAAGACCCGGTCGATCCAGCCCTTGAGCTGCGCCGGAAATGACCACCAGTAAATCGGGTAGACCAGCACCAGCGCATCAGCGCGATCCAGCCGCTGCTGCTCGGCCAGCACATCTGGCGGAGTTGCAGCCTCACCGTTAAAACGCTGGTGATCGCTGAGCGTAAAACGCGGGTCGAACCCCTCAGCGGCGAGATCGGCCTGTTCAACCGTATGGTGGCCTGACGCCAGAACCCCCTGCGCAAGCTGGTCCGCAATGCGGTGGGTGTGAGCATCATGATTGGGATGGGCAGTTACTATGAGTGCATGCATCGTCGTCACCTTACCTGATTAGCCATTAAGCTACTAAAGGTAGGTTACGGTTAGTAGGTTAGCAAGCGGCAATGTATGCAGAGATTCGGCTGACCGCATTTACTGTTCAGGTGAAGCTGTCGCCAGCAGGGATGTTTCAGGGACGGTTAACCGTAAAAGAGAGAAGCGCCAGGCGGTCGGTTGATTAAACAATTGCGTAAATCAATCGCATCATCAGTGCAGGCTACCTGAATAAGAGTCAGAAACATACAAAGGCAGGCGCTATAACTGAAACAGGATAACTAGCTGCTCTTATATTTAACGTTGATGATCAGAAAGATAACCGTGTTCAAAAAGATTGAGAATAAAAAACTCACTAAACAATAAAAATAAAACAAATCAGACAGGGTATATCTCTGTGTCAGATATACACTGGTCAGTGGATACAGGAAACAGACCAGCAGAGTGACAGGCAGTGAAATCAATAATTTCCTGTAATTTGCAACAGGTTTTGATTTATTTAGTAGCTGAATGCAAAATGCAAAAACAGAAAGAAAAACAGGTCCGAAAGCAAATTCACCCAACGTCATTACGTAACTCCCTCTCCTTAGCCAGGGAAAATTATTCCCTTATCCTTATTTAGCGACACGCCATCGTGACGCTGATAACAGATAACGTCATTATGAATTAACATGATTTTGCTGGTCACTCTGCATTATATCTCCAGACATCTTTTTTATTCTTAAAAGAAACGCCGGATTATATATGTGTTAATGATGACGGAAACAGAGGCGGGGATTAACGCTTTCTGCGGCGAGATCGGCCTGTTCAGCCGTATGGCGGCCTGACGCCATACGGTCAGCCGTTAACGACGATAAGCCAGCGAGCGCACCAGCCAGTCGCCCAGTTTCTGAATCAGCATCACCAGCGCCAGCAGCACGACAATGGTCGCTGCCATAATCTGATTATCAAAGCGCTGATAGCCGTAGCGAATCGCCAGATCCCCCAGTCCGCCGCCGCCGACCACGCCGGCCATCGCGGAGAAACCGATCAGCATCACTATCGTCAGGGTGATCCCTGCCACCAGCGCAGGCAGCGCCTCTGGCAGCAGCACGCGGCTGACGATATGCCACAGATTGCCCCCCATCGACACCACCGCCTCAATGCGGCCGCGATCGACTTCATCCAGCGCGTTCTCCACGATGCGCGCAAAGAAGGGAAACGCCCCCAGGGTAATCGGTACGATCGCAGCGCTACTGCCCAGCGTGGTGCCAACCAGCAGGCGGGTAAAGGGGATAAGCGCGATCAGGAGCACGACAAATGGCAGCGCGCGTCCGGTATTCACCAGCGTGTTCAGCAGGAGAGAGATGGCGCGATTGGGCAGAATACCTC
>NZ_VWUL01000003.1:0-568107 GCF_008631515.1 Pantoea sp. M_10 | reverse complement strand
GAGAGGCCCGAAGGTCCCCCTCTTTGGTCTTGCGACGTTATGCGGTATTAGCCACCGTTTCCAGTGGTTATCCCCCTCTATCGGGCAGATCCCCAGACATTACTCACCCGTCCGCCACTCGTCACCCGAGGAGCAAGCTCCTCTGTGCTACCGTCCGACTTGCATGTGTTAGGCCTGCCGCCAGCGTTCAATCTGAGCCATGATCAAACTCTTCAATTTAAAGTTTGATTTGCTGAAACGAGTTCAGCGGTGCTCATCTGTAAAACGTCATAATGAATTTCATTATGTGTTCACTCGTGAGGCTTTGATATTTTTGTGCGCCCTAAGGCGCTGATATCAATCCTGCGAGTGCCCACACAGATTGTCTGATAAATTGTTAAAGAGCAGTGCGAACAGTGCGTTAGCGTCCTGTCGCGAGGTGGCGTATATTACGCTTTCCTCCTTCAGAGTCAACCTCTTTTTCAGAAGTTTTTCTCCGGCGGCTCAGTCTCCTGAACCTTCAACCCGCTTCCCGTTGCCGGTGTGCCGTGTCGATGGAGGCGCATTATAGGGAGCCGTTCAGATAGCGCAAGTGCAAATTAAGACTTTTTTTCCGTTCGTCTGAAATTTGCACAAAAGCGCCCTTTTATGCCTGTTTAATGCGCGCTGGCAGTGCGGCCAGGCTATCGATGACCCAGTCAGCGGCGGCTTCCCCTTCAGCGGTCACCGGTTTACCGCTACGCACCAGGACTTTGGTACCGACACCGGCAGCCTGCCCTGCCAGCATATCCTCCAGCTTGTCACCCACCATATAAGAAGCCGCCATATCAATATTCAGCTCTTGCTGAGCCATCACGAGCATACCCGGCTGAGGTTTACGGCAGTCGCACGCCTGACGATACTCTGCAACGGCGGCATCGGGGTGGTGCGGGCAGAAATAGATGCCGTCCAGATCAACGTCGCGATCGGCCAGCGACCAGTCCATCCATTCGGTGAGCTGCATAAAGGTGTCTTCAGTAAACATACCGCGCGCGATGCCTGACTGATTGGTCACGACCACCAGCGCATACCCCATCGCCTTCAGTTGCTGCAGCGCTTCAATGGTGCCGTCAATAAACTGAAAGTTATCGATCTCATGGACATAGCCATTATCGACATTAAGGGTGCCATCACGATCAAGAAAAATAGCGGGGACTTTATTCGCCACGTAGAAACTCCTGCTGTAAAAATTGCCGATCAGTATCGCATGATTGCTGTGAAAGGGAGAATGTCAGATTGAATCACTTCCATTGATTCAGACGTCTGGATGCCTTACCATCCATCCAGCTTTTAACCTTAATAAAAGCAACGAGGCTTCCCACACCACGGACAACGCAACACGATAATAAATAACCTAATGATTAAACTCGAAAATATCACCAAAGTGTTCCAGCAGGGTACGCGCACCATTTCGGCGTTGAAGGACGTCAGCCTGCACGTGCCTGCCGGACAGATTTATGGCGTTATCGGTGCTTCCGGTGCCGGTAAAAGTACGCTGATTCGGTGCGTTAACCTGCTGGAACGTCCGACATCAGGCCGTGTGCTGGTCGACGGTGCTGACCTGACCGCACTCAGCGAGCGTCAGCTGACTCAGGCCCGTCGTCAGATTGGCATGATCTTCCAGCACTTCAACCTGATGACCTCCCGGACCGTCGCGGGCAATGTCTCCCTGCCGCTGGAGCTGGGAAATCTCTCCCGTGAACAGATCAACGCTCGCGTGACGGAACTGCTGGAACTGGTGGGATTAGCCGATAAGCACGATGCCTGGCCTGCGAACCTGTCGGGTGGACAGAAGCAGCGTGTTGCGATTGCCCGTGCGCTGGCCAGCAATCCAAAAGTGCTGCTGTGTGATGAAGCCACCAGCGCTCTGGACCCGGCGACAACCCGTTCTATTCTGGAGCTGCTGAAGGACATTAACCGCCGGCTTGGCCTGACGATTCTGCTCATCACCCATGAAATGGATGTGGTGAAGCGCATCTGCGACCAGGTTGCTGTCATCAGTCAGGGTGAGCTGATTGAGAAAGATAGCGTCAGTGAGGTCTTCTCGCATCCTAAGACGCCGCTGGCTCAGCAGTTCATTCAGTCTACCCTGCATCTGGATATCCCGGATGATTATCAGCAGCGCCTGTCAGCCACTGCCGCTGAGAACAGCGTGCCCTTGCTGCGACTGGAATTTACCGGCAAATCGGTTGACGCCCCGCTGCTTTCCGAAGCCGCACGGCGTTATAACGTGAATAACAACATTATCAGTGCGCAGATGGATTACGCCGGCGGCGTGAAGTTCGGCATTATGCTGGCCGAAATGCACGGCACTGAAAGCGATACCCGCGAGGCGATAGCCTGGCTGCAGGAGAATCATGTGAAAGTAGAGGTGCTGGGTTATGTCTGAAGCGATGATGTGGTTGCTGGGACGGGGCGTGTGGGAAACGCTGATGATGACCTTTGTCTCCGGCTTTTTTGGTTTTGTACTGGGTCTGCCAGTCGGCGTTCTGCTTTATGTCACCCGTCCGGGACAGATTCTGCAGAATCAGGGGCTCTATCGCGTGCTCTCCGCGCTGGTGAATATCTTCCGCTCCATTCCGTTCATTATCTTACTGGTCTGGATGATTCCTTTTACCCGCGTGATCGTCGGCACCTCCATCGGACTGCAGGCGGCAATCGTCCCGCTGACCGTTGGCGCCGCCCCCTTTATCGCCCGTATGGTGGAAAATGCCCTGCTGGAACTGCCTACCGGCCTGATTGAAGCGTCACGTGCCATGGGTGCCACGCCGATGCAGATCGTTCGCAAGGTGCTGCTGCCGGAAGCGATGCCGGGTCTGGTGAACGCCGCGACGATCACCCTGATTACCCTGGTAGGTTACTCTGCCATGGGCGGCGCGGTCGGTGCCGGTGGTCTGGGTCAGATCGGTTATCAGTATGGTTATATCGGATATAACGCCACCGTGATGAATACGGTATTGGTGTTGTTAGTGGTTTTGGTGTATCTCATTCAGTTCTGTGGCGACCGCATCGTACGTGCTGTGTCCCATAAGTAAGCCAGCAATATCACATTATTAAGGAAAGGATATGTCTTTCAAATTCAAAAAAATTGCCGCTGTGGGTGCACTGATTGGCGCGATTGCGCTGGCAGGATGCGATCAAAAAGAGAAAGATGCGAACCACATCAAAGTGGGCGTGATTGTCGGCGCTGAACAGCAGGTTGCTGAAGCCGCGCAGAAAGTCGCGAAAGAGAAGTATGGTCTGGACGTGGAGCTGGTTACCTTCAACGATTACGTTCTGCCGAATGAGGCACTGAGCAAAGGCGATATCGACGTTAACGCCTTCCAGCACAAACCTTATCTGGATCAGCAGATCAAAGATCGCGGCTACAAACTGGTTTCCGTCGGTAACTCTTTCGTTTACCCGATTGCGGGCTACTCGAAAAAGATCAAATCGCTGGATGAGTTGCAGGATGGCGCTCAGATCGCGATTCCAAACGATCCGACAAACCTGGGACGTTCGCTGCTGCTGCTGCAGAAAGCCGGCCTGATTAAACTGAAAGAGGGCACAGGCCTGCTGCCAACCTCGCTGGATATCACTGAGAATCCAAAGCATCTGAAAATTGTTGAGCTGGAAGCGCCACAGCTGCCTCGCTCACTGGACGATCAGCAGATCGCCCTGGCGGTCATCAATACCACCTATGCCAGCCAGATCGGCCTGACCCCGACTAAAGATGGGATTTTCGTCGAAGATAAAGATTCACCTTATGTGAACCTGATTGTCGCGCGCGAAGATAACAAAGATGCGGAAAACGTGAAGAAGTTCGTTCAGGCTTACCAGTCTGACGAAGTTAACGAAGCCGCCAACAAAGTCTTTAACGGCGGTGCAGTTAAAGGCTGGTAAGTCAGCCAACATTCTCCCCGGGGGCGGCGCTATGCCGCCCTTTCTGTTACAGCCTGCCCTGCCCGACTTGTTATTTATTCCTGTCCTTGTTTCAATAACGCCACTTTTGGAAACCTGAGGATGTTGCCATGCGTTTTTTACCGCTCGGCTTGTTAGCATTGATGCTGACAGGGTGTGTTCATGAGTATCACCCGATAACCAGCGCACCGTCCAGGCCGCAGCACTCCACTGAACCGACCCGCAAACCCGCTGCCCGCCCCGCACCGGTTAAGCTCTACACGGATGCCGCCGATCTGGTCAGCAAACCGTTCCGCGATCTGGGTGAAGTCTCTGCTGAAGATTGCCAGATCAGCAATCAGAACTCGCCCGCTAACATCGCCACGGCCCGTAAACGTCTGCAGATCCGGGCGTCACAGATGAAAGCCAATGCGGTGCTGCTGCACAAGTGTGAAATCGTGACGGGTACGCCAGGGTGCTACCGTCAGGCAGTGTGTCAGGGCTCGGCATTGAAAGTCAGCAATCAATGAGTGAATTCACCTTTGCGCAGATTGGGGTCATCCGCTCGCCGTGGAAAGAGAAGTTTGCCGTGCCGCGCCAGCCAGGCCTGGTGCAGGATGGCGGCGGAGAACTGCACCTGCTGCCCCCGTACAATCAGCCGGAAGCGGTTCGCGGACTGGAAGCCTTCAGCCACCTCTGGCTGCTGTTTGTCTTTCATCAGACGATGGCAGGCGGCTGGCGTCCCACGGTTCGCCCTCCCCGACTGGGCGGCAATGCGCGCATGGGTGTCTTTGCAACCCGTTCAACGTTTCGTCCCAACCCGATTGGCATGTCGCTGGTCGAGCTGAAAGAGATCAGGCTTGAGAAGCAGCAGGTGATCCTGCAGCTTGGCAGTCTGGATCTGGTCGATGGCACCCCCATCGTGGATATCAAACCCTATCTGCCTTTTGCCGAAGCGCTGCCCGAAGCCCGGGCGGGATTTGCCCAGGCAGCACCGGCGGCCACGATGCCGGTGCGCTTCTCCGCGCTGGCGCAGGCGCAGCTGCAACAGCATGCCCGCTATCCCCATCTGGCGCGTTTTATCCGTGACGTGCTGGCGCAGGATCCCCGTCCCGCTTACCGCCAGGGCCAGGCAGAGGAACGGGAATATGCGGCCTGGCTGCTGGATTTTAATGTACGCTGGCGCATTGACGATGCCGGGACAGAAGTGATCGCTATCGACCCGCGTTAAAACCCGCTTTTGAGCCAGTGATCTCACTGGTACACTAGCCGCCAGCAAATTTCTGTCTGTGACTTTCCGATCAACTGGAACCGTAATCAATGCGTACTACTCAATATCTGCTCTCTACTCAGAAAGAGACGCCTTCCGACGCCGAAGTGATCAGCCACCAGCTGATGCTGCGCGCCGGTATGATCCGCAAACTGGCTTCTGGCTTGTACACCTGGTTGCCGACCGGGGTTCGCGTGCTGAAAAAAGTCGAAAACATCGTGCGCGAAGAGATGAACAACGCGGGTGCGGTTGAGATTTTAATGCCGGTCGTGCAGCCTGCCGACCTGTGGCAGGAGAGCGGTCGCTGGGAGGAGTATGGCCCGGAGCTGTTACGTATTGCCGACCGCCACGAACGTCCGTTTGTGCTGGGTCCGACGCATGAAGAGGTGGTCACCGACCTGATCCGTAATGAGCTGAGCTCTTATAAGCAGCTGCCACTGAACCTCTATCAGATCCAGACCAAATTCCGTGACGAAGTGCGCCCGCGCTTTGGCGTGATGCGTTCGCGCGAATTCACCATGAAAGATGCCTACTCTTTCCACGTGTCGCAGGAATCGCTGCAGGAAACCTATGATGCGATGTACCGCGCCTACAGCCAGATCTTCAGCCGTATGGGCCTGGATTTCCGTGCCGTACAGGCCGACACCGGCTCTATTGGTGGCAGTGCATCACACGAGTTCCAGGTGCTGGCCCAGAGCGGTGAAGACGATGTGATCTTCTCAACCGATTCTGATTATGCCGCCAACATCGAGCTGGCCGAAGCCGTCGCACCGGCCGGTGAACGCGCTGCGCCGTCGCAGGCGATGCAACTGGTTGAGACGCCAGACGCAAAAACCATCGCGGAGCTGGTTGAGCAATTTGATGTGCCGGTTGAGAAAACCGTGAAAACGCTGATTGTTAAAGGTGCGGAAGAGAGCGGTCATGCGCTGGTTGCCCTGCTGGTTCGTGGCGATCATCAGCTGAACGAAATCAAAGCAGAGAAGTCAGCTATCGTGGCATCACCGCTGGTCTTCGCGACTGAAGAAGAGATTCGCGCGGCAGTGGGTGCAGGTCCGGGTTCAATCGGGCCGGTCGGCCTGCAGATGCCGATCATCGCAGACCGTACCGTCGCGAAGATGAGTGACTTCAGCGCCGGTGCTAACGTCGATGGTAAGCACTACTTCGGCATTAACTGGGAGCGCGATCTGCCGCTGGCCAGCGTTGCGGATATCCGTAACGTGGTTGAAGGCGATCTGAGCCCGGATGGCAAAGGCACGCTGCAGATTAAGCGCGGCATCGAAGTGGGTCACATTTTCCAGCTCGGCACGAAATATTCGGATGCGCTGAAAGCCTCTGTTCAGGGCGAAGATGGCCGCAACCAGGTAATGAGCATGGGCTGCTACGGTATCGGCATCACCCGTGTTGTCGCTGCGGCGATCGAGCAGAACCATGACGAGCGCGGCATCATCTGGCCGGCGGCACTGGCTCCGTTTGAGGTCGCGATTCTGCCCATGAATATGCAGAAGTCCTTCCGGGTGAAAGAGCTGGCGGAAGAGCTGTATGCCACACTGCGCGCGAAAGGCGTCGACGTGATTCTGGATGACCGTAAAGAACGTCCGGGCGTGATGTTCGCTGATATGGAACTGATCGGTGTGCCACACACCATCGTCATTGGCGATCGCAATCTCGATAATCAGGAGATTGAGTACAAATCACGTCGTGCCGGTGAGAAGCAGATGATTAAGCAGGATGAGATCGTCGATTTCCTGCTGAAGGCGCTGAATAAGTAAGTTCTCAGCGCGGGCTGGAACTCTTCGCGGCCCGCCCCTGAAGGTATAAGCACTCAAACGCCCCGCCTGCGGGGCGTTTTTTATTGCACTCTGCCGCGCATCGCTTTGGTACTGCTGCGGCGCGCTTTTCCTTCCAGTCGTCGCTCTTTTGACGCGCGGGTCGGCCGCGTGGCGCGACGCACTTTTTCGACCGTGCTCAGTTCGCGGATCAGATTGAGCAGCCGTTGCAGCGCGGCTTCGCGATTCATCTCCTGACTGCGGTACTCCTGCGCTTTGATCACCACGACGCCTTCAGCAGTGATCAGATGATGGCTGGCGGTAAGCAGCCGCTCTTTATAGAAGGCGAGCAGTGAAGAGGCGGCAATGTCAAAACGCAGATGGATAGCCGTGCTGGCTTTATTGACATGTTGCCCACCCGCTCCCTGAGCGCGTATCGCCGTCAGCTCAATCTCACTGTCCGGGATCTCAACCGAACGGGACAGCATAATCATCGCTCTCCTCTCCCCTGCTTCATGACCTTTACCTCTGATAACCTGTTCATCAACTTAACCTTTTGTGCGATCCCGCGTTGCGCGGCAGCCAGCGGAATCTGTCACTTTAGCAGTGTTTTACGTGCTGTTCCTGCTTTACGCAGGCTGATTTCCTGTAAATGGCTATGGTATAGTCGCCAGTTAATCAGAGTATCTACGCTCTGCCGAGGAGGATCATGTGCAAAATTATTGTGAGTTAGTTCGCCGCAAATATGCCGAAATCGGTAGCGGAGATTTAGGTTACATACCGGATGCGATTGGCTGCGCATTGAAGGCACTTGATGATATTGCCGCAAATAGTGAGCTAAACTCTTCTGTCAGGGAACAGGCGGCCTACGCCGCTGCTAACTTATTGGTGAGCGACTATGTTGATTAATGAAGCGTACCACCCCATCAATTGCGATGATTACGATAACCTGGAACTCGCCTGTCAGAAAAACTGGATGCTGTCACTGGACATGAAAGATGGCGAGCAGCTGAAGGCAAAGGCGAAAGAGATTTTTTCACGTAAGAACGTGGAATATCTGGCTATCGATCTCTCCGGTGAACATCGCGAGTTACGTCTCGACCACATCGCCAGCTTTACCCATCCCGAGCTGGGCACGGTGGTTGTCAGCGCAGAGTAATTCACTCCTTTCGGGCGGGACATCCCCGCCCCTGTCACACTCAGGGCTGCAGCGAACTGTAATACGCCGCCAGATCCGCCATATCGTCATCACTTAATCCCGCAACAAACGCCTTCATGACCTCAGCCTGACCGCCACTGCGCTCGCCCTTTTTATAAGCCTGCAGCGCATGTTCAAGATACGGGGCGTGCTGCCCGGCCAGACTGGGATAAAGCGGCACGGTCGCTTTGCCTTCCGCGCCATGACAGGCCATACAGCTGCCCGCTTTCTCTGCGCCACGCTGCGCATCTCCCGCGGCCCAGGCCGGTAATACAGCGGCCATCAGGGCGCCGATCAGCCATGTTTTCATTGTTCAGCTCCTGTGCAGGCGGCCCTGTCCCAGACAATCTGCCAGCCCTGCTCATCGCATGCCGCACCCTCCCGGGTGATAAAAAGATCCGGAACACAGACCAGCGTCTGATTATAAAAAATTAGCGGCAGCCGCTCGCGCTGCCATGGAGGAATATGCAGTGCCTGCCAGAGCTTCTTCATCTCCCGTCCCCCTTCCCGCCCCACCAGATGCACCTGGCCCTGCGCGTGAAATCGCACGCTGACCTGCTCATCGGGCTGCGGATGGCGCAACAGGCTCTGCGCCTGGCTGGCACGCAGCGTGCCGAGGCTTTGCGGCAGCGTCAGCGGCTGGCAGCGATCGGGCCACATCAGCACCGTGTCGCGCAGCGAACTGCGCACCGGCAGCCAGTAGAGCTGCTGCCGGTATCGCCGCAGTTCCGCCTGACCGAATCGCAGACGAGGCTGCGCATCCTCACGACTCGCCATCACCTCATAGCGGATGCGCTGCAGCGCGTCGCGGGAAGGCATCGCTCCGCCCTGCCCGGCGATCCAGCGACGCAGTAAGGCGTTAGCGCGCGGCTCACTCATCGTCATCAGCGGCGGAAAGTGCAGACTGCCATCCGGCTGGACGCGCTCAGCCAGCTCTCCGGCGAGAAGTTCATCCAGCAGCTGCTCCTGCTCACTGCACAGGGCTGCGCTTCGGGCGGTCGCCTCGGCAAAGTGGGGCCAGCGCTGAGAGAGTTCAGGCAGCAGCCGCTGACGCAGAAAGTTACGGTCGTAGCGCAGATCCTGATTACTCTCGTCTTCGATCCACACCAGCTGATGGGCATGAGCATAGGCTTCAAGCGACTGTCGTGACTGATTAAGCAGAGGACGTAACAGCCGATGGGAACCCAGCCTGCGCACTGCGGGCATGGCCGCCAGCCCGGCCGGACCGCTGCCGCGCTTCAGCGCCAGCATAAAGGTTTCACACTGATCGTCGAGATGCTGCGCCGTCAGTAGCTGCTCGTCGGGCTGCAGGGCCGCACCCAGCGCCTGATAACGGGCGGTGCGTGCCGCCGCCTCAATGCCCTTTTCACTGCCGTCAACGGTGACGTGCAGCACGCCACACGTCAGCTGCCACTGTTCGCATATCGCCTGGCAGTGGGCCGCCCAGCGGTCAGCATTCGGGCTGAGTCCGTGGTGAACATGCAGCGCCCGCAGACGCGACTGAGGATGCTGCTGCTGCCAGTCACGAAGCTGATGCAGCAGCACGGTGGAGTCAAGTCCGCCGCTGAACGCGACCACCAGGGCAGCGTCCGGTTGCAGCAGTGAGTCAAAAGCGGGCAAAGACATCGCAGAATCCAGAATATCGGGCCACTGAATGTCGCCCGCCGAGCGCGCTAGTTTACGCCTGATAGAGCTCCAGCGGCAAACCATCCGGGTCGGCAAAGAAAGTACAGGCTTTACCGGTGAGTTCATCAATGCGAATCGGCTCGCAGATCACACCTTTTTCAGCCAGCGTCGCCACCGCTGCGGCCACATCCGGCACGGTAAAGGCCAGATGGCGCAGACCGCACGCCTCAGGGTGACTGACCCGTGCAGGGGGTTCGGGAAAAGAGAAAAGCTCAATGGTATAGCGATCCCCTAACGCGAGATCGCCTTTCCAGGAGTCGCGCGCTTCGCGGTAAACTTCGCCCATCAGTCGAAAGCCCAGCACATCGCAATAGAAGGCTTTGCTGCGCGGATAGTCAGAGGCGATGATGGCGATGTGGTGAATAGCGTTTAACTGCAACATGTTGAATATCCTGATTCGGGCAGGATGCCTGAGTCAGGCATCCTGCCGCTGATAAGATTTAAAAATTTATGCCGGGTCGTTTTTCAGCACACGCACACGGTATTCGCCCTCTTCCGTCAGGCTGGCACCGTGAATGTCGGTTTCAAACCCCGGATAGTGCCGGCCAATGCTGCACAGCATCAGCAGGAAATCGAGCACCGCGCGACTCTTCTCGGTGATCATCTCTCCCGGCATCACCAGGGGAACGCCCGGCGGATAGGGCAGGATCATGTTGGCCGAAACCCGCCCGACCAGCTCACTGATATCCACCGTTTCGATGTTGCCCTTCACCTGCTGCTGAAACGCCTGATGCGGTGTCATCTTCATTTCAGGCAGCACGTCGAATGCCTGCAGCATCAGACGCGGCAGATCGTGATGGCGGATCAGCTGATGGATCCCCTGCGCCAGGGTCTGAATACGCATGTTGCGATAGAAGTCGGGATCCTCTGCGTAGAGATCCGGCAGCATGTTTTTCACCCGCAGATTCAGATCGTAGGCGCGTTTAAATTCGGTCAGCCCGCGCAGCACGCTCATCGCCTTGGTTTTATCGATGCCGATACTGAACAGGAACAGCAGGTTATAGGGGCCGGTTTTCTCCACCACGATGCCGCGCTCGTCCAGAAACTTCGCCACCAGCGCCGCCGGGATCCCCTCTTCAGCCATCTCCCCCAGTTCGCTCATGCCCGGCGTCAGGATTGTCACCTTGATCGGATCGAGATACATGTGATCGCGATCGGCCTGCGTGAATCCATGCCACGCTTCGTCGCCCGGCTGGATCGGCCAGCACTGCGCTTCATCAACCTGTTCCGGCTGCCAGATGTCAAAGAACCAGCTGTCAGACTCTTCACGCAGCCGCTGGATCTCACGGCGGAAATGAAGCGCGCGTTCGACCGAGCGATTGATCAAACGCTTACCCGGATTGCCGCGCAGCATGGCGGCGGCGGTTTCAATAGAGGAGACGATGGCGTAGTTGGGCGAGGTGGTGGTGTGCATCATGTAGGCTTCGTTAAACGTCTGCTCGTCGTAGTCGCCTTTAATGTGGATCATGGATGCCTGAGAGAACGCCGCCAGCAGTTTATGGGTCGACTGCGTTTCATAGACCACCTTGCCCGGAATGCGGTCTCCGCTCATGCCACTTTTGCCCGCGTAAATCGGGTGGAAATTGGTGTAAGGCACCCAGGCGGAGTCGAAATGAATCGACGGCACAGCCAGCGTCTCTTTGATGTACTGGGTGTTGTAGAGCAGCCCGTCATAGGTGGAGTTAGTAATGACCGCATGCACCGGCCAGGTGGCTCTGTCAGTCGATGCCACTTTATGCGCTATCGCGTCGCGGGTGAACTCCTGCTTCGGGATGCCGCCAAGGATCCCCAGCGCATTGCGGGTCGGCTTCAGCCAGATCGGGATCAGATCGCTCATCATCAGCAGATGGGTCAGCGATTTGTGGCAGTTGCGATCGATCAGCACGGTGCTGCCCGCCGGAGCGGCATACATCCCGACAATTTTATTTGAGGTCGAGGTGCCGTTGGTCACCATGTAACTCTGCTCAGCGCCGAAGGTGCGCGCGATAAACTCTTCCGCTTCCAGGTGCGGCCCGGTGTGGTCAAGCAGCGAACCCAGCTCGGTTACCGAAATCGAGATGTCTGATTTCAGGGTGTTAGCCCCGAAGAAATCGTAGAACAGACAGCCGACCGGGCTCTTCTGAAACGCGGTGCCCGCCATATGTCCCGGCGTGCAGAAGGTGTACTTGCCCTCTTTCACATAGGTGAACAGCGCTTTGGTCAGCGGCGGCGTGATGTGGTCAAGATAGTCATCCGTGTATTGCCGGATGTGCAGCGCGATATCCTCGGCGGCATTCAGCGCATACTCAAAAAAGTGCAGCGGCATACGCATCTCATTGATGCTGATATCCATCTGCGAGTGGGTATTGATAAAGGCATACAGAGGCAGGTATTCGTTTAGCTGATTAATCTCTCCGCACAGTTCGGGGCTGTTGTGCGCATCCCAGTCGAAGATAACGCCGCTGATACGCGGGTTGTGTTCGATCAGTTTCAGCAGATCGTCACTGTTTTTCGGGTAAAGCAGCTGGAAGCCCTGCAGATTTAACGCCGCGTCGAGTTCGCGTAACGGTTCATCTTTGTAAAACACGCCGTGCGCGCCCATGATCGCCAGAATATTCAATGCCTGTCTCCCTGATTGTGGTGGAACCGGTCAAGCATAACCGCTAACCCTCATAAGGTGTAGCGAGGCGGAGCCAGGAGGAAACTGAAAGCGGCGAGTGAGCGTGTGGAGGGAAAGTGCAGGCATAAAAAAAGCGGACCGGAGTCCGCTTTTATGGAAGTGCACTTATCAGGCGTAGCCGTAGCTCATCAGGCGCTGATAACGACGATCCAGCAGCTCTTCAGTGCTTAACCCATCGAGTTCGGCCAGATCGGCCAGCAGCTGCTGCTTCAGAGACTGCGCCATGTCGACCGGACGGCGATGCGCGCCACCCAGCGGCTCCGGGATTACGGAGTCAATCAGCTTCAGCTCTTTCAGACGGTGAGCGGTAATGCCCATCGCTTCCGCAGCCAGCGGCGCTTTATCTGCACTTTTCCACAGAATAGAGGCACAGCCTTCCGGCGAGATAACGGAATAGGTGCTGTACTGCAGCATATTCACTTTATCGCCCACGCCGATGGCCAGTGCACCACCTGAACCGCCTTCACCGATGACCGTACAGATGACCGGTACTTTCAGGCCAGACATTTCACGCAGGTTGCGCGCAATCGCTTCAGACTGCCCGCGCTCTTCCGCGCCCACACCCGGATAAGCACCCGGGGTGTCGATGAAGGTGATGACAGGCATTTTGAAGCGCTCAGCCATCTCCATCAGGCGCAGCGCTTTGCGATAGCCTTCCGGTGCTGGCATGCCGAAGTTACGGCGAATTTTCTCTTTGGTTTCACGGCCTTTCTGGTGCCCGATGATCATCACCGGACGTCCATCCAGACGCGCAATACCGCCAACAATCGCTTTGTCATCCGCATAAGCACGGTCGCCCGCCAGCTCATCGAAATCGTCGAACGCGTTGCGGACGTAGTCAAAGGTATAAGGACGCAAAGGATGGCGCGCCAGTTGAGCGATCTGCCATGCGCCTAAATCGGCGAAGATTTTACGGGTCAGCTCAACGCTCTTCTCGCGCAGGCGCTGAACTTCTTCATCCAGATTAACGTGTTTATCATCCTGACGACCAATTGAAGTCAGCGAATCAATCTTCGCTTCGAGTTCTGCAATTGGCTGTTCAAAATCCAGGTAATTAAGACTCATAATGTTCCTGTTCTAGTCAAACTCCAGTTCCACCTGCTCCGATCCGATCAACGAGCGCAGATCGTTAAGTAAACGATCGCTGGGCGAAATTCGCCACGCTGCCCCAAAGCGCAGCTTCGCTCGCGCGTCGGCTCTCTGATAGTAGAGATGCACCGGAATCGTCCCTGATCGATGAGGTTCCAGGGACTGACGGAGTCGGTTTAATAGCTGGTCATCAATTTGCCTGTCCGTCAGCGAGATAGCAAGTCCGCGCGCGTATTTTTCGCGAGCTTCGTCGATGTCCATAACTTCACGAGCGGTCATTTTAAGGCCACCACTGAAGTCATCAAAGCTGACCTGTCCACTGACGATCAGGATTCGGTCTTTCTCCAGCAGCTGCTGGTATTTATCTAACGCATCGGTAAATAACATCACCTCAAGACGACCAGAACGATCGTCCAGAGTACAGATACCAATTCGGTTGCCGCGTTTGGTGACCATTACCCGTGCAGCGATCACCAGACCGGCCGCCACGGTAATTTTCCCCCGGTCGGTTGGATGCATATCTTTCAGCCGCACCCCGCCAACGTAACGCTCAATTTCTTTCAGATACTGATTAATCGGGTGCCCGGTCAGGTAGAGCCCCAGGGTTTCCCGTTCGCCATCCAGCTGCACCTGCTCCGGCCATCGCGTGACGCTGGCGTACGATTTCTCTACCTGCTCCGGCTCTTCCGCCAGCACGCCGAACATATCCGCCTGGCCAATCGCCTCCGCCTTCGCGTGCTGATCGGCCGCTTTTAACGCGTCGCCGAGCGCACTCATCAGCGCGGCGCGATGCGGCCCCAGGCGATCGAAGGCCCCGGACATGATCAGTTTTTCCATCACCCGACGGTTGATCTTTTTGGTGTCGGTTCGGGCGCAGAGGTCAAACAGCTCGCGGAAGTAACCGCCTTCGTTTCGCGCATCAATGATCGCTTCGATCGGGCCTTCACCGACCCCTTTTATCGCACCGATACCGTAAACAATTTCACCTGCGTCATTCACATGGAAGGGATAGAGGCCGGAGTTAATATCGGGCGGCAGCACCTTCAGTCCCATCCGCCAGCACTCATCGACCAGGCCTACCACCTTCTCGGTGTTATCCATATCGGCGGTCATTACCGCGGCCATAAACTCTGCCGGATAGTGCGCTTTCAGCCACAGCGTCTGGTAAGAGACCAGTGCATAGGCCGCAGAGTGTGACTTGTTAAAGCCATAGCCTGCAAATTTTTCTACCAGATCGAAGATTTTCATCGACAGTTCGCCGTCGATGCCCATGCTTTCTGCACCGTCACGGAAAACGGAACGCTGCTTGGCCATCTCTTCCGGTTTCTTTTTCCCCATGGCGCGACGCAGCATATCTGCGCCACCCAGGGTATACCCGGAGAGGACCTGGGCGATCTGCATCACCTGTTCCTGATAAAGAATGATGCCGTATGTCGGCTCCAGCACCGGTTTCAGACTCTCGTGCTGCCACTGGATATCGGGATAGGAGATCGCTTCACGACCATGCTTACGGTCGATGAAGTTATCCACCATGCCGGACTGAAGCGGCCCCGGACGGAACAGCGCCACCAGTGCGATCATATCTTCAAAGCAGTCGGGCTTCAGACGCTTGATCAGATCCTTCATGCCGCGCGATTCAAGCTGGAATACCGCGGTCGTTTCCGAGCGCTGCAGCATATCGAAGCTTTTCTTGTCATCCAGCGGGATAGAGGCGATGTCAATCGGCTCCAGCCCCTGCTTTTCCCGGCGCGGGTTGATCATCTTCAGCGCCCAGTCGATGATGGTCAGCGTTCTCAGCCCCAGGAAGTCGAACTTCACCAGGCCGGCATATTCCACATCATTTTTATCGAACTGGGTCACCGGGAACTGGCCGTGCTCATCGCAGTAGAGCGGCGCAAAATCGGTGATCTTCGTTGGCGCGATGACCACGCCACCGGCATGTTTACCGGCGTTACGCGTGACCCCTTCCAGCTTACGCGCCATGTCGATCAGCGCTTTGACCTCTTCATCCGCCTCATACATGGCAGGCAGCTGCGGTTCAGCAATAAAGGCTTTTTCCAGCGTCATGCCGGGATCGGGCGGGATCAGTTTGGAAATGCGATCCACGAAACCATAAGGATGACCCAGCACGCGGCCAACGTCACGGATAACCGCTTTCGCCGCCATGGTGCCGAAAGTGATGATCTGTGAAACCGCTTCGCGCCCGTACATGTCCGCGACGTGTTCAATCACCTGGTCACGCTTCTCCATGCAGAAATCGACGTCAAAGTCGGGCATTGAGACACGTTCCGGGTTCAGGAAACGTTCGAACAGCAGGTCAAACTCCAGCGGATCGATATCGGTAATTTTCAGCGCATAGGCCACCAGCGAACCGGCACCGGAACCACGACCCGGCCCGACCGGCACGCCATTATCCTTGGACCACTGGATGAACTCCATCACGATCAGGAAGTAGCCCGGGAAGCCCATCTGGTTGATCACGTTGAGTTCAACCTCCAGACGCTCATCATATTCCGGGCGTTTCTGCAGCCGCTCAGCTTCGTCCGGGAACAGGAACACCAGACGCTCTTCCAGCCCCTCGCGGGATTTCGCGACCAGATAATCTTCCGTGGTCATATCTCCGGTCGGGAACTGCGGCAGGAAGTATTCGCCCAGCCGGACCGTGACGTTACAACGCTTAGCAATCTCTACGCTGTTTTCCAGCGCTTCCGGGATGTCCGAGAAGAGCTCGCACATCTCCGCTTCGCTGCGCATATATTGCTGAGGACTGTAGTTGCGCGGACGCTTAGGGTCATCCAGCGTATAGCCGTCATGGATGGCCACGCGGATTTCATGCGCGTCGAAATCCTCTTCATTGATAAAGCAGACTTCGTTGGTCGCGACCACCGGAATGCCTTCGGCAATCGCCAGCTCCACCGCCGCGTGCAGGTAGCTCTCTTCATCCGGCCGGCCGGTGCGAATCAGTTCCAGATAGTATCTGTCAGGGAAATGCTGCTGATAAAAAGAGAGGCACTGTGAAACCAGCGCGCTGTTACCGCGCAGCAGGCTGCGACCGACATCTCCGCGGCGTCCGCCTGACAGCAGGATTAACCCTTCCTGCAATTCCATCAGCCAGTCGCGATCGATAATCGGCCCGTCCACGCCATAGCCACGCTGATAGGCGCGGGAGATCAGCAGCGTCAGGTTCTGATAGCCGGTATTGTTCGCCGCCAGCACGGTCAGCTGCGTGAGTTCATCCCCCATCAGCTCGCTGGCGACCTTAAAATCGGCACCAATAACCGGTTTTATCCCTGCGCCGTGCGCCCCGCCGTAGAATTTCACCAGGCCACACAGGTTAGTGAAGTCGGTGATCGCAATCGCGGGCATGCCGAGCGCAGCCGCCTTTTTGATCAGCGGCCCGGTTTTCGCCAGGCCATCAACCATCGAATAGTCACTGTGGACGCGCAGATGTATAAAACGGGGTTCAGCCATATCAGTTTCCGGTTAAAACAGCGTCAGGCTATTAAAGCGTATGGGGCTGGCTGGCGGCCAGTACGTCCGCATCGATCAGCGCGTTGCGGACAGGAGCAAAACTGCGACGGTGGTGCGGGGTCGCGCCATACTGCGTCAGTTTTTCCATGTGCAGCGCCGTCGGATAGCCTTTGTGCTGTGCAAAGCCATATTGCGGGAACAGCAGATCGAGTTCAGCCATTTCACGGTCGCGGGAGACCTTGGCAATGATAGAAGCGGCGCTGATCTCAGCGACCAGACTGTCCCCTTTGACTACCGCCTGCGACGGCATCGGCAGCGCCGGGCAGCGATTACCGTCGATCAGCACATAGTCAGGCTGAATGCAGAGGCCAGCAACCGCACGCTGCATCGCCAGCATGGTCGCATGCAGAATATTCAACTGGTCAATCTCTTCCGGTTCTGCCCGGCCCAGGCTCCACGCCAGCGCCTTCTCTTTGATTTCGTCAAACAGGGCCAGCCGGCGTTTTTCCGACAGCTTCTTCGAGTCCGCCAGCCCGGTAATCGGGTTGGCCGGATCGAGGATCACCGCCGCCGTAACGACCGCGCCAACCAGCGGGCCGCGCCCGACTTCGTCCACACCGGCAATCAGCGTGGCGGCAGGATAGATAAAATCAGGCATTCACCAGCTCCAGTACCGCATCCGCCGCCTGTTCATCGGCGTTCCAGCGGATCTGTTGATGTAATTCATTGAACGTCTGCAGCAGGGTTTCGCGCTCAGGCCCGGCATGCAGCAGCGGATCTAACGCCGCGGCCAGGGCTTCAGGCTGACACTCATCCTGCAGTAACTCTTTCACCAGTTCCCGTCCTGCCAGCAGATTGGGCAGCGAAACGTAGGGGGTCTTCACCAGCCGTTTCGCCAGCCAGAAGGTCGCCGGTTTCATACGATACCCCACCACCATCGGGCATTTTGCCAGCATGCACTCCAGCGCAGCAGTGCCCGATGCCAGAAGTGCGGCATCGCTCGCGATCATCGCATCGCGTCCCTGACCATCCAGCAGATGCACAGGAAGGTCGGGAGCCGTTTCGGCTTTTATCTTCTCAAACTGTTCGCGCCGGCGGGCGTTAACCAGCGGAACGACGATTTCCAGCGCCGGATAGTGACGGCGCAGTAACCGTGCCGTTTTGAGAAAATCGGCGCTGAGCATGTCAACTTCTGCACCACGACTGCCGGGCAGCAGGGCCAGACAGAGCGCATCATCGGCAATCCCCAGGTGACGACGCGCAGCCTGTTTGTCAGGGTGCAGCGGCATCGCATCCGCCATGGTGTGACCGATAAAACGGCAGGGAACATTGAAGCGATCATAGAACGCTTTTTCAAACGGCAGGAAGGCCAGCACCAGATTGGTGTTACGACCAATCTTGAAGACGCGCTTCTGACGCCATGCCCAGACAGAGGGACTGACGTAGTGAATGGTACGGATACCGGCGCGTTTCAGGTTGCCTTCCAGCGTAATATTGAAGTCAGGCGCATCGATCCCGACAAACACATCGGGCTGGAGTTCGGTAAAGCGCCGGGTGAGATCGCGGCGGATCGTCAGCAGACGGCGCAGACGTCCCAGCACCTCCACAATACCCATGACCGCCAGCTCTTCCATCTCATACCAGGCTTCACACCCTTCCGCCTGCATCAGCGGACCGGCTACGCCGACAAAACGCGCGTCGGGATGGCGCGCTTTCAGGGCTCGAATCAGACCTGCACCAAGAATATCGCCGGAGGTTTCTCCGGCGACCAGGGCAATCGTTAGAGGACGCGCTGACATGAATTAACGAATTAATCCACGGGTTGAACGGGCAAAGAAATCGTAGAAAGGCTGCACTTCGCTATGCTGCTGCGCAAGCGCTTCAATCTCCGGCTTCACTTCCTCCAGCGTTCTGCCGCTGCGATAGAGCAACTTGTAGGCGTTGCGGATCGCGTGCAACGACTCTTTGCTGAACCCACGGCGCTTGAGGCCTTCAATGTTGATCCCGAACGGCGTGGCATGGTTGCCCTGCGCAATAACGTAAGGCGGCACATCCTGCGCCACGCCGGAACAGCCACCCACCATCACGTGCGCACCAATAGTGCACCACTGATGCACTGCTGTCATGCCGCCAATAATGGCGAAATCATCGACCGTGACGTGACCACCCAGGGTCGCGTTGTTGGCGAAGATACAGCGGTTACCGATGACGCAGTCGTGCGCAATATGAACGTTGACCATCAGCAGATTATCGCTGCCCACCGTGGTGACATGGCCACCCTGAGTGGTGCCGCGATGAATCGTCACGCTTTCACGGATGCGGTTGCGATCGCCGATTTCAACCCGTGTTGGCTCACCGGCATATTTCAGATCCTGGTTCACTTCGCCGATAGAGGCGAACTGATAGATCTGGTTATCTTTACCGATACGCGTGTGGCCGTTCACCACAACGTGTGACTTCAGTACCGTTCCTTCACCGATCTCCACATTCGCGCCAATAAAGCAAAACGGGCCAATGTGAACGCGGGCGCCGATAACCGCGCCCTCTTCGATGACAGAACTGGGATGGATAGTGGCGGTTGGATCAATCACGAATTATGCCTCCCGGCTGCGGGCACACATCATGGTCGCTTCACAAACGATTTTACCGTCGACAGTCGCCACGCCTTTGAAGCGGGTCAGACCACGGCGGGTTTTCTCGAAAGTGACTTCCATGATCATCTGGTCGCCTGGTACCACAGGGCGCTTGAAGCGGGCGTTGTCGATACCGGCAAAATAATAGAGTTCACCTGGCTCCAGTTTACCTACGCTTTTAAACGCCAGAATACCGGTGGCCTGCGCCATCGCTTCCAGGATAAGAACGCCAGGAAAAATCGGTTTACCAGGGAAATGCCCCTGGAAAAACGGTTCGTTAACAGAAACGTTCTTCACTGCACGCAGGTATTTGTGCTCTTCAAATTCCAGCACGCGGTCTACCAGCAGAAACGGATAGCGGTGCGGCAGCAGCTCTAAAATCTCTTCAATTTTCAGAGTATGAGTTTCAGTAGTCAAAATACTCTTCCTGTCCTAAAAATCTGATGACATCAATAACACGGCCTGCACAGATCAAAATGATCTTCCGCAGGCCGCAAATAGGTTCTGTGGCGCCGGGCTTCCCTGCTTAACATTTTTATTATGAAAGCCGGTCAGTTTTGGGATGGCGGTCAGTCGTCTTTGCCGACCTTGCGCTCGATGGCTTTTAAGCGTTTGCTCATGTCATCGATGTTCATCACCAGCGCTGCAGTTTTGCGCCAGGTTTTGTTGGGTTGCAGCGGAATGCCTGAGGAATAGACGCCAGGCTCTGTGATAGGACGCATGACCATGCCCATACCGGTCACGGTGACTTTGTCACAGATTTCCATATGGCCGTTAATGACGCTGGCACCGCCAATCATACAGTAACGTCCAATTTTCAAACTACCCGCCATGATCACACCGCCTGCAACCGCAGTATTGTCGCCAATAACTACGTTGTGAGCGATCTGGCACTGGTTGTCTATGATAACACCATTGCCTATCAGAGTGTTATCCAGCGCACCGCGATCGATGGTAGTGCAGGCACCAATTTCCACCCGATCGCCGATAATTACCGCGCCTAACTGCGGGATTTTCACCCAGTTACCGCGATCGTTGGCATAGCCGAAGCCATCAGAACCGATGACGGTGCCTGACTGAATCAGACAATCCTGGCCGATCTGAATCTCATGATAAACGGAGACGTTGGCCCAGAGACGGGTGCCGCGACCGATGCGGGTTTTTTTGCCCACAAAGCAGCCTGCGCCGATCACCACGTTGTCGCCCAGCTCCACATCCGCTTCGATTACGGCGTTAGCGCCAATCGCGACGTTGTTGCCGAGTCGGGCTGAAGGGTCGATCACCGCACTGGGCGCGATATTCTGCGCGGGCTGGGGGGTGGTATCGAGTATCTGTGCCATACGCGCATAGGTCAGGTAGGGATTTTTCACCACCAGCGCTGCCGTATTGCACCACTCCAGATCCGCTTCCGTCAGCACCACGGCTGAAGCCTTTATCAGGGCGAGTTGCTCGCGGTAACGGCTGTTTGCAAGAAATGTGATTTGGCCAGTTGTGGCGGATTGCATAGAAGCAATGCCGGAGATGACGATATCGCCATCTCCGTGCAATTCTGCATCCAACTGCTGGGCTAAATCAGCCAGTCGAATAGATGCCATGAATTATTTAACCTGTTTCAGCACGTCAGCAGTAATGTCTTTTGCGTTTGATGCATAAGCCACCGCGTTCGCGTCGATCACGACATCGTAACCATCGCTGTCAGCGACTTTCTTCACGGCGTCCTGAATGCGGCTCAGCAGCTTGTTACGCTCTTCCATCTGACGACGGCGGTTATCCTGCTCAAAGGCCTGGGCTTTTGAAGAGAAAGCTTCACGCTGAGACATAACATCTTTTTCCATGCGGCTGCGTTCGCTGGCCTTCATGGTAGAGCCGTCACGCTGTAAACGCTGCATTTTGGTTTGCAGATCGCGTTCCTGGCTCTGCAGCTCAGTTGCACGGCCTTTGAACTCATTTTCCAGCTGTTTAGCAACAGTCGCACGTTGCGGTAACTGTTGGAAAATGCTGGACACGTTTACCACTGCAATTTTGTCAGCAGCCTGAACACCAGCGGAAACCGCTAAAGCAAGACCCAGACCTGCGGCACACAACAACTTTTTCACTATAAACTCCTTACCATCAACGTTTGTGTCAGCGACACAGTGTTTGCCCCGGAACAGCCTGCGCTGTCCGGCAGCAAGACTTCAGCTATGCATCCATGCTCAGATCATTACCAGGTTTTACCAATGTTAAACTGGAACTGCTCTGACTTGTCTCCATCCACTTTCTTTATCGGCTGGGCGTAAGAGAACACCAGCGGGCCGAGCGGTGACATCCACTGCAGCGCAACACCGCTTGAAACGCGGATATTGTTAGGATCGCTGTAGTCCGGAATGCCCGCCGCACGAGTTTCGGCCGTGTTTTCCCAGTGGGTATCCCATGCGGTACCGGTATCGACAAACACCGAGGTACGTACCGAGTTGGCATACTTCTCGCTCAGGAACGGCGTTGGCGTGATCAGCTCCAGGCTGGCAATCGCCATGGCGTTTCCGCCGACCGCATCGTCAGACTTACAGATGCCATCCGGATCGGCCAGGCGGCAATTCGACGAGTTGTTATTGTAGTAGGCAGCCTTCGGACCAATGGTATTGGACTGGAAGCCACGAACGGTACTGGAACCACCGGCGTAGAAGTTCTCATAGAACGGCATCTCTTTGCCGCCGAGACCATCGCCGTAACCCACACGGCCACGACCCAACAGCACCCAGGTGTGATCCTGGTTAATCGGCACATACTGCTGGGTGTCCAGCGTGGCCTTGTAGAAGCTGTTGTCTGAGCCAGGAATCGTCACCTTACCGTTCAGGTTGGTGCGGTTACCCGCCGTCGGGAAGAAGCCACGGTCCAGCGTGTTGTAGGTCCAGCCGTAGTTGAAGGTGAAGTCATCAGCAGAGAATTCGCCTTTATCGTCCAGCTGCTGCGGCTTGCCGACTGAATCCAGATAACGCCACATCGCCACCTGCGGCTGCATGTTGGAGAGGTCGTTATGGACATAGCCCAGACCGACACGCAGAGTGTTGTTTTCGTTAACCGGGAAGCCCAGCGTGCCATCCAGACCATAACTCTTGTTGGTGTAGTCAGAGAGGTCGGCATTGTCCGCTTTAAAGTCGTTATAGAACAGACGACCACCCAGACTCACCCCATCCACGGTGAAGTAAGGGTCAGTCAGCGAGAACTCGGCATAGGTCTGGTAGTCATTTTTGGTGCCGCTGATGCCAACGGTATTACCAGTGCCCAGCCAGTTATCCTGCGTGACCCCGACCTGGAAGCTTACGCCACTCTCGGTGCCGTAACCGACGCCGAAGTTGAAGGTCCCGGTGTTGCGCTCTTTAACCTTGTAGACCACATCAACCTGATCTGGTGAACCTGGCACGCGCTGGGTATCCACATCGACGTTTTCAAAGTAACCGGTGCGGTTCAGACGCTCTTTGCCCTGCTCGACCAGGTCGCTGCCCAGCCAGGCCCCTTCCATCTGACGCATTTCACGACGCAGCACCGCATCTTTTGAGGTGTCGTTACCTTCAAAGCGAACGTGACGCACGTAGTAGCGGTTACCGGCATCAACGTTGATGTGCAGTTTGACGGTCTTGTCAGCATCGTTGATTTCAGGCTGTGTCACGACGCGCGGATAGGCGTAGCCGTAGCGGCCTAGCAGTTTCTTGATGTCATCTTCCATCTTCGTGACTTTGGCGCCGTTATAGAGCTCGCCTGCCGGAATTTTGGTCAGATGTTCAATCTCTGCTGAGTGGCCTGCCATACTGCCATTCACGATCACGCCGGCGATTTTGTACTGATCGCCTTCAGTGATGTTGACGGTGATGTAGATGCCTTTTTTATCCGGCGTCAGGCTGACCTGGGTCGAATCGATATTAAAGCGGGCATAGCCGCGATCCAGATAGAAGCTGCGCAGGGTTTCGAGGTCACCGGCCAGTTTCTGTTTCTGGTATTTACGGTCGCCGACCACGTTCCACCATGGCACTTCATCGCGCAGCTGGAAGCGGGAGATCAGTTCATCAGAACTGAACGCCTTGTTACCGACGATGTTGATCTGCTGAATTTTGGCAGAGACACCCTCCGTAAAGACCAGCTTCAGATCGACACGGTTACGCGGCAGAGGCGTGACCACCGCTTTCACGTTGGCCGTATATTTACCGACGCTGTAGTAGAAATCCTCCAGGCCCTTTTCGATAGAAGAGAGCGTGGTGCGGTCAAGCGCTTCGCCGACACGCACACCGGAGGCTTCCAGATTCTGTTTCAGCTGATCCTCTTTCACCGCTTTGTTACCGGTGAAGGTAATGCTGGCAATGGTAGGACGTTCTTTGACCTGGACAATCAGCGTTGTACCGTCTCGCAGGACCTGAACATCCTCAAAGTTGCCAGTCGCGAACAGTGAGCGAATGGTGTTTCTGACATCATCGTCATTCACCGTATCGCCAACCCGAACTGGCATGCTCAGCAGAGCCGCGCCGACGGCGACTCGCTGCAGCCCTTCGAAATGAATATCCTTCACCACGAAATCGTCTGCACCGTAAACGGTGGCGCTGCTAAACAGCAGCGACGCTATGAGCAACTTTTTCATCGCCATCGTTATTATGCGTTTTCCTAACACATCCCCTGAATGTTCGCGTTCCAGCGGTTACAAACGGGAGAAATCATTGAAAAGTGCAAGCCCCATTAACAGCACCAGCAAAATCGAACCGATGCGATAACTAAAGTCCTGAACTCGCTCGGACACCGGTCCACCTTTGATCTTTTCGATCGCCAGGAAGAGCAGATGCCCACCATCTAAAACCGGCAATGGGAACAGGTTGATGATGCCCAGGTTGACGCTGATCAGCGCCAGGAACATCAGGTAGTAAATCAACCCATACTCTGCTGACAACCCTGCACCCTGCGCAATCGAGATTGGCCCGCTCAGGTTGTTCAGCTTCACATCACCCGTGATTAACTTGCCCAGCATAGAAACGGTAAGCTTCATCAGCTGCCAGGTTTTTACACTGGCCTCACCGATAGCCGCAAACGCGCCATACTGTCTTACCGTTCTGTACTCTTCCGGCAGCGGGACAATGCGCGGGATAACACCCGCAAATCCTTCGCCTTTGCTGCCCGATCTGGCTTCTGGCGTCATGGTCAGCGTAATTGCATCACCGCCGCGATCCACCTCAAGCGCCATGCTTTTGCCCGGGTTATCCCGGACCTGCGTGACAAAAGTCTGCCACTGCGATAATGGCTGACCATCGACTTTAACGATCCTGTCGCCAGCTTGCAAACCGGCTTCACTGGCTGGCGAGTTCGCCTGCACTTCTGCCAGCGTGGTCTCAATCTGCGGACCACGTGGCCGGATGCCCAGCGCGACAACCGGATCCTGCTTGTCTGGCTCAAACTGCCAGTTACGCAAATCCAGCTGTTTCTCCTGGGTCGCGTCCTCGCCAAATCGTGCCACCGTCAGGGTTGTGCTGCTGTCGCCGATTTTACCCACCAGCGCCATCCGCACAGCATCCCAGTCAGGCGTTTCGATACCGTCAACCGCCTTAAGTTCCATACCGGGTGCAATTTGCGCTTCCGCCGCGACCGAACCGTTTAAAATTTCACCGATTACCGGGCGCACACCCGGCACGCCGTGAATAAACACAACCCAGTAGGCAAAGATGGCAAAGAGGAAGTTAGCGACAGGACCCGCCGCAATGATGGAAGCGCGCTGCCAGACGGCTTTGTTGTTGAAAGCCTGATGACGCAGTTCGGCGGGCACGCTTTCGACACGCTCGTCGAGCATTTTCACGTAGCCGCCAAGGGGAATCAGCGCGATGACAAACTCGGTGCCCTGGCGGTCACGACGCCGCCAGAGTGATTTACCGAAACCGATGGAAAAGCGTTCAACTTTGACGCCGCAGCGACGGGCGACCCAGAAATGGCCAAATTCATGGACGGTAATCAGCACGCCCAGCGCAACGATAAAGGCGACAAAACTCCAGATTATGCTCAACATCTTTGCCTGTCCTTAAAGGGTGCGAAACACCAGCAGCAATAAACAGGCAAACACCGGCACTGCCGCAGTCAGACTATCAATGCGATCCAGAATCCCGCCGTGACCGGGGATCAGATTACCGCTGTCTTTGATGCCCGCTTCGCGTTTGAACATACTTTCGGTGAGATCACCCAGCACCGACGCCAGGGTCGCAATCACCGCGCAGACCACCAGCGTGCCAGCTGACACCGTCAGAGGGGCCAGCGTTGCGAACAGCAGCGCAATCAGCGCGGAAGAGACCAGACCGCCCAGAAAACCTTCCCAGGTTTTACCCGGTGAGACCTTTGGCGCCAGCTTGTGTTTGCCGAACATCTTGCCAAACATGTAGGCCCCTGAATCCGCGCCCCACACCAGCAGCATGACAAACAGCAGCCACCAGGCCCCGGCAAAGTGATCGGTTTCATAGTGATACTGGCGCAGCGCCATCATGCCCCAGAAAAAAGGCACCAGGGTTAAGAGACCAAACAGCAGGCGAAGCGGACGTGAATGGCGCCAGAAGGCGGCCGAAGCGGGATAGGAGAGAACCAGCAGCAGCGCAACGACCCACCACACCAGCGACGCCCAGAGCGATGTCGCCACCTGCGGCAGATGTACATCATGCTGATAAGGAGGCAGGGTAAACTGCATCAGGGCCAGTAAGAGACCACAAAGAACCGCCAGCCAGACGCGCTGCTGACGGGATGCCATCCCTGCCAGCTGACCCCATTCCCAGGCGGCCAGCATACAGATAATGATGGTGGTAATTGCGAAACCCACAGGTGGTAACCAGAACAGTGCAGCTATTACCAGCGGAATTAAAATTAACGCGGTAATCAGACGAGACTTCAGCAAAGGTTACCCCCAGATTGCTCAGGCGCCGCCTGGTGCAGCGCCGCCAAAACGACGCTCCCGCAGAGAGAATGCATTCAGTGCACCTTCAAAAACGTGTTCATCGAAATCCGGCCAGAGCACATCGGTAAAATAGAATTCAGCATAGGCAATCTGCCACAGCAGGAAGTTGCTAATCCGATGCTCTCCCCCGGTCCTTATCACTAAATCCACTGGCGCCAGCTCCTGCATACAGAGCTGCGACGTCAGGCTCTCTTCGGTAATCTGGTCAGGACGCAGTAAGCCTTCCTGAACCTGTTCAGCCAGTTTTTTCACGCCTTCGATAATATCCCAACGGCCGCCATAGTTGGCAGCAATGTTGAGCGTCAGGCCACTATTATTTGCAGTCAGCGTCTCAGAACGGCGAATACGTTCCTGAATACGCGGGCTGAAACGGCTGGTATCGCCAATGACGCGTAACCGGACGTTGTGTTTGTGCAGGCTCTTCACTTCACTGTCGAGTGCCCAGACAAACAGTTCCATTAACGCGGTGACTTCCTGCGCCGGACGGCTCCAGTTTTCACTGCTGAAGGCGTAAAGCGTCAGGGCTTCGAGATTGTTGCTGACAGCAAAGCTAACGGCACGACGTACCGATTTGACGCCCGCTTTGTGGCCTGAAATGCGCAATTTTCCCTGATTTTTGGCCCAGCGACCGTTGCCATCCATGATGATAGCGACGTGGCGCGGACCGTTTCCCTGCTGGTCATCAGTGTTGTTGTGATTGTTAGACGACATAACGCTTAACCAATTCCTTTCATCAGAAATGCTGTGGTTTCTGAATACATTGCGCCCGATTCAAATCCCGACAGATTCTCAGTGTCGGGCCACACCGAATTCGGTGACAGACCGTGAAACGCGAGCCAGCGACTATACCATTTTCACCTGAAGCGAACAAATGGCCTCATATCGATCGGCGTCACGACGTGAAGCGCGACAACATTTCTGTTGCCCGCGCGCGCGCAGAGCGATCGATTTCAAGGACAGCGTCCACCGAATCCGGTTCCGCACACACCTGTGCCGCCAGCACCGCACTGTTCAGCGCAGCGATGTCGGTAAAGCGGATCTGGTGATTCAGGAAAGCCGCAACGGCAACCTCGTTGGCTGCATTGAGCGTGGTGGTGGCCGCCTGCCCTGCTTCGCAGGCATCAATGGCCAGCTTCAGACAGGGGTAGCGATTAAAGTCAGGTTCAGCAAACGTCAGCGCCGACATGCGGGTGAAATCCAGCGGCGTCACGCCTGCATTGATGCGCGAAGGCCAGGCCATGCTGTGAGCAATGGGCGTACGCATATCCGGTGAACCTAACTGAGCCAGCACGCTGCCATCGCAGTATCGCACCATGGAGTGAATCACCGACTGCGGGTGGAGTATCACTTCCATCTGCGCTGCGCTGGCGTTGAACAACCAACGGGCTTCAATGTACTCAAGACCTTTATTCATCATGGTGGCCGAGTCGACAGAGATTTTTCTCCCCATCGACCAGTTCGGATGAGCACAGGCCTGATCGGGCGACATGGCGCTGAGATCGGCTAAATCTGTGTCACGAAAAGGACCACCTGATCCCGTAAGGATAATCGACTCGATGCCATTATCCCGCAGGTCAGCGTAACCTAACTGATGCTGGATGGTAGCCGGTAAACTCTGAAAAATGGCGTTATGCTCGCTGTCGACCGGTAGTAACTGTGCGTGATGATGACGCACGGCCTCCATAAACAAACGGCCGCAGGTGACAAGGGACTCTTTGTTCGCCAGCAGCACGGTTTTTCCGGCACGGATGGCTGCCAGCGTCGGCAGCAGGCCGGAGGCGCCAACGATCGCCGCCATCACCTGATCCACTTCATCCAGCGCGGCCAGCTCACAGGCTGCCTGAACGCCGGAGAGCACTTCAGTATTGACCCTGATTGCTCTCAGTCGCTCACGCAACGCAGCAGCGGAGACTTCGTCTGCCATGCAGGCGTAGCGCGGGGTAAAGGCTGCACACTGTTCGGCCATCAGCGCCACGTTATGACCGGCCACCAGTGCTGTAATCTGATAGAGCGCCGGATTGGCGCGAACCACCGCCAGCGTGCTGGTGCCGATTGAGCCGGTTGATCCCAGCAGAGTTAATCGCTTCATGAAGCTATCCGTGTGAAGTCAGCGTGCACAGAGGCACAATGTAAAACGCCGCCAGATGTCGCATTCATACGAATACCTCTCTGTACGGCGTTTTTTCCGGCAGCGATGGGATTAGAAATCCATCAGCTCCGTCTCTTTTTCTGACAGTGCAGCATCCACTTTCTTGATGTAAGCATCCGTCATTTTCTGGATTTCATCCTGCGCACGACGTTCGTCGTCTTCGCTGATCTCTTTATCTTTCAGCAGCGCTTTGATTTTATCGTTGGCATCGCGACGGACGTTACGTACCGACACGCGGCCCTGCTCGGCTTCGCCGCGCACGATTTTAATCAGATCTTTACGACGCTCTTCGGTCAGCGCAGGCAGCGGAACACGGATGTCGCTGCCGGCTGAACTTGGGTTCAGACCGAGATCGGACTTCATGATCGCTTTTTCAACTGCCGCACTCAGGGTGCGATCAAACACGTTGATTTTCAGCGTGCGTGAGTCTTCCACAGTGACGGAAGCCAGCTGACGCAGTGGCGTCGGCGTGCCGTAATATTCGACGACGATGCCGTCAAGCAGCGAAGGGGAAGCACGACCCGTGCGCACTTTGCTGATGGTGTTTTTGAATGCTTCAACGCATTTTTCCATGCGCGTGTCAGCATCTTTTTTGATGTCGTTAATCACGTTGAAACCCTTGGATTCGGTTTGACCTGGCCAGTTCCGGCCTGGCCGGAAGCGGGATCGATAATCATCGATAATCCTGACTGGTGCGCGATGCGTCATCATCGCGCTGACAGAATATACCTTATTTTATCTCGCCTCGGGTATTAATGCGTAATCAGGGTGCCTTCTTTTTCACCCATCACTACGCGACGCAGCGCGCCTGGCTTATTCATGTTGAAAACACGGATAGGCAGTTTGTGGTCACGCGCCAGGGTAAAGGCCGCAAGATCCATCACTTTCAGCTCCTGATCCAGCACTTCAGTATAGGTCAGTTGCTCATACAGGGTCGCATCCGGGTTTTTCACCGGATCGGCGGAATAGACGCCATCCACTTTGGTCGCTTTCAGGACCACATCCGCTTCGATCTCAATGCCGCGCAGGCAGGCCGCAGAATCGGTGGTGAAGAACGGATTGCCGGTACCGGCGGAGAAGATCACCACGCGGTTGTTACGCAGCAGGCTGATCGCCTCTGCCCAGCTGTAGTTATCGCAGACGCCATTCAGTGGAATCGCTGACATCAGGCGGGCATTCACATAGGCGCGGTGCAGCGCATCACGCATCGCCAGGCCGTTCATTACGGTAGCCAGCATCCCCATGTGGTCACCCACAACGCGGTTCATCCCGGCCTGTGCCAGGCCCGCTCCGCGGAACAGGTTACCCCCGCCGATCACAACGCCAACCTGGATGCCCAGCTCAACCAGCTCTTTTACCTCTTGTGCCATACGGTCCAGCACACTCGCGTCGATACCAAAACCTTCAGCGCCTTGCAGGGCTTCACCGCTGAGTTTAAGCAGGATACGTTGATAAACAGGTTTTGCGTTGGTCGCCATGGTCAGTTCTTCCTGGAAGATAGGGTGTAAAGGAGAAGTAAATTGTGATCGATCATCCGCTTACCGCAATGAAATTGCTATTGGGATGAAACTGAAAATGTGTCTGTTGCGGTTCACAGACAAAAAAGAACCGCCATCTGGCGGTTCTTTCAGAGCATTAAGACTGCTTGGACATGGCTGCAACTTCTGCAGCGAAGTCAGACTCAACTTTCTCGATGCCTTCGCCCACTTCGAAGCGGATGAAGTTGATGACGTCAGCGCCCTGCTCTTTCAGAGCCTGGCCAACGGTTTTGCTTGGGTCGATAACGAAAGCCTGACCAGTCAGAGAGACTTCGCCGGTGAATTTCTTCATGCGGCCTTCAACCATCTTCTCTGCGATCTCTTTTGGCTTGCCAGACTGCATCGCGATGTCCAGCTGAACCTGGTACTCTTTCTCAACCACGTCAGCAGAAACGTCTTCTGGCTTAACGAATTCAGGCTTGCTTGCCGCAACGTGCATAGCGATCTGTTTGATCAGATCTTCGTTAGCGCCTTTCGCTGAAACCAGTACGCCGATACGTGCGCCGTGCAGGTAGCTGCCCAGCTCTGCGCCTTCCAGGATTGCGACGCGACGGATGTTGATGTTCTCACCGATTTTAGCAACCAGTGCAACGCGCTCTTCTTCGAACTGCGCTTTCAGAACTTCTACATCGGTTACGCGATCGGCTGCAGCCGCGTCCAGAACTTTGTCTGCGAATGCCTGGAAACCGCCATCTTTTGCCACGAAGTCAGTCTGGCAGTTTACTTCCAGAATCACGCCGTAGTCGCCAACGATCTTGGTTTTGATCACGCCATCAGCCGCAACGTTACCTGCTTTTTTCGCTGCTTTGATTGCGCCAGACTTACGCATGTTCTCAATCGCCAGCTCAATGTCGCCGTTCGCTTCGGTCAGCGCTTTTTTGCAGTCCATCATGCCAGCGCCAGTACGCTCGCGCAGTTCTTTTACCAATGCAGCGGTAATGTCAGCCATTCCAGAATCCTCGGTTCGTGCCTGAGTACATGTGCACCAGCAGACACTTATTTGCGGAAAATTTACTCTGTCCCGCCGTCCGACAGGGGGCGTTACAGACTTAGATAAAATAAAGGGGCCAGTACAGGCCCCTTACAGATCACATCTGAATACTAAGGGCTCTTATGCAGAGCAAACCTTATTAAGCGTTTTCTAAAGACGCTTCTTCAGCTTGCTCAGCCAGATCCTGAGAACGGCCTTCGCGAACGGTGGTCGCAACGGCATTCAGGTACAGGCTTACAGCACGGATTGCGTCGTCGTTACCTGGGATAACGAAATCAACGCCATCTGGATCAGAGTTGGTATCAACGATAGCAAATACCGGGATACCCAGGTTGTTTGCTTCTTTGATTGCGATGTGTTCGTGGTCAGCATCAACAACAAACAGCGCGTCTGGCAGACCGCCCATGTCTTTGATACCGCCCAGGCTGTTTTCCAGCTTGGCCAGCTCACGCGCACGCATCAGCGCTTCTTTTTTGGTCAGTTTGTCGAAAGTACCATCCTGAGACTGAGTCTCCAGATCTTTCAGACGCTTGATTGACTGACGCACGGTTTTCCAGTTAGTCAGCATGCCACCTAACCAGCGGTGGTTTACGAAGAACTGGTCGCAGCTCAGTGCAGACTCTTTTACCGCTTCAGCAGCAGCGCGCTTGGTACCTACGATCAGGATCTTACCTTTACGGGAAGCGATCTTGTTCAGTTCAGCCAGAGCTTCGTTGAACATAGGAACGGTTTTTTCCAGGTTGATGATGTGAACCTTGTTACGTGCACCAAAAATGAATGGCTTCATTTTTGGGTTCCAGTAACGGGTCTGGTGACCGAAGTGAACACCAGCCTGGAGCATGTCGCGCATGGAAACAGTTGCCATGATTACCTCTGAAATTTGATTTGGGGTTGGGCCTCCATGTATCCCATACGACCGACCTCTTTCAAGGCACCCCGGCGTATGTGTCGATACATGTGTGTTTTATTACACATAATGAGAGTTATGCGTTTCCTGCTGACCAAAACGGCCATACAGAGAATCGTCGGCGCGCTTTATACCACAAACCGCCGGGGGACGCCAATAAATGATCGCTGACGGAAACCAGCGCGTTCTCTATTTGGCAGCCCATTTTCTGGCTGCTAACATGACAGTACAGAACTTATTATTGTCGAAAATTTCGACAAATGCGGATTAATTTAATGCCAATTTCAATCAAAACAGCTGAAGAAATCGAAAAAATGCGCGTCGCGGGCCGCCTGGCCGCCGAAGTGCTGGAGATGATCGAACCGCACGTTAAACCGGGTGTGACCACCGGTGAACTGGACCGCATCTGCCACGATCACATTACCCAAAAGCAGCAGGCTGTCTCTGCCTGCCTCGGCTATCACGGCTTTCCAAAGTCGGTCTGCATTTCGGTAAACGAAGTGGTGTGCCACGGTATCCCGAGCGACGATCGCCCGTTAAAGGATGGCGATATCGTCAACATTGACGTCACCGTGATCAAAGATGAGTACCACGGCGATACCTCGAAGATGTTTATTGTCGGCAAACCGACCATTCAGGGCGAGCGCCTCTGCCGCGTGACCCAGGAGAGCCTCTATCTTTCACTGCGTCTGATCAAGCCAGGTATCCGTCTGCGCGAGCTGGGCCGGGCTATCCAGAAGTATGTAGAAGCCAATGACTTCTCCGTGGTGCGTGAATATTGCGGTCACGGCATCGGTAAAGGGTTCCACGAAGAGCCGCAGGTGCTGCATTACGATGCGGATGACAGCGGCGTCGTGCTGCAGGCGGGCATGACCTTTACCGTTGAACCGATGGTCAATGCCGGCGATTACCGCATCCGCACCATGAAAGATGGCTGGACGGTAAAAACCAAAGATCGCAGCTTGTCCGCGCAGTATGAGCATACTATTGTGGTGACGGAAAACGGCTGCGAGATTTTAACCCTGCGCAAAGACGACACGCTGCCTGCTGTGCTCGTCGCCGAGGGGTAATTCCCCGGATAGAGATCAAGCCGGCCACGTGCCGGCTTTTTTTTGGCTAAAAAAGAGAAGAGCAGCATGAGCGTGAGCCTGTCGGAAGAGGTAAAAAACGGTCTGGTCGATTCACCGGCCGAATGGGGTGACGATCAGCTGACGCGCGAGCTGCTGAAGCCGCGGCTGGAGCAGTTCCAGCAGCATCTGGCTGCAGCATTCGACGCCGGTGAAGCCGTGGAACAGCTGATTGATGCCCGCACGCTGTTTATCGATCGGCTGCTGCGCCGCCTGTGGCGCTTCTTTGGCTTCGATGCGATGCCCGCCATCGCGCTGGTGGCCGTGGGCGGCTATGGGCGGGCCGAACTCCACCCGCTCTCCGACATCGATGTGCTGATCCTCAGCCGTCAGCCGCTGGATGAGCAGGCGGCGCAGCGCACCAGCGAACTGCTGACCCTGATGTGGGATCTGCGGCTGGAAGTGGGCCACAGCGTGCGCACGCTGGAGGAGTGTCTGCTGGAGGGGTTATCTGACCTCACCGTCGCCACCAATCTGATTGAGTCACGCATGCTGACCGGCGACGTGGCGCTGTTCCTGGAGTTGCAGAAGAACGTCTTCAGCGACGGCTTCTGGCCCTCATCCCGCTTTTTTGCCGCCAAAATCGAAGAGCAGCAGGAGCGCCATAAACGTTATCACGGCACCAGCTACAACCTTGAGCCGGATATTAAAAGCAGCCCCGGCGGCCTGCGTGACATTCATACGCTGCAATGGGTCGCCCGACGCCATTTCGGTGCCACCACGCTGGATGAGATGGTCGGCTTTGGCTTTCTCACTGAGGCAGAGCGCAGCGAACTCAACGAATGTCAGGCGTTTCTCTGGCGCATCCGCTTTGCGCTGCACCTCTCACTGCCCCGCTACGATAACCGCCTGCTGTTTGATCGCCAGCTCAGCGTGGCGCAGCGCCTGAACTATCAGGGCGAAGGCAACGAGCCGGTCGAGCGGATGATGAAGGATTTCTACCGGGGTACGCGACGCATCGGTGAACTGAACCAGATGCTGTTACAGCTGTTTGATGAGGCGATTCTGGCGCTCTCCACCAATGAGAAGCCCAGACCTGTCGATGACGACTTTCAGCTGCGTGGCGACCTGATCGACCTGCGTGATGAAACGCTGTTCACCCGTGAGCCGCAGGCGATCCTGCGCATGTTCTACGTCATGGTGCGCAACGAAAACATCAAAGGCATCTACTCCACCACCCTGCGTCACCTGCGCCATGCCCGCCGCCACCTGAAACAGCCGCTGTGCCAGATCCCGGAGGCGCGCCGCACGTTTATGTCGATTCTGCGCCACCCTGGCGCGGTCAGCCGGGCGCTGGTGCCGATGCATCGCCACAGCGTGCTGTGGGCCTATACGCCGCTGTGGGGCCATATTGTCGGCCAGATGCAGTTTGATCTGTTCCACGCCTACACCGTGGATGAGCACACCATTCGTGTCCTGCAGAAGCTGGAGAGCTTTGCCAGCGAGTCCACCCGTCCGCAGCATCCGCTGTGCGTCGAGCTGTGGCCGCGCCTGCCTCAGCAGGAGCTGCTGCTGATGGCCGCGCTGCTGCATGACATCGCCAAGGGGCGCGGCGGTGACCACTCGATTCTCGGCGCACAGGACGCGCTCGACTTCGCGGAGATGCACGGCCTCAACTCGCGGGAAACCCAGCTGGTGGCCTGGCTGGTGCGCCATCATCTGCTGATGTCGGTCACGGCTCAGCGGCGCGACATTCAGGACCCGACGGTCATCCAGCAGTTCGCGGAGGTGATGCAGAACGAAAACCGGCTGCGCTATCTGGTCTGCCTGACGGTGGCCGATATCTGCGCCACCAACGAGAGCCTCTGGAACAGCTGGAAGCAGAGCCTGCTGCGCGAACTCTTTTTCGCCACGGAGAAGCAGCTGCGTCGTGGCATGGAGAACAGTCCGGATCTGCGCGAGCGGGTGCGCCATCATCGTCTGCAGGCGCTGGCGCTGCTGCGGATGGACAATATAGATGAGGAGCGCCTGCATCAGATCTGGAACCGCTGCCGCGCTGACTACTTCCTGCGCCATACGCCAAATCAGATCGCCTGGCATGCCCGCCATCTGCTGGTGCATGACCTGAAGAAGCCGCTGGTGCTGGTCAGCCCGCAGGCCACGCGCGGCGGAACGGAGATTTTTATCTGGAGCCCCGATCGCCCCCACCTGTTTGCCGCTGTCGCCGGTGAACTGGACCGCCGCAATCTCAGCGTCCATGACGCTCAGATCTTCACCAGCCGCGACGGCATGGCCATGGATACCTTTATTGTGCTGGAACCCGATGGCAGTCCGCTCTCCCCGGATCGCCATCCGATGATCATTCAGGCGCTGGAGCAGGCGATAACCCAGTCGCAGTGGGTGCCGCCGCGCACCCGCCGACCGTCAGCCAAACTCCGGCACTTCAGTGTGGACACCGAGGTCAACTTCCTGCCGACCCACACCGACCGGCGCAGCTATCTGGAACTGGTGGCGCTGGACCAGCCGGGTCTGCTGGCCCGGGTTGGTGAAGTCTTTGCCGATCTCGGCGTTTCACTGCATGGCGCGCGCATCAGCACCATCGGCGAGCGGGTCGAAGATCTCTTTATTCTGGCCAACAGTGAGCGGCAGGCGCTGGACGAAGAAATGCGCAAAGCATTGCAACAACGGTTGACAGAGGCCCTTAATCCAAACGATAAAGTGTGACCAGACACGATTTATCATCCTCTATTTTTATTTGTGCCGGGAGAGTGCCCGGCATTGCACATGACCGATCAGGAAAAAAATATGCAACAGTTACAGAGCGTTATCGAATCCGCCTTTGAACGTCGCGCGGACATTACCCCCGTCAGCGTTGACAGCGAAACCCGTGATGCCATCAACCAGGTGATCGCCCTGCTGGACAGCGGCGAACTGCGCGTTTCTGAAAAGATTGACGGCGAGTGGGTAACGCATCAGTGGCTGAAAAAAGCAGTGCTGCTCTCTTTCCGCATCAACGACAATCAGGTCATGGAAGGGGCAGAAACCCGTTTTTACGACAAAGTGCCGATGAAGTTTGCTGGCTGGGATGAGGCGCGTTTTAAAGCCGCCGGTTTCCGCGTGGTGCCGCCTGCGGCAGTGCGTCAGGGCGCGTTCATTGCCCGTAACACGGTGCTGATGCCCTCTTATGTCAACATCGGCGCTTTCGTCGATGAAGGCACCATGGTGGATACCTGGGCGACCGTCGGCTCCTGTGCGCAGATCGGCAAAAACGTTCACCTCTCAGGTGGCGTGGGAATCGGTGGCGTGCTGGAACCGCTGCAGGCAAACCCGACCATTATCGAAGACAACTGCTTCATTGGCGCACGCTCTGAAATCGTTGAAGGCGTGATTGTTGAAGAAGGCTCCGTGATCTCAATGGGCGTCTATATCGGTCAGAGCACCAAAATTTATGACCGCGAAACCGGCGAAGTGCATTACGGCCGCGTTCCTGCCGGTTCGGTCGTCGTTTCCGGTAATCTGCCGTCTAAAGATGGCAGCTACAGCCTCTACTGTGCGGTGATCGTGAAGAAAGTTGACGCGAAAACCCTGAGCAAAACCGGTATCAACGAACTGCTGCGCACCATCGACTGATGTCAGTGACGGGCTGGAAACCAGCCCGTCATCTTTTCTTTACAGCCATTCCAAATCAACCTGATTCGCGCCGCGAAGGAACGGGTGCGTTTAGATTTCATCCAGGTCATAATCCGCGCCAGTTAAATCCTGTCGCGCAATGTTCATCCCGCTGATTTATGTCTACAGTTGTCTGACGTCATGAACAAGACTGCGCGCTTCTCACTTTTGATGGAAAAAACGCCATGTATGACAATCTGAAAAGCTTAGGAATCAGTAATCCGGACGACATCGATCGCTACAGCCTGCGTCAGGAAGCGAATAACGACATTCTGAAAATCTACTTCCGCAAAGATAAAGGTGAATTTTTCGCGAAAAGTGTCAAATTCAAATATCCGCGTCAGCGCAAAACCGTCGTGGCCGATCACGCGACCCAGGGCTACAAAGAAGTTCAGGAGATCAGCCCGAATCTGCGTTATGTCATCGACGAACTGGACCAGATTTGCCAGCGTGACCAGGTTGAAGTGGATCTGAAACGCAAAATTCTGGATGACCTGCGTCATCTGGAAAGCGTGGTTTCTCACAAAATCAGTGAGATTGAATCGGACCTGGAAAAATTAACCCGTAACGGTCGTTAATTCCCTGCCCGATCGGAAAGGCCAGCACTGCTGGCCTTTTTTATGCCCGCTGTTTGCGTGTTATCCCTGCTCATCCAGCTGCAGCGCCACATAGAGCAGCAGCCTGTCATCAAACTGCCCCAGGTTAAGCCCGGTCAGTTCAGAAATCCGGTTCAGCCGGTACTCCAGCGTGTTGCGATGGATAAACAGCGCGCGCGCAGTGGCGCCCGGCTGCACGTTGTGGGTAAACCAGGCCATCAGCGTACGACGCAGCAGGCCGTTGTTATCCATGCTTTTAAGCTTTGCCAGTGGCCGCGCCAGCTCATTCGCCTGCCAGCCGCCTCGCAGGCTGTCGAGCAGCACCGGCAGCACCAGATCCTGATAGAAGTAGCTGCGTAATCCCGGCATCCGCTGCTTGCCGACCATCATGGTGGTGCGGGCAGTGCGATAGGAGCGCGCAATGCTGCCAGGCCCGGTAAAAACATTGCCGAGTGCAATACGCATCCGCAGATGCCCACGCTCTTTCATCCGCTGCAGCAACTGCTCGATGCGGCGGCGATGATCCTCCTGATCGTGGCGTCCATGCGCATTCAGGGCGGGTTTCAGCACCACCATTTCGGTCAGCGAAACAATGGCGATCAGATTATCGCGCTCCGGCGTGGTCAGCAGTGTCTGCAGCTGCTGCAACTCTGACATGGCGCTGTCTACGCCGAGCTGGCCGCTGTCCACCTCGATGACAGCAGCAACGCGAGGCTGATTGAGGTCGATGCCGAGCCGCTGCGCCCACTCGGTCAGCTGCGGCGACAGCGTGTCACTGCGGATCAGATTCAGCACCAGCTCTTCGCGCAGGCGGCTATCCTGGGCCAGCATGTGCAGCAGTCGCGCCTGCTCCAGCATCATCTCTGCCGCCATACAGACCAGCTCGCCATAATGACGCAGCGACAGCGGTTCGCCGGTCAGGCCAATCACACCCGCAATATCGCCATCCAGGCGCAGCGGCAGGTTGATGCCTGGCCGCACGCCGTGCAGATGTTTAGCCACGGCGTCATCAATGTCCACCACGCGTCCCTGAGAGAGCACCAGCAGTGCGCCTTCGTGCAACTCTCCAACGCGTTCAGGATCGCCGCTGCCAATGATGCGGCCCCGCGCGTCCATCACGTTGACATTGCTGTCGATAATTCTCATGGTGCGCGCCACGATATCCTGCGCCAGCCGGGCATCAAGGTGATAGGCAGCCATCCATTACTCCTGAAAAAATAGGGGAGCAACAGAATACGCAGGCGTCGCGCACGGAGCATTGTGCAATTGCACAGAGGCGGGCGTTGATTTCCCGGATTTGCGGTCACTATCACACTCTGCCACGGCGGAGAGCGGGCATAAAAAAGGCGGACCGCAGTCCGCCTGAGGGGTTATTACGCGTCGCTTACTGCATCAGCAGATAGAGCGTATTGTCGCCACGCTTCACATTCAGCGCCAGAACCGACGGTTTGGTGTCGAGGACTTTACGCAGCTCGCCCAGGTTGGTCACCACCTGCTGGTTAACGCCCTGAATCACGTCGCCCTTCTTCAGGCCGATACGCGCCGCGGCACTGCCCGGTTTGACGTTATCCACCCGCACACCTTTGGCACCCGCTTCGATATTGCTGAGATCGGCGCCTTCAATGCCGGTGTAGATGGTCGCAGACTGAACTTTCGCCTGGCTGCTCTGCTGCAGCTGGACAGAGACGTCGAGCGGCTTGCCATCACGCAGCAGTCCCAGCTTCAGCGTAGTGCCCACCGGCAGTGAGCCCACTTCCGCACGCAGCGAGGCAAAGCTGCTGAGCGGTTTGCCGTTCATGGAGACGATCACGTCACCGGCTTTGATCCCCGCTTTGGCGGCAGCTGAGTCCGGCAGCACCTGGCTGACAAAGGCACCGCGCTGGGCATCGACCTTCATCGCTTTAGCCAGCTCAGAGTTCAGCTCTGTCCCCTGCACGCCCAGCTCACCCCGTTTCACCTGACCAAACTCCACCATCTGCGCCGTCAGGTTTTTCACCATGTTGCTGGGGATAGCAAAACCGATACCGATGTTGCCGCCATCCGGTGCCAGAATCGCGGTGTTAATTCCGATCAGCTCACCGTTGAGGTTGACCAGCGCGCCGCCGGAGTTACCCCGGTTGATCGCCGCATCGGTCTGAATAAAGTTCTCATAATTTTCCACGTTCAGGCCGCTGCGTCCCAGCGCAGAGACGATACCTGACGTCACGGTTTCACCCAGTCCGTAAGGGTTACCGATGGCCACGGTATAGTCACCCACCCGCAGGCTGTCAGAGTCGGCGATCTTCACCGCAGTCAGGTTTTTGGCGTCCTGCAACTGCACCAGCGCAATATCAGAGCTCGGATCTTTGCCAATGACCTTGGCGTCATAGCGACGGCCATCGCTCAGCTGCACCTGAATTTTGGTGGCGTTGTTCACCACGTGGTTGTTGGTGACCACATAGCCTTTTTCGGCGTTAATGATGACGCCCGATCCCAGCGCGCGAAATTTCTCCTGCTGGGTATCCGGGCCTGGCGCTCCGCCGTTACCGCCTGCTCCACCGTCCTGGCACATTGGTGAGCCCTGGAACGGAGAGCCGTCCTGGCAGAAAGGCGAATTGTCGCCAAAAAATTGCTGAAACTGTTGTGGCATGCGGGGAGTTTTAACCGTGGTGGTGCCCTCGACGCTGATACTGACCACAGACGGCATAACCTTCTCCAGCATTGGAGCCAGACTTGGCAGTTGCTGGCTATCTGAAGAGGCCGTTTGCGCAGCAGAAACAGTAACAGGGGCGAGCGCCATGCTCAGGCTTAACGCCAGCGCACTTAATACTAAGGTCTTTTTTTTCATTTTTCATTTCTCTGTAAGATTACTGTTCAGACCATTGCTGTGGTCGAAAGGTGAGATAAATGTTTTAGCGCGAAGTTCCTTAAAAAGTTTCAGGCAAAAGTAAAAATTTATTCGCGCTCTTTACAATTGGCGGCTTATTCTACGGCCATCAGCCGCCGGTACTCATCCCAGGCATAGAGATCGGTCATGCCGCTGATATAATCCTGAATGAGGCGGAAGCGATAATAACGCTCCCACAACAGCCGCTGATATTTATGCTCCACCACCAGGTTACGCATCTTATGTAAATACGCTTTGCGGTGTTTACCGGAGAGCTTATGAAAAAGCCGGGTTTCGATGGGATGCTTACGCAGGAAATCTTCATTTATCAGCGTGGTAAAGGCTTCGTAATTGAGGCGCATCAGCGGCTGATAGATCTCCAGCAGGCCCCTGATGACCCGGTAACCCTGTAGTTCCAGCTGTTCCACTTCAGAATGGTTAAAGACCTGCTGACGGGCGACGGTCTTAAACAGCTGCAACAAACGCCCCTCTTCACCCTCATCTTCCAGCAGCGCATGGTTGAAACTGCCGTCGAATATGGCAGGCAGATTATCAACAAAACGCTTGACCGCATAGCTGACCAATACACTCTGAACATTTACGCGTAATGACATAAAAAATTGATCGCTGCGGCTGCGGCGTTTTTTATTACAGGCTTCACGCCAGGCTTCGCCAATCGTCCGGCTGAAAGCGTCATTATTTTTAACCGGCCCCCAGGCTTTATTGAGAAATTCATACAAACTCTCAACATTGAAGATATCTTTTTCTACAGCGTCGTCCAAATCGGCAATACAATAGGAGATATCATCCGCGGCTTCCATTATATAGGTGAGCGGAAAGCGGTGGTGCTCTTTCATATTGGTGGCAGCACGCAGCTCGGCTATATAATCCTGTTCAGAGAGATAAAAACCCGGTTTCTTCATCAATACGCTAAATTCGGCGGGTTTTTCACCCTGCCACCAGGCGGGGGCCGTATATTTCAGGATGCAGGCAACCTGAGAATAGCTGAGATTGAGTTGCAGCAGCGTATGCACCATGCGAATGGCCTGGGCGTTGCCTTCAAAATGGCAGAGATCCTGGCGGATGGTGGCGTTGAGCTGATCAAAAGCCTGACGCTGCGCCTCCCCTTCCACACCGGCCACCAGCGGATCGACCAGTTCGGCAGGCAGATTTTCTTCAAACCAGTCGTTGATCGCCGCCTCGCCAAAGTGGCCAAACGGCGGATTGCCGACGTCGTGCAGCAGACACGCCATCTCTATCAGGCTTTCAAACGCCCCCTCTAACTCATCCAGACCATACTGCGCCAGCCCGCCCTGCATCTTCAGCGTCTGCAGGATCTCTTTGGTGATGTAGCGGCCGGTCTGCTGAACCTCCAGCGAGTGCGTTAAGCGGGAGCGGACGGCGGCGTTGCGCTCCAGCGGGAACACCTGGGTTTTCTGCTGCAGGCGACGGATAGCGGCGGAGTTGATAATCCGCCCGCGGTCGCTCTCAAAATGGCGGGTAATGTAATATTCGCCTTCCGGATCTTTTCGACTGGTATAAGGGCGCGAGAAGCTGATCTTCTTCCTGAAATTGATCGCCGACATGGATTACCCCTTATTTTTTCGTGAATTAATCCCCTGAATGCCATGCTAAACTATGCCCTAATTTTTCATTTTTTACATTAGCGGGACTCACTATGAAAGCAGGCATTATTGGCGCGATGGAGCAGGAAGTCACACTGCTGCGCGACAAAATTGAAAACCGTCAAACGCTGTCGCTGGCGGGTTGTGAAATTTATACCGGCACCCTGCAGGGCGTTGAGGTGGCACTGCTGAAATCGGGCATTGGTAAAACCTCTGCCGCGCTGGGTACCACGCTGCTGCTGCAACTCTGCAAGCCTGACGTCGTGATCAACACCGGCTCTGCGGGTGGATTAGCGCCGTCGCTCAGCGTGGGCGATATCGTGGTCTCTGAAGAAGTGCGTTATCACGATGCGGACGTCACGGCCTTTGGCTACGAGCCGGGTCAGATGGCGGGTTGTCCGGCCGCGTTCGTGGCAGACAGCACCCTCATCGCCGCAGCGGAAGCCTGCATTAAACAGCTTGATCTGAATGCCGTGCGCGGCCTGGTGGTCAGCGGAGATGCCTTTATCAACGGCGCCGAACCGCTGGCGCGCATTCGCAGTCAGTTCCCGCAGGCGATTGCGGTTGAGATGGAAGCGACCGCCATCGGTCACGTCTGCCATCAGTTCCAGGTGCCATTTGTGGTGGTGCGGGCCATCTCTGACGTGGCCGACAAAGAGTCGCACCTCAGCTTTGATGAGTTCCTCAGCGTGGCAGCAAAGCAATCTTCACTGATGGTGGAGAACCTGCTGGCGCATCTGGCGCGTGGCTAAAACCCTGCTCTTCTGCTGGCTGCTGCTATTGAGCGGCAGCCTGCTGGCTTCCCCACCCCGCGTTATTACCCTTGCTCCCCATCTCACCGAACTCGCCTTTGCCGCCGGGATCACCCCGATTGCGGTCAGCGCCTGGTCCGACTTTCCGCCACAGGCAAAACAGATTGAACAGGTTGCCGACTGGCAGGGCATCAGAACAGAACGGATCCTGCAGCTTAAACCCGATCTGGTTCTGGCCTGGCGGGGCGGCAATCCGCAGCGGCAGATCGCCCAGTTACAGCAGCTCGGTGTACCGGTTAAGTGGATCGATCCGCGGACGCTGGATGAGATGATCGCGGCGCTGGCCGATCTGGGTCACTGGAGCCCCAGGCCGGAGCAGGCGGCCCGCGCGGCCCGGCAGTTACATCAGCAGGCGGCGGCGCTGCGCCAGCGCTATACTCACCTGGCTGCGGTTCCGCTTTTTTTGCAGTTTGGCCAGCAGCCGCTGTTCACCGCCGCAAGAGAGACGATGCAGAATGAGATGGTTACCCTCTGCGGGGGCAGGAATATTTTTGCTGACAGCCGCGTCAGCTGGCCGCAGGTGAGCCGCGAGCAGGTTCTGATGCGCCATCCTCAGGCGATAGTGACGGGCGGCGATGCGCAGCAGGCGGAGAATATCCGGACATTCTGGCAGCCGCAGCTCAGGGTGCCGGTGATCGCCATCAACGAGGACTGGCTTAGCCGCCCTGGCCCGCGACTGCTGCTGGCGGCGCAGCAACTCTGTGCGGCCCTGCATCCCGATCGATAAATCAGCGAATTGATTAAAGCCGCCGCACTTTTTGCCGTTAATCAATAACAGAGACGGGCGAGCCACGTATGCTCGCCCTCCTTTTAGCGCCCCGGCGCCTTTTAAACACCAGGAACTTCATATGACCAGAGCACTGCTGCTGGCCATAGGGCTGACGATCGCCGGATCTGCCTGTGCGGGATCGATCACTGGCTCTATAGGCGCCAGGCTTGTCATCTATTCACGCTGTGAAATCAACACGGCACGTGGTCAGCCCGCACCGCAGGTTGACTGTGGCAGACAGGCCAGTGCGCAGCCGCGCATTACAGAGAGCCAGAGCCGGACAGAGGGAAGTCAGAAGCAGGGAATCCGTCTGGTAACGGTAGAGTGGTAAACGAGGCCGTCAGATTGACGGCCTGCATCATCAGATACTGAAAGAGGAGCCACAGCCACAGGTGGTTTTCGCATTCGGGTTGGTCACGATGAAGCGCGAACCTTCCAGCCCTTCGGTGTAATCCACCGATCCACCCACCAGATATTGCAGGCTCATCGGGTCAACCACCAGCGAGACGCCCTGCTTTTCAATCGTCATATCGCCATCGTTCAGCTGGTCATCAAAGGTGAAGCCATACTGGAAACCACTGCAACCGCCACCGGTGATATAGACACGCAGTTTCAGCGCCGGGTTCTCTTCATCGGCAATGAGGTTCTTGACCTTGTTGGCTGCGGCGTCGGTAAACTGCAACGGCAGTGCTACTACTTCATCACTCATGTTTTACTCCGCTAAACGTCCAGGTCAGAAAACGACCTTAATTACGCTATTATCAGTCAGCACCTCAGCGCAATCAAGCTCTGCCCTTCGCACTCTGTGCCGCTTTCCCCTCTGTAAGGGGCGCTGCGGGTGAAACCACCTTTCGCCGGCTGCCCCTCTTCCGTAGAATGGCACCCTATTTTTCTGAACCGCTGGAGCCGAAAATGAGTAAGTCCGAACAACTGTTTGCCGAGGCACAACGCCTGATCCCGGGTGGCGTAAACTCGCCAGTACGCGCATTTACCGGTGTGGGCGGCGTTCCGCTGTTTATCGATCACGCTGACGGAGCCTGTCTCTATGACGCCGATGGCAAAGCCTATATCGATTATGTCGGCTCATGGGGCCCGATGGTACTGGGTCACAACAACGCGGCGATCCGCGATGCGGTGATCGAAGCGGCCGGGCGTGGCCTGAGCTTTGGCGCACCGACCGGCATGGAAGTGACCATGGCGCAGCTGGTGTGCGATCTGGTGCCGAGCATGGAGATGGTGCGGATGGTGAACTCCGGCACCGAAGCGACCATGAGCGCTATCCGTCTGGCGCGTGGCTTTACCGGCCGCGATAAAATCATCAAGTTTGAAGGCTGCTATCACGGCCACGCCGATCATCTGCTGGTGAAAGCGGGTTCCGGTGCCCTGACCCTCGGTCAGCCAAACTCGCCGGGTGTCCCGGCCGATTTCGCCAAACATACCCTGACCTGCACCTTTAACGACCTCGACTCGGTGCGCAGCGCGTTTGAGCAATACCCTGAGGCGATTGCCGCCATTATCGTTGAGCCGGTCGCGGGCAACATGAACTGCATTCCGCCACAGCCTGAGTTTCTGCCGGGCCTGCGCGCCCTGTGCGACGAGTTTGGTGCGCTGCTGATTATTGACGAAGTGATGACCGGTTTCCGCGTTGCGCTGGGCGGCGCGCAGGCTCACTACAATGTCCGTCCCGATCTTACCTGCCTGGGTAAAATCATCGGTGGCGGTATGCCGGTAGGCGCATTCGGTGGCCGTCGCGAAGTGATGGCGGCGCTGGCCCCGACCGGTCCGGTTTATCAGGCGGGTACGCTCTCCGGTAACCCCATCGCGATGGCGGCGGGCTACGCCTGTCTGACTCAGCTTGCACAGCCGGGCACCCATGAGAAACTGGATGCGCTGACCCGTCAGCTGGCTGAAGGTCTGCGTGACTCGGCGAAAGAGCAGAATATCCCGCTGGTGGTGAACCACGTTGGCGGCATGTTCGGCTTTTTCTTCACCGACGCTGACAGCGTGACCTGTTACGCGGACGTGACCCGTTGTGATGTGGATCGCTTCAAAACCTTCTTCCACCTGATGCTGGAGGAAGGCGTTTACTTTGCTCCATCGGCTTATGAAGCGGGCTTTATGTCGCTGGCACACAGCGAAGTGGATATTCAGCACACCATCGATGCCGCGCGTCGTTGTTTCGCGAAGCTGTAACAGGCTGCAGTAGAGATGCAGATCGGCAGTAGCATCCGATCCAGGATCTCACAGCAACACGAAACTCAATGCGCAGGGAACACAGGCAGAGGAGGAAAGCGTCCCGCGCCAGGGATGGCGCGGGCCGAGCGTGTCAGGGATGACGGCTTTTGCGTCTTTCCGATCTGACTGTGTTCCCTGCGCAGGCTCGCTCTGACAGCGAGTCGGACCAGATGTTGTCAATACTCTCAGACCGGCGGCGGCGCCGGTCTTATTAAACTGAACGCCGCAACAGCCAGATAAAGTAAGGCGCGCCTAAAAACGTCGCCATCAGCCCGGCTGGGATCTGATCCGGAAAGGCCAGCATCCGCCCGCACCAGTCCGCCAGCACCATTAACCCCGCTCCCAGCAATCCTGACAGCACCATCTGCGGCAGAGCCCGCCGGAAGCCCAGCATCCGCGCCATATGCGGAGCCATCAGCCCGACAAAGCTCAGCGGACCGATAGTCAGCGTCGCGCTGGCGGTCAGCGCGGCCGCCAGCAGCAGCAGACTCAGCCGCACCGGTGTTAATGCGATGCCGGCCGAGCGCGCGGTGACACTGCCCAGCGGCAGCAGGGTCAGCCAGCGACTGGCGAGCGGTGCCAGCGCGACCAGCACCAGCGCGCAGAGCGCGCTCTGCATCGCCTGACGGCCGCTGATGTTATAGGTCGAGCCGGAGATCCAGCTCAGCAGGTCGCCCATGCGCGGATCGCCACTGGCCAGCAGCAGCATCAGCAGCGTGACAAAGGCGCTGTTCAGCGCCATACCTGCCAGCAGCATCCGCTCCGGCGAGAATCCCCCCCGGCTGGCGACCAGCATAATCACCAGCAGCGTCAGCGCCGCCCCCAGCGCACCGGCAGGCAGCAGCCACGCCAGTGCATCTCCCGGCACGAGAAACATCATGACGACCACACCACAGGCGGCACCGGAACTGATGCCCAGCACTTCCGGGCTGGCCATCGGATTGCCGGTCAGCCGCTGGATCAGGCTGCCCGCCACGCCCAGCATCAGGCCGGTCACCAGCGCAGCCAGCACCCGCGGCGCACGCCATGGCAGCAGTGAATGCAGCATCTCACCCGCTGACCAGCTCCAGCCCTGCGCATCCCGTCCCCCGGCCAGGCCGACCCAGGCCAGCAGGGCCAGCACGGCGATGCCAATCAGCGCCCAGCGCAGCAGGTTCTGCCGCTCGGCGGGCACGTTATCACCCTGATTCAGGGCGGGCGGCACGGAGCCGGTTCGCAGACGCGGCAGCAGCCACAGCAGGATGGGCACGCCCAGCAGCGCGGTGGCTGTACCGGTCGGAATATCACGCCAGTGCGTGCTGAGCCACAGCACGCCGCTGTCCGCCAGCCAGAGCAGTAGCGCGCCCGTCAGGGGAGCCAGCACCATCCGGGTGATTAGCCGTCTTCCCCCCAGCAGCTTCGCCAGCAGAGGAGCGAACAGCCCGATAAAACCGATGACCCCGGCCACATTCACCAGCTGGGCACTGAGCAGGATGGCCAGTGCAAGGCCGCCAATGCGCGCCACAGAGAGCGCGAGGCCCAGATTCTTCGCCACACTATCATCCAGCCCCATCAGCGTCAGCGGACGCAGCAGCGCCAGGGCCAGCACAAAGGCCAGCAGCAGGCGCGGCCAGAGTTGCTGCACATTGTCCCAGCTCATCTGATTCAGTGCGCCGGTGCTCCACAGAAACATGTTCTGCAGCTGATCGTGATTGAAGATAGCGAAGATTTGATTGACCGAGCCGCTGTAGAGACTCAGCACCAGGCCGGCCAGAATCAGCGTGACCGGCGACAGACGCTTGCCCCAGGCCACACCCAGCACCAGCGCCCCCACCAGCACCGCGCCGCTGAGCGCGGCAAACTGCTGGGTCAGCGCGCCGCCGGGCAGATGCCAGAGCGTCGCCACGGTGATCCCAAGCTGCGCCCCGGACGAGACGCCCAGCGTGGTCGGCTCCGCCAGCGGATTGCGCAGGATCTGCTGAAACAGCAGACCGGCCAGCCCCAGTCCGGCACCGACCAGCAGCGCCAGTACGGTGCGCGGCAGCAGGCTGTAGTGAAACACCATCTGCGGCAGGTTATCGACAGCCGGTGACCAGAGCGCCTGCATCCAGTCGGCGGGCGGCAGGGCCTGTTGCAGATTGACCAGCGTCAGGCTGAGCGCCAGCAGAAACAGCATGCTAAGCAGCAGGAGAGGAAACAGGGCATGGCGCATCATTGCGTCTCCAGCGCGCGTTCCAGCACGCGAACAAAGTGCAGCGCGGAGAGCGTCGCACCGTAATACCAGACCGCCGGAACGCGCTGAAAACGTCCGGCGCGCACAAACGGCAGCGACTGCCACAGCGGACTGCGCATCAGCTGTGCCATATCGGCATCGTTGTCGTGATCGAAGCAGATTGCCTGCACATCCCCGGCCTGCGCCAGCTGTTCGATGCCAACCACCGCGCTGCCCCAGAAGTTGGTTTCGCCCTGCCAGCCATTTTTCAGGCCCAGCAGCGTCATCACTTCCAGAAACAGACTGTTTTTGCCGAAGGTGATGGCATGACGACTGTCGAGCAGCGACATCAGCAGGAGGGTGCGTCCGGCATAGGGTGCCAGACGCTGCCGCGCTGCCGCCAGCTGAGCGTCGACCTCGCGCAGATGCTGCTCCGCCCGCTCGCTGACCCCAAGCCGTGCAGCCAGCTGGCGCAGCGATGCCCGGGCGGCGGTCAGGGGTTTGCCGTCGCCGCTTTGCAGGTCAAAGCCCATGATCGGCGCGATGCGCATCAGTTTTTCTTTCGAAGGGCCGTAGCCGTTGGAGCAGAGGATCAGCGACGGCTGCATCTGTACCATCAGCTCAAGATTGGGTTCCGTGCGCAGACCGACATCCGTCACGCCCGCCGGCAGCGGCGGCTCCCCGACCCAGATGTTGTAGTTATGCAGATCGGCCACGCCGTAAGGCGTGATACCCAGCGCCATCAGCAATTCGGTGGGTAACCACTCCAGCGCGATAATCCGGCCAGGGTTCGGCGTCGCGGCACGCAGGGGAAGCGCACAAAAGAGTGGCGAGGCCGCCAGTGCCAGCATCAGGCGGCGGCGAGAAAGATCGGGCATCATCCTTTCCTTAACAGACAAAACTGACCGGTGCGCCACCCTGCGGGTGCGGTAAAATCCCCATCGGGATGCCGTAAATTGCACCCAGCACCTCAGCCTGCATAATGGCCTCTGCGTCACCTTCGGCAATCATCTCTCCCTGACGCAGCGCCACCAGATGATCGCAATAGCGTGCTGCCATATTGATATCATGCAGCACCGCAATCACGGTTAAGCCGCGCTGCTCACTGAGATTTTTGATCAGCGCCAGCACCTCAACCTGATGAGCAATATCCAGCGCCGAGGTGGGTTCATCGAGCAGCAGGCAGCGGCTGTTCTGCGCCACCATCATGGCCAGCCAGGCGCGCTGGCGTTCACCGCCCGACAGGCTGTCCACCAGCCGACCGGCAAAGGGTTTAAGCCCCACCTGCGTAATCGCATCCTCCACCCGGTCGCGATCTTCCTGACCAAAGCGGCCCAGCGCGCCGTGCCAGGGATAGCGGCCAATCGCCACCAGCTCACGAACCGTCATGCCTTCGGCTGCCGGTAACTGCTGCGGCAGATAGGCGACCTGACGGGCAAAGGCTTTACTGTTCCAGCGCCCGACCGGCTGCTGATTAAGACGAACCTCGCCGTGGCTGGCACCATGATGACGACCCAGCATTTTCAACAGCGTCGACTTACCTGAACCGTTGTGACCAATCAGCGCAGTCATTTTGCCTGGTGGAAAGGTCAGTGAAAGTGGCTGGAGGAGGGTTCGGCCCGGGACCTCAAAGCTGGCGTTATCCAGCGTAAAGGTGGCCTCTTCTGCGTGCGGATACGGCATGATAATCCCTGTGAACGGGCGCCGCAGCGCCCGGTTAAATCAGAATCTGAAGGTGGCGGTACCGACAATCTGGCGCTCTGCACCCCAGTAGCAGGCGTATTCACGGTAGCAACTGGCGACATACTCGCGGTTGAACAGGTTGTTGACGTTCACGCCCACCGACGAGCCTGGCAATCCGAAACGGCCCAGATCATATTTCAGCGCCGCATCCACCGTGGTGTAACCGGCAACCTTAAAGTTCTGGTTAGAGAGTCCAGCAGAGGTATTAGTTGGGGTTTCAGCATACAGCCCCTGGCTTTCACCCACGTAACGGACCCCAGCACCGATCGTCACGCCTGACAGCGCGGTTTCGTGGAAGGTGTAGTCGCTCCAGAGTGAGGCCATATGCTTCGGCACCTGCACCGGCGTTTTGCCTTTCAGCAGGGTGTCTTCGGTATATTCCGCATCGGTGTAGGTATATGAGGCGGTCAGGTTGACGTTGGCATTCAGCGCCGCTTTGGCTTCCAGCTCAACGCCGCGCGAACGGATCTCACCGCTCTGTACGCTGAAGAAAGCCCTTTGTGGATTGGGATCGGCAGTCAGGTTTTTGGTTTTGGTCAGCTGATACAGCGCAGCGGTGAGCACTACCGGACGATCTTTCGGCACATACTTCACGCCCGCTTCATACTGCTTAGCGCGTGACGGATCAAAGGCTTCGCCATCATAAGTGGCACCCGCATTCGGAATAAAGGCTTCGCTGTAGCTGAAGTAAGGCGCGATACCGTTATCAAAGACATAGTTCAGTCCACCCCGCCAGGTGAAGGCCTGGTCGTTCTGGCGATCAACAGTGTCGGTGACCCGGTTATATACCGAGTTCATGGCGTAGTCGTAGCGGCCACCCAGCGTCAGCACCCAGCGGTTCCACTCCATCTGATCCTGAGCATAGAGACCTGTCTGGCGCTGCTTATTAAGGTGCTGATAAGGATCGGCAAACGGCGTCACGCTGTCATCGCCATACTGCGGATTAACGGCGTTCAGGCTGGAGGCAGAGCCAAACTGGGCGTCGATATCGTTGCGGGTACGCTGGAAATCCACACCCAGCAGCAGCGTATGATCCACCAGGCCGGTGGCAAATTTCGCCTGCGCCTGCGTATCCACGGCAAACTGATTCAGCTTCTCGCGGGAGGCTGCTGACCCACGGGTGATCTCCTGCGTCGCGGCGTTGAAACCATTGCCATAAATACTGCGGTAGTCGGTGCGCAGATCGGCGTAGCGCAGGTTCTGACGCAGCGTCCAGGTGTCGTCGACGCTGTGCTCGGCGCTGTAGCCCACCATTTTGGTGGTGCGGGAGATCTTGTTGCTCTGCTCGCCTTCATCGAAGTTGGTCGGCAGCTTATATTCACGGCCATCCGCGCGGGTGATCGGCACGATCGTGCCCTGCCGCGGCAGCCAGCCGTAATAGCCGGTTTCCGGCTCGTTCTGGAAATAGGTCAGCAGGTCAACGCGGGTCCGCTCATCGGGACGCCAGCTGAATGCGGGCGCGATGGTGTAGCGCTTCTCTTTGTTCATCGCCTGCTGCGCATCCTGACTGCGCGCCTGCCCGGTCAGTCGATAGCTGTATACACCGTCATCATCCAGCGCGCCACCAAAATCAAAGCCGGTTGAGAAGAGATTGTCGTTACCCATCTGGAACTGGACTTCACGCAGGGTCTCCTGCGTCGGACGCTTACTCACCAGCGCGACCACGCCGCCAGGGTTACTTTTGCCGTAGAGCACCGACACCGGACCGCGCAGCAGCTCGGCACGCTCCAGGAAGTAAGGGTCGAGGGCAAACTCCGAGTAGTTATCCCCCTGCAGTTTCAGGCCATCCAGATACTGGTTGGTGTTGGTTTCGCTGAAGCCGCGGATCGACAACGCATCAATCACGTCTGAGCTGCCCCGGTTGCCGGTCAGCACGCCAGGCGTGTAGTTAAACGCTCCTTTGACGCTGGTCACGTTGCGCATCTCCATCTCTTCGCGGGTCACCACGGAGACGGACTGCGGATTTTTTTCGATTGGGGTATCGGTTTTGGTGCCGGTAGCGCTGCGCTTCGCGGCGATCGTCGGCGCCGGGCCCCAGGGGCTTTCGGCTTCGACCCCACTGCCGCCTTCTGCCGAGACGACCATCGTCTCCGTCTGCGCGGCATACAGCGAGGTGCTCAGGCTGAGTGAAATCATGACGCCCAGAAGCGGTCGGGAAAATGTTTTTTTGGTGTTGTCGGCAAAACGCGTTCGCGCATTCATAAAAGTGTCTCTTAAAATAGGCTCAGGCGAGCGAATCGAAACGATAATGATTATTATAACGGATTAGATAATATGCGAACTGCAGCGGGCACTGCAAGAACAAATCCCAGCGTTGACGCCGTTTGCGGGGCGATTGAAGAGTAATAAAAGACCACAAAAAAAGGGCGCCGAAGCGCCCTTTTTAACCCATCTGGCCGATTTATTTGCCAAACATATCTTTTATCCACCCTGCTACGCCGTCGCTCTCTTTCTGCTCCTGCGGTTGCTGGGTCGGCTGCTGCTGTTGCTGCTGTTGCTGCTGTTGCTGCTGATCGAACAGCTGTTGCTGCTGCTGAACCTGTTGCTGCTGTTGCTGACACAGCGCATTCGGATCCAGCGCCCAGACCGGCAGCGCGCGCCAGGTGCTGCTGCCCGTGCCGCAGACAAAGTTACCGGCAGAGTCGATGTTCATCAGCGAGACATCTTCCGGCGGCGTCAGCTGCAGCGGCATTGGCGCCTGATTATCGAGGTAGCGACGGTAGATCTGCATCGCACCGCTGGCACCGTAGAGTTTGGTCGGCTGGTTGTTGTCGCGTCCCACCCAGGTGATCGCCACTTCTTTGCCATCAATACCGGCAAACCAGCTGTCGATCAGATCGTTGGTGGTCCCGGTTTTTCCGGCCAGATGCGCATTCGGGAAACGCGCGCCCAGCGCACGGGCGGTGCCATGATCGGCGACCTGCTGCAGGGTATAGAGCGTCAGATAGGCGGCCTGAGCCGGTTCCACGCGCTGCGCCTGCGGATAGCTCTGATAGAGCACGCTGCCATCTTCGGCGATCACCGACCGCACCGCCGAGAGCTCAGCGCGGTTACCGCCGCTGGCAATCGACTGGAACGCCTGCGCTACTTCAACCGGCGTCAGGTTCAGTGCACCCAGCAGCATGGCTGGTACCGGATTGAGCTGATCCTTCGCCACGCCCAGCTTAGTCCAGGTGTCCACCACCGCATCCAGCCCCAGCGTCATACCGAGGTTCACCGTCGGCACGTTCATGGAGTTGGTGAGCGCATCCACCAGCATCACTTTGCCGCTGAAGCGACGATCGTCGTTCATCGGTTTCCAGAGGCTGCCGTTGGGCTGCTTCAGCGCAATCGGCTCATCGGCGATCCAGCTGTTGAGACGGTAGCTGTTAGGCTGGCTCAGCGCGGTCAGATAGGTCGCCGGCTTCGCCAGTGAGCCAATCGAACGGCGCGCCTGCAGCGCACGGTTGTAACCGGCGTACTGCGGATCGGCACCGCCGACCATGGCGCGCACTTCGCCACTGAAGCGGTCAACCACCACCATCGCCGTTTCCAGATCCTTCAGGCCGCGCTGTTTTTTCAGCGTCGGAATCCCGTCAACCACCGCTTTTTCCGCCGCATCCTGCGACACCGGGTCCAGCGTGGTGAAGATTTTCACCCCGGAGAGATCTTTGATCTTATCGCCCAGTTTCGCCTGCAGTTCGTTACGCACCATCTGCATAAAGGCAGGCTGTGGCGTGATCACGCCCCCTTTCGGCTGCACGCCCAGCGGACGCGCCGACAGCATGTCATACAGCTCCTGATCGATTACCTTCTGCTGCTGCAGCAGGCGCAGCACCAGGTTGCGTCGCTCCAGCGCCAGTTTCGGGTTACGCCATGGGTTGTAGAGTGAGGCACCTTTTACCATGCCGACCAGCATCGCCTGCTGATCCAGACTCAGCTCATCGACCGGACGGCCAAAGTAGTAGAGGCTCGCCAGCGGGAAACCGCGGATCTGATCGCTGCCCGCCTGGCCGAGATAGACTTCGTTCAGGTAGAGCTCCAGAATGCGATCTTTGCTGTAGCGCGCATCCATGATCACCGCCATATAGGCTTCACGCGCTTTTCGCCACAGCGAACGCTCGTTGGTGAGGAACAGGTTCTTCACCAGCTGCTGCGTCAGCGTACTGCCGCCCTGCACCGCTTTGCCGGCGGTGATGTTCGCCAGGAAGGCACGGCCAATCGAGTAAGGGCTGATGCCGTCATGCTCATAGAAATGGCGATCTTCGGTGGCAATCAGCGTATCGACCAGCAGATCCGGGAAACCGGCGCGGGGCACAAAGAGTCGCTGTTCGCCATTTGGCGACTGCAGCATGGTGATCAGCCGGGGATCGAGGCGGAAGAAGCCAAAATCGCGACCGGTTTCGAGGTTTTTAATCTCGCTCAGCTCATCCTTGCTGAAGCTCATGCGTGCATGGATCTGCCCCTCTTTACTGTCGGGGAAATCAAACGGACGACGCAGCAGCTCGATCGTGTTGCCCTTCACCGAAAACTCGCCGGGACGGGTAATGCGCGACACTTCGCGATACTGGGTGCCTTCCAGCAGGGCGACCATTTCACTTTTGTTGTAGGCCATGCCCGGTTCCAGGCTGACCATGCGGCCATAGACGGTGGCGGGCAGTTGCCACACTTTACCGTCGATACGGCTGCGAATTTCCGAGTCGAGGTAGATGCCCCACGCGGCCATAACCACCACAAACACCAGGAACAGTTTAATTATCCATCCCAGCCAACGGCGTTTGCCGCGCGGCGGTTTTCCACCTTTACCTTTACGTGGCACCGGCGCTTCCTCCTCGTCATCATTAAAATCGTCCTGGTCGATATCCTGTTCGATATCCCTGCGTCGTCCCCGCCCCGCACTGCTGCGCGGCGGCAACGCTTTACCTTTGCGCCCTATTGGTTCGCGATCGTTCCCAGACATTACTTTTCTTCTCCAGGCAGTGCTTACGGCAGCGCCGCTACTCTAACTGCTTTCTCGCATAACGCATGGCAGAACCCTCTGAATTCGATCCAGTGGACTCAACCCTGCGGGGACATTTTTTTGGTTCGCCTTGTTGGCAAGGCGGTAGCCGGATCGTCGGGCCAGAGGTGTTTCGGATACCGTCCCTTCATCTCTTTCCTGACCTCCGGCCAGGCACCGCGCCAGAACGCCGCCAGATCGCGGGTGATCTGCAACGGCCGCTGGGCGGGCGATAACAGCTCCAGCACCAGCGGGATGCGTCCTTCCGCTACGGTGGGGTTCTGCGCTTCACCAAACATCTCCTGAATCCGTACCGCCAGCGCGGGCGGCTTCTCCGCATCGTAGCGAATCGGCAGCCGGCTTCCGGTCGGCACAGTGTAATGAGTTGGCAGCGCACTATCCAGCCGCTGACGTTGTGACCATGTGAGTAAATGTAAGAGTGCGGAGGTCAGGTTTACCGCCTGCAGGCTGCGGAGATCGCGCACCGTGGTCATCTGCGGCAGCAGCCACTCCGGCAGACGCTCAAGCAGTGCCGCATCATCGACACCAGGCCAGCACTCTTCCGGCAGCCACTGCGCCGCACACTGGATACGCACCCGCAGCTGCTCTGCCTCTGACGTCCAGCCGAGCACGGACAGCCCCTTTTCCGCAATCCAGCGCAGCATCGCCGCGTGCAGTACCGCCGGTTCCGGCTTTGCCATCGGCTGCGTCCGGAGTATCAGTGCGCCAATCTGCTCACGCTTCAGGGCGCGCAGCGTGCCCTTCTCTTCATCCCACTCAACCTCGGTGCGGCGTTCAACCAGGGCGGGCCGCTGCTGGCACAGCGCCTCAATGTCGACCGGCAGAGCCAGCAGCATCCGGGCATCCGGCGCGGCGCTGCTCTGTAACAGGGCAGGCGCGATCAGCCATTCATGACGCGTCAGGCCATCCTGCTCATCCAGCCTGGCCCCCAGCCCGTTGGCGAGCTGATAGCGGCCGCTCTGGTCGCGTCGCCGCGCCAGCCGATCGCCAAACCCCACCGCCAGCAAGCCGGCGAAACGATCCTCATCGACCCGTCCGCCTCGCACCTTCAGTCGCTGCTGCCACTGCTGCGCCCGCCGCTGCCAGTGTGCCTGAGGCCGGTGCAGCGCATCTCGCAGATCGGCGCTGCCGCTGCGGGGTGGCTCTTCCAGAATCGCCACCAGCAGTGCGGCGCTGGCAACCGCATCCGCCTCGTCGCCCGCCGCACAGAGCATCGCCGCCAGGCGCGGATCGCTGCCCAGCTGTGCCATGCGCCGCCCCAGGGTATTCAGCAGGCCATGGTCATCCAGAGCTCCCAGACGGGTTAACTGCTGCCGGGCCGCCGCCAGGTTTTTCACCGGTGGCTGATCCAGCCACTGCAGCTGTTGCGGCTGGGTGCAGCCCCACTGCAGCAGATCCAGCCACAGCGAGGAGAGATCGCTGTTCATGATCTCCGGCTCGCTCTGCGCGGCCGCGCGGGCGGCCTGCTCCTGCGGCAGTAAATGCAGGCAGATCCCCGGCATCAGACGCCCGGCGCGGCCCGCACGCTGGATCATCGACGCCTGGCTGATGCGCTGGGTCTGCAGACGCGTCACGCCACTGCGGGCATCGAACAGGGCGCTGCGTTCCAGTGCGCTGTCGACCACCAGCCGGATCCCCTCAATGGTCAGACTGGTTTCGGCAATATTGGTGGCGAGCACCACTTTGCGGCGTCCGGCCGCGGCGGGCTGGATTGCCCGGCGCTGTGCCGCCAGCGGCAGCGCCCCGTAGAGCGGCGTCAGATCCACGTCGTCGCTGATGCGCGCTTCCAGTTCACGCTTCACCCGTTCGATCTCCGCCACGCCCGGCAGAAACAGCAGCAGCGAACCGCTCTCCTCCCGCAGCAGCTGGGCAACTTCACGCGCTACCGCCTCTTCGAAACGCACCGTCTGGTTCAGCGACGCATAGCGCCGCTCCACCGGAAAGCTGCGTCCTTCTGAGACGATCAGCGGGGCGTCGGGCAGCAGCGCCGCCAGCCGGGCATTGTCCAGCGTGGCGGACATCAGCAGGATTCTGAGGTCGTCGCGCAGCCCCTGCTGCACATCAAGCAGCAGCGCCAGCGCCAGATCGGCCTGCAGGCTGCGCTCGTGAAACTCATCCAGGATCACCAGCGACACACCCTCCAGCATCGGGTCGTGCTGAAGCATGCGCGTCAGCATGCCTTCGGTCACCACTTCCAGTCGCGTCTCTGGTCCGACGCAGCTTTCGCCGCGCATCCTGAATCCTACCGTCGCCCCCGGCTGCTCGCCGAGCTGCTCCGCCAGCCGTTGCGCTACGTTGCGCGCCGCCAGCCGCCGTGGTTCCAGCATAATGATTCGCCCCGGCAGCGCCGCCTGCTGTAATAGCTGCAGCGGCAGCCAGGTCGATTTGCCCGCCCCCGTCGGTGCGGCCAGCAGGATTTGAGGGGCGTGGCTCAGCGCCGCCAGAATGTCAGGCAGCACCGCGCTGACCGGTAAATCGCTCACAACAAACTCCGCTTCTGCCTGTGCTAAGATGGCGCGCATTGTAGCATCCATCCGTGATATTTGCCGGAGAGCGCCATGGCGACACAACGCTTATTTTTTGCCATCAGCCTGCCTGACGCGATGCAGCAACAGCTGGTGCGCTGGCGGGCCGACACCTTCCCTGCAGAGGCGGGCCAGCCGGTGGCCGCCGCCAGCCTGCACCTGACGCTGGCGTTTCTCGGCGAGGTCGCGCCGGAGACCTCCCAGCGCCTGCAGACGCTGGCATCGCGCATTGATCAGCCCGGCTTCGATCTCGAGCTGGATGATGCCGGACACTGGCCGCGCCCCGGCGTGGTCTGGCTCGGCTGCCAGCGCGCCCCACGCGGTCTGTTACAGCTCGCCAGCCTGCTGCGGGCCCAGGCTGCCCGACACGGCTGCCACCAGAGCCCGCAGCCGTTTCATCCGCACATTACGCTGTTACGCCAGGCGACACAGCCCGTGGCGCTGCCGCCGCGCGGCTTTCACTGGCGTTTTCATGTCCCGGCGTTTTCGCTGTTTGCCTCGGAGTACAGCCGGGGCCGTACCCGTTATCGCACCCTGGCCAGCTGGCCGTTACGCTCTCAGGATCCCCATGCACTTCTCTCCTCCTCTTAAGCCCGCCCGCCTGATCGCCCGCTACAAGCGCTTCCTGGCCGATGTCGTGACGCCCGAGGGCGAGCAGCTGACGATTCACTGCGCCAACACCGGCGCCATGACCGGCTGCGCCACCCCAGGCGATCGGGTCTGGTACTCCACCTCCGGCAGCCTGACGCGCAAATACCCGCACAGCTGGGAGCTGACCGAGACGCAGGCGGGAGAGTGGATCTGCGTCAATACGCTGCGCGCGAATCAACTGGTAGCCGAAGCGCTGGACCAGAACCGGATAGCGGAACTGACCGGTTATGCCCAGCGTCAGGCGGAAGTCAGATATGGCAGTGAAAAAAGCAGAATTGATTTCCTGCTCAGAGCAGAGGGCCGACGCAACTGCTATATTGAGGTGAAATCCGTAACCCTTTTACATGAAGGTAAAGGTTATTTTCCGGATGCGGTGACGATTCGAGGACAGAAACACCTGCGTGAACTGGCGACGGTTGCGGCAGAGGGTCATCGGGCCGTTTTGTTGTTTGCCGTTCTGCACTCGGGGATTGAGGACGTTTCCCCGGCACGCCACATTGATGCGGCGTATGCAGAACAACTGGCTCAGGCGCAGCGAGAGGGTGTAGAGGTTTTCGCGTATCAGGCAGACTTATCCGCGGCGGGAATAGTTCTTAAAACGCCGGTTAACGTAACCTTGTAATATCTTTTGCAATTTTATGTGGTAAGAATGCTCAGAATCGGGGGCCAACTACGCTGTTCCTCACAGGCTTGTCAAGGTGTGTTCACGAAGAATTGCCAACCCTGACTGCTTCTGTTATTTATAGCGGCCTGTTTTTTTCCCCAATGGGGGATCGATGTACCCCGCAGATGTCAAATGCAGGCTGGCAGCAACGCCCCTGCGAGACGCAAGTCGAAGGGTATAGTGCGTGTTATCCAGGAGAAGCAACATGCAAGAAGGTCAAAACCGTAAAACATCGTCCCTGAGTATTCTCGCTATCGCCGGCGTCGAACCTTACCAGGTGAAACCGGGCGAAGAGTATATGAACGACGCGCAGCTGACCCATTTTCGCAAGATTCTGGAAGCCTGGCGTAATCAATTGCGGGACGAAGTCGATCGTACCGTATCGCACATGCAGGATGAAGCTGCTAACTTCCCGGACCCGGTAGACCGTGCCGCGCAGGAAGAGGAGTTCAGCCTGGAGCTGCGTAACCGCGATCGCGAACGTAAACTGATTAAAAAGATCGAGAAGACGCTGAAGAAAGTGGAAGATGACGACTTCGGCTATTGCGATTCCTGTGGCGTAGAGATCGGTATCCGCCGTCTCGAAGCGCGTCCTACCGCCGATCTCTGCATCGACTGTAAGACCTTAGCAGAAATTCGTGAGAAACAAATGGCCGGCTGATGCCGCGTCCAGCCTGTTGCCACGCAGCGGTACACCTGTTGTCCTGTCCGCTGCGTGGTCACTTCTGAAACCTATGTCATCCTCCTGTATCGGTCGCTTCGCCCCCTCTCCTTCTGGTGAACTCCATTTCGGCTCGCTGATTGCTGCGCTGGGCAGTTACCTGAGCGCGCGTGCGCAGAACGGGCTCTGGCGGGTGCGGATTGAAGATATCGACCCGCCACGCGAAGTGCCGGGGGCTGCAGATCGTATCCTGCATCAGCTGGCGCACTATGGACTGGAGTGGGATGGTGAGGTGCTGTGGCAGTCGCAGCGTCATGAAGCCTACCGGGAGGCGCTGGCCTGGCTGCAGCAGCATCGTCAGAGCTATTTCTGCACCTGCCCCCGGCGCCGCATTCAGGAGATTGGCGGTTTCTATGATGGCTACTGCCGCGATCGGCATCGCGGGCCGGAGAATGCTGCGCTGCGTTTACGTCAGCATGCCCCGGTTTTTGCCTTTGAGGATCGGCTGCGCGGTCACGTTGAGGCGGACAGGGGGCTGGCAGAGGAAGATTTTATTATTCACCGGCGCGACGGGCTGTTTGCCTATAACCTGGCGGTGGTGGTTGACGATCACTTTCAGGGGATTACCGAAGTGGTGCGCGGCGCCGATCTCATTGAGCCGACCGTGCGGCAGATTGCGCTTTATCAGCAGTTCGGCTGGGCGGTGCCCGCCTGGCTGCACCTGCCGCTGGCGCTTAATCACGACGGTAATAAGCTGTCGAAGCAGAATCATGCGCCGTCGCTGCCGGATGGCGACGCCCGGCCGCTGTTAGTGGCGGCGTTGCGCTTTCTCGGACAGCCTGTTTCACCCGGCTGGCAGGACTTAACGCAGGACAAACTGCTGTCTGATGCGGTGTCGCAGTGGAATATCGCTTTGATGCCGCAGGAGAACGCCCTGAAACCGGATGCATAGACAACAGCATTCTCAAACGGTTCTCAACAGGCTATGATTAGCCGCTGATTTTACCTACACCCTTTTTATGCCACTGTCGAGGTGTCCCATTTTTACCCGAGTAGCTAATTTTTGCCGGAAAGTCCTGAAGCGTGATGAAGAGGAAGCCCCAGCAGAGGTTGAACCAGAGCGTCTTATGACCATCATCCCTCGTGAAAGCCATACCATCTCACGTAAAGACATCAGCGAAAATGCCCTCAAAGTGCTCTATCGCCTCAATAAAGCCGGTTATGAAGCCTATCTGGTAGGCGGTGGCGTGCGCGATTTGCTACTGGGGCAAAAACCGAAAGATTTCGATGTGACGACCAACGCCACGCCTGAGCAGATGCGCAAGTTGTTCCGCAACTGCCGTCTGGTCGGTCGCCGTTTCCGTCTGGCACACGTGATGTTTGGCCCGGAAGTGATCGAAGTTGCCACCTTCCGTGGACATCATCAGGCGGAAGAGATGGCTGAGGATCGCAACAGTTCGCAGCGCGCCCAGAGCGGCATGCTGCTGCGCGACAACATTTTCGGTTCGATTGAAGATGATGCTCAGCGCCGCGATCTCACCATCAACAGCCTCTACTACAGCGTGGCGGATTTCACCGTGCGTGACTACGTGGGCGGCATCAGCGATCTGGAACAGGGCATCATCCGCCTGATTGGCGATCCGGAAACCCGTTACCGCGAAGACCCGGTCCGTATGCTGCGCGTGGCGCGCTTTGCTGCGAAGCTTAACATGCGCATTGCGCCGGAAACGGCAGAGCCGATCCCGCGTCTGGCCTCGCTGCTGCGTGATATTCCACCGGCTCGCCTGTTTGAAGAGTCGCTGAAGCTGCTTCAGGCGGGCTACGGCTACAGCACCTATCTGAAGCTCTGTGAATATCAGCTGTTCCAGCCGCTGTTCCCGACGCTGGCGCGCAATTTCACGGAAAACAGCGACAGCCACATGGAGCGCATGCTGGCGCAGGTGCTGAAAAACACCGATAACCGCATTCAGAATGATATGCGCGTGAATCCGGCGTTTCTGTTTGCCGCGATGTTCTGGTATCCGCAGCTGGAAGCGGCAGAGCGCATTGCGCAGGAAAGTGGCCTGACCTACTTTGAAGCCTTTGCGATGGCGATGAATGATACGCTGGATGAAGCCTGCCGTGCGCTGGCAATTCCGAAGCGCATCACCTCGCTGATCCGCGATATCTGGCTGCTGCAGCTACGCATGTCGCGCCGTCACGGTAAACGCGCCTGGAAACTGATGGAGCATCCGAAATTCCGCGCCGCTTACGATCTGCTGGCGCTGCGGGCGGAAGTGGAAAATAACCCGGAACTGCTGCGTCTGAGCCAGTGGTGGGGCGAATTCCAGGTCGCCGCGCCGCCGCAGCAGAAAAACATGCTGAACAACCTCGGCGACGATCCGGTGCCGCGCCATAAATCGCGTCGTCCGCGCCGCCGTTCTTCCGCGCCGCGTCGTGACAACCAGAACGCCTCATGACCCGGGTTTACCTGGCATTAGGCAGTAATCTGGCCGACCCGCTGCATCAGGTTGATGCAGCGCTTCGCGCCCTGGATGCGTTGCCGCAGACGCAGCGCATTGCCACCTCGCCCTTCTACCGCACGCCGCCCTATGGCCCGCCTGATCAGCCCGACTTCCTGAATGCCGCCGTGGCGCTGGAGACCGATCTCAGCGCAGAAGCGCTGCTGGACCACACCCAGCGCATTGAGCAGGAGCATGGCCGGGTGCGTAAGGCGGAGCGCTGGGGACCGCGCACGCTGGATATCGATCTGATGCTGTTTGGCGAGGCGGTGATCAACAGCGAACGGCTGACGGTGCCGCACTATGACCTGCTGAATCGGGCGTTTATGCTGGTGCCGCTGCTGGCGATTGCGCCGGATGTTCGCCTGCCGGATGGCCGCGCGCTCAGCACGATTCTGGCCACGCTCGACAGCCGCAGCATCACCCTGTGGCCGCGCTGAGCAGACAAACACAACTCTCTGATTCCGCTCTCTGACGCTATCCAGTAAACTGCGCCCATCAGAATTCCTGAGTTGAGAGCGCCATGAAACCCACCACGATTTCACATCTGCGTCAGGCGAAAGCCAGCGGTAAAAAATTCGCGACGCTGACCGCCTACGATTTCAGTTTTGCCCGCCTGTTTGCCGATGAAGGCATTCAGGTGCTACTGGTTGGCGATTCGTTAGGTATGACGATTCAGGGGCATGACTCAACGCTGCCGGTGACGGTCAGCGACATCGCCTATCACACCGCCGCCGTGCGCCGTGGCGCGCCGCAGGCGCTGCTGCTCGCTGACCTGCCCTTTATGAGCTATGCCACGCCGGCACAGACCTTTGACAACGCTGCGCAGCTGATGCGCGCCGGAGCCAACATGGTCAAACTGGAAGGCGGCAGCTGGCTGGCTGAAACCGTCCGGATGCTGACCGAACGCGCCGTGCCGGTGTGCGGTCATCTGGGGCTGACGCCGCAGTCGGTCAATATCTTTGGCGGTTATAAAGTCCAGGGGCGTGATGAAGCGGGAGCCGAGCAGCTGCTGGCCGACGCGCTGGCGCTGGAAGCCGCGGGCGCACAGCTGATGGTGCTGGAGTGCGTGCCGGTCTCGCTGGCCCGGCGGATCACCGCCGCCCTCACTATTCCGGTGATCGGCATTGGTGCCGGTAACGTCACCGATGGACAGATTCTGGTGATGCATGACGCCCTGGGCGTGACCGGCGGCCACATCCCTAAATTTGCCAAAAATTTCCTGGCGGAGAGCGGCGATGTTCGCGCGGCGATTCGCCACTATATCGCTGAAGTTGAAGCCGGTACCTACCCGGCGGCCGAGCACAGTTTTCAGTAATTCGGGAGAGTCACCGTGTTGATCATTGAAACGCTGCTGATGCTGCGCCAGGAAGTCCGTCGCTGGCGTCAGCAGGGTAAACGTATTGCGCTGGTGCCGACAATGGGCAACCTGCATGAAGGGCATCTGACGCTGGTGGATGAGGCGCGGGCGCGCGGCGACATCGTGATTGTGTCGATCTTCGTGAATCCGATGCAGTTTGACCGGGCAGACGACCTGGCTCGCTATCCGCGCACGCTGCAGGAGGATTGCGAAAAGCTGAACCGCCATCAGGTGGATGTCGTCTTTGCCCCCTCGCCGGCTGAAGTCTATCCGCAGGGCGCGCAGAATCAGACCTTTGTTGAGGTGCCGGTGCTCTCCTCTCTGCTGGAGGGCGCGACCCGTCCGGGCCATTTTCGCGGCGTGGCCACCATCGTCAGCAAACTCTTTAATCTGGTGCAGCCCGACATTGCCTGTTTCGGTGAAAAGGATTTTCAGCAGCTGGCTATCATTCGTAAGATGGTGGCCGATATGGGCTTTGACATTGAAATTGTCGGTGTGCCTACCGTACGGGCTGCGGATGGTCTGGCGCTGAGTTCGCGCAACGGCTACCTGACGGCCGATGAGCGTCAGCTGGCCCCGGTGCTGAGCCAGGTGATGCGTCAGATGGCGACGCGGCTGGAAAACGGCGAGCGCCATGTTGAAGAGATTATCGAGGCGGCCAGTGAGGCGCTGGTCGCGCAGGGATTGCGTCCTGATGGCCTGGCGATCTGCGATGCGGAAACGCTGCAGCCGCTGACGGTGGACAGCCAGCGCGCTGTCGTGCTGATGGCCGCCTGGCTGGGCAATGCCCGCCTGATTGACAACCAAACCGTTGACCTGACGCTGTAAGCTCACCCGCTACAGATTACTTTATTTCTCTGACAAGGTTTCTGGCTATGATTCGCACTGTTCTGCAAGGCAAATTACACCGCGTGAAAGTGACGCAGGCGGACCTCAATTACGAAGGTTCCTGCGCAATCGATCAGGATTTCCTGGATGCTTCCGGCATTCTGCAATATGAAGCGATCGATATTTATAACGTCACCAACGGTCAGCGTTTTTCCACCTATGCTATCGCGGCTGAGCGTGGCTCAAAGATCATTTCGGTGAATGGCGCGGCCGCCCGCTGCGCCTGCCAGGGCGATATTTTAATTATCTGCTCCTATGTGCAGGTTGAAGATGCGGAAGCGCGTCAGTGGCAGCCTAAGGTCGCCTATTTTGAGGGTGACAACCAGATGAAGCGTCTGGCAAAAGCGCTGCCAGTACAGATCGCCTGATAAAAAAGGGCCGCCCGTGATACGGCCGGCCCTTTTTCTTTGCGGTTATTTCCGTTAAACCGGTTTGGCCGCCAGCGGCTTCGACGGTTTTTTCATCGTAAAGAGGAAATTAAACCAGCCACGCTTTCTCATCAAACAGAGCGTCCAGGGTAATGCCAGCGCCACCAGGAAAGCCGAAATAAACTTCAGATCGTTAACCCAGGCGGACGGGCTTTCAAATTTCACAATCTTACTGAAGAACTGAATCGCCAGATAATGCGACAGGTAAAAGACGATAGAATTAACGCCGATATAATAAACCAGTTCAGACTTCAGCTTCAGCGCAATCCAGACAAAGAACGGAACCGACAGCAGTGCCAGCGGTGACAGTAATGCCTGCGAATGACGATCCAGCACAAAAATATTCAGGCAGGAGAGCAGCGCAAAACTGGCCACCGAAATGAGCAGGGTCGGACCGTGCTGCACTTTCTCCGCGATATCCACCTGCTTTCTCACCACGTAATCGCCCAGATAGAAGAAAACAAACAGATAAAGGGATTTATTAATGTGGCTGTTATCGAAACTGGCAAACACGCCGTCCGGGTCAATGGCTGGCAGTGCCCAGCTCAGCGCCATGCAGATGCCGAACACGAGCAGGAACGGCAGATGGCGGGCAAAGATAATCACAATAAAGAAGATAAACAGCGAATGCAGGAACCAGGTCATATCGCCGCCACCGGTCAGGTGAGAGAGAATAATATTCATCGGCGATTGCGGCGTATTGGCCATTGAGCTGAACAGAATTTTCAGCCCGCCATAAACCGCCACCCAGACCACAAACGGATAGAGAATACTGCGCACCTTGTTATTAAAAAAAGGACCCAGGCCTTTTCTTAATCCGGCATCGACAAATAAGCCCGACACAAAAAACATCAGCCCCAGCCTTACCGGTGCCAGCATCTCATTTAGCAGGCTGCTGAAGGCGGTAAAATGACCGGCATTGTTATGGACAGCGATAGTACTGTGCAAAAAAATGATTGCGAGAATACTCAATCCCCGCAGATTGTCGATCCACGTTATACGATTCATCTTTTCCTGCCTTTGATTAAAAACTGGCCCTGAATGTGCGACCATTCTTCTTATTACAGACACTCCATTCCCGCCCTTTCGTCCCTGAGCAGAGGAATAACCTTATTCGGCGGTATTCTGATCACTCGCGCTGAAATAAACAACAGTCGGGGCTTAAGGCTAATCTTAAAAAAAATTTAACAGTGGAGAATCATTAAGATAGAAACCGGTTCCACTTTAATATCAGATAATGCTTAGGGTTATTTTTTATCAGGAGGGCGAAAAAGGCGGCTATTTCCCGCAATCGCGTGAAAAAAGAGAGACGGAGCAGAAGAAAGGATCGTTTTTTAAGGCCAGTGACAACCGGAAAAGGCGGCGATTTTTTATCCGGCAATAAAAAAGCCACGCGCGTTTCGCTGCGTGGCTTCGGTAAAGCTTTCGTCAGGTGCGTAATCCGCGTCCGCGCTGAATCAGCGCATAGACCAGCCCGTAAAAGACCAGAATAAACGCGATCAATACCGAAAGCGTAAAGGCCAGCGGCACGTCATTAATGCCCAGGAAGCCATAGCGGAACCCGCTGATCATATAGACGATGGGGTTCAGCTTCGAAACGGCCTGCCAGAATGGCGGCAGCAGACTCAGCGAATAGAACACGCCACCCAGATAGGTCAGCGGCGTCAGCACAAAGGTCGGGATCAGGCTGATATCGTCAAAGGTCCGGGCAAACACGGCGTTCAGCAGACCGGCCAGTGAAAACAGAATCGCGGTCAGCAGCAGCGTCACCGCCACCATCGTCCAGGAGTGAACGTGAAACGGCACGAAGAAGAGCGAAATGGCCGTGACCAGAACCCCGACGCAGACACCACGCGCCACGCCGCCGCCGACATACCCCGCAATAATGATGTGGGTCGGCACCGGCGCGACCAGCAGCTCTTCAATGTTGCGCTGGAATTTGGCACTGAAGAATGAGGATGCGACGTTAGCATAGGCGTTGGTAATTACCGCCATCATGATCAATCCCGGCACGATAAACTGCATATAGCTGAAGCCGTGCATCTCACCAATGCGTGACCCGATCAGGTTACCGAAGATGATGAAATAGAGCGTCATGGTGATCACAGGCGGCACCAGCGTCTGGATCCAGATGCGGGCAAAACGGTTAATCTCTTTGGCCCAGATACTTTTCAGCGCCACCCAGTACAAATGTGTCATGCTTTTGCTCCTGTTTTTCCCTGCGTCGTCAGGCCAACGAACAGCTCTTCCAGACGGTTCGCTTTATTTCGCATACTCAGTACCTGCACCCCCTGCGCACTCAGCTGGCTGAAGACGCTGTTCAGCCCCTGCTCACGCAGCACTTCCACCTCCAGCGTGGAGGTATCCGTCAGGCGATACTGGAATCCTTCCAGCGCGGGCAGTGGACTGCGCGGCGCCAGATCGAGGATAAAGGTTTCTGATTTCAGCTTGGACAGCAGCCCTTTCATCGAGGTATTTTCCACCAGCTCACCGCTCTGGATGATGCCGATGTTGCGGCACAGCATCTCCGCCTCTTCCAGATAGTGGGTGGTGAGAATGATGGTGGTGCCTTTGGCATTCAGATCTTTCAGGAACCCCCACATTGAGCGCCGCAGTTCGATATCGACCCCCGCCGTCGGCTCATCCAGAATCAGCAGTTTGGGCTCATGCATCAGCGCGCGGGCGATCATCAGACGGCGTTTCATCCCGCCGGAGAGCATGCGCGCCCGTTCACTGCGTTTTCCCCACAGATCGAGCTGTTTCAGGTACTTCTCCGCCCGCTGATTGGCCTCACGCCGTCCGACGCCGTAGTAACCCGCCTGGTTAACGACGATCTGCATCACCGTTTCAAACGGGTTAAAGTTAAACTCCTGTGGCACCAGGCCGAGCTGGCGCTTGGCATTCACCACATCTTTTTGCAGGTCGTAGCCAAACACCCGCACGCTGCCGCCGGATTTATTGACCAGCGAACTGATAATCCCGATGGTGGTGGATTTACCGGCACCGTTTGGCCCCAGCAGCGCATAAAAGTCACCCGCTTCAACGTTAAGATCGATGCCCTTCAGCGCCTGTACGCCGCCGGGATAGGTCTTGGTCAGCTGAGAAAGTTCCAGTGCATATGTCATTCTGCATCCATACCCTGTTTTGGTGGCATCGTAATGCCGTTTAAATTTAGTCAGCCCTGGCATATAGTACGCGCGCGCACCTTGCGCAGTAACCGGTCGCTCAACGCCATGACAGACATTAACACCCTGATCAGTAACAACCGCGAATGGTCAAAATTACTGATTGAAGAAGATCCCGGCTTTTTTGAGCGGCTCGCCCAGGCACAAAAACCGCGCTTCCTGTGGATCGGCTGCTCAGACAGTCGTGTTCCTGCCGAACGCCTGACCGGACTGGAACCGGGCGAACTCTTTGTTCACCGCAACGTCGCCAATCTGGTGATCCACACCGATCTGAACTGTCTGTCCGTGGTGCAGTACGCTATTGAAGTGCTGGAAGTTGAACACGTCATCGTGTGCGGCCACTACGGCTGCGGCGGCGTGCAGGCCGCGATGGATAACCCGGAGCTGGGGTTGATCGACAACTGGCTGCTGCACATCCGCGACCTCTGGTACAAGCATAGCGTGTTGCTGGGGGAACTCCCGCCGGATAAGCGCCTGGACAAACTGTGTGAAATCAACGTGATTGAACAGGTCTATAACCTGGGACACTCGACCGTAGTGCAATCTGCCTGGAAACGCGGGCAGAAAGTCTCACTGCACGGCTGGGTTTACGGCATTCAGGACGGCTGCCTGCGTAACCTTGATGTCACGGCAGACAGCCGGGAGATCCTGGAACAGCGCTACCGCAATGGCATCGCCAGTCTGCAGATGAAGGTCGAAGCCTGAACCGATCGCGGCGCAAAACGCGACATAGCCTACACCAGTCGGAGGGTGCAGGCCTTGGAAGAATGTGCGGTTATGTGCTGTCAGGATTCCAGCGGCACCACTTTGCCGATGTAAGGCAGATGGCGATAGTGCTGGGCGTAGTCGATACCAAAGCCCACCACAAATTCATCGGGAATGGCGAAGCCAACATACTCAACGTTAACCTCGACTTCGCGGCGTTCAGGCTTATCCAGCAGGGTGCAGATCGCCAGTGATTTTGGCTGACGCAGCTGCAGGATCTCCCGCACTTTGCTCAGGGTGTTGCCGGAATCAATGATATCTTCGACGATCAGCACATCCTTGCCGCGAATGTCCTCGTCCAGATCTTTCAGGATTTTCACATCACGTGAGCTGGACATGCCGCTGCCGTAACTGGAGGCGGTCATAAAATCGACTTCATGCGGCACCTCAATGGCGCGACACAGGTCAGCCATGAACATGAATGAGCCGCGCAGCAGCCCCACCAGCACCATATCGCTGCCGCTGTCGCGGTAGTGATCGGTAATCTCTTTGCCCAGTTCAGCGATGCGCGTGGCGATTGCCTGTTCAGGGATCATCACTTCAACAGTGTGTTTCATTGCGTTCAGCCCGGTTACGTCAGAAAAGCCCCGAAGTCTATCACAGACGCCGCCACGTCGGCTGCGCCGCAGCGCAGGCAAACGATTACGTCGCGAAAATTGTTCACAGTTGTCTGCGGCTGGCTCAAATGCGCATTACCTTAGAACATTACGGCATTTACCAGCATGATTCGCTGCATGGTAGCCTTTATCCAACATATCGTTACCCTACTCGCGCCGCAGGCCGGAGATCACAATGACTTCACCTTCAAGCAAGAAAACGCATATCGGCGACAGGCCGCTGCACCCTGAAACGCAGATGCTGAACTATGGCTACGATCCCCGCCTGTCAGAAGGCGCGGTGAAGCCGCCGGTCTTTCTGACCTCCACCTTTGTCTTCGACAGCGCCGAAGAGGGACGCGATTTCTTCGATTACGTCTCCGGCCGGCGCGAGCCGCCAGAGGGCAAATCGGGCGGGCTGGTCTACTCCCGCTTTAACCACCCTAACAGCGAAATCGTGGAGGATCGGCTGGCCGTCTATGAGCAGGCGGAGAGCTGTTCGCTTTTCTCCTCCGGCATGGCCGCTATCGCCACCACCCTGCTGACCTTTGCCCGTCCCGGCGAGGTGATCCTGCACTCCCAGCCGCTGTATGGGGGCACCGAAACTCTGCTCAGCAAGACGCTGCACAATCTGGAGATCGGCGCGGTTGGCTTCAGCGACGGCAATGATGAGGCTAGAGTGCGTGAAGCGGCACAGCAGGCGATGGCGCAGGGCCGCGTGGCGATTATCCTGATTGAAACCCCGGCGAACCCCACCAACAGCCTGGTCAACATTCGTCTGATGGCGCGTATCGCTGATGAAATTGACCAGCAGCAGGGCTCCCGACCGATTATCGCCTGTGACAACACGCTGCTCGGCCCGCTGTTCCAGCAGCCGCTGACCCTGGGCGCGGATCTCTCGCTCTACTCGCTGACTAAATATGTGGGGGGGCATTCGGACCTGATTGCGGGGGCGGCGATGGGCAGCAAAGCACTGATGGCAAAAGTGCGCGCCCTGCGCAGCGCCATCGGCACCCAGCTGGACCCGCACTCAAGCTGGATGCTAAGCCGATCGCTGGAAACGCTGTCGCTACGCATGGAAAAGGCCTGGCAGAATGCGGAAGCCGTAGCGGCGTTTCTGCGCGATCACCCGAAAGTGGCGAAGCTGCACTGGCTGCCCTATCTCGACGCGGAGAGCGCCGAGGGCAAAACGTATCGCGAGCAGTGCAGCGGCGCCGGTTCGACCTTCTCGTTCGATATCGTCGGCGGCCAGCCTGCGGCGTTCCGTTTCCTCAATGCGCTGTCGCTGTTCAAGCAGGCGGTGAGTCTGGGCGGCACCGAGTCGCTGGCCAGCCATCCGGGCAGCACCACCCACTCCGGCGTGCCGCAGGCGGTGCGTCAGCGAATCGGTATCACTGACGCCACGGTGCGGCTGTCGATTGGCATTGAGAACGCGGGCGACCTGATTGAAGATGTGAAGCTGGCGCTGGAGCAGGCGTAATCAGCTCACGGTAAAGCCCAGCATCATGCCGGTATCTTCATGCTCCAGCAGATGACAGTGGGCCATATAAGCGTGTTCGGCGGCGGCGACATAGTTGAAGCGCACCAGCACTTCACTGCGCCAGCCGTCGACATTGACCATATCTTTCCAGCCCTGGCGATGGGGTGCCGGCGGTTTGCCATTCTCGGAGAGAATGCGGAACTGCGTGCCGTGAATATGAAACGGATGCAGCATCGCATCGCCTTCGCCGGAGATCGTCCACTTCTCATAGTCGCCCAGCTTCACCGCAAACGACGGTTTCGTCATATCAAACGCCTGACCGTTGATTTTATTGCCGTTTCGGAAATCATAACCCGCTGGCTGCGCCATACCCGCCATACCGTGCATGCTGTGATCCATCGGCGCGGCGGATGAGCCGTGCGCCTGCGCCATCGCCGGATGGTCGCCCGTCTCCCCGGCTTTTGCCTGCCTCTGCGGCATCGCGTGATGCCCGCCTTTCCCCATCGCTTTCTCGCCATAGCGCTGCATCAGCGCCTGCATCCCCTGCTGGTCCAGCTGCGGGTCCATCATCAGCTGCAGCCAGCGGGTGTGCAGCCCCTCTGTCGCGGGCAGAGCGGGCAGCGTCGCCAGCCGATCCGGCAGCGTGGCACTGGCCATCACCCGCAGCGGCAGGATCTGCACCAGCGGCAGCGGCTGATCGAATGGCGGCAGCGTCATCCCCATCTGATCGGTGGGCAGCGTCACCAGATCAAAGGCTTTGCCGTCGGAGGTGTCGATCATCACCTCAAAGCGCTCACCCGGCAGGATCGGCAACGCGTCGACGCTGACCGGCTCCGCCAGCAGACCGCCGTCGCTGGCGATCACATAGAGAGGACGTTTATCACTGGCGGCAACGTGCAGCGACCGGGCATTACAGCCATTGAGCAGGCGCAGCCGCAGCCAGCCGCGCGGCACCGCATGCTGCGGATAGTGCGCCCCGTTAGTCAGCATCATGTCACCAAACCAGCCTACCGCCGCGCGCATTACGTCGAGCTGATAGTCGATATGGCGGCCATCCTGAGTCAGCTGCTTATCCTGAAAAATCAGCGGCACATCATCCACGCCCCACTGCACAGGCAGCCGCAGTGTGCCGCTCTCTTTATCTTCCAGCAGGATCAGGCCCGCCAGCCCCTGCGCCACCTGATGCCCGGTTTTGCCGTGCAGATGAGGGTGATACCAGCAGGTTGCGGCGGGCTGATCGGGCGTGAAGGAGACCTGACGCGAGCCGCCGGGGGCTATCGCCGCCTGCGGTCCGCCATCCACCGCGCCAGGGATTTCCAGCCCGTGCCAGTGGAGCGTAGTCGCTTCGCTGAGCCGGTTATGAATGTTCACCGTCACCGGCTGGCCGCGCTGTAGCCGCAGTACCGGCCCCAGCAGGCTGCCGTTGTAGCCCCAGGTCGGCACCGCTTTGCCGTTCCACTGCGTGCTCCCCTGCATGGCGGTAAGGCTGTATGTGCCTCTGGCGTCGGGTTCCAGCAGAGAGGGAATCGGCAGCAGCGGACGGGGTGCTGCCATCAGCGAACGGCTCCAGAGCGGTAACGCTCCGGCTGCACTTAGTGCGGCGGTGAGTTTCAGGAAGTGGCGACGTTGCATGGTGATCATCCTTGTGGCATCAGAGCGCACAGCCTAAACCCTGACCTTATGGGAAGGTCAAGCGCTACCCGTGAGAATCTGACGAAAAAAGGCGGCGCAGCGGCTCACCACGGCAAATTAATCGAAAACCTGAGAGCAACTGTGCTAACGTCATTAACAATATCCATTGAAGAGAACGACTATGAAGCAAAGCATCAAGATCCTGCTGCTGACGGGACTCCTTGGCTTCTCCTCCACCAGTTTTGCCCTGAGTGAATCCGAAGCGGAAGATCTGGCGGATCTCACGGCGGTTTTCGTCTATCTGAAAAATGATTGTGGCTATCAGGATCTTCCGGACGCGCAGATTCGCAAAGCGCTGGTCTTTTTTGCTCAGCAGAACCGCTGGGATTTAAGCAACTACAGCAACTACAACATGAAAGCGCTGGGCGAAGAGAGCTATCGCGATCTCAGCGGCATCGCCATCACCAACGACAAAAAGTGCAAGTCTCTGGCCCGCGATTCACTGAGCCTGCTGGCTTACGTCAGGTAACGCCCCCGCCCTCTGCTGTCGGACATTTGACCGTGCAACCACGGTCAGTGTTAGCTATGATGTGCCGCCCATCTTCATGGCGACATCAGAGGAGAGCACCATGGCCCACAATGAAACGTGGCATGAAACCCTTCATGCCGGTTTTGGCCAGTATTTTACGGTAGACAAAGAGCTGTACCGTGAAAAGACTGCGCATCAGGATTTAATCATTTTCGAAAATGCCGCGATGGGTCGCGTCATGGCGCTGGACGGTGTGGTTCAGACGACCGAGCGTGACGAATTTATCTATCATGAAATGATGACTCACGTTCCCCTGCTGGCGCATGGCGCCGCGAAGAGCGTGCTGATCATTGGCGGTGGTGACGGTGCGATGCTGCGTGAAGTGTCGCGTCATTCCCAGATCGAAAAGATTACCATGGTGGAGATCGATGCGGGCGTCGTGACCTTTTGCCGCCAGTACCTGCCGAACCACAGCGCAGGCGCCTACGACGATCCGCGCTTTACGCTGGTGATCGATGACGGGGTAAACTTCGTCAATCAGACGCAGGAAAAATTCGATGTGATCATCTCCGACTGTACCGATCCGATTGGTCCGGGCGAGAGTCTGTTCACCTCTGAATTTTATGCCGGCTGCAAAGCGGCCCTTAATGAAAATGGCATCTTTGTGGCACAGAATGGCGTCTGCTTCCTGCAGCAGGATGAGGCGGTGAACAGCCATCGCAAGCTGGGTCACTACTTTGCGGATGTCAGCTTCTATCAGGCCGCGATCCCGACCTACTACGGCGGCATCATGACGTTTGCCTGGGCGAGCGACAATCCGGCGCTGCGCCACCTGGATACCGCCACGCTGCAGGCGCGTTTCGAGGCCGCTGGCCTGGCCTGCCGTTACTACACGCCAGCCATCCATACCGGCAGCTTTGCCCTGCCACAATATCTGTTGAATGCGCTGTCTGCCGCGTGCTGACAGCACATTTCTAAGGGGGTGAATGAAATTGCAAAAGCTAAAACTACATGGCTTCAACAACCTGACGAAAAGCCTGAGTTTTTGTATTTACGATATCTGCTATGCGAATACTGAAGCTGAACGCGATGGGTACATCGCCTATATCGATGAACAATATAACGCGAATCGCCTGACGGAGATCCTGACCGAGACCTGCTCCATCATCGGTGCCAACGTGCTGAACATCGCGCGTCAGGATTATGAGCCGCAGGGAGCCAGCGTCACGATTCTGGTCAGCGAAGAGCCGATCGATCCAAAAGATATCGATAACTCAGAACATCCGGGTCCCCTGCCCAACTCGGTGGTGGCCCATCTGGATAAGAGCCATATCTGCGTGCACACCTATCCGGAGAGCCACCCTGAAGGCGGACTCTGCACGTTCCGCGCGGATATTGAAGTCTCAACCTGTGGCGTGATCTCACCGCTGAAAGCGCTGAACTACCTGATCCACCAGCTGGAGTCAGACATCGTCACCGTCGATTACCGGGTGCGCGGCTTTACCCGTGACGTGAAAGGGATGAAGCACTTTATCGACCACGAGATTAATTCGATTCAGAACTTCATGTCTGAGGATATGAAGGCGATGTATGACATGGTGGATGTGAACGTCTATCAGGAAAACATCTTCCACACCAAGATGTTGCTGAAAGAGTTTGAGCTGAAGCACTACCTGTTTAACACCCGTCCGGAAGATCTCAGCCCGCAGGAGCACAAACGCATCACCGACCTGCTGTGGAAAGAGATGCGTGAGATCTACTACGGCAGAAACATCCCTTCTGTCGGTCTGAAGACGCTGTAATCACCCGGCGCGCAGCGTTACCGGCGGTAACCTGCGCGTGCTGTCTCTCAGGCTGTCAGCGCGAGCGCAATGCCGCGCTCGCGCAGCGTGCGGCAGACCGCGTCCTCTAAACCGCTGTCTGTCACCACGTCGGTCAGCTCATCCAGCGGTGCCGCGCAGAACAGCGACCAGGAACCATATTTGCTGCTGTCCGCCAGCAGAACCCGGCGAGCCGCATTGGCCAGCAGGTCATGTTTCAGCCCCGCTTTCTCCTCGGTCGGCGTGGTGATGCCGCGCTCCAGGCTCCAGGAGTTACAGCTGACGAAGGCGATATCGGGATTGATGCTGCGCAGCAACCGGCGTCCATGTTCCCCCACGCAGGACTGACTGGAGTCATCAATCCGCCCGCCGATAATCGTCACCTCAATCTGCTTAAATTCCGACAGAAACAGCGCAATATGCAGATCGGCCGTGATCACCCGCAGCGGCAGATGCGTCAGCTGACGCGCCAGTTCCAGCATGGTGGTGCCGGCATCCAGCACGATGGCATCGCCTGCCCGGACAAAGCTGGCGGCGCACTCCGCGATGGCCTGCTTCTCCGCCAGGTGACGCTGCATCTTCTCCAGGGTGGTCGGCTGGGCGGGAATAAACCGATTCAGGGTGACACCACCGTGACTGCGGCTGATCACGCCCTCTTTATCCAGCTTGATCAAATCACGGCGAATCGTGGCGGGTGAGGCGGAGATCGCACTGACCAGTTGCTCAACAGTCACCAGATTATGGCTTTTCAGATAATCCATAATCTGGTCAAGACGGCTCTGTCCCTTCATATTTCCCTATGCGAGCTGCATCGCGAGTTTGATGGAGATCGCCATGCTCTCAGACTTCGCTTTACCTGTCCAGGCGATATCAAAGGCGGTGCCGTGGTCCGCAGAGGTGCGGATAAACGGCAGGCCGGCAGTAATGTTGACGCCGTCATAGAAGCCCAGCAGCTTCAGCGGGATATGCCCCTGATCGTGGTACATCGCGACCACCATGTCATAGTGCCCCTCCTGGCATTGCAGGAACACCGTGTCCGGCGGGCACGGCCCGGCGACATCTATCCCCTGCGCTTTCATCGCCTGAATGGCAGGTGCAACGGTGGTGATCTCCTCATCGCCAAACAGCCCGTTCTCTCCGGCATGGGGATTGACGCCCGCCACGGCGATGCGCGGAGCCTGATAACCGACGCGCCGCAGGAAAGTGTCCGCCATACCAATGACCGTTTTAATGCGCGACTGGTTCAGCGTGTCGAGGAACTTACGTAGTGCAATGTGGGTGGTGACGTGAATCACCTTCAGCTTATCGGTGTAGAGCACCATGGCGTAATCCCGGGTGTCAGTGAGGTGGGCCAGCAGCTCCGTGTGCCCCGGGTAGAGATGGCCGGCCGCATGCATCGCCTCTTTGTTCAGCGGCGCGGTGGCAATCGCCTGCACGTCGCCCGCCAGCGCCAGCGCCGTGGCACGTTTCACACAGCGCCACGCCAGATCGCCCGCCTCTTTCTGCACCACGCCGGGTTTCAGCGCGTCAGGGTCAGCCAGCGGCTCGTCAATCACGTTGATGATGCCCGGAGCAAAGCGTGCATCCTGCACCCGGTCAAGCACCCGCAGCTCGGCCTGAGGCGTAATGTTCATCGCCAGAATGCGGCGCAGCGTACTGGCGCAGCCAATCACCACGGCAGGAATGCCATTCAGCTCACCTTCAGAGAGCGATTTAATGATGATTTCCGGGCTGATGCCCGCCGGGTCGCCCATGGTGATCGCAATAATTTTACTCACTCGACTTCTCCTCAATAAAATCAATGGCTGCTACCAGGGTGTTTTCATCACCAAAGCCACCCGCTTTGGTCATCACCGGCAGAGTAAATTCACTGTTAAGCAGAACCCCGTGCGGCACACAGCCCGCCACCAGACCCTGAATGGTAAAGCCGCTGGCACCCAGTGCCCGGGCGACGGCCATCGCCACATCCCCTCCCGACAGATAGAGCGCATGCGGCTGCGCAGTGCGGCAGAGCCGGTAGGTGATCTCGCCGAGAAACTGGCAGATCGCCTCCCCCAGCTGCTGGCGCGTCATGCTGAAGTGCTGACAGAGCTGCGCAATCTCGTGCCGCTGCGCCTCGTGCTGGCAGGTGGTGATCACCGTATGGCGACCGGCCCGCAGTGCCGCAGCCGCCTCGTCGATCCAGCGATCCCGATCGGGCCAGGCGGGCTGCCGGAACAGCTGCCGGATATCGATATCCACTCTCGCTGCGTCACGCCGGCTGAGCAGCGTGGCAACCTGCTGCTGCCCGCTCTCGCTCATCGATCCCACCACCGCCAGCACCGGCCGGGGCGTTCGCACCCGGAGCGCGGCGCCCAGCGCATCGCTTAATCCGGCGGCACCGACCAGCAGCGGCGTCTCGCGCAGCCGTGCAGCCGCGGCGATCAGTCGCGCCAGGTCCGCCCCGGTTTCGGCATCCACCACGACGATGCCGTGCGCCGCCGCCAGCACCGCATCAAGCCGGTCGCTGCGCAGCGTGGCAAGATCGATCACGCTGCCGGCGATCTGCATCTGTTCGAGAACGCTGGCGCTGGCGATCGGGGTTTTCGGATCGCTGGCAAATTCGGTGTCCGTGAGCAGACGCTGATGGACCCGGACGTGACCTCCGCGCGTGGTGCGGCCCAGTCGTGGCACCGCCGGTGCAACCAGCGCCAGCGTTTTCGCACTGGCCTTCAGTGCCGCCGCCGTTTCAGCGCCGATATTGCCGCGCAGCGTGGAGTCGATCTTTTTGAACAGCCAGCCGTGCTGAAACTGCGCCGCGAAGTGGTGCACCGCCTGCGTGACGCGCTCTGCCGCCTGGGTGGCGCTGATCGCCCGACTCTCCGTGCTGACGACCAGCACATCTGCCGTCTCTGGCAACGCGCCCCGGGTGTCGAACAGCACCTGAACGCCTGCGCCGGCCTGCGCCAGTCCGCTTCCCGCATCGTTGGCACCGGTAAAGTCATCGGCGATGACCAGTACCGGCGTTTTCCATAATGATGAGCCCATCCTCACTCCTGTCAGGCGATTGCCGCTGCCATTGATTATATTCAATCATAATTGATTATATGTGAGCAACTTCAAATTAATCGAAATCGATATGCCCTATAAAATGAGCCATACAGAGTGACTGACCTCGCATTGAGATGAGCAAAGTTAATCATCTGCTCAGACGCGATCGATATAAGGGTATGAAATGAACATTAACAGCACGGTGATCAGCGGCTATCAGGCGTTAAACGACATGCGCTATCTGCTGGAGGGGGTTTCATCCGCGGTAGTGGTAACTGACCGGAACATTGAAGCGATTCCGGCTGTACAGGCGCTGCTGGGGCAACTCCGGGAGCAGATCCCCCACATCAGCGTGGTGAACAGTGTTCCCCCCGAGCCGAGCCAGCATGATGTGGCCGCCCTTCTTGCCGCACTCACGTCGCGCAGGGCTGACATGGTGATCGGTATCGGCGGTGGCAGCGTGCTGGATGTGGCAAAGCTGCTGTCGGTGCTGTGCGTGGATGCGGCCCCGTCGCTGGAAGCCCTGCTGGCGGGGGAGAAACCGCAGTACCGCACCCGCTCCATGCTGATTCCGACCACCGCGGGTACCGGCTCAGAAGCCACGCCCAATGCGATTCTGGCGATCCCGGAGAAAGAGACCAAAGTCGGCATTATTTCCCCGATCATGCTGCCCGATGTCGTCGCGTTGGTGCCGGAACTCACCACCAGCATGCCCGCACACATCGCCTCCTCAACCGGTATTGATGCCCTCTGCCACCTGATCGAGTGCTTTACCGCCTGCATCGCCAATCCGGTCAGCGATAACTATGCGCGGATCGGGATGAAGAAGCTGTTCGCCAATCTCGAAACCACCCTGCGGGAGCCGGAGAATCTGCAGGCACGACTGGAGATGTTGTGGGCCTCTTATTATGGCGGCGCGTCGATTGCCCATGCCGGCACGCATCTGGTGCACGCTCTCTCCTACCCGCTCGGCGGCAAATATCATCTGCCGCACGGCGTGGCGAATGCCATTCTGCTGGCCCCCTGCATGCGCTTTGTCCGTCCGGCGGCGGTGAGTAAATTCGCTCAGGCCTATGACCTGCTGCCCGATGCTGACCACCGTTTAAGTGATGAAGCGAAGTCCCATGCGCTGGTCGACTACTTCACCGCACTGGTGGCGCGTCTGCAGCTGCCTGCCAGTCTGGAAGCGCTGGGCATCGGCCCGGATCACCTGCCCTATCTGGTGGAAGCCGCGCTCGACGTGCAGCGCCTGATGAAAAATGTCCCGATGGCGGTCACCGCTGACGATGTACGCGCGGTCTATCTGACCCTGTTTCCTTCCTGCCAGGCGTAATGAGGATTGTCATGAATAAGAAAATAAGCGGCGTACTGACCGCCATCGTCACCACCTTCGATCGTGACGGCGCTTTTGATCCGGTGAGACAGCGTGAGCAGGTCAGACGACAGATCCGGGCCGGTAACGGCATCTTCTGCGGCGGCACCAACGGCGAATTCTTTGTGCTGAACGAGCAGGAAAAGCTCGCCGTCACCGCCACCTGCGTGGATGAAGTCAGCGGCCGCGCGGCGGTGGTGGCGCACATCGGCGAAATCTCGACACGTGAAACGATCCGGCTCGGCACACAGATCGCCCGCCTGGGCGTGGATGCCGTCTCCGCGATCACCCCCTGGTTTGTGCCGCTGAAACAGCAGGAGCTGATCGATCACTACCGGCGTGTGGCTGACGCGCTGACGGTGCCGCTGTTCCTCTACAACATCCCGGCGCGCACCGGCAATACCCTGCAGCCGGAGACGGTGCGCACGCTGGCCGCCCATCCCAACATCATCGGCATCAAAGATTCGGCGGGCAGTTATGACAGCCTGCGCGGCTTCCTGCAGGCCACCGCCGACTGTGACGGTTTTGATGTGCTGAATGGCCCCGACTCGCTGATCCATCAGGGGTTTGTTGAGGGCTGCTCCGCCGCCATTTCCGGGCTGGCCAACGTGGCCCCGGAGGCGATTAACGCTATCTGGGCGCGCTTCGCTGCTGGCGATATTGCCGGTTCGCAGCAGGCTCAGGAGAACGTCACCGGTCTGCGCACGGCGCTCTACAGCATCGGTTTCTCACCGGCCGCCGTGAAAAAAGCGGTCAGCCTGCTGGGCTTCGAGGTGGGTGAAAGCCGCTATGCGGTGCAGTTCAGCGCCGAAGAGCAGCAGCAGATCCGTCAGATCGTCACCCACTACCTGCAATAAACGCCATCGCCTTTGTCTCCTACCGGTCAGATGAGAACGAACCTGATGGTCGCCATCTGCCAGCACAATCGAGGTTATGATGAACGCATTTTCAACTGAGAGCACCTTACTGATCGTAGGCATGGTGGTCGCCTATATCCTGTTCACCACCTGGCTGACCTGGCGGCTGCGCAGTAAAAGCAGCGGTGACTTTATGGAAGGCTCCCGCGCCATGCCCGCCTTTATCGTCGGCATCATGCTGATGTCGGAATATATCGGGGCAAAATCCACGATCGGCACTGCGCAGGCCGCCTTTGAAAATGGCTTCGCCGCTTCCTGGTCAGTGATCGGCGCGGCGATTGGCTTCCCGCTGTTTGGTCTGATCCTGGTGAAGCGCATCTACAACACCGGTAAGATCACCATCTCCGGGGCGATCGCCGAAAAATATGGCAGTTCGACCAAAAACATCATTTCGCTGATCATGATCTATGCGCTGCTGCTGGTGAACGTCGGCAACTACATCAGCGGCGCGGCGGCGATCTCTACCGTGCTGAAGATCGACCTGACCCAGGCGGCCTTTATTACCGCGGTGGTGAGTACCTTCTACTTCGCGTTTGGCGGCATGAAAGGGGTGGCCTGGGTGACGCTGCTGCACAGCGCTATTAAGTACATCGGGATCCTGATTATCCTCTACGTAGCGCTGAAGATGACCGGCGGCGTGGCCCCGATGATCGAGAAAATGCCCGCCTTCTACTGGACGTGGGATGGTCACGTCGGGGCCAGTACCATTGTGGCCTGGCTGATCGGAACCGTGGGCTCGATCTTCTGCACCCAGTTTGTGATCCAGGCGATCTCCTCGACCAAAGATGTCAAATCCGCTAAGCGTGCCACGTGGGTCGCCTTCTTCTTCTGCCTGCCTATCGGCCTGGCGATGGCACTGATCGGCGTGGCGGCGAAGTTTGCCCATCCCGATATCAAGAGCCTCTATGCGCTGCCGGTGTTTCTGCAGGATATGTCCCCCTGGCTGGCGGGCATCGTGACGACCTCGCTGGTGGCCTCGATTTTCGTCAGCGTCGGCACCGTGGCGCTGGCCATCGCCTCACTGGTGGTGAAAGATTTTTACGTCCCTTACCGTCACCCTACGCCAGAGCGCGAGTTCAAAGTGACGCGCTGGTTCTCGATTGCTATCGGCTTCTTTCCGCTGCTGTTTGTGCTGTTCTTCCCGGAAGTGCTGAAGCTCTCCTTCTTTACCCGCGCGATTCGCCTGTCGATCACCGTCGTGGCGATCATGGCGTTCTATCTGCCGTGGTTTAAGAGCACACGCGGTGCCAACGCCGGTCTGATTGGTTCCTGTCTGGTCACCTCCGTCTGGTTCCTGATGGGGAATCCGTTTGGCATCGATAATATGTATGTGGCGCTGGCCACGCCGGCGATCATTATGGTGATTGATCGCTGCATCCCGTCACGCCAGTCTCAGCCTCAACCGCAACGCAATGCACAAAAGAGTGGAGCCTAATATGACTCAGGAAACCGTCACCGCCGAACGTACCGGTCAGCTTGCGCCGCATCCGCAGGATAGCGCGCAGCAGGTTGCGATGCTGCCCTCCTCCTGCCCGCAAAACCATGCGGCTAACCTGCTGCCGCTGCCGGATGGCGATCTGCTCTGCGTCTGGTTTGGCGGCACCCAGGAGGGGATCGCCGATATCTCTGTCTGGTGTTCACGGCTGCAGAAAGGCAGCGATCGCTGGAGTGAGGCGCAGAAACTCTCTGAGGATCCGACGCGGTCCGAGCAGAATCCGGTGCTGTTCCTCGATCCCGATCAGGTCCTGTGGCTGCTCTGGACGGCGCAGAAGTCCGGTAATCAGGACACCGCCATCGTGCGCTATCGTCAGTCTCACGATCTGGGCCGGAGCTGGGGCGCGATCGACACCCTGCTGGATAAGCCTGGCACCTTTATTCGTCAGCCGATCGTGGTGCTGCCGAATGGTAACTGGCTGCTGCCGGTCTTTTACTGCCTGACGCCGCCCGGTGAAAAATGGGTGGGTAACTATGATGTCAGCGCCGTGAAAATCTCGGAGGATAAAGGCCGGAGCTGGCGCGATGTCAGCGTGCCTGACAGTACCGGCTGCGTCCATATGAACGTCACCCTGCTGGAGGATGGCTCGCTGCTGGCGCTCTACCGCAGTCGCTGGGCCGATCACATCTACCAGAGCCGCTCGTTTGATCAGGGAGAGAGCTGGAGCGCACCCGAAGCGCTGTCGCTGCCAAATAACAACTCCTCTATTCAGGTCACGACGCTGCGCAATGGTCATCTGGCGCTGGTGTTTAACGCCATGAGCGCTGAAGGTGCCAGCGAACGTCGCCTGTCGCTCTATGACGAAATTGAAGATGATGAAGAGGACGGTGAGGTGGCGGTGGCCGCCGAAGCGGTGGTACACAGCGGCCGTACCGCCTTCTGGGGTGCGCCCCGAGCGCCCATGACACTGGCGATCTCAACAGATGGCGGCAAAAGCTGGCCGCTGCAGCGCAATCTGGACGAAGGCGATGGCTACTGTATGACCAATAACTCGCAGCAGAAGTTAAACCGTGAGTTCTCCTATCCCAGCATCAAAGAGGGTCTGCATGGCGAACTGCATATCGCCTATACCTGGTATCGTCAGGCGATCAAATATGTGCGGATTGAGGAGTCATGGGTGCAGGGAGGTGACGCGTGAATGAACGGATGGCGCTGGTGACCGGTGCCAGCTCCGGCATCGGTCAGGCGATTTGTGACCGCTTACTGAGTGACGGCTGGCAGGTGATCGGCCTGAGCCGTTCGGCGGTCAGCCGCACAGAACCGGGCTGGCAGAGTCATCAGATCGACATCAGTGACAGCGCTGCCCTGCAGGCGCTGCTGGAACAACTGCCTGTGCCGCAGGCGGTGATCCATGCCGCGGGTATGATGCAGGCCGCGCCGCTGGGGGAACTGGATTTGGCGGCCAGCGCCCGTCTGTGGCAGCTGCACGTGGCCGCTGCGGAACAGCTGACGAACCAATTTGCGCCGCGGATGGCGGCAGGCGGGAGAGTGCTGCTGCTGGGGAGCCGTACGTCAGGCGGTGCCGCAGGCCGCAGTCAGTACGTGGCGACCAAATCAGCGATGATCGGCATGGTGCGCAGCTGGGCGGCAGAACTGGCTCCGCGTGGCATTACCGCCAATATCGTGGCCCCCGGTGCGACCGAAACACCGATGCTGCACCAGCCGGGCCGCGCCAGTTCACCGCCGCGCCTGCCGCCGATAGGCCGCTATATTCAGCCGCAGGAAGTGGCCGATCTGGTGGCGTTCCTGCTCTCTCCCTCAGCAGCGGCAATCACCGGCCAGCAACTGGTGATCTGCGGTGGCGCCTCGCTGAGCTAACCTGCCCCGGCCGCCGGGCGGTTTCACATCCCGGCCAGACGTGAAGCGCCACCTGTCCGGCATTTAGCGCCGGACGGGATTGCCATACTGGTTCACAAACTGGCGGTACGCGGCGATGACCAGCAGAAAATCTTCAATGCCGCAGAATGAGAGGCTCTCTTCGTCGTAGTAGTTCATCCCCTCCTCCATGCCGTCATCTTCCAGCGCCAGCAGGTTGGCGCGAATCATCACCTCCTCCTCATCCACCAGGATGGTGTATTCGCTGCCGATGCGCTGCCACTGTCGCACGCTGCCCTTGACGTCTTCGATAGCGGCTTCGACTTCATCCAGCAGACCCGGATCGTTTTTCACCTCTTCGTTGAACCAGTGGCCGACCGCTTCATGATCCATCGACATGCGGACCTTAATCTGTCCGGTCACATCGCGTAAAAATTCATATTCCATCGCCCGTTCCTCTCAACGTCGTCGCGTCACTCAATGAGTGTCACGGCTGGCTTTGCAGCATAATGTGACACGTCGCGCATTATTACAGGCTGTCAGGCGAAATCCAGCTTTTGATCGTGCCGGTGACCGGCGCGAAGACGAAAAAAAGGGGCGAATCATCGCCCCTTATGCATGCTTACAAGGTGAAGGATCAGACTGCGGTCTGGAAAATCACGCCTTCCGCTTTGTCGGTGTACTGCGCCAGCTGGTCGAAGTTGAGATAGCGATAGGTGTCGCTGGCCGTTTTATCGACCTGCGCCATAAATTGCTGATACTCATCAGGCGTAGGCAGCCGGCCCAGCAGTGACGCAACGGCAGCCAGCTCGGCAGACGCCAGATAGACGTTTGCGCCGGTCCCCAGACGGTTCGGGAAGTTACGGGTCGAGGTGGAAACCACTGTCGAACCGTCTGCCACACGCGCCTGGTTACCCATGCAGAGTGAACAGCCCGGGATCTCGATACGCGCACCGCTTTTACCGAAGACGCTGTAGTAGCCCTCTTCGGTCAGCTGTGCGGCATCCATCTTGGTTGGCGGCGCCACCCACAGACGGGTTGGCAGCTGACCTTTGTGGCTGTCCAGCAGCTTACCGGCAGCACGGAAGTGACCGATGTTGGTCATGCACGAGCCGATAAACACTTCGTCGATTTTCTCGCCCTGAACGTCCGAGAGCAGACGGGCATCGTCTGGATCGTTAGGGGCACAGAGGATCGGCTCTTTGATATCAGCCAGATCGATCTCGATCACGGCGGCGTATTCCGCATCCGCATCGGCTTCCAGCAGCTGAGGATCGGCCAGCCATTTCTCCATGCTCTCCACGCGACGCTCCAGCGTACGACGATCGCCGTAACCTTCTGCGATCATCCACTTCAGCAGCACGATGTTGGAGTTGAGATATTCGATGATTGGCGCTTTATCGAGCTTGATGGTACAGCCCGCCGCAGAACGCTCTGCTGACGCATCGGACAGCTCAAACGCCTGCTCAACTTTCAGATCCGGCAGACCTTCAATCTCCAGAATGCGACCAGAGAAGATGTTTTTCTTACCTTTCTTCTCAACGGTCAGCAGGCCCTGTTTGATGGCATAAAGCGGAATGGCGTGAACCAGATCGCGCAGGGTAATACCGGGTTCCATCTTGCCTTTGAAGCGCACCAGGACCGATTCCGGCATATCGAGCGGCATGACGCCCGTTGCCGCGGCAAACGCCACCAGGCCCGAACCGGCCGGGAAAGAGATGCCGATAGGGAAACGGGTATGGGAGTCACCGCCGGTTCCTACGGTATCCGGCAGCAGCATACGGTTCAGCCAGCTGTGGATAATGCCGTCACCCGGACGCAGTGAGACACCGCCACGGTTCATGATGAAGTCTGGCAGCGTGTGGTGCGTGTTCACATCGACCGGCTTAGGATAGGCGGCGGTGTGGCAGAAGGACTGCATCACCAGATCGGTCGAGAAGCCCAGGCAAGCCAGATCTTTCAGCTCGTCACGGGTCATCGGACCGGTGGTATCCTGCGAGCCCACGGAGGTCATCTTCGGTTCGCAATACGCGCCCGGACGCACACCGGTCACGCCACAGGCGCGGCCGACCATTTTCTGCGCCAGTGAGAAGCCACGGGTGCTCTCCGCAACATCTTTCGCCTGACGGAATACGGTGCTGTGCGGCAGACCCAGCGACTCGCGCGCTTTGGTGGTCAGGCCACGGCCAATGATCAGCGGAATACGGCCACCGGCGCGCACTTCGTCAATCAGCACTTCGGTTTTCAGTTCGAAGCTGGCCAGCAGGTCGTTGGTTTCGTGGTTACGCACTTCACCTTTGTAGGGGTAGATGTCGATCACATCGCCCATGTTCAGGTCGTTGACGTCCACTTCGATAGGCAGTGCGCCCGCATCTTCCATGGTGTTGAAGAAGATAGGCGCAATCTTGCTGCCCAGCACCACGCCGCCGCCTTTTTTGTTTGGCACGTTCGGGATGTCGTCGCCCATGAACCACAGCACCGAGTTGGTGGCGGATTTACGGGAAGAGCCGGTTCCGACCACGTCACCGACGTAAGCCAGCGGATAGCCTTTGGCCTGCAGCGCTTCGATCTGTTTGATCGGGCCGATATTGCCCGGCTCATCCGGCTCGATGCCTTCGCGGGCATTTTTCAGCATCGCCAGAGCGTGCAGCGGGATGTCAGGACGTGACCAGGCATCCGGGGCCGGAGAGAGGTCGTCGGTGTTGGTTTCGCCCGTTACCTTGAATACCGTGACCGTGATCTTTTCGGCCAGCTCAGGACGTGACAGATACCATTCCGCATCGGCCCAGGATTGCATGACCTGCTTCGCGTATTCATTGCCCGCTTTGGCTTTCTCTTCGACATCATAGAAGTTGTCGAACATCAGCAGGGTGTGTGAAAGGGCTTTGGCCGCGATGGGGGCCAGTCGGCTGTCGTCCAGCGCCTCGATCAACGGATGAATGTTATAACCGCCCTGCATGGTACCGAGCAGTTCGACCGCTTTTTCAGGAGAGATCAGAGGAGAGGTTGCTTCGCCTTTGGCAACAGCCGCCAGGAAACCGGCTTTGACATACGCCGCTTCATCGACGCCAGGTGGGACTCGGTTGACCAGTAAATCGGTCAGAAATTCTTCTTCACCCGCAGGTGGATTTTTCAGCAGTTCAACCAGCGCGGCCATCTGGGAAGCCTCTAAAGGCTTAGGAACAATTCCCTGGGCAGCACGCTCGGCAACGTGCTTACGGTATTCTTCTAGCACGACGTTATCCTCGCTCTCATTATGTAGGGCTTTCCGACCACCTTGCTCACTTATGGAGAACAACCTTCCCTTTTCTTGTCCAGGTTGAGGTGCCCGGTTTCGCGGAGGGCAGAATAGCAGGATTTCGTCTGTTTGTTAATCTGTTTACAAAAATACAACATAATCGACTACGCCCATTCTGCCCGTCCGGTTCGCCGTCTGCGCGGGCTGATTGTGCGTAAACGGACGGTCCCGAGCGTACCGCATGCCGGGGAAATTAGCCCCGAAAAATGTCAGGTTTATCGCGGTTTAAGAGAAGTATCAGGGCAGAATCGATAACGGGCAGGAATAGAAAGGTGCGGTTTGCAGGACTGGCCATCGATGCCACCGGCCAGACACAGCGGTGCAGAAGAGGCCTTAATGGCCTCTTCTGCCTGCTATCAGTTTTTCAGATTTTCCGGGAAGTCAGCGGGCAGCTGATCGGGCGGGCAGTCGATCACGCTTTCGTTATTTTCGCCCACATCGCGGATCACGGTCAGCGTTGCGAACTCGTCAATGACTTCGGTTGGGTAAACCGGACCTGCTTCGCGGAAGGCAGCCATCTCTTCCAGATGGTCATTCTGGAAACAGACGGTTTTTTCCGGATTATTCATTACCCAGCGCGGGAAGAAGATGGTGCCGTGGAAGATTTTATCCGCCAGGTTCACGGCCAGGCTGACATCGGTGCCGGTAGGTTCAGTCCAGGAAACTTTATAGACATCCTGCGCCAGACGGACGACATAGACATGCTGATTTTTAACCCAGCGATTACCCACCATGCCGCTGTGGATGCGATAGTCGATAGTGCTCGCATTTTTGATGTAGAGCTCGTAATTCCAGCCGTTGTCGTAGGTGTAAACCAGGTGTTTGCCAACGATGCCTGACAGATCATGTTTATCAAAAGTGCTCATGGTCAATTCCTCATTTATTTGCCTTGAGGAGATTATTGCGCGTTACAGATGAGATGAATAACGCTATTTTTAGCACTGAATAATCCAATTTTTCGATGAGTTGCCATGCATAAAACGACACTGGAACAGTGGGCGCTGCTCGACGCGGTGGTGAATGAAGGAAGCTTTGCGCTGGCTGCAGAAAAGCATCATCGCAGCCAGTCTTCACTGAGCTATCAGCTTAGCCTGCTTCAGCAGCGGCTGGGTCTGACACTGCTGCAACAGGAGGGGCGTCGCGCCGTCCTCACTGCCAAGGGACATCAGCTACTGGCTCAGGTTCGTCCATTGCTGGAGGGATTCAGCGCGCTTGAAGCTAAGGCGCATGCGCTGCAGCGGGGTGAACGTTCGCGCATCGATCTGATGGTGGACGCGACGCTGCCTAAACCTCTGCTGTTTGATGTGCTGCAGACCTTTCAGCAGCACTACCCCCATGTCCGCATCTGGTTCAGCGAAATTGTTCGCAGCGAAACGCCGGAAAGGCTGGCTGAGCAGCAGGCTGACCTCTGGCTGGTCGCGCAGTATGGCGATGCCCCTGTCGCTGGCGAGAGCCTGATGAGCATCGATTTCGTGGCCGTTGCCCATCGTGATCATCCGCTGCACACTGAACCTGCCCCGCTGAGTGCCACCACGCTGGCTCGCTGGCCCTGCATCACCATCCTGGATCGGCAGCAACAGCACCAATCCGAAGTCAGTGGCGATCAGGCGGAGAACTGGTCCTTCACGACGCTCTCCGCCGCGATTGAAGCAGTCCAGCATCAGCTGGGCTATGGCTGGTTACCGGAACAGAATATCGCCGGGCTGCTGAAGAGCGGTGAACTGCGCCCCCTGCCGCTGTTGCAGGGCCGCCGACGCAGCAGTTCGCTGGTGATGTATATCAATGAAGAGAGGCTGCCCGGCAACAATGCCATTGCAGCCCTGGCGCAGATGTTTGTGGAGCGGGTGGCGCAGGAGAAGCGCATAGCTGAGCGCTAAGGAGGCTGAGTTTGTTTCCATTGACGCGGGGAACACGTAAAAAACGCATTCCAAAGATGAAGCTGCGGTTTATCCCCCCTCAAGCGTGGAAAACCAGCGCAGAACGCTATCTATAGCAAAACGATGGCTTCAGTTGCTGGCCGGACGCTTACGAACTCATTAATAGCAGGAAGGTTAGCAACTACCATTGCGCAGCGTAGCTCGTTCCTTGTTGCGGTCAGAGGCGGTCTGATTGGTAATGCCCTGCTTATTGGTGGCATGACAGAGAGATGTATCTATACCTCTGAAAAGCTGCAAAAGAGCAATCCTGAAGTCTATAACGCATTACGCGTGAGGAACTATGATTTACTCTACTTCCTACTTGAGCCAGCTCTGAACCCGTTCTTAGAAGCTCTCAATGTGAAGCGAACGCAAGGGCAACCGGCTTTTGAACGGATCATTGAAATGGTAGAGAAGGAGGTAAACGCTAATGCGAGATAATGGGCCTGCTAAGCTGAGCTTAGGTAAACGCATCATGTATAGCCTTATAGAGGTGTCAGGTGCGATCATAGGCGGGTTGCTGCTCCTTCTGTGCTGCTACTGGTTCTTTCACTATGAAACCTGGCATGAGCGGCTGATGGCGATTGGTCTGTCTATCGGAGTTGTCTATCTGATAGGTAAGGTCTTACCTGAACGGCCAAATCAGTAAGCCCCTCATGGGGCCATACTCAGTTTTATCAGCTCAGACTTCATCTGAAAATTACCCGTTATTTATACAGGTAATTATCAGAGTACATTTGGATTGAATTCTTCTCAGCCCAGAGGCTTTTTCCATCAGGTAATATTTCCATAAGCGTCCGGACAGGGCACATTTTCCCCTGATGAGTTCGCTGATTATTAAGTGAGCCAGCCAGTCATCAAGATCAGATTGTAATGTGTCGGGTTCACCATACCGCTTTTGCGGAAAGTCGCCTGATATAATTCCTGCAATATCGTCATGTGGAAGCGCATCGCAGATGCCGTTCGTCTGTGGTGACATCGCTTTGGTCTTCGTATAATCCAGACCAAAAAAAAGCCTCCATAGTGGAGGCTTTTTCGTCAGCAGCGGAAACTTACTTCTTCTTCGCTTTCGCGTTAGGCAGATCGGTGATGCTGCCTTCGAAGATTTCTGCTGCCAGACCGACTGACTCATGCAGGGTCGGGTGAGCATGGATGGTCAGCGCGATATCTTCCGCATCACAACCCATCTCAATCGCCAGACCGATTTCGCCTAACAGCTCGCCGCCGTTAGTGCCGACAATCGCGCCACCGATGACACGGTGCGTCTCTTTGTCGAAAATCAGTTTGGTCATACCGTCTGCACAATCAGAAGCGATAGCACGGCCAGAGGCAGCCCACGGGAAGGTGGAGGTCTCGTAGCTGATGCCCTTCTCTTTCGCTTCTTTCTCGGTCAGACCGACCCAGGCAACTTCTGGCTCAGTATAGGCAATGGATGGGATCACTTTCGGGTCGAAGTAGTGCTTCAGACCGGAGATCACTTCCGCCGCAACGTGGCCTTCGTGCACGCCTTTGTGCGCCAGCATTGGCTGACCGACGATGTCGCCGATAGCATAGATGTGTGGCACGTTGGTACGCATCTGCTTGTCGACGCGGATAAAGCCGCGATCGTCCACTTCCACGCCCGCTTTACCGGCATCCAGACCTTTACCGTTCGGCACACGACCGATAGCCACCAGCACGGCGTCATAACGCTGCGCTTCACCCGGTGCCTTTTTGCCTTCCATTGAAACGTAAATGCCATCGTCTTTTGCTTCAACGGCGGTCACTTTGGTTTCCAGCATCAGGTTGAACTTCTTGCTGATTTTCTTGGTAAAGACTTTGACGACATCTTTATCCGCAGCCGGGATAACCTGGTCAAACATCTCAACCACATCGATCTCTGAACCCAGCGCATGATACACCGTCGCCATTTCCAGACCGATGATACCGCCGCCCATAACCAGCAGACGCTTCGGCACTTCTTTCAGTTCCAGCGCATCGGTTGAATCCCAGACGCGGGGATCGTCATGAGGAATGAAAGGCAGTTCGATTGGGCGTGAACCCGCAGCGATGATGGCATTATCGAAGTTGATGGTGGTCGCGCCGCCTTCACCTTCCACCACCAGGGTGTTAGCACCGGTGAATTTGCCAAGGCCATTAACCACTTTGACTTTACGACCTTTTGCCATTCCTGACAGGCCGCCAGTCAGCTGGTTAATCACCTTCTCTTTCCAGCTGCGAATCTTGTTGATATCAGTAGAGGGCTGACCAAACACAATGCCGTGCTCTTCAAGGGCTTTCGCCTCTTCGATCACTTTGGCAACGTGCAGCAGCGCTTTAGAGGGGATACAACCGACGTTCAGACACACACCGCCAAGGGTGCTGTAACGCTCTACCAGTACGGTTTCCAGACCTAAATCCGCACAACGGAAGGCTGCAGAGTAACCTGCAGGACCTGCCCCAAGTACCACAACCTGGGTTTTAATCTCTGTACTCATCATGACCTCTTATTTGATATCCGGCGGGTCAGACGTTCTTATAATGCCCTTGTTCCACCGGGACTTTCACCGCAAGAGTTTACAGAATTGTTAACAAACTGCCAACCGTGACGCGACGAAACGTTAAAGTAAGGCCGGCATCCGCCGGCCTTCTTCACATTTACATAACTAAACGACGTATGTCTGAGAGCATATTACCAATAATGGTGATGAATCTTGCACCATCAGCTCCGTCGATCACGCGGTGGTCGAAGGAGAGAGAGATTGGCATCATCAGACGCGGTGCAAACTCTTTACCGTTCCACACCGGCTCCATCGCCGACTTAGAGACACCCAGGATAGCCACTTCCGGCGCGTTAACAATCGGCGCGAAGTGCGTGGTTCCCAGGCCGCCCAGGCTGGAGATGGTGAAGCATCCGCCCTGCATGTCGCCCGCAGTCAGCTTACCGTCACGCGCTTTCTTCGACACCGCCATCAGCTCACGCGACAGCTCGGTAATGCCCTTTTTGTTCACGTCTTTGAAGACCGGAACCACCAGGCCATTTGGCGTATCGACCGCCACACCGATGTTGATGTATTTCTTCAGCGTCAGCTTCTGCGCATCTTCGGAAAGCGAGCTGTTGAAGCGTGGCATCTGCTCAAGCGCGGCAGCGACTGCTTTCATGATGAACACCACCGGGGTGTACTTCACATCCAGCTTACGCTTCTCTGCTTCGGCATTCTGCTGCTTACGGAACGCTTCCAGATCGGTGATATCGGTTTTGTCGAAATGCGTAACGTGCGGGATCATCACCCAGTTACGGCTCAGGTTCGCACCCGAAATTTTCTGGATACGACCCAGTTCGACTTCTTCGACTTCACCGAACTTGCTGAAGTCCACTTTCGGCCATGGCAGCATGCCTGGCAGGCCGCCACCGCTTGCCGCAGCCGGTGCCGCTTCAGCGCGTTTCACCGCCTCTTTCACGTAAGTCTGCACGTCTTCTTTCAGAATGCGACCTTTACGGCCGGTGCCTTTGACTTTCGCCAGGTTCACACCGAACTCACGCGCCAGGCGACGGATCACCGGGGTAGCGTGAACGTACGCATCGTTCTCGGCAAACTCACCTTTGCTGTCCGCTTTGGCTGCCGGAGCAGGCGCCGCAGATTTAGCTTCAGGTTTCGCAGCCGGGGCCGGTGCGGCTTCCTGCTTCGCTGCCGCCGGGGCCGGTGCGGCACCTTCGACTTCAAACACCATGATCAGTGATCCGGTGCTGACTTTGTCGCCGGTCGCCACTTTCAGCTCTTTGACGGTACCCGCGAATGGCGCAGGCACTTCCATTGACGCTTTATCGCCTTCCACCACGATCAGTGACTGCTCAGCGTCAACTTTGTCGCCCACTTTCACGAGGATCTCGGTGACTTCGACTTCATCACCGCCGATGTCCGGGACATTAACCTCTTTTGCGCCCGCCGCTGCGGCGGGTGCCGATGCCGCTTCTTCTTTCAGTTCTGGCTTCGCGTCAGCGGCCGGTGCAGCCCCTTCCGCTTCAAAAACCATGATGGCAGAACCGGTGCTGACTTTATCGCCGGTCGCAATGGTGATCTCTTTAACCACACCCGCGAACGGAGCCGGCACTTCCATTGACGCTTTATCACCTTCCACCACAATCAGTGACTGTTCGGCTTCAACTTTATCGCCAACCTTCACCAGAATCTCAGTGACTTCGACTTCGTCACCGCCGATATCTGGCACAGCCACTTCTTTGCTGGCGGTGGCTGCTGCCGCGGCGGGTGCAGGTGCCGCGTCCGCTTTCTTCTCTTCGGCGGCGGCAGGTGCCGCTTCTGCGGCCCCTTCTGCGTCAAACACCATGATCAGCGAGCCGGTTTCTACTTTGTCACCGGTGGCGATTTTGATCTCTTTCACTACGCCAGCCTGCGGGGAAGGCACTTCCATTGAGGCTTTGTCGCCTTCCACGGTGATCAGCGACTGCTCGGCTTCCACCTTGTCGCCAACTTTCACCAGAATCTCGGTGACTTCAACTTCGTCAGACCCGATATCCGGTACCTTAATTTCGATAGCCATTACTCTCTTACCTCTTAAGCCAGACGCGGGTTAACTTTATCGGCATCGATGTTGAATTTGGTAATGGCATCCGCCACCACTTTCTTCTCGATCTCGCCGCGTTTAGCCAGCTCACCCAGCGCAGCAACCACCACATAAGATGCATCAACTTCAAAGTGATGACGCAGATTCTCACGGCTGTCAGAGCGACCAAAGCCATCGGTACCCAGCACGCGGTAATCGCTGGCTGGAACATAGCTGCGAACCTGTTCAGCGAACAGTTTCATGTAGTCGGTTGAGGCAACCGCTGGCGCGTCATTCATCACCTGAGCGATGTAAGGCACGCGTGCTTCTTCTGTCGGATGCAGCATGTTCCAGCGCTCACAATCCTGGCCATCACGCGCCAGTTCGGTGAACGAGGTGACGCTGTAGACATCAGAGCCGATACCGTAATCTTTCGCCAGGATCTGTGCCGCTTCACGTACGTGACGCAGGATAGAACCTGAGCCCAGCAGCTGCACTTTGCCTTTGCTGCCTTCTACCGTTTCCAGCTTGTAGATACCCTTACGGATACCCTCTTCCGCACCCTGCGGCATGGCTGGCATATGGTAGTTTTCGTTCAGCGTGGTGATGTAGTAGTAGATGTTCTCCTGCGCTTCGCCATACATACGCACCAGACCATCATGCATGATGACAGCCACTTCATAGGCGTAAGACGGGTCGTAAGAGATACAGTTCGGGATGGTCAGCGACTGAATATGGCTGTGGCCATCTTCATGCTGCAGGCCTTCGCCGTTCAGCGTGGTACGACCGGAGGTTCCGCCGACCAGGAAGCCGCGCGCCTGCTGGTCACCCGCCAGCCACATCAGATCGCCGATACGCTGGAAGCCGAACATCGAATAATAGATGTAGAACGGGATCATCGGCAGGTTGTTGGTGCTGTAAGAGGTCGCCGCCGCCAGCCAGGATGAACCTGCGCCCAGCTCGTTGATCCCTTCCTGCAGAATCTGGCCTTTCTCATCTTCTTTGTAGTAAGCAACCTGCTCACGATCCTGCGGAGTGTACTGCTGGCCGTTCGGGCTGTAGATACCAATCTGACGGAACAGACCTTCCATACCGAAGGTACGCGCTTCATCCGCAAGGATCGGAACCAGGCGATCTTTGATCGACTTGTTCTTCAGCATCACGTTCAGGGCACGAACGAAGGCGATGGTGGTGGAGATCTCTTTGTTCTGCTCTTCCAGCAGCGCACCGAACTCTTCCAGCGCTGGCATTTCCAGCTTCTCGGTGAACTTCGGCTGACGCGTTGGCAGGTAGCCACCCAGCTTCTCACGCTGACCGTGCAGGTAAGTGTGCTCTTCTGAGCCTTTTTCGAAGGTCACGTACGGCAGATCTTCGATTTTATCGTCAGCAACCGGCACGTTGAAGCGATCACGGATATAGCGCACGCCATCCATGTTCATCTTCTTCACCTGGTGAGCAATGTTTTTGCCTTCCGCGGTGTCGCCCATACCATAACCTTTGATGGTATGCGCCAGGATCAGCACCGGCTTGCCTTTGGTGTCCTGCGCTTTTTTCAGTGCCGCGTAGATTTTCTTCGGATCGTGGCCGCCACGGTTCAGTGCCCAGATTTCATCATCGGACATGTCTTTAACCAGCGCGGCGGTTTCCGGATATTTACCAAAGAAGTGCTCACGCACATAGGCGCCATCACGGGATTTAAAGGTCTGGTAGTCACCGTCGACGGTTTCGTTCATCAGCTGAATCAGCTTGCCGCTGGTATCTTTGCGCAGCAGCTCATCCCAGCGACCGCCCCAGATGACTTTAATCACTTCCCAGCCAGCACCGGCAAAGATGCCTTCCAGCTCGTTGATGATCTTGCCATTACCGGTGACCGGGCCATCCAGACGCTGCAGGTTGCAGTTGATGATGAAGACCAGGTTATCCAGTTTTTCGCGGGTCGCGATGGTGATCGCACCTTTGGATTCTGGCTCATCCATCTCACCATCACCCAGGAAGGCGTAGACGGTCTGAGCAGAGGTATCTTTCAGGCCACGGTGTTCCAGATATTTCAGGAACTTCGCCTGATAGATCGCTGATAATGGACCCAGACCCATAGAAACGGTCGGGAACTGCCAGAACTCCGGCATTAATTTCGGGTGCGGATAAGAAGAGAGACCTTTACCGTCAACTTCCTGACGGAAGTTGTTCATCTGCTCTTCGGTCAGGCGACCTTCAAGGAACGCACGGGCATAGATGCCCGGAGAGATGTGGCCCTGGAAATAGACCAGATCGCCGCCATCTTTGTCATTACGCGCGCGGAAGAAGTGGTTGAAGCACACTTCATAAATGGTCGCAGAAGACTGGAAGGAGGACATATGGCCGCCGAGTTCCAGATCTTTCTTCGATGCGCGCAGCACCGACATGATGGCGTTCCAGCGGATAGCGGAACGGATACGACGTTCAAGAGAGGTGTTGCCCGGATAGTCGGGTTCATCTTCAACGGCAATAGAGTTGATGTAGTTGCTGATAGCAGACGAACCTGCAGCAACGTTCACGCCGCCTTTGCGGGCTGCACCCAGTACCTGATCGATCAGATACTGTGCACGTTCAACACCTTCTTCACGGATGACCGATTCGATCGCCTGTAGCCAGTCACGAGTTTCAATCGGATCCACGTCATTGTGTAAACGTTCTGACATGGGTGTGTTCCTTATCTGTGTCTAATACGTTGAATAATCGGGAGCCTGTCAAAGCACAAGCAGGCAGGCTCGTCGCACATGTCCGTACGATCTTTGTCGCACGTTATTCCTTACGTTGCTGTAAACGACGCAGGGAGCGTTCTCGACGGCTCTGCTCCCGACTTCTGTCCAGCAAGATTTCCTCTATGAACGCCAGGTGACGGTGTGAAGCCTCGCGCGCTTTTTCTGGCTCACGGGCCACAATCGCCTCAAAGATTCTGGCGCGGTGACCGCTCACTTTTGCCAGCATTTCCCGGCGAGAGTAGAGCAATTCGAAATTCTGACGGACGTTTTGTTCCAGCATAGGGCCCATTGAGCGTAGCAAATGCAAAAGCACCACATTATGGGCCGCTTCTGTGACAGCGATCTGATACTGCATCACGGCGTCCGCTTCGGCGTCCAAATCGCCGCTGTCCTGCGCCTGCTGGATGTGCACATGGCAGTCGCGAATGCGCAGCAGATCTTCTTCTGTGCCGCGCAGCGCTGCGTAATAGGCGGCGATGCCCTCTAAGGCATGACGCGTTTCCAGCAGGTCAAACTGTGATTCCGGATGGTCTGCGAGAAGCTCAACGAGTGGATCACTCAGGCTTTGCCAGAGATGCTCCTGTACGAATGTTCCGCCGCCCTGACGGCGCAGCAACAATCCTTTCGCTTCTAAGCGCTGGATCGCTTCGCGGAGAGACGGACGTGAGACATCGAATTGTTTGGCGAGTTCGCGCTCAGGGAGCAGCTTCTCTCCCGGACGCAGTGTCCCTTCCATAATCAGGGATTCGAGCTGTTGCTCGATAGCATCTGAGAGCTTGGGTTGGCGAATCTTACTGTAAGCCATCATCCCTTCTTATTAAGCCAGTCGTCCGGAGTAAATTGGTAATACCAATTGTACAGAGGTGGCGGTAAAGTAACAAAGTATTCACCTTGTGTCTATATGGTGTCTGTGACATTCCCCTGCCTCTGAAGCCCGCCCTGACGCTAACTTGCGGTTAAAAAAATGAAAAATTCGCGTTGAGCTGAATGTTAAATAAATTCACTTTTACCAAACCTTACACCTGCTTAGCCCCGAAGCGCAGCGGCATCCATAAGTGAAAGCTATTCGTCATGAACCGCATTTCATGGCAGAAATTTCTCTGGCCTGACGTGACCGGGACGGCGTTTTTTCAGTCAACTCTCAGCACGAAAGGCGAAAGCAGGTGCAAAGCGATTCGCTTATCACTATTCTTGTCGCCAGGGTAGCGCATGGCAGCACTCAGCACGCCAGATACCGTAAAATAATCAATACGTTAATGTAACTACTTCCTTACAGCGAACCGCGCTGGGAACGAAGAATAAAAACATCACGAGGTTTGTATGGAACAACAGCAAGGCGAGGCGCTGAAACGTGGTCTTAAGAACCGCCATATTCAGCTCATCGCGCTGGGTGGAGCAGTAGGAACCGGCCTGTTTCTGGGCAGCGCATCGGTCATCGAATCCGCCGGTCCGGCCGTTATTCTGGGCTATGCCATTGCCGGTTTTATTGCCTTTTTAATCATGCGCCAGCTGGGCGAGATGGTCGTTGAGGAGCCGGTTGCCGGCAGCTTCAGCCACTTCGCCTATAAATACTGGGGCAACTTTGCCGGCTTCGCCTCGGGCTGGAACTACTGGGTACTTTACGTGCTGGTCGCCATGGCAGAGCTCACTGCCGTCGGCAAATATATTCAGTTCTGGTGGCCCGACTTTCCGACCTGGGCCTCGGCAGCCATCTTCTTCGTCATGATTAACGCCATCAACCTGACCAACGTGAAAGTCTTTGGTGAGATGGAGTTCTGGTTCGCCATTATTAAAGTGGTGGCGGTCATTGGCATGATCCTGTTTGGCGGCTGGCTGCTCTTCAGCGGCAACGGCGGTCCGCAGGCAACGGTGCGTAACCTCTGGGAACAGGGCGGCTTTTTCCCGCACGGCATTGGCGGTCTGGTGACGGTCATGGCGATCATCATGTTCTCATTCGGTGGGCTGGAGCTGGTGGGGATCACCGCCGCTGAAGCCGATAATCCGGAAGTCAGCATCCCGAAAGCGACCAACCAGGTGCTGTGGCGCATCCTGATTTTCTACATTGGTTCACTGGCGGTGCTGCTGTCACTGATGCCGTGGAGCCGTGTCACCTCTGAAGTCAGCCCGTTTGTCTTTATCTTCCACGAGCTGGGCGATGCCATGGTGGCGAATGCGCTGAACGTGGTGATCCTGACGGCCGCCCTGTCGGTCTACAACAGCTGCGTTTACTGCAACAGCCGTATGCTGTTTGGTCTGGCTCAGCAGGGCAACGCGCCCAAATCGCTGCTGAAAGTTGACCGTCGCGGCGTTCCGGTCTTAACCATTCTGGTTTCTGCGGTCGCCACGGCGCTCTGCGTGCTGATCAACTACCTGATGCCCGGTGAAGCGTTCGGCCTGCTGATGTCACTGGTGGTTTCTGCACTGGTCATCAACTGGGCGATGATCAGCCTGGCGCACCTTAAGTTCCGTCGTAAGAAAGATCAGCAGGGCGTGACCACCCGCTTCAAAGCGCTGCTCTATCCGGCCGGTAACTGGATTTGCCTGATCTTCCTGGCGGCAATTCTGGTGCTGATGGCAACCACGCCGGGCATGGCCATCTCTGTCTGGCTGATCCCGGTCTGGCTGGTGATTCTGGCGCTGGGTTACTTTATTAAGAACCAGACGCAGAAAGTCTGATCCCTTCTCATATCCGGTGCGCCAGCTCAGGCGCACCGGCCACTTTCGTTCTGTTACTATTTTTATTGCTGACGGGTAGTGATAATTTTTTCCTGCTTCTCACCCAATAAAGGAAAAAATAACTATGCGTGAACTCGCACCTTCAGAAATTATGGCCGTCAGCGGATGTGGCCTGATTCAGGATATCACCACCGCCGTCGGCCAGCAGGCCGGTTCGCTTTTGGGCAGCGTGATGGGTTCCCTGATACCGATTCCCTTTCTCAACGGCGTGATCTCCTCGGTGGCCAGTACGCTTTTCAGCACCATTGGTGGCTGGATTGGCAGTCTGCTCGGTGGCCTGGTTGAAGGACAGAATAACAGCGCAGCTTAACGATTCTCTGCCGCCCTGCCCCGCTTAATGTGATGTGAACGGGCCCGCGCCTGCGTGCCAGTTCACATTTTTTTGCGCCCGCCCGTTTTGTCCATCTCTGTGACTCAATACTGCCACGCCGTGAATGACTTAAGCGCTGATAATCATTAGCTTCATGGTTTGCAGGAGAAGCACAATGAAGCCCGCGGCACTCACATTCAAAGAAAAACTGGGTTATGGCATGGGCGATGCCGGATGCAACATGATTGGCGGTGCCATCATGCTGTTCCTCAACTACTTCTATACCGACGTGTTCGGCCTGGCTCCGGCGCTGGTGGGCACGCTGCTGCTCTCGGTCAGGGTGCTGGATGCGGTCACCGACCCGATTATGGGCGCGATTGCCGATCGTACCCAGAGTCGCTGGGGTCGTTTTCGTCCCTGGCTGCTGTGGGTCTCCGTTCCCTACGTGCTGTTCAGCGTACTGATGTTTACCACGCCAGACTGGACCTATCACAACAAGGTGATCTGGGCATTTGTCACCTACTTCCTGATGTCACTGACCTACACCGCCATTAATATTCCTTACTGTTCACTGGGCGGCGTGATTACCAGCGATCCCGGCGAGCGCGTCTCCTGCCAGTCCTACCGCTTTGTTATGGTGGGCATCGCCACGCTGACCCTCTCCCTGTCACTGCTGCCGATGGCGGAGTGGTTTGGCGGCGCGGATAAGGCGCGCGGCTATCAGATGGCGATGGCGGTGCTGGCCACCCTGGGCCTGGCGATGTTTCTCTTCTGCTTTGCTACGGTGCGTGAACGCATCCGCCCTGCCGTTCCCAGCAATGATGACCTGAAAAAAGATCTGCGTGACGTCTGGAAGAATGACCAGTGGGTCCGGATTCTGTTGCTCACCTTCTGCAACGTCTGTCCCGGCTTCATTCGCATGGCGGCGACCATGTACTACGTAACCTGGGTCATGGGTCAGTCAACGCACTTCGCCACCTTGTTTATCAGCCTGGGGGTAATCGGCATGATGGTGGGCAGCACGCTGGCGAAAGTGCTCACCGACCGCTGGTGCAAACTCAAAGTCTTTTTCTGGACCAATATCGCGCTGGCCCTTTTTTCCAGCGGCTTTTACTGGATCGATCCGCATGCCACCTTGATGGTCGTGGTGGCTTATTTTGTGCTGAATATTCTGCATCAGATCCCCTCTCCCCTGCACTGGTCGCTGATGGCCGATGTGGATGACTACGGCGAATGGAAAACCGGTAAACGCATTACCGGCATCAGCTTCTCCGGCAACCTCTTTTTCCTCAAGGTGGGTCTGGCTGTCGCGGGGGCGATGGTCGGTTTTCTGCTCTCAATGTATGGCTACAACGCGGGCGCAAAACAGCAGTCAGCCGAGGCGATTAACGGCATCATGCTGCTGTTTACCGTTATTCCGGGCGTCGGCTACCTGATCACCGCCGGCGTAGTACGGCTGATGAAGGTTGACCGCAAAATGATGCTCACCATCCAGCAGGATCTGGCGCTGCGTCGCGAAAACTTCCACGACTTACACACTGTTCATCTGCACAACCGTGCTGCCACGCCAACCGGAGATGTAAAATGAGCCCAACCTGGCCGAATCCTTTTATTGAGCAGCGCGCTGACCCGTTTATTCTGCGCCATGAACAGCACTACTATTTTGTCGCCTCAGTACCGGAATATGACCGGCTGGAGATTCGCCGCGCCACCACGCTGGCTGACCTGCGCAGCGCAGAACCGGTAGTGGTCTGGCACAAGCCGGAGAGCGGCCCCTGCAGCGAACTCATCTGGGCACCCGAGCTGCACTATATCGACGGGCTGTGGGTGATCTATTTCGCGGCGGCACCGACGCGCGACATTAAAGAGGGGTTATTCCAGCATCGGATGTACGCACTGGTGTGCGAGGCCGGCGACCCGCTGCAGGGCGAATGGCAGCCCTGCCGGCGCGTCTTCAGCCAGCTTGACAGCTTTTCACTGGATGCCACCCACTTCGTGCATCAGGGTAAAAACTGGTATCTCTGGGCACAGAAAGATCCCGCCATTCCCGGTAACTCCAACCTCTATCTGGCGGAGCTGCTTAATCCATGGACGCTGAAAGGCACGCCGGTAATGCTGAGCCGGCCTGAATATGAGTGGGAGTGTGCAGGATTTAGCGTGAATGAAGGACCGGCGGTCATTCGTCATGGTGACAGGCTGTTTGTTACCTACTCCGCCAGCGCCACCGATGAGAATTACTGCCTGGGCATGCTGTCGATTGCCGTAGAGGCGGACCCGCTCGATGTGACCGCATGGCAGAAATCGGCGCGGCCGGTGTTTGTTTCCAGCTGGGACAATCATCAGTATGGGCCGGGGCACAACAGTTTTACGCAGGATGAGTCGGGGCGGGACGTGCTGGTCTACCATGCGCGAAACTACACGGAGATTGAGGGCGATCCGTTATGGGACCCGAATCGCCATACCCGACTGAAATATTTCAGCTGGCGCAGCGATGGCACGCCCGATTTTGGCGTGCCCCCCGCTGATCACACCAGCGTGCCATAAATCGTCAGCAGCGCTACGGCCACCACCAGCACCAGTGAGGTCCGTTTCGCCAACGCCACGGCCACCCGTGGCGTTTCAACTTTATCCGTGTGCGGATCGCGGGACAGCGAGAACTGCGCCAGGGTGGTCAGCACCTGATACTGAGAACGGTGACGGTCGGTCAGTGAGACAAACCAGGCGGGCAGCGCCTTTTCACCGTGGCCCAGCAGAGCGTAAGCCACCCCCGCCAGCCGGACCGGTATCCAGTCGAGCAGATGCAGAATACCGTCGACCCCCGATTGTGCCCGCGCCATCGGTGTGCCGTACTTTGCCAGCCAGCCCTGCCAGGCTCGCAGGAAGGCGTAACCCACCAGCAGCACCGGTCCCCAGGGGCCACCCACCACCAGCCAGAACATCGGTGCCAGATAGAAACGGAAGTTTATCCAGATCAGCGCATTCTGCAGCTCGCGCAGAAATTCGCGTTCGCTGCACTCCACCGGCACACCATGAATCAGCGTCAGCTCCGCCGCCATCGCCTGATGCGCCGCATCGTCGTCATGACTGGCCGCCTTCAGATAGTGATGGTAGTGCTGCCGCACTGAACCGGCCCCAATACAGAGCAGCCCGACCACAATCCAGAACAGCAATAGCACCACGCCAAACAGCACGCCTTTCAGCGTCACCAGCACCAGTGCCGTCAGCGCCATCGCCAGCGCGGTCATCAGCAGCGTCCGCAACATGGAGAAGTGGCGGCGATGGCGAAAAATCGGCTCCAGCCGGTGTTCGAGCTGCCAGTGCTCGCCCAGTTTAAACAGGCGCTCCCAGCCCAGAACCAACAACAAGGTAAACAACGTCATACTGACCCCGCAAAAATCAGGATTTTTGCTGCGTTAACAGCTCTCTGTAGTACTCCCAGTCAAAAGCAGGACCAGGATCGGTTTTGCGCGCCGGAGCGATGTCGCTATGCCCGGTAATACGTGCAGGCGTGACCGGATAGTGCTGCAGCAGCAACTGCGTAACCTGCTGCAAAGCCCGATATTGCGCCCCGGTATAAGGCTCGCTGTCAGTTCCTTCCAGCTCGATGCCAATAGAGAAGTCATTGCAGTTTTCCCGGCCCTCAAACTGCGAAACCCCCGCATGCCAGGCGCGCTTATCAAAGGGAACATACTGCACAATCTCGCCGTCACGGCGAATCAGGCAGTGTGCCGCCACTTTCAGTGCCGCGATATCGGCAAAATAGGGATGCGCATCCGGCGGAAGCGTGCCGGTGAACAGCTTATCGATCCACGGTCCGCCAAACTCACCCGGCGGCAGGCTGATATTGTGAATCACCAGCAGCGACGGCGCCTCATTGTCAGGTCGTTCATTGCAATGTAATGAGGGCACCTGACGTACGCCGGTCAGCCAGCCCTGTTTGATTTTCATACCGGATTTCCTTGTTCTGCCTGGCTGAGAATAGCATGAATAATAAAGGATTCTTGCCCCTTAGTGTGTCGGCAGCGTGACATTATCTGATTTCTTGTTAAGGATACTAAACAAAATGCGGTTTATGGCTGGCACCGCGTGGCAGTTCAGGCTATTGTGACCGCCTCAGACATCCCCTTTTCTGGAGTGTAAATCTATGTCTTCTCGTGGTTATGATCCCGACAGCCGCCGTCAGGCGCTGATTAAACGCATTGAAAGTGACATCCCGGATGCCGTTGCGCTGGCGTTAAAGGAGGATCTCGGTGGGGAGATCGACGCCGACCGCGATATCACCGCACAGCTGTTACCGGCCGATACCCAGGCCCATGCGCAGGTCATCACCCGCGAAGCCGGTGTTTTCTGTGGTAAACGCTGGGTCGAAGAGGTGTTTATTCAGCTGGGCGCGCACGCCACCCTGAACTGGCACGTCAGTGATGGCGATCCGATCAAGGCTGACCAGCTGCTGTTTGAAATTGAAGGCCCGGCCCGCCTGCTGCTGACCGCCGAGCGGACGGCGCTCAATTTTGTGCAGACGCTTTCCGGCGTGGCGACCGAAGTCAGCCGCTATGTTGCGCTGCTGGCAGGCAGCCAGACCCAGCTGCTGGACACGCGCAAAACCCTGCCCGGCCTGCGGACGGCGCTGAAATATGCCGTGCTCTGTGGTGGCGGCAGCAATCACCGGCTCGGCCTCTCTGACGCCTATCTGATCAAAGAGAATCATATTATCGCCAGCGGGTCGATTGCTCAGGCGGTGGAAAGAGCGCAGTGGTTACAGCCAGACGTGCCGGTTGAAGTTGAGGTGGAATCGCTGGAGGAGTTACGCCAGGCGCTGGAGGCCGCCGCTGATATTGTCATGCTGGATAACTTCAGCCTGGAGGAGATGCGGGCCGCCGTCGAACTGAATCAGGGGCGGACGCTGCTGGAAGTTTCCGGCAACGTTACCGAAGCTACCCTGCCGCAGATTGCCCTGACCGGCGTGGACTACGTTTCGGTTGGCGCACTGACCAAACATGTCCGGGCGCTGGATCTCTCGATGCGTTTTCAGCAAAAGTAAACCGCAGCGGCACGGTCAGTGCCGCTGCCTCTGTCCGCGCATTCTGCTGACCCGCCCGCGCGGCCACACGTTTTGCGACCTCGCTTACAGCGCCATTGCTACTGCGCTGTAACGACGCACATTCTTTCGGTGATCCTTTCCAGCCTGAAAACTCGCCACTGTTTTTCACTGCCCCCGCTTTCTACCCTGTCGACTTCTTAATCAGGAGACGATGGAATGAACTATCAACGTGGATTTACGCTGGTTGAACTGATGATTGTGGTCGGCATTGTGGCGATTCTGAGTGCCATTGGCCTGCCCGCCTATCAAAACTATCTGCAGCGCGCCGCGCTCACCGACATGCTGCAAACGATGGTGCCCTATAAAACCGCCGTCGAACTCTGTGCCATGGAGCGCGGCGGCCCGACGCAGTGTCAGGCCGGACAGGCTGGTATCCCTGCTGCGAAAGGATCGCGCTACGTTTCGGCACTGAGCGTCACTAACGGGGTGATTACACTGACCGGCCAGGAGAGTCTGAATGGCCTGAGCGTTGAAATGGTGCCGATTCATGATGCCACGGATGGCAGCATCAGCTGGCAGCGCAGCTGCACCAGCAGCAACAACAATCTGCGCGACAATTGCCTGGAACAGTTCCGCTTTGCGGATAAAGGGGCCAGCGATGAATCCGCCTGACGACGCAATAACAGCACTCTGCCAGCGCTATCGCGCGCTGATTTTGCAGCATGATGCCGATCGGTTACGCGTTGCCGTGGCGGAGAGCGTTCCGCCCGGCCTCTCTGAATCGCTTCACTTTGCCAGTCAGTGTCAGATTGACATTGAATGCTGGCCTCAGGCCCGCCTGGATCAACGTCAGCATGCCGACACGGGGCGGGTCGCGCGCGAAGAGACACCCGCTGAATCGGCGATTGAAGCCGCCGAGCTGATTCTGCGTCAGGCGCTGGAACGTCGCGCCTCGGATGTGCATATCGAACCCGGCGCTGAGGGGATGCGGGTGCGGCTGCGCATTGACGGTGTCCTTCACCCGCTCTCTTCCCTGCCTGTGACCCAGCCTGGGGCGCTGCTGGCGCGCCTGAAAATCCTCGGCGGACTGGATATTGCCGAACGCCGGTTGCCCCAGGATGGTCAGTTCAGTCTGGCGATCGCCGGTCAGTCAGCCTCCTTTCGTCTGGCAACGTTACCCGTGTATGGCGGTGAAAAAGCGGTCATCCGGCTGTTGCAGAGTGAAAGCGCGGCGCTGTCACTGGATAAGCTCGGCCTCCCCCCTGCGCAGCTGCGCCTCTTCACGGCGGCGCTGGCCCAGCCGCAGGGGCTGATCCTGGTCACCGGGCCGACCGGCAGCGGCAAGACATTTACCCTCTACAGTGGACTCAGCGCCCTGAACCGGCCGGAAAAAAACCTGTGCAGCGTGGAAGATCCGATTGAGATCCCGCTGTCCGGCATTAATCAGACGCAGATCCATAACCGCAAGGGGCTGGATTTTAACCGTGTGCTGCGGGCGTTACTGAGACAGGATCCGGACGTCATTATGGTCGGAGAGATCCGCGATGCCGAAACGGCAGAGATTGCAGTGAAGGCAGCGCAGACCGGCCATCTGGTGCTTTCAACTCTGCACACCAACTCCACCGCCGAGACGCTGACGCGGCTGCGGCAGATGGGCATCCCCGGTTATCTGCTGGGCCCGGCGCTGAAGCTGATCGTGGCTCAACGCCTGGTCCGGCGCCTCTGCCCCCATTGCCGTCAGCCGGCCCAGGCGGTGGCGCACTACCCCACAGAAATCTGGCCCGGCACGCTGCAAACCTGGCGGGCGCCCGGTTGCGATCACTGTTTCTCCGGCTACTTTGGCCGGCTGGCGCTGTTTGAACTGCTGCCGATCAATGCCAGGCTACAGAATGCCATTGCTGCTGAGATGCCGCTGGAGAATCTGCTCACGCTGGCAAAACAGCAGGGATTGCGCCCCCTGCTGGTTTCCGGTCTGGAAGCCGTAAGCCGGGGCGACACCTCGCTGGAAGAGATGCAGCGGGTCATCGGGCTGGACGATGGCTGATGCAGCGCTGTTCCGTTGGCAGGCGGTAGATAGCCAGGGGCAGTTGCGCAGTGGTCAGCTGCTGGCTGTTGACAGTGAAACCCTGCTGCGTGTGCTGGCGCAGCGCGACCTGCTGCCCGTGAGCTGGAAGCGGGAAAAGGGCTGGCGTCAGTCGGAATGGAAGTGGCAGCAGAAGAGCGATCTGATACGCCAGCTGGCAACCCTGCTCAAAGCCGGTCTGCCGCTGGCAGAGAGTCTGGCGTTGCTGGCAGAGGGGCATCCGCATGCAGGCTGGCGGGCATTGTTGCTCGCCCTGCATTATCGGGTGCTCAGCGGCGCCCCTTTTTCTCAGGCGTTACGTGAATGGCCGCAGATTTTTCCGGCGCTCTATCCGGCACTGATGGAGGTGGGTGAACTGACCGGTCAGCTCGATGTCTGCTGCGAGGAGCTGGCCCGCCAGCAGATCCGGCAACAGCAGTTAGGTCAGCAGGTGGTGAAAGCGTTGCGTTATCCGCTGTTCATCCTGCTGGTGGCCCTCGCTGTCACCTGCGGCATGCTGCTGTTTGTGCTGCCTGAGTTCGTTGCCGTCTATGACGCCTTTGACGCGCCCCTGCCCGCCTTTACGGCAGCGGTGATGCAGCTATCAGCCCTGCTTCAGGCATGGGGAGGCGTCCTCGCTTTCGGCGTAACGCTGATACTGGCGATTGTGTTTCAGTTGCGACGACGCTCTGCGGACTGGCAGCGCCGCGAACAGGCGCTTTTGCTGCGCCTCCCGCTGCTTGCCGGATTATGGCGGGGGATGCAGCTGACGCAGATCTACACCATCCTGACGCTGACGCAGCGTGCCGGGTTGACCCTGTTGCAGGGACTGGCCGCCGCAGAAGTGACGCTCTCTGCCCTGCTCTGGCGGGAGGCCATGGCCGCCCTCCAGCAGCACATTGCTCAGGGTCATCCCCTGCATCAGGCATTGATGCATCACTCGCTGTTCACGCCGTTATGTGGTCAGCTGATTCGGGTCGGCGAAGAGGCGGGAGCACTGGATGTGATGCTGGCGCGTCTGGCGGAGTGGCACGAGGCAGAGACCCGCAAACGTGCTGATACCCTGGCGGCGTCGCTGGAGCCGGTGATGATGGTGGTCATTGGCGCTATCGTCGGCTCGCTGGTAGTCGCGATGTATCTGCCCGTATTCGGTCTGGGTGATGCGATGCATTAAGGGGCGCCGGATGCGCCCCGGACGATTACCGGTTGAATACGCGGTTTTCCTGCTCATTGACCCGGATGAAGGTCGTGCGCTTGGTCAGCTCTTTCAGACGCTCAGCCCCGACGTAGGTGCAGGCGGACCGCAAACCTCCCAGAATATCCCGTGCAGTATCAGCCACCGGGCCACGTAGTGGCAGCTTCACCGTTTTACCTTCGGCGGCCCGATACTGGGCGACACCGCCGACATGACGTTTCATCGCCGATTCAGAACTCATGCCGTAAAACAGCATGAAGCTTTCGCCATTTTCTTCGACGACCTGCCCTTCACACTCATCGTGTGCCGCCAGCATGCCTCCCAGCATCACAAAGTCCGCTCCGCCGCCAAAGGCTTTCGCAATATCGCCTGGCACCGAACAGCCGCCATCACTGACAATCTGTCCACTTAAGCCATGGGCCGCATCGGCACATTCGATGACGGCAGAAAGCTGCGGATAGCCCACGCCGGTTTTCACCCGGGTCGTGCAGACCGACCCCGGACCGATGCCAACCTTAACGATATCCGCGCCCGACAGAATCAGCTCTTCCACCATTTCCCCTGTCACCACATTACCGGCACAGATGGTTTTCGCCGGGAACATCTCACGAGCGCGCTGCAGAAAATCAACAAAATGCTGCGAGTAGCCGTTGGCCACGTCGATGCAGATAAACTGTAAATCGTCGGACAGCGCCATAATGGCGACCAGCTTGTTCAGATCGTTTTCAGAGGTGCCGGTTGACACCATCACATGCTTCAGAACCGTGGCGGGGACGCGCTGAATAAACGCCAGCCACTCCTCCACGCTGTAGTGCTTGTGAACGGCGGTGAGAATATCAAAACTGGCCAGCGCCTCAGCCATTAAAAAGGTGCCGACGGTATCCATGTTGGCCGCGATAATCGGGACGCCGCTCCAGCTCAGGCGGGAGTGGCGGAAGGTGAAGCTGCGTTCCAGCTCGACCTGCGAGCGGCTTTGCAGCGTGGAGCGTTTGGGCCGGATTAAGACATCTTTAAAGCCCAGTTTCAGATCTTCTTCAATACGCATAAACAGTGTCCTGGTAGGTGGCAACAACTCGCCGTTCGCGAAATAAGCACGGTTCCAGTGACGTTATATTACGCGCCTCTGGCGACGCGACAAGACTGCGAATTTCACTTTATTTACGCTACAATCCGTAAAATTTATTGCTGCTTTACTGGTGTGATCTGTCGCTCATTTTTGCGTTTTTTGTTCAGATCATTACCCTGAACCTATGTCCATATGAGAAGCCAGGTGAGAAACATGCCCTATACCGTCGCGCTCACAGGAGGAATCGGCAGTGGTAAAAGCACGATAGCCGGGGCCTTTGCTGCGCTTGGTGTGGAAATTATTGATGCTGACCTGATCGCACGCGAAGTTGTCGAGCCGGGCACTCCCGCTCTGCAGGCCATTGAGGCGCGCTTCGGCGCATCCATCTTGACCGGACAGAGAACGCTTGACCGTGCCCGCCTGCGCGAAATTATTTTTCAGCAGCCCGAAGAGAAAAGCTGGTTAAACGCGCTGTTGCACCCGCTGATTAACGCCCGGACGCGACAGCTGATCGCCCAGGCGGCCTCACCTTATGTGCTCTGGGTGGTGCCACTACTGGTAGAAAATCAGTTACAGCACCAGGCTGATCGGGTGCTGGTCGTGGATGTTGATGAGGAGACGCAGTTAGCCCGTACCCGACAGCGCGATGGGCTCTCCCCGGAGCAGGCGCAACGTATTCTTTCCGCGCAGGCGACGCGCCAGCAGCGCCTCGCCTGTGCCGACGATATTATTGATAACAGTGGCGAGCCCGATGACGCCTTGCCACAGGTTGCCGGACTTCACCAGCGCTACCTCCGGCTGGCGGCAACGAAACAGGATTAATAACATGAGCACACCCGTTCTGTTTGAACACCCACTGAATGAAAAAATGCGGACCTGGCTACGGGTTGAGTTTTTAATTAATCAGTTAGACGAAACAACTCCGCTGGATAAAACTGTCAACGCGCTGACCTTTTTCCGCCTCACTGGCGAGTTGCTCGACATTTTCGAGCGGGGCGATATTCGCACAGAGCTGCTGAAAGAGCTGGAGCGTCAGCAGCAGAAATTACGCGCCTGGGCGGATGTGCCGGGTGTCGATATGACGCGGGTTAATGCCCTGAGCGATAAACTCAAAAGTCAGTCAACCCGGTTGATGAATGCACCACGGATGGGGCAGCAACTCCGCGAGGATCGTCTCATTGCCCTGGTTCGCCAGCGTCTGAGCATTCCTGGCGGCTGCTGCAGTTTTGATTTGCCGGGTCTGCACATCTGGCTGCATCTGCCACAGGAAGTCCGCGATGCGCAGGTTGAAGCCTGGATGCAGACCCTGGAGCCACTCCATCATGCCCTGGCGATGGTGCTGGATTTGATCCGCCAGTCGGGTTCGTTCCATACGCAGACCAGCCTCAATGGCTTTTATCAGGATAATGCCGAGGATGCCGATCTGCTGCGACTGCAGCTGTCGCTGGACGATGCGCTCTATCCACAGGTGTCCGGCCACAAAAGCCGCTACGCCATTCGTTTTATGCCGCTGGACAGCGAGCGCGGCGAAGTGCCCGCCCGCCTTAACTTCCAGCTGTCCTGTTGTTAGAGGTAACTATGCAGCAAGAAGTCATGACCGTCTCCTGTCCGCAGTGCGGCAAAGAGGTGATCTGGGATGAACTCAGCCCGTTTCGGCCGTTTTGCAGTAAGCGCTGTCAGCTTATCGATTTAGGGGAATGGGCTGCCGAAGAGAAACGCATTCCCAGCAGCGATGATATGAACGACAGTGAAAACTGGAGCGAAGAAGATCGCTGACAGAAGGATGGGGCGCACTGCCCCATCCGCTCAGAGCTCGCCGGCGACCAGACGCGCAATCAGCTGATGATTCGCGGCCGGAAATTCGTCGGCGACCAGCGCCTGCTGATCAACCCAGCGCTGCGGCTGCCCCTCTTTACCCCACGGCTCTCCCTTCCAGCCTTCGACCAGAAAGAAATGCAGCGTCACGCGCAGATCGTCATAGGTGTGGTCGGCATGACCAATCGGGCGCGCATCGGTCACTTCAATACCGGTTTCTTCGTGGAGTTCTCTGACGAGCCCCTCTTCCGCGCTTTCGCCCGCTTCAATCTTACCGCCGGGAAACTCCCATTTGTTTGCCATGTAAGACGTTGACGCGCGCTGGGCAAGGAAAATTTGTTTACTGGCATTGCGAATGATGCCAACCGCAACCTGCAGGTGCTTCATGGAAACTGTCCGGTCGTAATGAGTGAGGGCTGATTTTAGAACATGCTATAGCGGAAGTTAACCGCTTTACGTCTGCTCTGGCGGGATGGGCCGCGGGCATAAAAAAAGGAGCCAGCGGCTCCTTTTTCATTAGCATTGCGTATCAGGCGATACGGCCATGACACTGCTTGTATTTCTTACCGGAACCACACGGGCAGGGATCGTTGCGGCCGACTTTACGTTCACCGCTCTGCTCTGCCGCCGGTTCTGCCAGCGCATCCTCTTCTACGTGGCTCAGCTGCTGCTGCTGCGCCAGACGTTCGGCTTCTTCACGACGCTGCTGCTCCATCGCTTCAACCTCTTCAGGCATACGCACCTGAACCTTGCTCAGGGTACTGATCACTTCATACTTCAGTGATTCCAGCATCGCAGCGAACATGGCGAAGGATTCGCGCTTGTACTCCTGCTTCGGATCTTTCTGCGCATAGCCACGCAGATGGATACCCTGACGCAGATAGTCCATCGCAGCCAGATGCTCTTTCCACAGCGAATCCAGCGTCTGGAGCATCACGCCTTTTTCGAAGTTACGCATCATCTCGGCACCGACGATCTCTTCTTTGGCAGCATAGCTCTCGGTCGCGTGGGTCATGATGCGCTCACGCAGCACTTCCTCGTGCAGATCCGGCTCTTTATCCAGCCATTCCGCTATCGGCAGGTTAAGATCGAAGTCGGCGCGCAGACGCTCTTCCAGCCCTGGCACGTCCCACATCTCTTCCAGTGACTGCGGCGGAATGTAGGTATCGATGGTCGCTTTGTAGACATCGTGGCGAATGCTGTTAATGGTTTCGCTCACATCAGAGACATCCAGCAGTTCATTACGCTGGCTGTAGATAGCGCGACGCTGATCGTTTGCCACATCATCATATTCCAGCAGCTGCTTACGAATATCGAAGTTACGGCTTTCAACTTTGCGCTGAGCATTGGCGATCGCTTTGGTGACCCATGGATGCTCAATCGCCTCGCCAGGCTTCATGCCCAGTTTACGCATCATATTCGACACGCGATCGGAGGCAAAAATACGCATCAGCGCATCTTCCATTGAGAGGTAGAAGCGTGAGGAGCCGGCATCACCCTGACGACCTGCACGACCACGCAGCTGGTTGTCGATACGGCGGGACTCGTGACGCTCGGTACCGACGATGTGCAAACCCCCTGATGCCAGAACCGCATCGTGACGAACCTTCCAGGCCGCTTTGATCTCTTCGATCTGCGCTTCGGTCGGATTCTCCAGCGCCGCCACATCGGCATGCCAGCTGCCGCCCAGCATAATGTCTGTACCACGACCCGCCATGTTGGTGGCGATCGTTACCGCACCCGGCTGACCCGCCTGCGCCACAATATCCGCTTCGCGGGCGTGGAACTTGGCGTTCAGAACGTTGTGTTTAATACCCGCACGGGTCAGTTCGTTAGAGACCACTTCCGATTTTTCAATCGAGATCGTCCCCACCAGCACCGGCTGACCGTTAGCAGTACGCTCACGGATATCTTCGATAATAGCGTCGATCTTCTCTTTCTCGGTCATGTAGACCAGGTCAGCCAGATCTTTACGTACCATCGGACGGTTGGTCGGCACCACGATAGTGTCGAGTTTATAGATGGAGCTGAATTCGAACGCTTCAGTGTCTGCGGTACCGGTCATACCGGCCAGCTTCTCGTAAATACGGAAGTAGTTCTGGAAAGTGATAGAGGCCAGCGTCTGGTTCTCGTTCTGAATCTCTACCCCTTCTTTCGCTTCAATCGCCTGATGCAGACCATCGGACCAGCGACGACCCTGCATGGTACGGCCGGTGTGTTCATCAACAATCACGACCTCGCCATCTTTGACGATATAGTCCACGTCGCGGGTAAAGAGCGCATGAGCACGCAGCGCCGCCGTAACGTGATGCATCAGCATGATGTTGGTCGGTGAATAGAGTGACTCACCCGCTTCCATGATGCCCTGGCTGACCAGCAGCTCTTCCACCTTAACCAGACCGCGCTCGGACATGTGAGCCTGACGCGCTTTTTCATCGACCCAGAAGTCACCTTCACCCTGATGAGTTTCGTTATCTTCCTTATCCTGACGAACCAGATGAGGGATGATTTTGTTCACTTTGGTGTAGAGGTCAGAACTGTCTTCTGCCGGACCGGAAATAATCAGCGGCGTACGCGCTTCATCGATCAGGATGGAGTCGACCTCATCCACCAGCGCGTAGTGCAGTTTACGCTGTACGCGCTCTTCCGGGCTGAAAGCCATATTGTCGCGCAGGTAGTCGAAGCCATACTCGTTGTTGGTACCGTAGGTAATGTCTGCAGCGTAGGCTTCGCGCTTCGCTACCGCAGGCAGGCCCGACATGTTGATACCAATGCTCAGGCCAAGGAACTCGAACAGGGGACGGTTGTTTTCCGCATCGCGCTGAGCCAGATAGTCATTGACGGTCACCACGTGAACGCCCTTGCCGGAGAGTGCGTTCAGGTAGGCTGGCAGGGTCGCGGTCAGGGTTTTACCTTCACCGGTGCGCATCTCAGCGATGCAGCGGTCATTCAGCACCATGCCGCCGATCAGCTGAACGTCGAAGTGACGCATGCCAAACACACGTTTACTGGCTTCACGCACCGTCGCAAAGGCTTCAGGAATCAGGCTCTCCAGCGATTCACCTTTTTTCAGGCGCTCGCGGAACTCGTCCGTTTTGGCTTTCAGTTCATCATCAGAGAGCTTCTCGAAATCAGGCTCCATCTTGTTGATGACATCTACCACTTTGCGCATGCGGCGCAGCGTACGATCGTTGCTGCTGCCAAAAACCTTGGTCAATATTTTGCTTAACATAATCAATAGTTTCTCAATTCAGCCGGCGCTTGCCGGACTGCGAAATCTTAACAGAGTAAATAAAACCAAAAATATTAGCAGAACAATCGGGCAGGTCCGGCGCGAATGCCATGCACGCTGGCATGCCACTCAACCCATGAGCGGGTTACGGCGGTGAAAAGCGGGGGTGCCGTCATCAGCTGCGGGGCGGTATGCCGCGCAGAATGAGACGTCAGTAAGTTATGCAGTGAATCAATCAGCGCCAGCTTTTGTGCCGCCAGCGGTAAAATCTGTGGCTCCGCCTGGGCCTGTGGCGCCAGCGTGAACGAAAGATGACGGATAACCGTACGGATGGCGTGCTGATGCCAGTAATCCACGCTGAAGCTGGGACGGCGGGACGCTTCCTGAAGCCGTATCAGGTGGTCAAAACGTGCGGCACTGCCCAGAAAAAGGCTGCTGGCCGGAGATTCTGAAGAGGTGCTGAGTTCGGAGTTTTGCGCACAGGCTGGCAGGCCAAAGCTGGCCGCGACCATCCCTAACAGGAGATGGGGCCAGAAATAGCGTCTACCCAATTGTCGCCAGCGCTGAAGAATCCCGATCACACCCTTTCCATTGCGCATGCTCCTGCGCCTTTGTTTTCGTTCAACCGCCGCATGCTGCAACGGATTTCGGCCTGTAAAAGCGCCACAGATAGTATCATTAATGTGGGGCATCCACACCTGAGATTAAAGTGGCGGTGTGAGAAAAGGCGAGCGATTGTTCAGCAATTCAGCAGAACAGACAAGGCGTTACGAGAGCGGTCACACTATTGCGACGGATAAGATGGGGGCAATAAAAAACGGCTGGCGCCGCTGACCGGAGAGGGTGTCAGCATAACCAGCCGTTTCGCGTTCCGGGGTAATTAAGCCAGAACCAGATTCGGTGCTTTGAATGCCAGCGGCAGTTCAGCTTCGTCTTCGAAGGTTGCCCATTCCCAGGCTTCCTGCTTAGCCAGAACCGCTTGCAGCAGCTTGTTGTTCAGTGCGTGGCCTGATTTGAATGCAGTAAATGCACCAATGATGTTGTGACCACACATAAACAGGTCGCCGATAGCGTCCAGCATTTTGTGACGGACAAACTCGTCTTCAAAACGCAGGCCTTCTTCATTCAGTACGCGGAAATCATCCAGACCTATCGCACAATCTAAGCTACCGCCCAGGCACAGGCCTTTAGACTGCAGATATTCGATTTCACGCATAAAGCCAAATGTACGCGCCCGGCTGATCTGACGAACAAAGGCATCAGCAGAGAAGTTCATCGCATAACGCTGTGAGCTGGAATCGATAGCCGGGTGTTTGAAGTCGATGGTGAAATCAAGCGAGAAACCGTTGTACGGTTTGATCTCGGCCCATTTATCACCCTCTTCCACACGCACGGTCTGCTTAACGCGCACGAATTTCTTCGCGCTGTTGAGCTGCTCGATACCCGCATCCATCAGCAGATAGATAAACGGTGCTGCGCTGCCATCCATGATCGGAATTTCCGGAGCATCGACTTCAACAATAATGTTATCGATACCCAGACCGGCCAGGGCGGCATTGAGGTGTTCGACCGTTGAAATACGCACGCCGTCATCATTCACCAGGCAGGTACTCAGCATGGTGTCGCGCACGTATTTTGCATCAGCCGGAAAATCTACCGGTGGATTCAAGTCGGTGCGACGATAGATGACCCCGGTGTTAGCCGACGCAGGGCGTAATGTCAGGGTGACTTTTTTGCCGGTATGCAAACCGACACCCGTCGCCTGAACAATACGTTTTAATGTCCTTTGTTTGATCATCGCATTATCTCGCAATATTACCTTTCCGACCGCCAGTATACTTTACCAGCGGGCAGACACTTTAGCACAAAGAGCGGAGAACCCCAATTATAGGGTTAATCCTAATCGGCCTGCTTGCGTAAAAAGGCCGGAATATCAAGATAGTCGGGCTCTTTGTTCGACTGCGCAGCCTGGTCGTTAACCACTTTAGCAGCGGGTTTCTGCTCCTGCGGCAGCGGTGACATACCGTGCTGCTGATAGCGGTGATCCATCACAGGCTGGCTGGCTGGCTTGTTAGTGACCAGCGTGATTTCCGGACGCTTGTCCATGCCGATACCGGTTGCCACCACGGTGACGCGCAGTTCGTCGTTCATTTCCGGATCCAGCGAGGTGCCTATAACCACGGTTGCGTTGTCAGAGGCGAAGGCGCGGATGGTGTTACCCACGGTTTCGAACTCATCCAGACGCAGATCGAAGCCTGCCGTAATGTTGACCAGCACGCCACGTGCACCAGACAGGTCGATATCTTCCAGCAGTGGGCTGGAGATCGCCATTTCAGCCGCTTCTTCCGCGCGATCTTCACCGCACGCAACGCCTGAACCCATCATCGCATAGCCCATTTCAGACATGACGGTACGCACGTCAGCAAAGTCGACGTTCATCAGGCCCGGACGGGTGATCAGCTCGGCAATACCCTGGACTGCACCTTTCAGCACGTCGTTGGCTGCGCCAAACGCATCCAGCAGGGAGATTCCGCGACCCAGCACTTTCAGCAGCTTGTCGTTAGGAATGGTGATCAGTGAATCGACATGCTTAGAGAGTTCAGCGATCCCCTGCTCGGCAAACGCCATGCGTTTTTTGCCTTCGAAGTTGAACGGCTTGGTGACCACGGCCACCGTCAGGATGCCTAAATCCTTTGCCACTTCAGCCACGACAGGCGCTGCACCGGTACCGGTACCGCCGCCCATGCCGGCTGCGATGAACACCATGTCTGCCCCTTCCAGCGCAGAACGCAGTGCTTCGCGATCTTCTTCTGCAGAGTTACGGCCCACTTCCGGGTTCGCACCCGCACCCAGACCTTTGGTAATGTTGTTACCGATCTGGATCGTCTGGCCGACCGCTGTTTTACGCAGCGCCTGAGCGTCGGTATTCACAGCAAAGAATTCCACACCTTCGATACGCTCGCGTACCATGTGCTCTACGGCGTTACCGCCGCCGCCACCGACGCCGATGACTTTAATCACCGCGTCGTTGGTTAATTCCATAGGTTCAAACATGATTTCTCTCCGTTATGTGCCTGTCGCCTGGAGATCACTAAAGAAAACAGCATGATCTCCTTTCACAAAAATTAAAACTCTTTTTTTAACCAACTGTTAAAACGCTTGAACCAGTTACCTACTGAGACACGCTTTTCGGTCTCTGCATCACCGTTCATGTGCGACTCTTTGCCATAGTGCAGCAGTCCCACCGCGGTGGAGTAGTACGATTCCTGCGCATAATCAGTCAGGCCAGTAATATTCAGCGGCTGTCCGATACGCACCTGCGTATGGAACACGCGTTGCGCACAGGCCGCCAGTCCTTCAATTTGCGCAGCGCCACCGGTCAGGACAATGCCTGCGGCTAAGTGGTGCTTCACGCCCTGCTGACGCAGTTGTTCCTGTAACTGCAGAATCTCGTCGTTGACCAGATTCAAAAGTTCGGTATAACGCGGCTCAATCACCTCTGCCAGCGTCTGACGCTGCAGGCTGCGCGGTGGACGTCCACCCACGCTTGGCACTTCAACGTTCTCATCTTTGCCGACAATCGATCCCAGCGCACAGCCATGGCGCACTTTAATCGCCTCCGCATCGGTTGGCGGTGTGCCAAACGCATAGGCGATATCGCTGGTGACGACGTTGCCCGCATACGGAATAACCTTAGTGTGCCGTAAAGCGCCGCCGGTATATACGGCAATGTCCATTGTACCGCCACCAATGTCGACAACACACACGCCCAGCTCACGTTCGTCTTCCGTTAAAACGGCAAAACTGGAGGCGAGACCGGCAAAAATCAGCTGATCGACTTTCAGCCCGCACCGCTCAACGGCTTTCACGATGTTCTTCGCCATGTCGTTGTGACAGGTGATCAGGTGCACTTTCGCCTGCATACGCACGCCGGAAAGTCCGACCGGGTTCTTGATCCCTTCCTGATAGTCGATGGCATATTCCTGAGGAATCACGTGCAGGATGCGATGCTCATCACGCACACGCACCGATTTGGCGGTATGCACGACGTTCTCCACATCATCCTGAGTCACTTCCTCTTCCGAAATCGGAACCATCCCGATTTCGTTCTGACAACTGATATGTTTGCCCGATAAAGCAAGGTAGACAGAGGAGATCTGGCAATCTGCCATCAGCTCAGCCTGGTCGATGGCACGCTGAACGCATTTCACCACCGACTCAAGGTCGTTTACGCCACCTTTATCCATACCGCGGGAGGGACAGCTGCCCACCCCAATAATGTTGACCATACCATCGGGCAGAATTTCCCCAACCAGGGCGGCGACCTTCGCAGTGCCGATTTCGAGTCCAACTACCAGTTTTCTGTCCGTTGCCTTGATCATTGTTGTTTAGCCTGTGCCTGGTTCTGTTGCTGATTACTGTCCTGTGGCTCCATCACAACCGGTGTCCAGCCAACAGAAGCGCCCGAGTCGTATCGCAAATCCACGTAGCTGATACGTTTGCTCTCGTTCTGACCTTGCTGTTCCAGCACCGGGTAGAGCTCAATAAAGCGATTCAGTCGTTTCATGGTGTCGCTGCGGCCCAGCTCGATACGAACATCATCGCTGGTGACCAGCTGCCATGAACGCCGGGCCGTCATCGACGCCACCTTCAGAGTAAACTTCCGGGCTTTCAGCACATCATCCATGCTGTGATAGCCCGCCAGGACCTCTTTCTCACTCCCTTCAGGTCCATACAGCATTGGCAACGTCTCTTTACCAATGTGGCTGGCAGGCACACTGAAGGAAACCCCATCAGCATCCACCATATGCACATCGTTCCAGCGCGCCACTGGCGTGTACTCCACCAGATGAATCTTCAGCTCGTCCGGCCACTGTTTACGCACGCTGACCTGCTTGATCCACGGCAGCCGCTCGATCTGCTGCTGCAGGATGTCGACATTCTGCGACATAAAGGTGCCCGGTGGGCCAAGCGACAGGATCGCCTGGCGGATATCATCGTGCGTGGTGTAGTGCGTCTGCCCCGTTACCACCAGTCTGGATAACGGCAACCGGGACGCATCATTCATCCACTTCAGCACCACCAGCCCGCCGGAAATCATAATCCCGATGACAATCAGCAGGAAAACAATACCGAACAGTCGGGCTCCGTTACTGCGCCCGGTGCGAGTACGCTCCTGCGGTTCACGGTTTCGAACTCTCATCGCCGCCTGTGACATATCAGTCGGCCAGCTCCAGAATATGGGCAACCAGCTGCGGGAAAGGCATACCCGCCTGTTTCGCCGCCATCGGAACCAGACTGTGGCTGGTCATGCCCGGTGAGGTGTTGGCTTCCAGCAGCTGAAAGTTCCCCTCTCCGTCGGTCATCACATCAACCCGTCCCCAGCCACGGCATCCCAGCGCACGCCAGGCTGCCAGCACCAGCTGCTGCAATTCTGCTTCCCGTTCGGCACTTAAATCGGCCGGACAGAGATACTGAGTATCGTCAGAAATGTATTTAGCTTCATAGTCATAGAACTCACTGGCGCTCTTAATCTCAATGGCAGGCAGAATACGATCGCCCACAATCGCGACGGTATACTCCGCGCCGCTGAGAAACGCCTCGACCAGCACGTCATTGTCGTGCTTAAACGCCAGTTCCAGTGCAGCAGGCAGCGCGCTCAGATCGTTGACCCGGCTGATGCCCACGCTGGAGCCTTCACAGGCTGGCTTAACAAACAGTGGCAGGCCAAGCGCCGCAATCGCCGCGTCGCTCTCGGCATCCAGCCCGGCAGCAAACTGCTGACGCGTCAGCCAGACAAAGCGTCCTGAAGGTAAGCCGCGCCCCTGCCACAGCAGTTTGGTGCGCAGCTTGTCCATGGTGACGGCTGAGGCCATCACGCCGCTGCCCGTGTAGGGCAGTTGCAGAAACTCCAGCACCGCCTGCAGCGAGCCATCTTCGCCACCCCGGCCATGCAGAGCGATAAAGGCTTTGGTAAAGCCCTGCTCTTTCAGCGTGAGAACCGAAACATCACGGGTATCGATGCCATGTGCATCAATGCCCATTTCCCGTAATCCGGCTAAAACAGCCTGACCCGAGTTAAGCGACACCTCACGCTCTGCCGAGGTACCGCCCATTAATACGGCAACTTTATCCGCCATGACGATCCTCCGCTTTCTGCTCCGGCTGGAGCCTGGCGTCAGCCAGCTTGCGGGCAACCTTACCGACGTTACCGGCCCCCTGCACCAGAATCAGATCGTTGCCTGACAGCAGCGGTGCCAGCATCTCCGGCAGCGCGTCATGTTCCGGCACCAGAATCGGATCCACTTTGCCCCGATTGCGAATCGCACGGCAGAGCGAACGGCTGTCTGCGCCCGGAATGGCCGTCTCACCGGCAGAGTAGACATCCAGCATCAGCAGGACATCGACATGTGACAGCACGTTGGCGAAATCATCGAAGAGATCGCGGGTTCGGCTGAAACGGTGCGGCTGAAATACCATGACCAGTTTTTTGTCCGGCCAGCCTGCACGCGCCGCTTTGATCGTCGCCTCAACTTCAGTCGGGTGATGACCATAGTCATCCACCAGCATTGCGCTGCCCGGCTGCCCGTTTACCGGTTCGGTCGGGAACTCACCCAGCAGATCAAAGCGACGGCCCGTGCCCTGGAAGCTCTCCAGCGCAGCCAGAATGGCGTTGTCTTCAATGCCCTCTTCACTGGCGACGGCAACCGCGGCGGCCGCATTCAGTGCGTTGTGGCGGCCCGGTGCGTTCAGCGTAATCTGCAGCGGCGCTTTATCCTGACGGATCAGGGTGAAATGTCCCTGCGCACCACTCTGCTCATAATTCTCAATGCGCAGGTCAGCGTCATCACTGAAACCGTAGGTGGTAATGTGCCGTCCTACACGTGGGATCAGATCGCGGATCACCGCATCATCCACGCACATCACTGCGCGACCGTAAAACGGCAGGTTGTGCAGGAAGTTAATAAAGGTCTGCTTCAGGTTCTCAAAATCGCCCTGATAGGTGTCCATGTGGTCCGCTTCGATGTTGGTCACAATCGCCACCATCGGCTGCAGATGCAGGAACGACGCGTCACTCTCATCCGCTTCGGCAATCAGATAGCGGCTGTTGCCCAGACGGGCATGGGTGCCTGCTGCTTTAACCAGTCCGCCGTTCACAAAGGTCGGATCCAGCCCGGCTTCCGCATAAATGCTTGAGACCATCGCCGTGGTGGTGGTTTTGCCATGAGTGCCCGCAACGGCGATGCCGTGACGGAATCGCATCAGCTCCGCCAGCATCTCCGCGCGACGAATGACCGGAATGCGCTGTTCACGCGCCGCCACCAGTTCAGGGTTGTCCTGCGAGACCGCGCTGGAAACCACCACCACGCTGGCATCGTTCACGTTTTCAGGGCGATGGTTAAAATAGATGGTCGCACCCAGCGCTATCAGGTTCTGCGTCACCGGGTTAGGGGCCAGATCTGAACCGCTGATATGGTAGCCTTCATTTGCTAACACTTCGGCAATACCGCCCATGCCAGCACCACCGATGCCGACAAAGTGGATGTGCCGGACGCGACGCATCTCGGGCACGATAGAACGCAGTTTTGCCAATTGTTGTGTATTCATCGCTCTCAATTACCTGCTCTTTCAGTTTGTACCCGGCCCGGGTACAGGTCAGACACGCTGACCGGAATGATTACTTTGCGGCGCGAGCCACTTCCTGTGCGACCCGATCGGTCGCATCGGGGATCGCCACCTGACGGGCCTGCTCAGCCATCGTCAACAGGGTTGCGCGATCCCAGTGGCGTAGCAGATCCGCTACGGCCTCCGCAGTAAACTGCGGCTGCTCAAAAATTCTGGCGGCGCCCGCTTTTTCCAGCGGCAGCGCGTTCCAGTACTGCTGGCGATCCTTGTGCTGAAACGGCACGAAAATCGCCGGTAAACCGGCGGCAGCGACTTCACTCACGGTTAACGCCCCGGAGCGGCAGACCACCACATCGGCCCAGGCATAGGCCGCCGCCATATCATCGATAAACTCGGTGACCCTGTGCTGCGTCTGACCCGCCTGCTGATAGGCTTTCTCCGTTTCAGGCAGCGCCCCTTTACCGGTCTGATGCCACAGGGTGATCTCATCACCCACCAGCGCCGCAATCTGCGGCAGCGTCTGGTTCAGTATCCGCGCGCCCTGACTGCCGCCAATCACCAGCACCCGGATCGGGCCTGTACGGTCGGCCAGTCGTTGTGCCGGCAGAGGCAGCGCCAGCACATCCGTACGCACCGGATTGCCCACTACATCGGCAGCAGGAAAAGCCCCCGGAAACGCCTGCAGCACTTTGGTGGCGATTTTCGCCAGCCATTTGTTGGTCAGTCCGGCAATCCCGTTCTGCTCATGCAGTACCACCGGAATGCCGCAACTCCAGGCCGCCAGGCCACCGGGACCGGAAACGTAGCCGCCCATGCCCAGCACAACATCGGGCTGCCAGGCTTTCATAATGCGACGCGCCTGACGCCATGCATTGAAGATGCGCATGGGCGCCAGCAGCAGCGCTTTCAGGCCTTTACCACGCAGTCCGCTGATGCGGATAAAGTCGATCTCAATGCCGTGCTTCGGCACCAGATCGGCCTCCATGCGGTCGGCGGTGCCTAACCAGCGAACCTGCCAGCCCTGTTCCATCAGATGATGGGCGACAGCCAGACCGGGAAAAACATGTCCGCCGGTTCCGCCTGCCATCACCATCAATCGCTTACCGCTCATCGACCACCTCGGGTAAACGCCTGCGCTTTCGCCAGGCGCGTTTCATAATCTATGCGTAATAAAAAGACGATGGCGGTCGACATAATGATCAGACTCGAACCACCGTAACTGATCAGCGGCAAGGTCAGGCCTTTAGTCGGTAACATACCGGCTGCAGCCCCGACGTTAACCAGCGCCTGGAAGCTGAACCAGACGCCAATTGAACAGGCTAAAAAGCCGGAAAAACGCTGATCCAGCTCCAGCGCACGTCGGCCAATCGACATCGCACGAAAAGCGACGAAGAATACCATTAAAAGTGCCAATACCACACCGATGTAACCGAGTTCTTCCCCTATGATGGCGAAAATAAAGTCGGTGTGCGCCTCCGGCAGATATTCCAGCTTTTGCACGGAGTTACCGAGTCCCTGCCCCCAGAACTCACCGCGGCCAAAGGCCATCAGCGACTGGGTCAGCTGGTAGCCACTCCCAAACGGATCTTCCCAGGGATTCCAGAACGACGTCACGCGGCGCATACGGTAGGGCTCTGCAATGATAAGCAGGATCACCGCAAAGATACCGGAGCCGATAATCGCCATGAACTGCCACAGCTTGGCCCCCGCCAGGAAGAGCATCGCCAGCGTCGTAACAAACAGCACCACCACCGTTCCCAGGTCGGGCTGCGCCAGCAGTAACACCGCCAGCACGACCATGACGCCCATCGGTTTACAGAAGCCCCAGAAGTTATTACGCACCTCTTCCACTTTGCGCACCAGGTAACTGGCGAGATAGCAGAACAGGGAGAGCTTCGACAGCTCCGCAGGCTGGATACGCAGCGGACCCAGCGCAATCCAGCGCGATGCACCGTTAACCGAGCTGCCGACTACCAGAACAATCAGCAGCATGACGATCGTGACCATCAGCATCACGTTGCTGTAGCGCTGCCAGAAATCCATTGGCACCCGCAGCGTAACCAGCGCCATGCCCAGCGCCAGCGCAATGTAGAAGGCGTCACGCTTGGCAAAGTAAAAGAGATCGTCATTCAGACGCTGACCGACAGGCATAGAGGCCGAGGTCACCATCACAAAACCAATCACTGCCAGACCGAGCGTCAGCCATAACAGCGTGCGGTCATAGAGCACCAGTGAAGTGTCATCACTTTCACGCGATCCCATGACCCAATCTTTCAGGCGTCCTGAGAAATAGTGAGCCAGTCCGGCGCCAGGAATACGCATCAGCTCAGCTCCTTCGCCAGCTGCGCGAACTGATCGCCGCGCTGCTCAAAGTTACGGAACTGGTCAAGGCTGGCACAAGCGGGCGACAGCAGAACCATATCGCCGGATTTAACCTGAGGCGCGATCTGCTCCATTGCCTGACGCATCGTCTCCGTGCGTACGGCGATCTCAGGACGCAGCGCCGCCAGCGCATCACCGTCGCGGCCAAAACAGTAGAGACGCACATTGTCACCCTGCAGCCAGGGGATCAGCGGCGTAAAGTCGGCTGATTTGCCATCGCCGCCCATCAGCAGCCATAACGTGCCGTTCACCTGCAGACCATTCAGTGCCGCTTCGGTGCTGCCAACATTGGTGGCTTTAGAGTCGTTAATCCAGCGCACGCCCTGATGCTCATGCACCAGCTGGAAGCGATGTGCCAGACCGTTAAAATGCGTTAAAGCGGCCAGGCTGGAGGCGCGTGGCAACCCTACGGCGTCAGCCAGGGCCAGCGCCGCCAGTGCATTGGTGTAGTTGTGCTGGCCGGTCATTTTCATTTCAGCGGTGTTCAGCACCTTCTCACCCTTCACCCGCAGCCAGATACTGCCCTGCTGCTTGTTAAGGTGATAGTCACCGAAATCGATGCCAAAGCTGACACAACGGGTGTCCGCCCCGCGAACCGGCATCGTCAGGGCGTCATCGGCGTTAACGATGCAGGTCTGCGCGTTCTCGTAAACCCGCAGTTTGGCGGCACGATACTGCTGCATCCCCAGCGGATAGCGATCCATATGATCTTCGCTGACGTTCAGCACGGTTGCCGCCGCGGCTTTCAGGCTGTGCGTAGTCTCAAGCTGAAAACTGGAGAGCTCCAGCACGTAGAGCTGCGCCGGAGACTGCAGCAGGCTCAGTGCGGGCAGACCGATGTTGCCGCCTACGCCCACCTGCCAGCCTGCGGCTTTGGCCATCTCGCCCACCAGCGTCGTCACCGTGCTTTTGCCGTTGGAACCGGTAATCGCCACGACAGGCGCCTGCGCCTCGCGGCAAAACAGCTCGATGTCGCCGACGATTTCGATACCGGCATCTGCTGCTTCGCTGAGAAGCGGATGCGCCAGCGCGATGCCCGGACTGGCAACAATCAGATCGGAGGTCAGCAGCCAGTCGCCGTTAAGACCGCCCAGATGGCGTTCAACCTGCCCGGGCAATTTATCCAGCCCCGGCGGCGAGACACGGGTATCCATCACGCGAGGCGTTACGCCCTGCGCCAGAAAGAAATCAACACAGGAGAGCCCGGTCAGGCCCAGCCCGATGATGACGACTTTTCTACCCCGATAGTCAGCCATGATTAACGCACCTTCAGCGTGGCCAGGCCAATCAGCACCAGCATTAGCGAAATAATCCAGAAGCGCACAATCACGCGCGGTTCCGGCCAGCCTTTCAGTTCATAGTGGTGATGGATCGGCGCCATGCGGAAAATACGCTGACCGCGCAGCTTGAACGATCCCACCTGCAGGATCACCGACAGCGTCTCAACCACAAACACGCCGCCCATGATCACCAGTAAAAATTCCTGACGCAGTAACACCGCGATGGTTCCGAGCGCGCCGCCCAGTGCCAGCGAGCCCACGTCCCCCATAAAGACCTGTGCCGGGTAGGTATTGAACCACAGAAAGCCCAGCCCTGCCCCGACGATAGCGGTGCAGACAATCACCAGTTCACCGGCATGACGCAGGTAAGGGATATGCAGATATTCTGCGAATTTCACGTTACCCGTTGCCCAGGCAACCAGCGCGAAGCCGGCCGCTACAAAGACGGTCGGCATAATCGCCAGACCATCCAGGCCATCGGTCAGGTTGACCGCATTACCCGTTCCGACAATCACAAAGTAGGCCAGCAGCACATAAAAGAGGCCGAGCTGCGGCATGATGTCTTTGAAAAATGGCACCACCAGCTGGGTCGCCGGCGTATCTTTGCCTGCCACATACAGCGCGAACGCCACGCCCAGCGAAATCACCGACATCCAGAAATATTTCCAGCGGGCGATGAGTCCCTTGGTGTCTTTACGTACGACTTTGCGGTAATCGTCGACAAAGCCGATGATGCCAAAGCCGATTAACACCACCAGCACACACCAGACATACGGATTCGACGGATAGGCCCACATCAGCACCGAAATGGTGATGGAGGTCAGGATCATGATGCCGCCCATGGTCGGCGTGCCGCGCTTGCTGAAGTGAGACTCCGGGCCGTCATTGCGGACAACCTGACCGATCTGTAACTTCTGCAGCCAGGCGATCAGGCGCGGTCCCATCCAGAGCGAGATAAATAACGCGGTCAGCAGGCTGACAATGGCGCGAAACGTCAGATAGGAAAAGACGTTAAAACCGGAATATAAAGCGACCAGATGCTCGGCCAGCCAAACTAACATGTTCCTTTCTCCTGTAAGCTCTGTACTACCTGCTCCATGGCGGCACTACGCGAACCTTTTATCAAGACAGTAATTTCTGAGTGTTCGGACAACAGCTGGCGTAAACGTTCAGTCAGCGCCGTCTTATCGCTGAAATGTTCGCCAGCTTTGCTGCTTTCGCTGATGAAATGGCTGAAACTGCCGGTCGTCAGCACGCGATCAATGCCTGCGTCACGTGCCGCCTCGCCGACTTCGCGGTGACACTGTTCGGTCTCGTCGCCCAGTTCGGCCATATCCCCCGCCACCAGCACCCGATAGCCCGGCATCTCGGACAGAACCTGAACCGCTGCGGTCATTGAACCGACGTTAGCGTTGTAGCTGTCGTCCAGCAGCAGCTGCTGCGCAGAGAGGCGCACCGGGAACAGACGGCCAGGCACCGACTGCAGGCTTTTCAGCCCCTGCTGAACGGCACTCAGCGGCGCGTCCACTGACAGGGCCAGGGCCGCAGCGGCCAGGGCATTAGCGATGTTATGGCGACCCGGCAGCGGCAGAACGATCTCCACTTCGCCACGCGGAGTCACCATGACAAAATGGGTACCGTCCTGAGCAATGCGGATATCGCGGGCGGAGAAGTCGCACCCTGCCGCCTGCGGTGCAAAGCGCCACACGGTTTTATCCTGCAGATTCGCCTGCCACTTTGGCCAGTCATTGCTCTCGGCATTCAGAATCGCAATGCCGTGCGGCGGTAAGCCCTGAAAAATTTCGCCTTTGGCTTTGGCAACGCCCGCCAGTGAACCAAAGCCTTCCAGATGTGCTGCCGCCAGGTTGTTAACCAGCGCACTCTCCGGCCGAACCAGATCGGTGGTATAGGCGATCTCGCCCTGATGATTCGCGCCCAGCTCGATCACCGCATACTGATGTTCAGGTGTCAGGCGCAGCAGCGTCATCGGGACGCCATAATCGTTATTGAGATTACCGGCGGTATAGAGCGTTTCACCACACTGACGCAAAATCGCCGCGGTCATCTCTTTCACCGAGGTTTTCCCGGAAGAGCCGGTCAGCGCCACGACGCGAGCGGTCGACTGCTGGCGAACCCAGGCCCCCAGTCTGCCAAAGGCGAGACGGGTATCCTCAACGACCACCTGCGGTACAGCCACAGGTAAATGCTGACTGACCAGCAGCGCCTGTGCGCCATTCGCAATCGCATCGCTGACAAAGTCATGCGCATCAAAACGCTCACCCACCAGCGCGACAAACAGGCTGCCAGCCGTCACCTTGCGGGTATCTGTGGTGACCTCATTCAGAGTGAGGTCGCTGCCGTAAAGCGTGCCGCCGGTGATCTGTGCCAGAGTCTGTAATGAAACCGGAATCATGCTGCGCCTCCCAGCAGAGCCGCGACCGTTGCACGGTCGGAGTAATCAAGCCGGTGTGTACCGATGATCTGATAATCTTCGTGGCCCTTGCCCGCGACCAGCACGATGTCGTCAGGCTGCGCCTGCATAATGGTGTTAGTCACCGCCTGCGCACGACCGGAGACCACACGGGCGCGGCCCGGGTCCAGCAAACCGGTCAGAATATCGTTGACGATGGCCTGCGGATCTTCACTGCGCGGGTTGTCATCGGTAATCACCACCACATCGGCAAACTGCTCGGCAATCGCCCCCATTAACGGGCGTTTCCCTTTGTCACGATCGCCACCGCAGCCAAACAGGCACCACAGTTTTCCTGTGCAGTGCAGGCGTGCCGCTTCCAGCGCTTTTTCCAGCGCGTCTGGCGTGTGAGCGTAATCGACCACGACCGTGGGTTTACCTGCGGCACTGAACACTTCCATACGCCCGTTGACCGGCTGTAACCGGGGGGCGGCGTCGATCAGCGTCGCCAGCGGATAGTCGAGCGCCAGCAGGGTCGCCAGCGCCAGCATCAGATTGCTGACATTGAATGCGCCCATCAGCGGGCTGGCAATGTCGCCATTGCCCCAGCTGGAGCTGAAACGGATATGGGCGCCGTTGTCGTGATACTCCACCGCGTCGGCTTTCAGCCAGCGGCCATGGCAACCCGGCTGGAGGTTATTCTCCATAGTGACCGCGACCGCATCCGGTAAGCGCGCGAGCCAGCGACGCCCCACTTCATCATCCGCGTTGAGGATCGCCTGACCGACCTGATGCTCAGAGAAGAGCAGCCATTTGGCGGACTCATAGCTCTCCATGTCACCGTGATAGTCGAGGTGGTCGCGGCTGAGATTAGTGAAGACCGCAGCGGCAAACGGCAGCGCCGCGACGCGATGCTGAACCAGCCCGTGTGAAGAAACTTCCATAGCGGTCAGAGTCGCCCCTTTTTCAGCCAGATCGTGCAGCAGATGCTGTACGTCTACCGCAGAGCCGGTGGTATTTTCGGCTGCGGCCAGCTGGCCTACCAGGCCGTTGCCGACCGTGCCCATGACCGCGCTGGTTTCACCCAGCAGCATTGCCCACTGCGCCAGTAACTGCGTGGTGGTGGTTTTGCCGTTGGTGCCGGTCACGCCGATCAGCTTCTGTTTTTCACCTGGCTGCTGGTAAAAGCGTCCGGCTAATGCCGAAAGACGCTGATGCAGCTGCGCCAGATAGATAACCGGCACGCCGTGCATCTCACGGATTTCACCGTCGGCGGCTTCGCCTTCGGCTTCCGCCACAACCGCAGCGACGCCCTGCGCAATCGCCTGCGGGATAAAGCGGCGTCCATCAACCTGATGGCCTGAAACAGCGACAAACAGATCGCCAGAAGCCGCAAGGCGGCTGTCCAGGGTCATGTCACGCAGTGGGCGCGCCGGCGCGCCTGGCACCCAGGGGCCGAGTAAGTCGCGCAGGTTACGATCTGTCACTTGATTCCTCACTTCTGTTAGTCACCAGCTCGTTTCTGTCATTGGTCGGTAATGCATCCGGTTCGATGTTCATGGTGCGCAGTACGCCGCCCATGATGGCACCAAACACCGGAGCAGAAACCGCACCACCATAATATTTGCCGGCCTGGGGATCGTTGATCACCACCACCAGCGCGAACCGAGGATGACTGGCAGGTGCAACACCTGCGGTATAGGCGATGTATTTGTTGACGTAGCGACCATCCGGCCCGACTTTTTTCGCCGTACCGGTTTTTATCGCAATGCGATAGCCCTTGATGGCCGCTTTGACACCGCCGCCACCGGGCAGCGCCACGCTTTCCATCATATGCATCACGGTTTTCACCAGCGACTCATCGAAAACGCGCTCTCCCGCGACGGGCGGGTCGACTTTGGTAATCGACAGCGGGCGATTAATGCCATAGCTGCCAATGGTTGCGTAGACTCGCGCTAACTGTAACGGCGTTACCATTAGCCCGTAGCCGAAAGAGAAGGTGGCCCTCTCTATGTCAGACCACCGTTGTTTTTTAGGGTATAAGCCACTGCTTTCCCCGACCAGCCCCAAATTGGTCGGTTTGCCCAGTCCAAAACGCGAGTAAGTTTCTACCAGCGCTGAGGAGGGCATCGCTAACGCCAGACGTGAAACTCCGACGTTACTCGACTTCTGCAGAACCCCTGTCAGGGTCAATTCGTTGTAGCGCGCCACATCTTTGATCTCATGACCATTGACGCGGTACGGCACGGTATTCAGAACGCTGTTCTCTCTGACCACGCCGCGTTGCAGCGCCGTCATCACCACCATCGGCTTCACGGTTGAGCCAGGCTCGAAAATGTCGGTGATGGCGCGGTTGCGCATCAGATCTTTGGAGGTATTACTGAGATTGTTCGGGTTGTAAGCAGGGCTGTTAGCCATCGCCAGCACTTCACCGGTGTTCACATCCACCAGCACTGCCGTGCCCGACTCCGCTTTGTTGAACGCCACGGCGTTATTCAGTTCGCGGTAAACCAGCGCCTGCAGACGTTCATCAATGCTCAGGGTCAGGTTGTGGGCCGCCCGGCTGTCGACGGAAGAGATATCTTCGATGACCCGACCGTAACGGTCTTTACGCACCGTTCTTTCGCCCGGCGCACCGGTCAGCCACTTATCAAAGCTCTTCTCGATGCCTTCAATGCCCTGTCCGTCGATATTGGTAAAACCAATCAGATGGGAGGTGACCTGCCCGGCAGGATAGTAGCGGCGCGACTCTTCGCGCAGATGAATACCGGGAAGTTTAAGTTTTTTAACGTACTCGCCGATAGCCGGATTGACCTGGCGCGCCAGATAGACGAAGCGGCCTTTCGGGTTGGCATTAACACGCGCCGCCAGCTGATCCAGCGGAATCGAAAGCGCATCGGAGAGCGCCTTCCAGCGGCTGTCCAGTGTGACGCCGCCGCCGGCGTGAAGCTCTTTGGGATCGGCCCAGATGGCATTTACCGGGACACTGACGGCGAGCGGGCGTCCGGCTCGATCGCTGATCATTCCGCGCGACGTCGGCACCGCCTGCACGCGCAGCGAGCGAAGATCGCCCTCTTTGACCAGCTTGCCTGGATTGATCACCTGCAGCCAGGCAACGCGTGACAGCAGTCCACCCAGTGCCAGCAAAATACAGCCGCACAGCAACGCAAAACGCCAGCTTACAAAGCTGGCCTTATCTTCCGGTTTCTTTAACTTCAGCGTTCTGCCTGTACCGCTCATTCGCTATCTGAGGTCCTTATTTCTGCACCACGATATTTTCTTGTGAAGGATCAACGTGCTGCAGCTGCAGCTTCTCGGTGGCGATGCGTTCGACACGGCTGTGATCGCCCAGCGCATTCTCTTCCAGAATCAGGTTGCGCCATTCGATATCCAGCGCGTCGCGCTCCAGTACCAGCTGTTCACGCTGTGCGGTTAACAGTCGGGTTTTATGGGTGGTGGTGACCACCAGCACGGCAGAAACCACCACAGCGATCAGCAACAGCACCGGGATCTTGCCCTTTCGCAGCAGATCCCCGCCGATGACGGCGGGCAGACTGTGACGCTCATTACCGATCATGCGTCGGTTTTCTCCGCAATACGTAATACCGAACTGCGCGCGCGCGGGTTCTCAGAAACTTCGGCATCGCCCGGCGACATTTTGCCGAGTAATTTCAGTTCACGACCGCCCAAGGCACGCAGCTGATGTTCCGTCATTGGCAGCCCGGCTGGGACCTGCGGCCCGCGACTCTGATCGCGCATAAAGCGTTTCACCAGCCGATCTTCCAGCGAGTGGAAGCTGATCACCGAAAGGCGCCCTTGTGGTGCCAGCACCTCAACAGCCCCTTTCAGCGCAATATCGATCTCTTCCAGTTCACTGTTAATCCAGATACGGATCGCCTGGAAACTGCGCGTCGCCGGATGCTTGAACTTATCTTTAACCGGCGTGGCAACGGCGATCACCTCAGCCAGCTCCCGTGTCCGGGTCATCGGCGCTTCGCGATTGCGCTCAACAATGGCGCGGGCGATACGTTTGGCGAACCGCTCTTCACCGTAGGTTTTCAGAACGAAAGCGATGTCTGCCTCTTCCGCCTGCAGCAACCACTCGGCGGCGGAGTGACCGCGCGAAGGATCCATACGCATATCCAGCGGTCCGTCACGCATAAACGAGAAGCCGCGCTCTGCGTCATCCAGCTGCGGTGAGGAAACCCCCAGATCCAGCAGGATGCCGTCAATTTTTCCGACCAAATCCCGCTCAGAGACATACTCTGCCAGGGCGGAAAAAGGGCCATGAATAATAGAGAAGCGGGGATCGGTAATCTCAGCGGCAGCGGCGATAGCTTGAGGGTCGCGATCGATGGCGATCAGTTGTCCCTTCTCTCCCAGTTGCGAAAGAATCAGACGTGAATGACCACCACGACCAAACGTGCCGTCGATGTAGATACCGTCTTCCCTGATATTGAGGCCGTTAACCGCCTCATCCAACAGCACGGTGGTATGTTTGAAATTTTCCTGCATAGCTATAGCGACAAGTCCTGCAACCGCTCAGATAAAGGCTCCTGAGCTGACTGTTCTGCGTCAATATCGTCCCTGACCTGTTGATACCAGGTCTGTTCATCCCACAGCTCAAACTTGTTGAACTGTCCGACCAGCATCACTTCTTTGGTTAATTTTGCGTGCTGCCGAAGCGTATTCGCCAGCAGCAGGCGTCCTGCATTATCCATCTGACATTCACTGGCATGTCCCAGCAACAGACGCTGCACACGGCGCTCAAGTGGATTCATACTGGATAAGCGGGCGAGCTTTTTTTCAATGATTTCCCATTCGGGCAGGGTATAAAGCAACAGGCATGGCTGGTGGAGGTCGATGGTACAGACCATCTGCCCCTGAGATTCCCCGATCAGCAAATCGCGATATCGCGTGGGTACGGCAAGCCGCCCTTTACTGTCGAGATTGACTAACGTTGCTCCGCGGAACATGCCAGTCTCTCCCCCTGGTCACCCGTTTGCACCACTTTATCCCACTTTTTACCACGAAACGAGTTTAAGGATTCGATGAAATCCTTGTCAAGCCGGAGCGGCAGTTGAATATCACTATTTACAGAGCGCCGAATTAATGGCTGCCGACGCCCTGATCGAATAAAAAGAGAAAGAAAAAATTAAACCAATGAATACCTGAATAAAAAAAGCGGGCGCGGAAAAAACGATTAAAAATGAAACAGCATCACACGCTGAATATTTCTCGTGGTTTCTGAGACAGCGGCGGCATTTTAGGGGATTTCCGAAAGAAAGCCCAGCGGCTCAGGGCGGACAGGAAAGCGGCATTTGTTGAAGTTGTAAGCAGATAATAAAAATAACCCTTTCTGCTTTGTTAGAATTGATGAGCAGAATTTACGCTTTTTTACGTCGACCTGTTTATTTAATCAGTAATTCGGAAAAAAATAAACGTGGTGGGCAGTGTAATACTGCCCTTCCCTCATTTAACTCTTCGGCTTAATTGTCCGCGACGATATAAATTACGGCGGATACGGGTTAAACCGGGTTTAGGTTTTCTTGGCTCATCCAGCGAGGCTAAAACTAATTCCAGTACCCGTTCGGCGACGTCACGATGGCGTTGTCCTACGGCCAGCACCGGGCACTCAAGAAAGTCCAGTAATTCGTGGTCGCCAAAGGTGGCAATCGCCAGCTCGGTAGGCAGCCGGCCGTCTCGTTTCAGCGTGACATCCATGACGCCCTGCAGCAGCCCGAAAGAGGTGGTAAAAAGCGCCTCCGGCATCGGATGCTCTTCAAGATAACGCTCAAACAGCGCGGCGGCAGCGGTGCGTTCGAAGCTGTTGCAATAAATGTAATCTATCGGCCGCGGGTCATCTTTCCACGCATCACGGAATCCCATCTCACGCAGGAAGCTCACTGACAGCTCAGGCAGAGCGCCGAGGAATAGCACGTTTTTGACCTCGAGCTGACGCAGTTCAGCCGCCAGCGTATGGGCATCGTCCTGGTCGGCGCCCACGACGCTGGTGAAATGTTCACGATCCAGCGCACGGTCTAACGCAATGATTGGCAGCGGATCGTTGACCCAGCGCTGATAAAAGGGATGCTCAGGCGGTAACGAGGTGGAGACGATGATCGCGTCGACCTGACGCTGTAGCAGATGCTCAATGCAGCGCATCTCGTTATCAGGCTGATCTTCTGAGCAGGCGATCAGCAGCTGATAGCCTCGCTGACGCGCCTGACGTTCAAGATAGTTTGCAATACGGGTGTAACTGGTATTCTCCAGATCGGGAATCACCAGCCCAATAGAGCGCGTTCGCCCGGCGCGCAGCCCGGCGGCCACCGCATTGGGGTGATAATTATGCTCACGCACGACCGCCATCACTTTCTCAACGGTTTTGTCGCTGACACGATACTGCCGCGCTTTACCATTGATCACATAACTGGCCGTGGTGCGCGACACGCCTGCCAAACGCGCAATTTCATCCAGCTTCACGATAACCCCACCATCAAATCCGCTTTTACGGCAGAAATAGCCGCAGTTAAGCTATGGATAACTCATGGCTATCATCTAACAGCAGAAAAGTGCGCGGAGCAACCGCTTTTCTGAATGTAACCAGCCTGGCGCATAAAAAATAAAAAAACCCGGCATTTCGCCGGGTTAGGTGAGGTTCGATGGTGACGCAGCGTGATTAACGCATGATGCGATCGCCGCGTGACACGCCCACAATACCGGAGCGGGCCACTTCAACGATTTCGGCAACCTCACGCACGGAATTGAGAAACGCGTCCAGTTTGTCACTGGTGCCTGCCAGCTGAACCGTGTACAGCGTAGGCGTTACATCAATAATCTGACCGCGGAAGATCTCAGCGTTGCGCTTCACCTCTTCACGGCCATAGCCACTCGCCTGGATCTTCACCAGCATGATTTCGCGCTCTACGTAGGCACCCTGCCCCAGTTCGGTCACGCGCAGCACATCCACCAGCTTGTGCAGCTGCTTTTCGATCTGCTCCAGCACCTTCTGGTCGCCTACCGTCTGAATGGTCATCCGCGACAGGGTGGGATCGTCGGTAGGCGCAACGGTCAGGCTTTCGATGTTGTAGCCGCGCTGCGAAAAGAGACCGACGACACGGGATAATGCGCCAGATTCGTTCTCCAGCAGAACTGATAAAATGCGACGCATAGTTATGTCCTCTCCGTTTTGCTTAACCACATCTCATCCATGCTGCCGCCGCGAATCTGCATCGGGTAAACATGCTCGCTACCGTCCACGGCGACATCTACAAACACCAGACGCCCCTGTGCCAGTTTCTCCAGCGCCAGCGTCAGCTTCTCTTCCAGTTCAGCCGGATGCTCAATGGCAATCCCGACGTGGCCGTAGGCTTCAGCCAGACGCACGAAGTCAGGCAGTGATTCCATATAGGACTGCGAGTGGCGGCCGGAGTAGATCATATCCTGCCACTGTTTCACCATGCCCAGAACCCGGTTATTCAGGCTCAGTACCAGCACCGGCAGATTGTACTGCAGTGCGGTGGAGAGCTCCTGAATGTTCATCTGGATACTGCCATCGCCCGTCACGCAGATAACGGTTTCGTCCGGCAGCGCCATCTTGACACCCAGCGCAGCGGGCAGGCCAAAGCCCATTGTGCCCAGCCCACCGGAGTTGATCCAGCGACGCGGTTTATCAAACGGATAATAGAGCGCAGCAAACATCTGATGCTGGCCCACATCGGACGTGACGTAGGCGTCGCCATGGGTCAGACGGCTGATGGTTTCAATGACGGCCTGCGGTTTGATTTTGTCGCTGGTCCGATCAAACTCCAGGCACTGACGACTGCGCCAGCCCTCAATCGCGCTCCACCACGCCTGCAGACTTTCAGAGCGCGGCTCACTGTCGTTTTGCGCCAGCAGCTCCAGCATCTGCTGCAGCACCTGCTTCGCATCACCCACGATCGGGATATCCGCCGCCACCGTCTTGGAGATAGAGGTCGGGTCGATATCAATGTGCATGATGGTGGCGTTGGGGCAATACTTCGCCAGATTATTGGTGGTGCGGTCGTCAAAGCGAACGCCGATACCAAAAATCAGATCGGTGTTGTGCATCGTCATGTTGGCTTCATAGGTGCCGTGCATGCCGAGCATCCCGACGCACTGACGATGCGTGCCAGGAAACGCGCCCAGCCCCATCAGCGATGTGGTGACCGGAATGTTCAGGCTTTCGGCCAGCTGTAACAGTTCCGCTTCACAGCCCGCGGTGATGGCACCGCCACCGGCATAAATCACCGGCTGTTTTGCGGCCAGCAGTGTCGTCAGCGCACGCTTAATCTGACCTTTATGGCCCTGGATGGTCGGATTGTAGGAGCGCATGCTGACAGCGTCCGGCCAGTGATAAGGGAGCTTATTGGCCGGGTTGAGAATATCTTTCGGCAGATCGATAACCACCGGTCCCGGACGTCCGCTGGCGGCGAGCCAGAACGCCTTTTTCAGCACGGTGGGGATCTCTTCGGTGCTTTTCACCAGAAAACTGTGCTTCACCACCGGCCGTGAAATGCCGACCATGTCGCACTCCTGAAAGGCATCATAGCCAATCAGCGAGGTAGGCACCTGGCCCGACAGAATCACCAGCGGAATAGAGTCCATATAGGCGGTGGCGATCCCGGTGATCGCATTGGTCGCGCCGGGGCCGGAAGTGACCAGCACGACCCCGACTTCACCCGTGGCGCGTGCGAGGCCGTCAGCCATATGCACCGCAGCCTGCTCATGGCGTACCAGAATGTGATCGATACCCCCGACGGTTTGCAGCGCATCATAGATATCTAATACCGCGCCACCCGGATAACCGAATACCTGCTTAACGCCCTGATCGATTAACGAACGGACGACCATTTCGGCTCCTGACAACATCTCCATCTTCTGCCTCCAGGCTTCAGGACCGGGCGCCATGAATAGGGCCGTTTGCACGTATCGCGTCACGCCGGTGCCTGCTCTGCCAATCAAAATCTTATGTTTATGCACGACAGCGGAAACCTGTGCCGCTGTCCGGTTACAGAGAAATCTGTCGAGTTCATTGTTCTGAGAGTAGGTCGATTACCATAACCGCACTTCAGCGGGCAGGCAAACCGCAAAGCCGTGTAAATTAAATGGCAGGGACGTAAAGGCTCTGCCCGATAAGAATTGGCTGCGCGGATTAAACTAATTACGCCGCAGAACCGCAGAGGAAAATGCTGACTAAGAAATTATTTTTAGCGTGATCTAAGAAATAACGAAAACTTATTGTGACCTGCCCCAGCCCACAATCGCCCCACCGTTTTATTTTCTGGGTTAATTAACCAGAAAATCGCTAAAGCGCATACGATTATGCTAAGCAAGCGGACATAAATTCTGCCTCACGCCTGAGAAACATAAAAATAAAATTATTATTTTTCAAATAGATAAAACAGTCACCACCCTGCAACAGCGTACTTATCCTGCCTGACCGGCGCGGCGCTCACTTCTGCGCTATTCATTACGCTGTCAGGCCGTAAAATAACAGACGATCTTCCTTTTACTCGCTGGAGAATAACCCTGCACAGAAGGTTGACATCCCTGAGTGATTGCAGTACCAATATAGGCAGCACAACAATTTATAAGGTTTGAATCCATGTTTCGTTTTGCTCGCCTTCTCGGTCTACTACTAAACGCATACAGCTTGCGCGGTAGACTTGTGGGCGGAATCAAACACTGATTCAAACCTGCTGAAAGTTAAAAACCCGCGCCTGTCGCGGGTTTTTTTATGCTCGTTGCCAGGCCAGAAAATGCATAAGGATGAATACGATGAGTCAGCAAGTCATTATTTTCGATACCACTCTGCGCGACGGTGAGCAGGCATTACAGGCCAGCCTGAGTGTGAAAGAAAAATTGCAGATTGCATTAGCGCTGGAGCGTATGGGCGTGGATGTCATGGAAGTGGGTTTCCCGGTCTCCTCACCTGGCGATTTTGAATCCGTACAGACCATCGCGCGCACCATTAAAAACAGCCGGGTCTGCGGTCTGGCCCGCTGTGTGGAGAAGGATATTGATGCGGCATACGAATCACTGCGCGCTGCCGAAGCCTTCCGTATTCATACCTTTATCGCCACCTCACCGATGCATATCGCCACCAAACTGCGCAGCACGCTGCCCGAGGTGATTGAGCGCGCGGTTCACATGGTGAAACGTGCCCGTAACTATACTAATGACGTTGAATTCTCCTGCGAAGATGGCGGCCGCACCCCGATTGATGACCTGTGCCGGATGGTTGAAGCCGCAATTAATGCCGGTGCCAACACCATCAATATCCCGGACACCGTGGGTTACACCCTGCCAGGCGAATATGCTCACATCATCAGCCAGCTGATCAACCGCGTACCTAACATCGACAAAGCGATTCTCTCTGTCCATACCCACGATGACCTGGGTATGGCGACCGGTAACGCCCTGGCGGCTGTCCAGGCGGGTGCGCGTCAGGTTGAAGGCACGCTGAATGGTCTGGGTGAACGTGCCGGTAACTGTGCGCTGGAAGAGGTGATCATGGCGATCAAAACCCGCCAGCAGATCATGAATGTGCACACCAACATCAATCATCAGGAGATCTACCGCACCAGCCAGATGGTGAGCCAGATCTGCAATATGCCTATCCCGGCAAACAAGGCGGTGGTCGGCTCCAACGCCTTCGCCCACTCCTCCGGTATTCATCAGGATGGCGTGCTGAAGAATCGCGAAAACTATGAAATCCTGACGCCGGAGTCGATCGGCTTACACAAGATTCAGCTGAACCTGACCTCACGTTCTGGCCGCGCGGCGGTAAAACATCGCATGGAAGAGATGGGCTATGCAGAGCAGGATTACAATCTGGATGCCCTGTATGACGCCTTCCTGAAACTGGCTGACAAAAAAGGTCAGGTGTTCGACTACGATCTGGAAGCGCTGGCCTTCATCAATAAACAGAATGAAGAGCCGGAGCATTTTCAGCTGCATGAATTTAACGTTCAGACCGGTTCCGGCATCACTGCTACCGCCTCTGTCAAGCTGGGCTGCGGCGATGATGCCAAAGCGGATGCGGCCACCGGCAACGGCCCGGTTGACGCGGTCTATCAGGCCATTAACCGTATTACTCAGTTCGACGCGGAGCTGGTTAACTACAAACTGACCGCCAAAGGCCACGGCGAAAACGCGCTGGGTCAGGTCGACATTGTGGTGAGCTACAACGGCCGTAAGTTTCACGGCGTCGGTCTGGCGACCGATATCGTGGAGTCGTCCGCCAAAGCGATGGTGAATGCGCTGAACAATATCTGGCGTGCCCGCCAGGTTGAACAGGAATTGCAACGCAAATTTAAAGATCAGAAGGAAACCGTATAACTATGTCCAGCTCTTCTCATATCGCAGTTTTACCCGGTGACGGCATTGGCCCGGAAGTGATGGCACAGGCAATGAAAGTGCTGGATGCCATTCGTCAGCGCTTTGATATGCAGATTACCACTCAGGAATATGCGGTCGGCGGCATCGCTATCGATCAGCACGGCGAACCCCTGCCTCCTGCGACCGTGGCGGGCTGCGAGCAGGCGGATGCGATCCTGTTTGGTTCGGTTGGCGGACCGAAGTGGGAACATTTGCCTCCGGCCTCGCAGCCGGAACGCGGTGCCCTGCTGCCCCTGCGCAAACACTTCAGACTGTTCAGTAACCTGCGCCCGGCGGCACTCTACAGCGGTCTGGAAGCTTTCTGCCCGCTGCGCGCCGACATCGCGGCGAAAGGCTTCGATATCCTGTGCGTGCGTGAACTGACCGGCGGCATCTATTTTGGTCAGCCTAAAGGACGCGAAGGCAGCGGCCCGGAAGAGCGGGCATTCGATACGGAGGTTTACCACCGCTTCGAGATCGAGCGCATCGCCCGTATCGCGTTTGAGTCTGCGCGTAAACGCCGCAATAAAGTGACCTCAGTAGATAAAGCCAACGTCCTGCAGACCTCAGTCATGTGGCGTGAAATCGTTAACGAGGTCGCTAAAGAGTATCCGGACGTACAGCTGAGCCACATCTATATCGACAATGCCACCATGCAGTTGATCAAAGATCCGTCACAGTTTGACGTGCTGCTCTGCTCCAACCTGTTCGGCGACATTCTCTCTGATGAGTGCGCCATGATCACCGGTTCGATGGGGATGCTGCCTTCCGCCAGCCTGAATGAAGCGGGCTTTGGCCTGTTTGAACCGGCAGGTGGCTCCGCACCGGATATCGCCGGACAGAATATTGCTAACCCGGTCGCGCAGATCCTGTCGCTGTCCCTGCTGTTACGCTACAGCCTGAATGCCGATGAGGCTGCCGACAGTATCGAACGCGCCATCAGTCGTGCGCTGGAACAGGGCTACCGCACTAAAGATTTAGCCGGTGATGGCCCAGCGGTCAGCACAGATGAGATGGGCAGCATCATTGCCCGCTTTATCGCCGAGGAAAAATAAAAAAATGAAAACCTTATACCAGAAGTTATTTGATGCACATGTCGTCCACGAAGCGCCGAACGAAACGCCATTACTCTATATCGATCGCCACCTGATCCATGAAGTCACCTCGCCACAGGCTTTTGATGGTCTGCGCGCGCATGGACGCAAGGTGCGTCAGCCAGGCAAAACCTTTGCCACCATGGACCACAACGTCTCTACTCAGACCAAAGACATCAATGCGTCGGGCGAGATGGCGCGGATTCAGATGCAGGAGCTGATGAAGAACTGCGCCGAATTTGGCGTACAGCTCTATGACCTGAACCACCCGTATCAGGGAATTGTGCACGTTATCGGCCCTGAGCAGGGCATGACGCTGCCAGGCATGACCATCGTGTGCGGTGACTCGCACACGGCAACGCACGGAGCCTTCGGCTCACTGGCCTTTGGTATCGGCACCTCCGAAGTAGAGCATGTGTTTGCCACCCAGACCCTGAAGCAGGGCCGGGCGAAAACCATGAAAATTGAGGTGCTGGGCCAGGCTTCAACCGGCATTACGGCAAAAGATATTGTCCTGGCGATCATCGGCAAAACCGGCAGCGCAGGCGGAACCGGCTATGTGGTTGAGTTCTGCGGTCCGGCCATTCAGGCGCTGAGCATGGAAGGTCGTATGACGCTGTGCAACATGGCGATTGAAATGGGCGCGAAAGCGGGCCTGGTGGCACCGGACGAGACCACCTTCAGCTACCTGAAAGGCCGCCAGTTCTCCCCACAGGGTGAGAAGTGGGAGCAGGCTGTAGAGTACTGGCGCACACTGAAGTCAGATGAAGGCGCGACCTATGATGCGGTGGTCACGCTGCATGCAGAAGAGATTGCGCCACAGGTCACCTGGGGCACCAACCCGGGTCAGGTGATCGCCGTTGATCAGGTGATCCCGAACCCGGCCTCATTCGCCGATCCGGTAGAGCGCGCCTCAGCGGAAAAAGCGCTGGCGTATATGAATCTGCAGCCGGGCATCCGACTGACCGATGTCGCGATTGATAAAGTCTTTATCGGCTCCTGTACCAACTCACGCATTGAGGATCTGCGTGCCGCCGCCGCTATCGCCAAAGGCCGCAAAGTTGCGCCGGGTGTGGTTGCGATGGTAGTGCCCGGTTCCGGTCCGGTAAAAGCACAGGCGGAAGCGGAAGGTCTGGATAAAATCTTCCTGGAAGCGGGCTTTGAGTGGCGTCTGCCAGGCTGCTCCATGTGTCTGGCGATGAACAATGACCGCCTCAACCCCGGCGAGCGTTGCGCGTCAACCAGCAACCGTAACTTTGAAGGTCGTCAGGGCCGCGGTGGACGAACCCATCTGGTCAGCCCGGCGATGGCCGCAGCGGCAGCCGTCACCGGCCACTTTGCCGACATCCGTGAACTGACGACAGGAGCATAAGTCATGGCGAATAAATTTACTCAGCACACCGGCATCGTCGCGCCGCTGGACGCCGCAAACGTCGATACCGACGCGATCATCCCTAAGCAGTTTTTGCAGAAGGTGACCCGCACCGGTTTTGGTCAGCATCTGTTCCATGACTGGCGCTTTGAAGATGACGCCGGCACGGTCCCTACCCCCAGCTTTGTGCTGAACAAGCCAGAGTTTAAAGGCACCAGCATTCTGCTGGCGCGCGAGAACTTTGGCTGTGGTTCCTCTCGTGAGCATGCGCCCTGGGCGCTGACCGATTTCGGTTTTCACGTGGTGATTGCCCCAAGCTTCGCCGATATCTTCTACGGCAACAGCTTCAACAATCAGCTGCTGCCGGTGAAGTTAAGCGAAGAGGAAGTGGATGAGCTGTTCCGGCTGGTTGCGGCTCAGCCAGGCATCAGCTTTACGGTCGATCTGGAAGCGCAGACGGTGACCGCAGGCGATAAAGTCTACCCGTTTGAACTCGACAGCTTCCGTCGCCACTGCATGATCAACGGCCTCGACAGCATTGGTCTGACCCTGCAGCATGAAGCGTCAATTTCGCAGTATGAGCAGAATCAGCCCGCCTTCCTGCGCTGATTGCGTTAAGACAGGGCTAATCTGACAGCAACAATTAAGCTTAACGCGCAGGGAACACGGTCAGAGGAGGAAAGCGTCCCGCGCCAGGGACAAAAACGTCGGGAGCGTTTTTGAACAACGCAATGCGTTGGCCCGTTTACGGGCGCACCTCATGGATGAGGTGCGTAATCGCGCGGGCCGAGCGGCCAGGGATTGGCTTAAGCGCCTTTCCGATCTGACCGTGTTCCCTGAGCAGGCTCGCTATCACAGCGACCGGTCCAGATTCCTCAATAGTTAAAAAAAGGGCGACATCCTGTCGCCCTTCTTCTTTATACGTCGCGCACCCGCGCCGACATCACCAGCGCCACAATTGCCAGCCCGAATGCCAGCCAGTAGACCGCCTCATGTCCCAGCCGCTCGCTCAGCGTACCCTGAATCACCCCGGCCAGAATCATGCCGGTTGAGATGGAGTTGGTGAACAGGGTGGTTGCAGCGCCAGGCCGTCCCGGCATCAGATCCTGGAACCACAACATCCCAATCCCGGCAATAATCCCGACAAACACCGCATTAAACAGCTGCAATACCATCAGTGACGTGCGGGAGTTAAACAGCACCAGCCCCAGATAAAACAGTACCCCGGCGGCCACCGCCACCAGCATTAACCGGCGCTTGCCCATGCGGCGGGCGTAATGCCCGGCCAGCAGCATCACCGGGATCTCCAGCCCGGCGGCCGTGCCCATCAGCAGACCCGCCAGCTTTTCCGGCAGGCCAAGCGTCGTACTGATATAGAGCGGCATATCAATGATATACATGGTATTGCAGGTCCACATCACCACCGAGGCGATAAACAGCAGGCGCACATCGCGATCGCGCCAGCCGCTTAGCGGCAGACCGCCGCTTTGCAGCAGCGGCTGCGCACGGGGCACTGACGGCAGGGTAAACCAGACCAGCAGGATACAGATCAGAAACAGCGCGGCGGCCACCATAAACAGCGTGACAAAACCATAGTTCAGCGCCAGCGCAAATGAGAGCGGTGGCCCGATGACCCACGCCAGTGACAGCTGCGCGCGCATCACCGAACTGAACATGACCGCTTCACGCGCCGACTGATCGGCATATTCCCGGGCCAGCGCAAAGAGCTGAGGCATCGAGACGCTGGCGAGCGCCGACAGCAGCACACCCAGCGTAATCAGCGTCAGGTAGTGGCGGCTAAAGGCAAACAGCAGCGCATTAACCAGCGCCATCAGGCAGCAGAACAGAATGATATTACGGCGGTCCCCCACGCTGTCCGAACGCTTCGCCACCAGCATGCTCACCAGGATACCGGCCACCGCATTGATGGTAAAAAACAGTCCGACCCAGAAAGGGCGGGCCTGCACTTCGCGCGTCAGAAACAGGCTCAGCGTCGGTGCCTGCAATGCGCCCGCCACGCCCAGCATGAACGAGGCGACCATAAAAGCGAGGTAAACCGGATTGATGCGGCGCTGCCGCGTTAACAGCGATTTCATAGCGAAATCCCTTAGAGGCTAAACAGAGAGGAAAAAAGAAGGGTAGACCATACCGCGCACGATGAAAAAAGCCAGCAGAGATCCTCTGCTGGCGGTGTAAATGCACCCTACTCAGAAAAGCACTCCGCTGAACAGCGAAGTCAGGGTTGAACGCCATTCCAGACTGAATGCCTCCCGCTCTTCCCATAGCGCAAAGTTTGCTCTTAAAATGAGGCAGAAAAAACAGAGCGCTTTTCAGCAGGAGTTCCTCTTTTATGTCCTCGTCACGTCTGAAGCAGCAATTCATTCGCCTGTGGCAGAGCTGCCAGGGCCAGTCGCAGGCCATTACGCTCAGCGAACTGGCTGACCTGCTGCACTGCTCGCGCCGCCACATGCGCAATCTGCTCAACCGGATGCAGGCGGCAGGCTGGCTGATCTGGCAGGCAGAAGCGGGACGCGGCAGGCGGTCACATCTGACGTTCTGCTATACCGGGCTGGCTTTACAGCAGCAGCGTGCCGAAGATCTGCTGGAGCAGGATCGCATCGATCAGCTGGTCCAGCTGGTGGGCGATAAGGATCAGGTGCGGCAAATGATCAGTGCGCATCTCGGCCGCAGTTTCCGGCAGGGCAAGCATATCCTGCGGGTGCTCTACTATCGTCCCCTGCTCAATCTGCTGCCTGGCTCGCCGCTGCGACGCTCTGAAACGCACATCGCCCGGCAGATTTTTAATGGCCTGACGCGGATAAATGAGGAAAACGGGGAAATCGAGCCCGATATCGCGCATCACTGGCAGCAGACCTCCCCGCTTCACTGGCGCTTCTTTCTGCGTCCGGCCATTCGTTTTCATCACGGTCGGGAGCTGGAAATGGCGGATGTCATCGCCACCCTGGAGCGTCAGCGCCCTCATCCGCTCTTTTCCCACATTGCGGAGATCTCCTCACCCGCCCCCTGGACGCTGGATGTGCATCTGAGCCAGCCCGACGACGGCCTGCCCTGGCTGCTGGGCAGCGTCAGCGCGATGATCCTGCCGCGTGAGTGGCCGACGATTCAGGATTTTGCCCGCCAGCCAGTCGGCACCGGCCCCTACCGGGTGATCCGCAATCATGAGAGCCAGCTGAAGATTGAAGCTTTTGATGATTACTTCGGTTTTCGCGCCCTGATCGACGATGTCTCTATCTGGGTGCTGCCCGACATCAGCGATGAGCTGGTCTATGCCGGTGTGCGCCTGCAGGGGGACGCTGCGGATGAAATTCAGGAGGAGAGCCGCCTTGAGGAGGGCTGCTACTATCTGCTGTTTGACCAGCGTTCAGAGCAGGGCCGCAATGAGGCAGTCAGGCGCTGGGTCAGTTATCTCTTCAACCCTATCGCCCTGCTCAACCACGCGGGCGTCGGCTATCAGCGATACTGGTTTCCGGCTTATGGCCTGCTGCCGCGCTGGCACCACCGCCGGGACCTGACCCCGGTCGAAAAGCCGTCCGGCCTGACCCATCTGAGGCTGACCTGGTACAGTCAGCACGTGGAGCATGAGGGCATCGCCAATGCGCTGCGTCCCCTGCTGGCCCAACAGGGCGTCACCCTGGAAACCCGTGAGATCAGTTATGAAAGCTGGTATCAGGGCGACGCGGAGAGTGATATCTGGCTCGGCAGCGTCAACTTTACCCTGCCGCTGAACTGGTCGCTGTTCGCCCAGCTGTATGAGATCCCGCTGCTGCATCACTGCCTGCCGATTGACTGGCACAGTGACGCGGCCCGCTGGCGCGAGAAAACGCTGCCGCTGGCCGAGTGGAGCAAACAGCTGGTTGAAGAGGCGGGCCTGCATCCGCTGTTTCATCACTGGCTATTGCTGGAGGGCCAGCGCAGCATGCGCGGCGTGCGGATGAATACCCTGGGCTGGTTTGATTTTAAATCAGCCTGGTTTGCGCCGCCGGCACTGTGATGCTTTCGCCACGGCGCTGAAATGACTAGAATGTGACGTTCTCAACGGGGTGCCGCCTGCAACCAGCAAGCAGCTGAGAGAGACCCGTCGAACCTGATTCGGTTAATACCGACGTAGGGATTTGAGAGGCCGCTGTGCTCAGATCCTTTGCGACTCATCCCCTATTCTCCTGAAGGAGCGCAAAGTGTTAAACAAAGTTCTGCCGGTATTGCTGTTACTCTCCGCCCCCGTTCTGGCGGCTAAGCCGGTCCTCACGGTCTACACCTACGACTCCTTCTCTGCCGACTGGGGCCCTGGCCCGGCGGTAAAAAAAGCCTTTGAGGCGCAATGTAACTGTGAGCTGAAATTCGTCACGCTGGAAGATGGCGTCTCGCTGCTGAACCGCGTGCGGATGGAAGGCAAAAACAGCAAAGCGGATCTGGTGCTGGGGCTGGATAACAATCTGGTGCAGGCGGCGCAGAAAACCGGTCTGTTTGCTGAAAGTCAGGTCGACACCGCAAAACTTACCCTGCCTGGCGGCTGGCACGACACCACCTTTGTGCCGTTTGACTATGGCTACTTCGCCTTTGTCTATGACAAAACCCGGCTCAAAAACCCGCCCAAAAGCCTGAAAGAGCTGGTTGACAGCCCGGAAAAGTGGCGGGTGATCTACGAAGATCCCCGTACCAGTACCCCCGGCTTAGGCCTGCTGCTGTGGATGCAGAAGGTCTACGGCGACCAGGCTCCGCAGGCGTGGCAGAAGCTGGCGCAGAAAACCGTGACGGTGACCAAAGGCTGGAGCGAAGCCTATGGCCTGTTCCTGAAGGGCGAAGGCGAGCTGGTGCTGAGTTACACCACCTCTCCGGCTTATCACATCATCGAAGAGAAAAAAGAGAACTACGCCGCCGCCCCGTTTGCCGAAGGACACTATCTGCAGGTGGAAGTGGCCGCACAGTTAGCCAGCAGCAAACAGCCTGCGCTGGCACAGCAGTTCATGCAGTTTATGGTCTCGCCTGCGTTCCAGCGCACCATTCCCACCGGCAACTGGATGTACCCGGTGATCGATACGCCGCTGCCTGCCGGTTTTGCCAGCCTGACGGTGCCGTCCACCGCCCTGCAGTTCTCGCCTGAAGAGGTGGCCACACAGCGTTCAGGCTGGATCAGCCAGTGGCAACGCGCCGTCAGCCGCTGATGCCGCGCTGGCTGATCCCCGGCTCGCTCGCCACGCTGCTGCTAACCGGCGTGGCGCTGCTGGCCTTTGGCGCACTCTGGATGGCCGCGCCAGGCCTGGAGTGGCGCAGCGTGCTGCAGGATGCGTATCTGCGGCACGTAATCGGCTTCTCTTTCGGTCAGGCGCTGCTCTCCGCCCTGCTCTCCCTGCTGCCTGCGGTGCCGCTGGCGCGTGCGCTCTATCGGCGCCGTTTTCCCGGCCGCCAGCTGCTGCTGCGTCTCTGTGCCATGACCCTGGTCCTGCCGGTACTGGTGGCGGTGTTTGGTCTGCTGACCGTCTATGGCCGCGTTGGCTGGCTGGCCCAGCTCTGTCAGCTGCTGGGCATCGGTTATCACTTCTCACCCTATGGTCTGCCGGGCATTTTGCTGGCGCACGTCTTCTTTAATCTGCCGCTGGCGACGCGTCTGATGCTGCAGGCGCTGGAGAGCATTCCGGCCGAGCAGCGTCAGCTCGCGGCGCAGCTCGACCTGCGCGGCTGGCACCATTTTCGCCTGCTGGAGTGGCCGTGGCTGCGGCGTCAGTTGCTGCCGACCGGCGCGCTGATCTTTATGCTCTGCTTTGCCAGCTTTGCCACCGTGCTGTCACTGGGGGGCGGGCCGCAGGCTACCACGCTCGAACTGGCGATTTTCCAGGCGCTGAGTTATGACTACGATCCGGGCCGTGCCGCGCTGCTGGCGCTGATTCAGCTCGGCTGCTGCCTGACGCTGGTGCTGCTCAGCCAGCGCTTCAGTAAGGCGATCCCCGCCGGAACCCGTCAGCTGAAGGGCTGGCGCGATCCGCAGGATTCATGGGGCGCACAGCTCAGCGATGCGCTGCTCATCCTGCTGGCGCTGCTTCTGCTGCTGCCTCCGCTGGCGGCGGTAATTGTGGAGGGCCTGCATGGCGGCGTGCGCGGTGCGCTGGCTCAGCCTGCTCTCTGGCGGGCAACCCTGACCTCATTACGCATCGCCACCGGGGCCGGATTGATCTGCGTGGTGCTGACCATGATGCTGCTCTGGAGCAGCCGCGAGCTGCGTCTGCGCCAGCATCCGGCGGCGGCCACGCTTATCGACACCAGCGGAATGCTGATTCTGGCGATGCCGGGCATTGTGCTCGCCACCGGTTTTTTCCTGCTGTTCAACGCCACCATCGGCCTGCCCGACTCCGCCGAAGGGCTGGTGATGTTTACCAATGCACTGATCGCCATTCCCTATGCGCTGAAAGTGCTGGAAAACCCGATGCGCGACACCGCAGAGCGTTACGGCAGACTCTGCGATTCACTGGATATTCAGGGCTGGAACCGGCTGCGGCTGATCGAGTTGCGGGCGCTGAAACGTCCGCTGGCCCAGGCGCTGGCCTTTGCCTGCGTGCTGTCGATTGGTGATTTTGGCGTGGTGGCGCTGTTTGGCAGCGCCGACTTCCGCACGCTGCCGTTCTATCTCTATCAGCAGATAGGCGCCTATCGTGGCGCTGATGGTGCGGTTACCGCCCTGCTGCTGCTGCTGCTCTGCTTATTGCTGTTCACGCTAATGGAAAAATTACCGGGCCGCCATGCTGACTCTTGATAACCTTACCTATCTCTACCAGCATCTGCCGATGCGCTTCAGCTTCAGGGCCACACGCGGTGAACGCATCGCGATTCTCGGCCCCAGCGGCGCGGGTAAAAGCACCCTGCTGAGCCTGATTGCCGGTTTTCTGCCGGTGAATCAGGGCACCCTGCTGATTGACGGTCAGGAGCACACCCACACTGTCCCGGCCCGACGACCGGTCTCCATGCTGTTTCAGGAGAACAACCTGTTTCCGCACCTCAGCGTGCAGCAGAATATGGCGCTGGGGCTGCACCCCGGGCTACGACTCAGCGCGGAACAGCAGCAGCAGCTGACTGCGCTGGCTGAACAGGTGGGATTAAGCGATCTGCTGTCACGCCTGCCAGGCGAACTGTCGGGCGGCCAGCGCCAGCGCGTGGCGCTGGCCCGTTGCCTGCTGCGTGACCGTCCGGTGCTGCTGCTGGATGAGCCCTTTTCCGCGCTGGACCCCGCCCTGCGCGGCGAAATGCTTCAGCTGGTGCGTTCGGTGTGTGAGGCGCGCAGCATCACGCTGCTGATGGTGTCACACAGTCTGGAAGATGCGCAGCAGATCGCGCCGCGCAGCGTGGTGATTGTGGATGGCCGGGTTTACTGGGATGGCGAAACCCGACAGCTGCTGTCGGGCGACACGCGGGAGGCCGACGTACTCGGCATCCCGCGCCGTTAGCGGCTCAGGCGATGAAAACCTGCCACAGCAGATGGCGGAAAACCGGCATCATCGGATGGAACTGGATCGCGACAAACGCCGCCACGGCGATCGCCAGCCCCAGCGGGCCAGCCCAGCGCAGGCGCGCCGGGGGCAGCCAGGCGGTGGCCCAGTCACGGCTTTTGCCACTGCGCCACCAGCGCCAGCCTAACCAGCCGCCAAGCCAGATCAGCAGCGCTGCGCCCAGTAACAGCCATTTAAAGCTGCCGCCCTGCGCCGCTTTTGGCACGTCAATCGCCACCCCGGCCAGAATGCCGGGCAGCAGATAGATCGGCGGCCAGAGAAGACAGCCGATGAGATTAGGCGGCAGAAATTTACGTACCGGCAGCTCCAGCATACCCGCCGCCAGCGGGATTAGCGGCCGCGTGGGGCCGACAAAACGTCCGACCAGGATGGTAAACATACTGTGCTGATGCAGGGCATGCTCGGTTTTATCCAGCAGGCCTTTATACTTTTGCAGATACTTCCAGCGGTGCAGCGGCCCCTGGAATTTCCAGCCGATACCGTAGGAAACCCAGTCACCGATCAGGCAGCCCGCAAAGCCCGCCGCCCAGGCAGGATAAAGGCCAAGCTCGCCACTGCCGACCAGCGCGCCCAGGCTGGCCATCATCACCGTACCTGGCAGCAACAGCCCGACCAGCGCCAGCGACTCCAGAAACGTCACCAGCGCAACGGCAAACAGCGCCCACTCCAGGGACTGCGTAATCAGTTGTTGAATCCAGGCTTCCATAGTGGTCCTTAGTCAAAGCAGAAGGCTGGATTGTCCAGAGCCAGCCACACAGCGTCAAGGCAAGAATTGTAGGACAATGTTGACAAATCGTGGCGACAGGAACTGTATAAATATCCATGATATACTCAGGTTGTTTACTTATCCCTGAAACATGGCGTCCGGAGAACATCTGACTATGCCCCGCGCAGGTTTTCTGCTCACCCGCCACTGGCGCGACAGCCCGAATGGCACCGAAATTATCCTCTGGCTCGCCACCGATGCGGGCGCGCAGCGCGTGGTGCTGCCTGTGCAGGAGTCTGTCGCTTTTGTGCCTGCGGAATATCAGGCGCAGATCAGCGAGCTGCAGAGAGAGGAACGCCAGCTGCGTATCCAGCCGCTGGCGCTGAAAGATTTTCGTCACCGTCCGGTGCTGGGCCTCTACTGCCAGCAGCATCGTCAGCTCCAGCGCATCGAAAAACGGCTGCGCGAACAGGGGATTCCGATCTACGAGGCGGATATCCGCCCGCCGGAACGCTATCTGATGGAGCGCTTTATTACCGCCCCCGTCTGGTTTGATGGCGAGCAGCAGGGCGACACGCTGATCAATGCGCGGCTTAAGCCCCACCCCGACTATCGCCCGCCGCTGAAATGGGTCTCGCTGGATATTGAAACCACCCAGCATGGCGAGCTCTACTGCATCGGACTGGAGGGCTGCGGTCAGCGCCAGGTCTATATGCTCGGCCCCGCTAACGGCGATGCCAGCACGCTGGATTTCGACCTGATCTATCTCGACAGCCGGCCACAGCTGCTGGAAGCCCTGAACCAGTGGTTTGCAGAGCATGACCCGGATGTCCTGATTGGCTGGAACGTGGTGCAGTTTGACCTGCGGGTGCTGCAGAAGCATGCCGACCGCTACGGCATTCCGCTGCGTCTTGGCCGCCAGCAGACGGCGCTGGAGTGGCGGGAGCATGGCTTCAAGCCAGGCGTTTTTTTCGCGCAGGCCAGCGGCCGCCTGATCATTGATGGCATCGACGCACTGAAATCGGCGTTCTGGGATTTTCCGTCGTTCAGCCTGGAGTCGGTGTCGCAGCAGCTGCTGGGTGAAGGCAAAGCGATCGACAATCCCTGGCACCGCATGGAGGAAATAAACTGGCGGTTTGCCAACGATAAACCGGCGCTGGCGCGCTACAACCTGAAAGATTGCGAACTGGTGACGCGCATCTTCCACAAAACGGCGATCATGCCGTTTCTGCTGGAGCGCGCGGCGGTTAATGGTCTGGCCGTGGACCGCCATGGCGGTTCGGTGGCGGCGTTCAGTCACCTCTATATTCCGCGCATGCACCGTGTCGGGTTTGTCGCGCCCAATATGGGTGAGGTGGCCCCGGAAGCGAGTCCGGGCGGTTATGTCATGGATTCGCGTCCCGGTCTCTACGACTCGGTGCTGGTGCTGGATTACAAAAGCCTCTATCCGTCGATTATCCGCACCTTCCTGATCGACCCTGTGGGCCTGGTGGAGGGTCTGGCCCATCCTGATGATGCGGATTCGGTTGCCGGTTTCCGGGAAGCGCGCTTCTCTCGCCACACCCACTGCCTGCCGGCGATGGTTGAACAGATCTGGCTGGGGCGCGAAGCGGCGAAAAAACAGAACAATCAGCCGCTGTCACAGGCACTGAAGATCATCATGAACGCCTTTTACGGTGTGCTGGGCACCAGTGCCTGCCGCTTCTTTGATCCGCGACTCGCCTCCTCAATTACCCTGCGCGGTCACGCCATCATGCAGCAGACCCGCGCGCTGATTGAAGCGGAAGGCTACGACGTCATCTACGGTGACACCGACTCCACCTTTGTCTGGCTGAAGTCGGCCCACGATGAGGAGCAGGCCGCTGCCATTGGTCATCAGCTGGTGCAGAAAGTGAATGCCTGGTGGCGCGATCACCTGCAGCAGACGCTGGGACTGACCAGCGCGCTGGAACTGGAGTATGAAAACCACTTCTGCCGTTTTCTGATGCCGACCATTCGCGGCGCGGAACAGGGCAGCAAGAAACGCTACGCCGGACTGATTCGTGACGCCGACGGTGCGCGCATGGTCTTTAAGGGACTGGAGTCGGTGCGAACCGACTGGACGCCGCTGGCCAAAACATTTCAGCAGCAGCTCTACCACCGTATTTTCCACCGCGAGCCGTGGCAGGATTACATCCGGGAGACCGTGGCGCAGCTGCTGGCGGGCGAGCTGGACGATCAGCTGATCTACAAAAAGCGCCTGCGGCGTCCGCTGAAGGAGTATGAACGAAATGTGCCCCCGCACGTGCGCGCCGCCCGGCTGGCTGATGAGCAGAATCGCAAACTGAACCGGCCACTGCAGTATCAGAACGGCGGCCGGATTCGTTACGTCATGGCTACGGCTGGCCCCGAACCGCTGGAGGCGCGCAGTACGCCGCTCGACTATGACCACTATGTGACGAAGCAGCTGCAGCCGGTGGCAGAGGGGATTCTGCCCTTTGTCGGGGGAGATTTTGCTACACTGATTACGGGGCAACTGGGGCTTTTTTGACAGGTGACGAATGCCCTGCCATCCAGTACCATAGCGCCCTTCCTGAAACTCACCGCTCTTATGCACGCTCCAGACCTTGTTGTCTGGCGGTAACGCTATTGCCTGAGATTCGGGAACACCTCTAAAAACGTTAAAATTCGAGCTAAAAATATATGGTTTTTACATTAGGTCAGCGCTGGATTAGTGATACGGAAAGTGAACTGGGACTGGGCACCGTGGTGGCGATCGATACCCGCATGATCACCCTGCTGTTTCCGGCCACGGGGGAAAACCGCCTCTACGCCCGCAACGATTCGCCAGTTACCCGCGTCATCTTTAACCCGGGTGATACCATCACCAGTCACGAAGGCTGGCAGATGCGCGTCGATGAAGTCCGCAACGAAAATGACCTGATGACCTATATCGGTACCCGACTGGATACTGAAGAAAGCGATGTAATCCTGCGTGAAGTGATGCTCGACAGCAAGCTGGTGTTCAGTAAGCCGCAGGATCGTCTGTTTGCCGGTCAGCTCGACCGCATGGACCGCTTTGCCCTGCGCTTCCGCGCACGCAAATACCAGAGTGAGCAGTACCGTCTGCCGATCAGCGGTTTACGCGGCATGCGCACGAACCTGATCCCTCATCAGCTGCATATCGCACACGATGTGGGTCGCCGCCACGCGCCACGCGTACTGCTGGCCGATGAAGTGGGCCTGGGTAAAACCATTGAAGCCGGGATGATCATTCAGCAGCAGCTGCTGGCGGGTCGTGCCGAGCGGGTACTCATCGTGGTGCCTGAAACCTTACAGCATCAGTGGCTGGTCGAGATGTTGCGCCGCTTTAACCTGCGTTTCGCTCTGTTTGATGATGACCGCTACACCGAAGCGCAGCACGACAGCGATAACCCGTTTGAAACGGAACAGCTGATCATCTGTTCGCTCGACTTTGTTCGCCGTAACAAACAGCGCCTTGAACTGCTGGCCGATGCCGAATGGGATCTGCTGGTGGTGGATGAGGCACACCACCTGGCCTGGTCCGAAGGCGAACCGAGCCGTGAATATCTGGTCATCGAAAAACTGGCTGAGAAAACGGCCGGGGTGCTGCTGCTGACGGCGACGCCGGAACAGCTCGGCATGGAGAGCCACTTTGCCCGTCTGCGCCTGCTCGATCCGGACCGTTTCCACGATTTTGCTGCCTTTGTTGAAGAGCAGCAGCATTTCCGTCCGATTGCCGATGCGGTGACAGCGCTGCTGGCTGACCAGGCGATCTCCCAGGAAGAGATGAACCGGATCAACGATCTGGTGGGCGAAGAGGATATCGAGCCGCTGCTGCAGGTCGCCAACAGCGATCGTGAGGGCAAGCTGGAGGCGCGTCAGGAGCTGATCGCCATGCTGATGGATCGCCACGGCACCAGCCGCGTCCTGTTCCGCAACACCCGTAACGGTGTGAAAGGTTTCCCGAAACGCGAACTTCATCAGATCCGCCTGCCACTGCCTGCGCAGTATCAGACGGCCATCAAAGTCTCCGGCATTATGGGCACGCGCAAAAGCGCCGAGGAGCGGGCGCGTGACCTGCTCTATCCGGAGCAGATTTATCAGGAGTTTGAAGGCGACAGCGGCACCTGGTGGAACTTCGATCCGCGCGTGGAATGGCTGATGGGCTATCTCACCACTAACCGTAAAGAGAAAGTGCTGGTCATCTGCGCCAAAGCGGCCACGGCGCTGCAGCTGGAGCAGGTGCTGCGCGAGCGCGAAGGCATCCGGGCGGCGGTGTTCCACGAAGGCCTGTCGATCATTGAGCGTGACCGTGCTGCCGCATGGTTTGCCTCAGAAGAGAACGGCGCACAGGTTCTGCTCTGCTCCGAAATCGGTTCTGAAGGCCGTAACTTCCAGTTTGCCAGCCGCCTGGTGATGTTCGACCTGCCCTTTAACCCGGATCTGCTGGAGCAGCGTATCGGCCGTCTGGACCGTATTGGTCAGGCGCACGATATTCAGATTCTGGTGCCGTGGCTGGAGCAGACCGCTCAGGCGGTGCTGCTGCGCTGGTATCATGAAGGTCTGGACGCGTTCGAGCACACCTGCCCGACCGGTCGTACCATCTACGACAGCGTGCATCAGCAGCTGATTGGCTATCTAGCCGCGCCGGAAAACAGTGAAGGCTTTGACAGCTTTATCGCGGAGTGCCGTAAACAGCACGAGGCGCTGAAATCGCAGCTGGAACAGGGCCGCGATCGTCTGCTGGAGCTGAACTCTAACGGCGGCGAATCGGCTCAGCTGCTGGCGAACGCCATCAGCGAGCAGGATAACGACACCGGTCTGGTGAACTTCGCGCTGAACCTGTTTGATATTGTTGGTATCAATCAGGAAGACCGCAGCGATAACCTGATTGTGCTGACCCCTTCCGACCACATGCTGGTGCCCGATTTCCCTGGCCTGCCGGAAGATGGCTGCACCATCACGTTCAACCGCGATCAGGCGCTCTCCCGCGAGGATACCCAGTTCATCACCTGGGAACATCCGCTGATCCGTAACGGCCTGGATCTGATCCTGTCGGGTGACACCGGCAGCTCCGCGCTGTCACTGCTGAAGAACAAGGCGCTGCCGGTAGGCACGCTGCTGGTTGAGCTGATCTACGTGGTGGAAGCGCAGGCACCGAAGCATCTGCAGCTGACCCGCTTCCTGCCACCGACGCCTGTCCGTCTGCTGCTCGATCGCAACGGCACCAACCTGGCCGGGAAAGTGGAGTTCGAAAGCTTTAACCGCCAGCTGAATGCGGTTAACCGCCACACCGCCAGCAAACTGGTCAATGCGGTGCAGCAGGATGTGCATGCGATCCTCACCCAGGGTGAAGAGAGCGTGGTCAGCGAGGCACGTGCGGTGATTGAAGCGGCGCGGGCCGAGGCGAATGAAAAGCTGGGCGCAGAGCTTTCCCGTCTCAACGCGCTGAAAGCGGTGAACCCGAACATCCGTGAAGATGAGATCGAGGCGCTGGAAAGCAACCGTGAACAGGTGCTGGAAAGCCTGGATCAGGCCAACTGGCGTCTCGACGCGCTGCGCCTGATTGTGGTGACTCACCAGTAAGCTCAGGGGCCCTCCGGCCCCTTATTTTTGGAAAGCCCTATGGAACCTTACAATCCACCGCGTGAACCCTGGCTGCACATCCTTTATCAGGATGCGCATATCATGGTGGTGAATAAACCCAGCGGTCTGCTCTCGGTACCCGGTCGGCTGGATGAGCACAAAGATAGCGTGATGACGCGGATACAGCGTGATTTTCCGCAGGCGGAATCGGTTCACCGGCTGGATATGGCGACCAGTGGTGTGATGGTCGTCGCCCTGACCAAGGCGGCTGAGCGTGAGCTGAAACGGCAGTTTCGCGAGCGGGAACCCGCCAAGACATACGTGGCCTGCATCTGGGGTCATCCGGAGAAGGAGGAGGGAGTGGTTGATCTGCCGCTGATTTGCGACTGGCCCAATCGTCCGAAGCAGATGGTCTGCTTCGAGAACGGCAAAGCCGCGCAGACGGAGTATCAGGTGCTGGAATATCGTGCGGATAACAGTGCGCGCGTTTCGCTGAAGCCGATTACCGGCCGCTCGCACCAGCTGCGGGTGCATATGCTGGCCCTGGGCCATCCGATTCTGGGCGACAACTTCTATGCCCATCCGGACGCCAGGGCGATGGCACCGCGCCTGCTGCTGCACGCGGAGTCACTGACTATCACCCATCCGGCATTCGGTAATGCCATGACCTTTCGTCAGCCCGCCGATTTTTAAGGGGGGCGGTACGCCTGGCCGCCTCCTTCTGAGAGGCGGAGAGAGGCGCGATTACTTAAAGCCTTTTTCTTTGCGAATCAGATCGTACGCCGCCTGAATTTCCTGCGCCTTCTGCTTCGCCATCTCCATCATCTCTGGCGGCAGCCCCTTCGCCACCAGCTTGTCGGGATGATGCTCGCTCATCAGCTTGCGGTATGCGCGCTTGATGGTGGTGGCGTCATCGCTGCTCTTCACACCCAGCACGCTGCAGGCATCTTCCAGCGTTGGTCCACGTTGCGCCTGCTGAAAGCCACCATTGCCACTGCGCTGTCCGCCGCCGAACTGCTGGCCGCCTTCCATCATGCGCAGGAACTGATCGAACTGAACGCGTGAAATGCCCAGCTCCTCGGCGATGACATAGAGCACCTGCCGCTCATTGGGATGCAGGGAACCGTCGGCAAAGGCAGCCTGAATCTGAATTTCCAGGAACATGCGAATCAGATCGAACCGGCCAAAACAGGCGCTGCGCAGTTCCCGCAGTTTGCTGCGTAACGGGTAATCTGCCTGCTTGCCTTCACGAAATGCGCGCTGGGCGGCGGTGCGCGAGTCACCGTGCAGTTGCATCCGCTCCATAAGCAGCGATGCAATCTGAATATCCGCTTCGGTAACGCGCCCTTTTGACTTGGTCAGATGGCCCATGACCTGAAAGGTGGTGCTGAAAAACAGCGTCTGTCGGGTCTGATTATTTGAGAAGTAAGCCTTGCCTTGCGCGCCGCGCACTTTGTCAAACATATGGCCAATGATCAAACCGATCACAATACCCCAGAAGCCTGCACCGGAAAGTAATCCCAGCGCCAGACCCACAACTTTTCCCCAGTAGCGCATAAACTCCTCAATTCGCCATGCTTGCGGCTGAAAATTGCATTATCATACCTGTCATTTATCTCAGCGCCTAACGGCAACGCTGACTGACCAGGATTAACACTGGCGCAACGCCGGGCAGTAAGTTAGTCTCTGACCCGATTGTCGGCATGATGCCAGTTTTCATGGAATTCTCGATACCGCGTATGAAAAAACATATACCTACCCTGCTGGCCACACTGATCGGCGCAGCCATTAGCCAGCAAGCCGTTGCCGACGATCTGATGTCGCAGTGTATGTTAGGCGTGCCGAGTTACAACCGCCCGCTGGTGAATGGCGATACCAATCAGTTGCCTGTCACCATTCACTCCGACGCTGCCAAAGGGAACTATCCCGATGATGCGGTCTTCACAGGCAATGTGAATATTGAGCAGGGCAACAGCCGTATGCAGGCCGATGAAGTTCAGCTTCATCAGCGTCAGCAGGAGGGCCAGACCACGCCGGTTCGTACCGTCGATGCCCTGGGTAATGTGCATTACGATGATAACCAGGTCATCCTGAAAGGTCCGAAAGCCTGGTCAAATCTGAACAGTAAAGATACCAACGTCTGGAACGGTCAGTACCAGATGGTGGATCGTCAGGGTCGCGGCACCGCCGATCAGATGAAACTGCGCGGTGATAACCGCTACACCATTCTGGAGAATGGCACCTTTACCTCCTGTCTGCCCGGCTCCAACAGCTGGAGCGTGGTCGGTTCTGAAGTGATTCAGGACCGCGAAGAGGAAGTGGCCGAGATCTGGAACGCCCGCTTTAAACTCGGTTCCGTTCCGGTGTTCTACAGTCCCTATCTGCAGTTACCGATTGGCGACCGTCGTCGCTCCGGCTTCCTGATCCCGAATGCCAAATATGGCAGCAACAACGGCTTTGAGTTCATCCTGCCCTACTACTGGAACATCGCGCCGCAGGCCGATGCCACCATTACGCCGCACTACATCAGCAAGCGCGGCATGAAGTTTGAGAATGAATTCCGTTATCTGACAGAGCTGGGCGCAGGTCTGATGGAGTTCGACTACCTCGGCTCAGACAAGCAGTACGACAAAGATAAAGCGCTGCGCGGCATCGCCGAAGATGACAGCTCCGATCGCTGGCTGTTCTACTGGCGTCATGCGGGTGTCTACGATAAACACTGGCGTTTCAGCGCGGACTACACCAAGGTCAGCGATAGCTACTACTTCAACGACCTCGACTCGAAGTACTACAGCTCGACTGACAACTACGCCACGCAGAAATTCAGTATTGGCTACGCGGACACCAACTGGGATGCGACGCTCTCCAGCAAAGATTTCCAGGTATTTGGTAACACCAGTAATAGCAACGTTTACCGCGCCATGCCGCAGCTGGACGTCAATCTCTATCAGAATGACATCGGTCCGTTTGATGGCCGGATCTATGCGCAGGCGGTGAAATTCACTAACGTCAGCGATCGCTATCCTGAAGCGACCCGTTTGCACGTTGAGCCAACGCTGAACCTGCCGCTGTCTAACGGCTGGGCCAGCCTGGATACCGAAGCGAAGTTCCTGGCAACCCACTACCAGCAGACCAATGTTGATTACTACAACAACAACTTTGCGAACCGCAACGGCAAAAGTGGCGATCTGGATGAGTCGGTAAACCGCACCCTGCCGCAGTTTAAAGTCGATGGCCGTCTGGTCTTTGACCGCGATATGGACTCCGCGGCGGGCTACACCCAGACGCTGGAGCCGCGGGTGCAGTACCTTTATATCCCGTACCGCAATCAGAGCAACATCTATCCATACGACTCAACGTTGCTGCAGACCGACTACACCGGCCTGTTCCGCGACCGCACCTACAGCGGCTTGGATCGTATCGCCTCGGCTAACGAAGTGGCCACCGGTGTTACCACACGCATTTATGATGCCGATCTGGTTGAACGTTTTAACGTTTCTGTAGGTCAAATCTACTCGTTTACCCCTTCTCGTACTGGTGTGAATCAGACCAGTAAAGAAGATGATACCGGCAGCCTGATCTGGGCTGGCGATACATACTGGAAAATCAGCGATCGCTGGGGCGTCCGGGGTGGGTTGCAGTATGACACCAAACTCGACAACGTTTCCCAGGGCAATACCGTACTGGAATATCGTCGTGATGCCGATCGCATGGTGCAGCTGAGCTACCGTTACAGCAGCCCGGAATATGTCGCAACCGCGCTGAACGACAGCAGCCTGGTGACCAATCCTATCTTCAAAAATGGGATTTCACAGGTGGGCACCACGGCCAGCTGGCCGATTGCGGATGCATGGTCCGTGGTAGGCGCGTACTACTACGATACACGCAACAGCCGTCCGGCTTCGCAGCTGGTAGGCCTGCAATACAGCTCATGCTGTTATGCCATTCGGGTCGGTTACGAACGCAAAATTAACGGTTGGGAAAACGACGACAGTAAATATGACAACCAAATCTCATTCAACATTGAGCTGCGTGGTCTGAGCTCCAACTATGGCTTAGGCACCAACGATATGCTGCGTCAGGGGATTATCCCTTACCAGCCCGCTTTCTGATGTTGTGATGTTTGACAGGCAATCCCGCAGTGCGGAACCAACAATGGATAAAGTATGAAGAACTGGAGAATGCTGATTCTTGGTGTGGCAATCAGTGCCAACACCGCGTTCGCAGCACCACAAGTCGTTGATAAAGTTGCCGCCGTGGTCAATAACGGCGTGGTTCTTGAGAGTGACGTGGACGGCATGATGGGCACGGTGAAATCTCAGGCCCGGCAGGCAGGTCAGCAGTTGCCAGATGATAAAACGCTGCGCCATCAGATTCTGGAACGCCAGATCATGGACAACATCATTCTGCAGATGGGTGAAAAAGCGGGGATTCAGATCAGCGATGAGCAGCTGGACCAGGCGATTAAGAACATCGCCGCACAGAACCGCATGACGCTGGATCAGCTGCGCAGTCGTCTGGCTTATGACGGCATGAACTATGGCATCTATCGCTCGCAGATCCGCAAAGAGATGATGATTGCCGAAGTCCGCAACAATGAAGTGCGTCGTCGCGTGACCATCCTGCCGCAGGAAGTGGATACGCTTTCAACCCAGATTGCTGCCCAGAACAGCCAGGGAACCGAGCTGAACATCAGCCACATTCTGCTGCCGCTGCCGGAAAACCCGACGCAACAGCAGGTCGATGAGCAGGAAACGCTGGCGAAACAGCTGGTTGGCGAACTGAAAAATGGTGCGGATTTCGGCAAAATGGCCGTGACCTACTCCGCCGACTCGCAGGCGCTGAAAGGCGGCAACATGGGCTGGGGTAAAATTGAAGAGTTACCGACCCTGTTTGCCCAGGCGCTGGCAACGGCGAAAAAAGGCGACATCGTCGGGCCGGTGCGTTCAGGTGTGGGCTTCCATATCCTGAAGGTGAACGACCTGCGTGGCGAAAGTAAGAACGTCTCGGTCACTGAGGTGCATGCTCGTCATATTCTGCTGAAACCATCGCCGATTCTCACTGACGATCAGGCCAGGGCGCAGCTGGAACAGATCGCGGCCGATATCCGCAGCGGAAAAACCACCTTTGCCGCCGCGGCAAAACAGTACTCTGACGACCCGGGATCGGCGAATCAGGGTGGCGATCTCGGCTGGACCTCTCCGGAAGTCTTTGATCCCGCCTTCCGCGATGCGCTGCTGCGTCTGCAGAAAGGCCAGACCAGCCAGCCGGTGCACTCCTCTTTCGGCTGGCATCTGATTCAGCTGCTGGATACCCGCCAGGTGGATAAAACCGACGCGGCCCAGAAAGAGCGCGCTTATCGCATGCTGTTTAACCGTAAATTTGCTGAAGAAGCGCAGACCTGGATGCAGGAACAGCGCGCCAGTGCTTATGTGAAGATTCTGGATGGCAATGCACAGTAACCAGCGTGTGGTGATCACTCCCGGCGAGCCCGCCGGGATTGGTCCCGATCTCACCGTTCAGCTGGCTCAGCACGCCTGGCCGGTGGAACTCGTCGTCTGCGCCTCCCCTGCCCTGTTGCAGCAGCGGGCAGCGCAGCTCGGCCTGCCGCTGACCCTGCGTCACTACCAGCCTGAGGCGGACCCCGTGCCGCAGCAGGCGGGGACGCTGACCATTCTGCCGATTGAGACGGCACAGCCGGTCACACCAGGCAAACTCTGTGTCGCTAACGGTGACTATGTGCTGGCCACGCTGGCCCGCGCCTGTGACGGCTGTCTGCAGGGTGAATTTGCGGCGCTGATTACCGGCCCGGTGCACAAAGGCGTGATTAACGATGCCGGTATCGCCTTTACCGGCCATACCGAATTCTTCGCCGACCGCGCAGGCGGTCATCGCGTGGTGATGATGCTGGCAACCGAAGCGCTGCGTGTGGCACTGGCCACCACGCATCTGCCGCTGAAAGAGGTGCCTGCGGCGGTCACCCGCGAATGCCTGCATGAAGTGATCACCATTCTTCATCGTGATCTGCAGCAGAAGTTCGCCATTGCCGAGCCGCATATCTATGTCTGTGGTCTTAACCCCCACGCCGGTGAAGGCGGTCATATGGGACGGGAAGAGATCGAGACGATTACGCCGGCCCTCAATGAACTGCGTCAGCAGGGCATTAAACTGACCGGCCCGCTGCCTGCGGATACACTGTTCCAGCCCAAATATCTGCAAAACGCCGATGCGGTGCTGGCGATGTATCACGACCAGGGCCTGCCGGTACTGAAGTTTCAGGGGTTTGGCCGCGCGGTAAATATTACCCTGGGCCTGCCCTTTATCCGGACCTCCGTTGACCACGGCACCGCGCTTGAACTCGCCGGGCTGGGTCAGGCGGAACCGGGCAGCTTTATCACGGCGCTTAACCTCGCCATCACTATGATCAAGAGCAGTAATGAATAATCGCGTCCATCAGGGGCACTACGCCCGTAAACGTTTCGGGCAGAACTTCCTGAACGATCAGTACATTATCGACAGCATTGTCTCCGCCATTCATCCCCAGCGCGATGAAGCGCTGGTAGAGATCGGCCCTGGCCTCGGCGCCTTAACCGAGCCGGTGGGCGAACGCCTCGATAGCTTAACGGTGGTGGAGCTGGACCGCGATCTCGCGGCGCGTCTGCAAACGCATCCGTTCCTTGGCCCGAAACTGACCATCTTCCAGCAGGATGCCATGACCTTCGACTTTGCCGCGCTGGCACAGGAGAGAGGCCAGCCGCTGCGGGTATTTGGTAACCTGCCTTACAATATTTCGACCCCGCTGATGTTCCACCTTTTCAGCTATACTGGTTCGATCAAAGATATGCACTTCATGCTGCAGAAAGAGGTGGTTAACCGTCTGGTTGCGGGGCCGGGCAGCAAAGCGTATGGTCGCCTGACGGTGATGGCGCAATATTACTGCCAGGTTATTCCGGTGCTGGAAGTGCCGCCACACGCCTTCACGCCGCCACCAAAAGTGGACTCGGCTGTCGTGCGTCTGGTGCCGTTTGCCGAGCCACCGCATCCGGTCAGCGACGTGCGTATCCTGAGCCGTATCACGACAGAAGCCTTTGGTCAGCGCCGTAAAACATTGCGCAACAGCCTGAACCACATGGTGGCGGCGGGTGCGCTGGAAGAGTTATCCATTGATCCTGGTCTGCGTGCTGAAAACGTCTCGGTCGCGCAATATTGTCAGCTGGCTAACTGGCTAGCGACGCATCAGGGAAAATCGCAGGAGTAAGTCATGAGTGAAACGGCCCGCGTCTCCGTTCATGTGCAAAGCCAGTACGTCGCCTCCCAGTCCTCGCCGGATGAGGATCGCTACGTCTTCGCCTATACCATTACGATACGCAATCTGGGCCGTTCCGCCGTGCAGCTGCTGGGGCGTTACTGGCTGATTACCAACGGTAACGGCCGCGAAACAGAAGTTCAGGGCGAAGGCGTGGTCGGTGAGCAGCCGCTTATCCCGCCGGGCAACGAATTCCAGTACACCAGTGGTGCTGTCATCGAAACGCCGATGGGCACCATGCAGGGACACTACGTGATGGTCGACGATCAGGGCGACACCTTTCACGTTGAAATCCCGGTGTTCCGCCTCGCCATCCAGACGCACATTCACTGATTTTCACGCCTTTTGCCCGATACGTCGGGCACATTCCCGATGGATAAAACGTTATGAGCACATACCTGATTGGCGACGTCCATGGTTGCTACGATGAATTACGTGCCTTGCTGCAGCAGGTCGATTTCAATCCCGAGCATGACACGCTGTGGCTGACCGGTGACCTGGTGGCGCGCGGTCCTGGCTCACTGGAGGTCCTGCGCTATGTGAAGTCACTGGGCGACGCCGTGCGCCTGGTGCTGGGCAACCACGATTTACATCTGCTGGCGGTCTATGCCGGAATCAGCCGTAACAAGCCTAAAGATCGCCTCACCACCCTGCTGGAAGCGGACGATGCTGATGAGCTGATCAACTGGCTGCGCCGGCAGCCGCTGCTGCAGGTGGATGAAGAGAAAAAGCTGGTCATGGGACACGCCGGTATCACGCCTCAGTGGGATATCGACACCGCGAAAAAATGTGCGCGGGAAGTGGAAGCGGTGCTCGCCAGCGACAGTTATCCGCTGTTCCTGGATGCGATGTATGGCGATATGCCAAATAACTGGAGCGAAGATCTGACCGGCCTGGCCCGACTGCGCTTCAGCACCAATGCCTTTACCCGTATGCGCTACTGCTTCCCCAATGGTCAGCTGGACATGATCTGCAAAGATGCCCCGGAGTCGGCGCTGCCACCGCTGAAGCCCTGGTTCAACATCGACGGACCGGTCGCCCGGGACTACACCATCGTTTTCGGTCACTGGGCTTCACTGGAAGGCAAAGGCACGCCAGAGGGGATTATCGGCCTGGATACCGGCTGCTGCTGGGGCGGCGCGCTGACCCTGCTGCACTGGGAAGAGCAGCGCTATGTGGTTCAGCCCTCTAACCGCGAGAAAGCGCTCGACTCCAGCGAAAGTCTGGCGCCTCCGGCGCTATAACCCTGAGGCTGGCCTGGCGGCCAGCCTGCTGTTTTATGCGCCGATAATGCCGCCATCCTCCCGGGTGATCATGATCACTGACGAGCGCGGGCGCGGACTGTTGTCAGGAAAATGTGAATCCCCCTCTTCGCCAGGGTGCTGCACGTTCACGAACAGCGTTCTGTAGTCAGGCGTAAAGGTAATGCCGGTCAGCTCGCAGGATTTAGGGCCGACCATAAACCGGCGAATCTCGCCGCTGTCCGGGTCTCCTGCCAGCATCTGATTATTCCCCTGCCCCTGATAATCCTCTTTGTTGCTGTATTTGCCATCGGTAAGGATCCAGAGCCGCCCCTGCGCATCAAACCCCAGGCCATCCGGGCTGTTAAAGGTGTTTTCAGCAGTGATGTTCGGTGTGCCACGATAGATGCCTTCGGGATGGGCAATCGGGTTGCCGCATAACGCGTAGATGTCCCAGGCAAACGACGTGGCCGTGGCATCGCCCTTCTCATCCCAGCGGATAATCTGGCCGTAGATATTTTTAGGGCGCGGGTTGGCGGCATTAACCGGCACCCCCTCATTGCCACGCTTGTTGTTATTGGTCAGCGTACAGTAGGCGCGGCCATCATGCGGGTTAACGGCGATCCATTCCGGCCGATCCATCCGCGTGGCGTTAACCACATCGGCAGCAGCACGCGCATTGATCAGGACATCGGCCTGGCTATGAAATCCCTTCTCAGCAGTGAGTCCATTTTCCCCCCACTTCAGTGCCAGCCAGCGACCGGTGCCTTTCAGGGGTGTGCCCTGTTCATCGCCGTTAAACTGCGCCACATAGAGCGTGCCCCGATCGAGCAGTCCGTGATTCGCTTTCGCGTCGTCCGGGTTAACCTTGTCGTCCGAGACATATTTATAAATGTACTCGCCACGCTCATCGTCGCCCATGTAGACCACCAGCTGGCCGGTTTTAGCAACCGTCACCGCAGCATTCTCATGCTTGAAACGCCCCAGCGCGGTTCGTTTGACCGGCACCGATTGGGGATCGAAGGGATCGATTTCGACTATCCAGCCGTGGCGGTTAAATTCGTTAGGATTTTTTGCGATATCGAAGCGGGGATCAAAATCGGACCAGTTTCGCTCCGGCTCGGCGGCGTTTAGGGTGTAGCGCTTCTGCTGGGCGGTCGGCGTAAAATCCGCGTCATGCGTGCCAAAGTAGGTGTCGTAGTTCTCTTCGCAGGTCAGATAAGTGCCCCAGGGCGTTTTACCGTTGGCGCAGTTACCAAAGGTGCCGAGAACCTGCAGGCCCTGAGGATCGGCGGCGGTCTGCAGCGCTTTGTCGCCTGCGGCCGGACCGGAAAAACGCATCGGGGTATTCGCGGTAATGCGGCGGTTGTAATCTGAAGGACGGACAACCTGCCACCGATTGCCTTCGCCGCATTTAATCTCAACGACAGAAACGCCGTGCGCCGCCTGTGATTTCTTCACATCCTCCAGGCTGGTCGCTTTGCTGCCGCCATGGGCGAACAGCGTCGGCTCATTCACATACTCATTGTTGATTGCCATTACGCCACGATGCTCATCAATGGCGAAGAAGCTCATCCCATCATTGTTGTCACCGAACTGCTTTTCCTGATCCTCCGCGCTGTTGTTGCCATGCGGATAGAACTCAGGCGCGCCATTAACCAGCGGATCGCCCCAGGAGATCAGCACTTCAGCGCGATAGCCTGGCGCCACAACAATCTCATCCGCGGTCGAAGCGGCAATCGCCTGAAAGCCCAGCAGCGGGCTGCCGGCGGGTTTTTCCTGCGCCAGTGCGCCGGAGGAGAAAGTCAGGCCGCCGCTGAGAAAGCCGGTCAGCCCAAGTGCGCCGGAACCGGCAAGAAACTTACGTCGCTGCGTATCGGGCAGGCGGTCTGTGCTTAACGCGGAGAGTTCGATCTTCATCAGTGATTGCTTCCTTTGTGTCGGTCCCGGAAAAGAAGCAATGCTAATGAATAAAGATGACAGCCAGGTTACAGGCGGGCGGGCAAGGAATCAGCGACGGCGATCCAGGATCTCAAAGCAGTAGCTGTGGGAGTTATGCTCATCAGCGTCGTGGAACTCGCTGAACGTTGACTGCCACTCATCCGGCTCGTAATCCGGGAACTGCGTGTCGCCTTCTACTTCTGCATCGATGTGGGTCAGATAGAGGCGATCGGCACGCTTCAGCATCTGCTCATAAACGCGTCCGCCACCGATCACCATGATCTCTTCGGCTTCACCGGCAGCCTGAACCGCCTCATCCAGCGAAGTGACCCAGGTGACGCCTTCGGCGGTGCCGGGCTGGCTGCTGACCACGATATTCAGTCGGCCAGGCAGAGGACGACCAATGGATTCAAAGGTCAGCCGGCCCATAATCACTGGTTTTTTCAGGGTGTTACGCTTGAACCACGCCAGATCTGCAGGCAGGTCCCACGGCATGGCGTTCTCCATTCCAATAATGCGATCTGCTGCTAATGCCGCGATAAGACTAATCATGTTAACTACTCACAGGAAAAAAATTGGCGCCATGATACGAGAAGGTGAAACTTTCGTCGATAGGGGGGAAGGTCTAATTGCGTAAAGCTTTTTATGATGTCGCATTTCACTGCCTGCGCAGCGTTTTTCACCGCGAAATCGCGTCTGTTAGCCGCAGCTCGCCAGTAATCTGACGCCGGCTGGCACAAAACCGGGCGAATAAGAAAACGGCTCCCGCAGGAGCCGTGGGGGTTATCAGAAGTCGTAGCGCAGACGCACCAGATTCATATCACCCAGGTTATCGGTGCTGGAGGTAAAGACATGTTCGTAATCGACACGGAAACCGTAGTCGAGGAACAGCGTCACACCCAGACCGTTGTCGATGCGCTGATAATCACGGCCGGTCGCATACTCAATGCGATCGCCCATGACATATGGCTGCACCGCTTTCAGGCCATACTGCGCCACCGGGATTTTATAACCGGCAAAGTATTCCACGCCCCATGCATCGCCAGCAAAGTAGTCATGCACATCTTTGCGTTTGGTGGTCATGAAGTTCTGATACCAGCCGCCGCCCGCTGACAGCGTCCAGTTGCCTGGCGTCCAGCTCAGCGCAGTGCCATAAATGTTCTGATCGTAATCGCCGCTGTCGCCGTTGTTCGGGTTACGCATCGCCGCGCGGGTGTAGTTCCACGCCGTGCCCCAGCTCAGATCGTCGGTAATGTGATAATCCACACCCAGCGAACCGCCGCCTTTGCGCTTGTAGCGCAGGCCGTTGCCTGGCAGGAACTCATTATCGTCGAACAGATAAGAGGCGTAGAGATCCAGATCGCCGAAGGTGTTTTTATACTTCAGCTGCTTACGCGAACGGTAAGAGCCATCGTAGTCGCCATTGATCCCGTTACCTGGTGCCTGACCGATCATGTCGTAGTCCCAGATATCGGTCTTGGCCCCTACGGTATCGTAGTAAACGCTGTTCTGCTGACCAAAGGTCAGCTGGCCCCAGGTCTTGCTTTTCAGACCGGTGTAGAGCTGGCGGCGCGTGGTGTTATTCGCACCGTCTGCATAGTGACGATCCCAGCTGAATACCGCCGGAATATTCACGCCCAGCTCGTAGTAGCTGATCCAGCTGACGTCGTCGAACAGGTAGTAATCCGCGCCGAAACGGAAACGGGTGCCGCCATCGAATCCGTCACGCTTGTACGATTTGTCATCCACGCCGGTCTGGTGATTGACCTGAGCACGGATGCTGCCGCCAAAGGTAAAGGTGAGGCGGCTAAGCGGATCGCCAGCCTGTGGGTCCTGTTTTAACAGGGTGATTTCCGCCTGGCTGGCGAAAGGAAGAATAGCCATCAGTGCAGCCACTGCACTCAGAGAAAAAGTACGCATTTTCATTTTTATAGGTGTCCTTGCACGCTCCGGTGATGAGCGGCAGGCATATTACTGGCGAAAAATCCGGACAGGAAGTGTTTATCTTATAAATTTGTGCGAACGGGGCTGATTCGCACCTATAGCTAAAAAACTAAGTCAAATCAGTAACTTTAAGGCAAATCCTTTGCTTTACGCGAGCCTGATTTTCAGATTATCGCCAGGTTAGAGGCAAAAAAAACGGCTCCCGCACGAGCCCTTCAGACAGCTGACAAATTCAAATTCTGGGGTGACCACAACGTATCAGCACAACGCGCAGGGAGCACGGACAGAGGAGAAAAGCGTCCCGCGCCATGGACGGCGCGGGCCGGGCGGCCAGGGATTGGCTTGAGCGACTTTCCGATCTGCCCGTGCTCCCTTCGCAGGCGCGATCTCACCGCTGACATGGCCAGAATTTAACCAAAAAAAACGGCTCCCGCAGGAGCCGCTTTTCACACTACCTCGACTTACATCGCCTTAATCTGCGCGTGCATCTCCTGAACGGAGATGACCTGCTCCGTCGGGTCAGCATTCAGGGCCATCGCAGTGGCGAAACCGCCATTCAGCGTGGTGTCATAGTGCACTTTATACTGCAGAGCACTGCGGCGAATCAGCTTCGAATCTTCAATCGCCTGACGTCCTGCCGTGGTATTGACGATATAGCTATATTCGCCATTCTTCAGACGGTCCTGAATGTGCGGACGACCTTCATGCACCTTGTTCACCAGACGTGGGTTAATTCCCGCCTCGCCCAGCACAACCGCCGTGCCGTGTGTCGCATCCAGCTCGAAACCAAACTTCTGCAGCTTGGCAGCCAGGTCGACGATACGTTTCTTGTCGCCTTCACGCACCGACAGCAGTGCACGGCCCGACTTCTTCATGTTGCTCTGTGCGCCCAGCATCGCTTTAGAGAAGGCCTCAGCAAAGGTGCGGCCCACGCCCATGACTTCACCGGTCGAACGCATTTCCGGTCCAAGAATCGGGTCAACGCCCTGGAACTTGTTAAATGGCAGTACGACCTCTTTCACGGAGTAGTAAGGCGGAATCACCTCTTCGGTAACGCCCTGCTCTGCCAGCGTTTTGCCTGCCATCACGCGTGCGGCCACTTTCGCCAGCGGCACACCGGTCGCTTTCGAGACGAACGGCACGGTACGCGCGGCGCGCGGGTTAACTTCGATCAGGTAGACTTCGTTGTCTTTGACCGCGAACTGGACGTTCATCAGGCCGCGGACGTTCAGTTCGAACGCCAGCTTCTCAACCTGCTGACGCATCACATTCTGAATCTCCTGATTCAGTGTGTAGGCCGGCAGTGAACAGGCGGAGTCACCAGAGTGAACGCCAGCCTGCTCGATATGTTCCATGATGCCGCCAATCAGCACCCGCTCACCGTCGCAGATCGCATCCACATCGACTTCGACCGCATCATCCAGGAAGCGATCCAGCAGCACCGGCGCATCGTTAGAGACGGAGACCGCTGTCTGGAAGTAGCGCTTGAGGTCGGTTTCGTCGTAGACGATCTCCATGGCGCGGCCGCCCAGTACATAAGAAGGACGTACCACCAGCGGATAGCCCAGGCCAGCGGCTTTCTCAACGGCCTGCTCCAGCGTGGCGACCGTGGCATTGGCTGGCTGTTTCAGGCTCAGACGATCGACAGCCTGCTGGAAACGTTCACGGTCTTCAGCACGGTCAATAGAGTCCGGGCTGGTGCCGATAACCGGCACACCCGCCGCTTCCAGCGCACGCGCCAGCTTCAGCGGGGTCTGACCGCCATACTGCACGATTACGCCTTTAGGCTGCTCGATACGGACGATTTCCAGCACATCTTCCAGCGTCACCGGCTCAAAGTAGAGACGGTCGGAGGTGTCATAATCGGTCGACACCGTTTCCGGGTTACAGTTGACCATAATGGTCTGGTAACCATCTTCACGCAGCGCCAGCGCGGCGTGAACGCAGCAGTAGTCGAACTCAATACCCTGACCGATACGGTTTGGCCCACCGCCCAGAATCATGATCTTATCGCGATCCGTCGCCGGATTGGCTTCGCACTCCTCTTCATAGGTGGAGTACATGTAAGCGGTATCGGTGGCGAACTCGGCGGCGCAGGTATCCACACGCTTATAGACCGGGTGCAGGTTAAACTGCTGACGCAGCTTGCGAATTTCGCTCTCAGCCACGCCTGCCAGCGCCGCCAGTCTGGCGTCGGCAAAGCCTTTACGCTTCAGCGCACGCAGGAAGGTCGCATCCAGGCTGTTTACCCCTTCACGGGCTACCTGGTCTTCCAGCCGGATCAGCTCTTCAATCTGCACCAGGAACCAGCGGTCAATGTTGGTGAGATTGAAGACGCCATCGACCGACATCCCGGCGCGGAACGCGTCAGCGATATACCAGATACGGTCTGAACCGGCATCTTTCAGCTCGCGGCGGATGCGGGTCAGGGCTTCCGGGTCGTCCAGATGCACTTTCGGGTCGAAGCCGTGCGCGCCCACTTCCAGGCCGCGCAGCGCTTTCTGTACGGACTCCTGGAATGTGCGGCCAATCGCCATCACCTCACCGACCGATTTCATCTGGGTGGTCAGGCGGTCGTTGGCACCGGCAAATTTTTCGAAGTTGAAGCGTGGAATTTTGGTGACCACGTAGTCAATCGACGGCTCAAATGAGGCGGGCGTTAAACCACCAGTGATGTCATTCATCAGCTCATCGAGAGTAAAGCCGACCGCCAGCTTGGCCGCAACTTTCGCAATCGGGAAGCCGGTCGCTTTTGAAGCCAGCGCAGAGGAGCGAGACACGCGCGGGTTCATCTCGATAACAATCAGGCGACCATCTTTCGGGTTCACCGAGAACTGGACGTTAGAGCCACCGGTTTCCACACCGATTTCACGCAGGACCGCCAGCGAGGCGTTACGCATGATCTGATACTCTTTATCCGTCAGCGTCTGAGCGGGGGCGACCGTGATGGAGTCACCGGTGTGAATCCCCATCGCATCGAAGTTTTCAATCGAGCAGACGATGATGCAGTTGTCGTTTTTATCGCGAACCACTTCCATCTCATACTCTTTCCAGCCAATCAGCGACTCATCAATCAGCAGCTCATTGGTCGGTGAAAGGTCGAGGCCCCGTTCACAAATCTCTTCAAACTCTTCGCGGTTATAGGCGATGCCGCCACCGGTGCCGCCCATGGTAAAGGAGGGACGGATGATGCAGGGGAAACCGACATCTTCCGCCACGGCCAGCGCTTCTTCCATGGTGTGTGCGATACCGGAACGGGCGGTGTCCAGCCCGATGCTTTTCATCGCGACGTCAAAGCGACGACGATCTTCTGCTTTATCAATAGCATCTGCAGTCGCACCAATCATGGTCACGCCAAACTCTTCCAGCACGCCCTGACGCTCAAGCTCCAGTGCGCAGTTCAGCGCAGTCTGGCCGCCCATGGTCGGCAGTACGGCATCCGGACGCTCTTTTTCGATGATTTTGCGCACCACTTCCCAGTGAATGGGCTCGATATAGGTGGCATCGGCCATCTCAGGGTCGGTCATGATGGTCGCCGGGTTGGAGTTCACCAGGATGACCCGGTAACCCTCTTCACGCAGCGCTTTACACGCCTGCGCACCGGAATAGTCAAATTCACAGGCCTGACCGATCACAATCGGACCGGCACCAAGAATCAGGATTGATTTTATGTCTGTACGTTTTGGCATGAATTAGCTCCTGATTACTTCGCTTGCAGACGGAAGACGTCAATCAATTCAATAAAGTGGTCAAACAGCGGCGCAGCATCACCCGGTCCCGGGCTGGCTTCCGGGTGTCCCTGGAAGCTGAAGGCTGGCTTGTCAGTGCGGTGAATGCCCTGCACCGTTTTATCGAACAGCGAAATGTGGGTGACACGCAGGTTCGCGGGCAGATCGTTCTCATCGACGGCAAAACCGTGGTTCTGGGCGGTGATCATCACGCGATTATTGTCGAGATCCTTCACCGGATGGTTGCCGCCATGATGGCCAAGCTTCATCTTCACGGTCCGGGCTCCGCTGGCCAGCGCCAGCAGCTGATGACCCAGGCAGATACCGAACACCGGAATCTCGGTTTTCAGGAAGGCCTGAATCGCGCTGATGGCATAGTCACATGGCTCCGGGTCACCCGGGCCGTTGGAGAGGAAAATGCCATCCGGATTCATCTTCAGCACCTCTTCCGCCGGTGTCTGAGCCGGTACAACGGTCAGACGGCAGCCGCGGTCAACCAGCATACGCAGAATGTTGCGCTTAGCACCGTAATCGTAAGCCACCACATGATAAGGCAGGGCTTCCGCTGAGGATTGTTCCGGCAGGCCACTGCCCAGCGTCCAGCTGCCCTGCTGCCAGCTATAGGTTTCCGTCGTGCAGACCTCTTTCGCCAGATCCATCCCTTTCAGCCCGGGGAACGCCTGGGCTTTCTGCAGCGCCAGCGCGGCATCCGGATTATCACCGGCGATAATGCAGCCATTCTGAGCGCCTTTCTCACGCAGCAGACGCGTCAGCTTGCGGGTATCGATATCGGCAATGGCCACAATGTTGTTGCGCTGCAGGTAAGCGGAGAGTCCCTCTTCGCTTCGGAAGTTGCTGGCAATCAACGGCAGATCGCGGATGACCAGGCCCTGAGCATGAATCTGGCTTGATTCTTCATCAGCGGCGTTGGCACCGACATTACCGATATGGGGATAAGTGAGAGTAACGATTTGGCGGGAATAGGAAGGATCAGTGAGGATTTCTTGATAACCGGTCATTGAGGTATTGAAAACGACTTCCCCCACTGCCGACCCCGTTGCCCCGATGGCCCGACCGTGGAATTGGGTTCCGTCTTCCAGAACCAGGATTGCTGACTTAATCAAAACATCCTCCAGGGAATAAACAGTCATAATATCTGCATATTAATTCAAAATAGCCGCCTGAATCAATGCAAAAACCGCCTGAATTGTCGATTTTTGGCAAATTGCGCGCATTCTAATGATCACCCTGGGGCTTGTCTACCCTGAGGCCCGTTTTTTTCATCTTTATCTGACTTATGAGGCCAGAAACGGGCTTAAGCGGTAAAAACAGGAGAAAACCCGGCCGAATAATCGTTTGCCAGGCAGCAAAAATAAGAACCCGAGGTTGTCAGGCTGATTTTTTTGACCAAATGGTCAAAAATGGCATCTTAACGGAGATAAAACGCGCAAAAAGCGATAAAAATAGATGACTTAATCTGTTTTCAAGCCAGAGGAAGGATTTAAGACAAAATTAAGGGCAATAAAAATATTGCCCTTTTCCAATCAATTGGTTAACGATTGAAATAACCACATCACGATGGTTTACAACACGCACAACATCACAGATCCAGCACATCCCGCATATCAAACAGGCCTGCTTTCTTCTCTTTCAGCCACAATGCCGACTTAACCGCACCTTTTGCGAAGGTCATGCGGCTTGAGGCCTTGTGGGTTATCTCAACCCGTTCGCCAATATCCGCAAACATTGCCGTATGCTCACCGACGATGTCCCCGGCGCGCACCGTGGCAAAACCGATGGTCTGAGGCTGACGTTCGCCGGTGTGTCCTTCACGCGTATAAACCGCGTGCTCATCCAGTTTCCACTGCATCGCATCGGCAATCGCTTCACCCATCGCCAGTGCGGTGCCCGATGGCGCATCCACTTTGTGGCGATGGTGCGCTTCAGTAATCTCAATATCCGCATACTCCCCCATCACGCTGGCGGCTTTCTCCAGCAGCTTCAGCACCAGGTTGACGCCCACACTGAAGTTTGCGGCGAATACAATGGCGATATCTTCTGAGGCGGCGCGAATAGCTGCTTTGCCTGCGTCATCGAACCCTGTGGTGCCGATTACCATCGCTTTGCCGTGCTCACGGCAGATCGCCATATACTCCAGCGTGCCTTCCGGACGGGTAAAGTCGATCAGCACATCAAAGTCATCAATCACTGCACGTAAATCGTCAGCAATCAGGATGCCGTTTCTGCCGATGCCCGCTAACTCTCCGGCGTCGCTGCCGGTCAGCGATGAACCCGGACGGGCGAGCGCAGCACCCAGCTCCACGCCTTCAGCCTGCTGTGTCGCCTCAATCAGATTACGGCCCATACGGCCCGGCGCGCCCACAACGGCAATGCGGATATTCTTCATATTTATTCATTCCTAAAACAAAACTATGCATCCAAAGCGTCATCAGGTTAACGACGAGTTAACAGTCACGCCACTATTAATCAGGGATAATAAGAATTTTATGCAAGCCGCCTGCGATTATCAGTAAAAGCAATCGCCATGGCAAAAGATGGGCTTTTCATCGGCCGCTAAAAACAAAAAAGGCCGAACAGAGTCGGCCTTTTTATCAGGATTAACGTGCGGTTACTGCACGTTGCGCACCTCGACGCGCAGCTCTTTTGGCACTTCAAAGACGATGTTCTCTTCACGGCCAATCAGCTCGATCGCGGCTTCGCCGCCCAGCTCACGCAGTCGCTGAATCACCTGCTGCACCAGAATATCAGGCGCTGAGGCACCGGCGGTGACACCGATACAGGCCACGCCTTTGACCCACTCTTCCTGAATATCATCAGCAGAGTCGATCAGCTTCGCCAGCTTACCGGCGCGCTGCGCCAGTTCAGCCAGACGGTTCGAGTTGGAGGAGTTCTTCGACCCCACCACCAGTACCACCTCGGCATCTTTCGCCAGGGTGCGAACCGCTTCCTGGCGGTTGGTTGTGGCATAGCAGATATCATCTTTACGCGGCCCGATAATCGCCGGGAAGCGCTGACGCAGAGCATCGATGATGTCTGACGTATCATCCACTGACAGCGTGGTCTGCGTCATGAAGCTCAGGTTGTTTTCATCCTTTACCGTCAGCCGGAAAACATCTTCCGGAGACTCGACCAGATACATCCCGCCATTGGGGTTGTTGTACTGCCCCATGGTGCCTTCCACTTCCGGATGACCCGCATGACCGATCAGTATCGCCTCAACGCCTTTACGGCTGGCGCGCGCCACTTCCATATGCACTTTTGTCACCAGCGGACAGGTTGCATCAAACAGCATGGTCAGATTGCGCGCTTTGGCTTCTGCACGCACCGCCTGCGAAACACCGTGCGCAGAGAAGATCAGAATCGCGTTGTCCGGCACTTCACTGATCTCTTCAATGAAGATCGCCCCGCGCTCACGCAGGCTGTTGACCACGTAACGGTTATGCACCACTTCGTGACGCACGTAGATAGGCGCGCCATACATCTCCAGCGCGCGCTCAACGATACTGATGGCGCGATCAACACCGGCGCAGAAACCGCGCGGATTAGCTAACAGGATTTGCATCGTTCGCCTCCAGTGCCGGATCGATCTCCAGCACCTCTACATCAAACTGAATACGATGACCTGCCAGCGGATGGTTAAAATCCACGGTGATCGAATCACCGGAGACTTCACGGATCACGCCTGGCATTTCACTGCCGCCCATGCCGCTGAACAGCATGATGGCCCCCACTTCCGGTTCACCGGCATCGATAAAGTCACGACGCGAGAAATACTGGATCAGGTCAGGGCTGACGCCACCAAATGCCTCTTCCGGCGCCAGAGTGAACTGTTTAGTTTCACCCGCTTTCAGCCCCAGCAGCGCCTCTTCCAGTGCCGCTGAGAGGCTGCCATCACCGAGACGGAACAGCGCAGGCTTACCGTTTGCACGGGTCGATTCCGCCGTCGAGCCATCTTCCAGCTTCAGCGTAAAATGCACCAACACCGCGCTGTCGCGCTGTACGGACTCAGTCATCACTTACCCTTTCTGTTTAGCCTGTTTGCCGTTCGGGCTGAAAAAGCCCTCCAGCACCACCAATGCGGCACCAATACAGATGCCGCAGTCAGCGATATTAAATGTAGCGAAGTGCCAGTTACCGACATAAAAATCGATAAAATCGACCACAAAGCCATGCCAGGAGCGATCAAATAAATTGCCTATCGCACCGCCGATAATCAGGGCATACGCGATGTTTGAAATCTTCTGGCTGGCCTGATTGCGATACATCATCAGCACCAGTGAAACCACGATCGCCAGCGCAATACCGGCAAAGAACCAGCGCTGCCAGCCGCCTTTGTCCGCCAGGAAACTGAACGCCGCGCCATAGTTATGCGCATAGAACAGGTTCAGATAAGGCATCAGCGGCTGCGTTTCATGCAGCATCATGTTGTTCATCACCCACTGCTTACTGGCGAAGTCGACAACGATGACCACCAGCACCAGCCACAGCCAGCGCAATCCGGTTGAGAGTATAGGTTTACGCATCAGGCAAATTCACGCTGTTCACCGTCACCGGCTACGTTAGTGTAACAACGACCACAGACCGCAGCGTGCTCCGGATTCTGGCCGACGTCGGTAGTGTAATGCCAGCAGCGCTGACATTTCTCGCCTTCCGCCTTGTGCAGCGCAATTTTCAGACCTTTCAGCAGTTCGCTCTGCTGCGCTTCATCGTTTGCCAGCGCGTAATCAGCTACCTGGGCACCCGAGGTCAGCAGCACAAAGCGCAGCTCGTTGCCCAGCGCCTGCAGCTTAGCGGCCAGCTCCGCATCGGCATAGAGCGTCACGGTGGCTTCCAGTGCACCACCGATACGTTTGTCGGCACGCGCCTGCTCGATGACCTTGTTGACTTCGCCACGCACTTTCAGCAGCTCAGCCCAGTAGGCATCGTTCAGGGCTTCATCTTCCGCCAGGCCAAACAGACCCTGATACCACTCTTCGGTGAAGACATACTGCGCGCGTTCGCCAGGCAGATAGCCCCAGATCTCATCCGCGGTAAAGGACATGATCGGCGCCATCCAGCGTACCAGTGCTTCAACGATGTGCCACAGCGCGGTCTGACAGCTACGACGCGCCAGGCTGTCGCCCTTCGCGGTGTACTGGCGATCTTTGATGATGTCGAGATAAAAGCTGCCCATCTCAACAGAACAGAACTGCATCAGGCGCTGGATCACTTCATGGAAATCGTAGTTCTCATAAGAGGCGACGATATCGGCCTGCGCCGCCTGCGCACGTCCCACGGCCCAGCGATCCACCACGACCATCTCTTCCGGTTTCACCAGGTCGGTGGCCGGATTGAAGCCGTTAAGGTTCGCCAGCAGGAAGCGGGCGGTGTTACGGATACGGCGATAGGCATCGGCGGAACGCTTCAGGATCTCATCGGAGACCGCCATTTCACCCGAATAGTCGGTTGATGCCACCCACAGGCGCAGAATGTCAGCACCCAGTTTGTTCATCACATCCTGCGGCGACACGGTGTTGCCGATCGATTTCGACATTTTGCGGCCCTGACCATCCACGGTGAAACCGTGTGTCAGCACCTGACGATAAGGCGCTTTGCCTTTCATCGCAGTGCCGATCATCAGCGAGGACATAAACCAACCGCGATGCTGATCGGACCCTTCCAGATAGAGGTCCGGCGCCTGTCCTTCGAATTCCGGACGGGCATCCACGACGGAATAGCTGGTTGACCCGGAGTCGAACCAGACATCCAGGGTATCCGGAACCTTGACGTAATGATCGGCGTCATCGCCCATCAGCTCGCGCGGATCGAGATCCCACCAGGCCTGAATGCCATCCTGCTCAACACGCTGTGCCACTTTCTCCATCAGTGCCAGGGTATCCGGGTGCAGCTCTTCGCTCTCTTTATGAACGAACAGCGCCATCGGCACGCCCCAGGTACGCTGACGAGAGATACACCAGTCCGGGCGGTTCGCCACCATCGATTCAATACGCGCCTGACCCCAGTCCGGGATCCACTGCACGCCTTTGATCTCTTTCAGCGACTGCGCACGCAGGCCTTTCTGATCCATGCTGATGAACCACTGTGGCGTGGCACGGAAGATGATAGGCGTTTTGTGACGCCAGCAGTGCGGGTAGCTGTGCAGCAGTTTTTCAACGTGCAGCAGCGCCTGCTTCTCTTTCAGCAGCTCAACGATCATATCGTTGGCTTTAAAGACATTAACCCCATCCAGCGTCGGGTAAGTGCCTGGCAGATACGCGCCATCTGGCCCGACCGGGTTAGCGGTTTCGATGCCATATTTCTGGCCGATCACATAGTCATCCGGGCCGTGGCCGGGTGCCGTATGGACCGCACCGGTACCGGCGTCCAGCGTGACGTGTTCGCCTAGCACCACTTTCGACTGAATCTGCTCAAGGAACGGATGCTGGAACAGCTGCAGCTCCAGCGCGGCACCTTTGCATTCGCCCAGCACCTGCCATTCGCTGACACCGGCACGCTTCATCACGCTTTCCACCAGCTCTTTTGCCAGGATCAGGGCACGGCCCTCGATCTGGATCAGCTGATAGTCAAATTCCGGATGCAGAGAGATGGCGCGGTTAGCGGGCAGCGTCCACGGGGTGGTGGTCCAGATAACCAGTGAAATCGGGCCGTTGACCGCGGTGACGCCGAACGCCTGACGCACCGCGTCGGCATCGACGGCGTTGAACATCACATCAATCGACGGTGAAGTCTTGTCGTAATATTCCACTTCCGCTTCGGCCAAGGCAGAACGGCAATCCAGGCACCAGTGCACCGGCTTCGCGCCCTTGTGCAGGTGACCGTTGCCGATGATTTTACCCAGCGCACGGATGATGTTGGCTTCCGTGTTGAAGTCCATGGTCAGGTAAGGACGATCCCAGTCGCCCAGTACGCCCAGACGGATAAAGTCTGCTTTCTGGCCTTCAACCTGTTCTGCCGCATATTTGCGGCACGCTTCGCGGAATTCTGCCGCCGTGACTTTCTCGCCCGGCTTGCCGATCATCTGCTCAACTTTATGCTCGATAGGCAGACCGTGACAGTCCCAGCCCGGCACATAGGGCGCGTCATAGCCCGCCATGCCTTTCGACTTAACGATAATGTCTTTCAGAATCTTGTTAACTGAGTGACCGATATGAATGCTGCCGTTCGCATAAGGAGGGCCATCATGCAGGATAAAGGTTTTTTTCCCCTTTTTGGCTTCGCGGATAACGCCATACAGGTTGTCGGCATACCAGCGTTGCAACATTCCCGGTTCGCGTTTGGCCAGATCGCCACGCATCGGGAATCCCGTTTCCGGCAAATTCAGGGTAGATTTATAGTCACTCATCAGATTCTCGATTCCGTTTTTCGCTCAGGTTAAAGCAGCCCAAAGAACTGCCGGGCCGTTACCACATCATTCGCAATTTGTTCTTTCAACGCCTCCAGTGAGGCAAAGCGCTGCTCGTTTCGTATTTTCTGTTTCAGCACCACATCAATGTGACGACCATAAAGATTGATATTGATGTCGAGCAGGTGAACTTCAAGCTGCTGGCGTAAACCTTTTACCGTCGGACGGGTGCCGATGTTCGCCACGCCCGGCAGCGGCTCCGGCGTCAGCCCTTCCACTTCCACCGCATAGACCCCTTTCACCGGCGACACGCTGCGGCGCAAAGGCAGGTTGGCGGTTGGGAAGCCCAGCGTGCGTCCCAGTGCATCACCGTGCACGACGCGGCCGGAAATCGTGAAAGGATGGCCTAACAACGACTGCGCCAGCGCTAAATCATCGGCGGCCAGCGCCTGGCGCACGGCGGTGCTGCTGATGCGCTTTCCGCCCTCACAGAAGGTTTCGGTGCTGATAACCTCGAAGCCATACTCCACACCGGCTTTCTGCAATAACCGGAAATCCCCCTGGCGACCGGCGCCAAAGCGGAAATCATCGCCCACCGCAAGGTATCTGACGTCAAGCTTTTCAACCAGCAGGTCGCTGATAAAACGCTGGGCGGATAACGCCGCAAAGCGACGGTCAAACCGCACGCAGAGCACCTTATCGACGCCGGCTTCAGCCAGGTAGCGCAGTTTTTCACGCAGGCGCGTCAGGCGAGCCGGGGCTTTATCGCCAGCAAACAGCTCCAGCGGCTGTGGTTCGAAGACCATGACCACCACCGGCAGATTACGTTTGCGTCCCTCTTCACACAGCCGGGCCATCAGTGCCTGATGCCCGCGGTGTACGCCATCGAAATTACCAATGGTCAGAACGCAGCCGCGATGCTGCTCGTTAAGATTATGAATACCGCGGATAAACTTCATGGCTGACCCAAACCGGTGGAAATCGGCGGATTATACCCTTGAAACCGGTTCAGGTTAACCCGTCAGCACGCCTTTCATGCTTAACGCGCTGCATTTCCTGTTACAGAAGCACGTGTTGAGAATTTTGTCGCGAAATACTGTATTCAGGAAGGCGAAGCTGGTAGAATCTTGCGCCATCAAATACGTAACCGAGTGCTGCTCATAGAGCGACGCTTATTTGCACAAATCCATTGACAAAATCAGGTTGGAAGGGCATAGTCCTCGGCCTTTGATTTGTCTCTATAGAACACATTTGGGAGTTGGACCTTGGCTAATATCAAATCAGCTAAGAAACGCGCCGTAACATCTGAGAAACGCCGTAAGCATAACGCTAGCCGCCGCTCTATGATGCGTACCTTCGTTAAGAAAGTATACGCGGCGATCGCTTCAGGCGACAAAGCTGCTGCGCAGAACGCATTCAATGAAATGCAACCAATCGTGGACCGTCAGGCTGCTAAAGGTCTGATCCACAAAAACAAAGCTGCACGTTATAAAGCAAACCTGACTGCACAGATCAACAAACTGGCTTAATCGCCTGTTGTTTATCGCTTTGTTGAAAGAACCGGCGCTTACGCCGGTTTTTTTTCGCCTGTCATTTGCCGCACCGCCACTCCTCGTGAGGGTAATGCAACGCGAAAAAAGGAGGCTCTCGCCTCCTCTCTCTTAACGCAGCCTGACCCGTAACAGGCTATATCCCAATACGGCGGAGAGCAGAGAACCGGTCAGAATCCCCAGCTTAGAGAACGTCACCAGCTGCTCATGGGCGGCATCAAAGGCCAGTGAACTGATAAATATCGACATCGTGAAGCCGATACCGCACAGCACGCCGATCGCCATGATATCGCGGATGGTGGTGCCACCAGGCAATACCGCCAGCCGCAATCTGACGGCCAGCCAGCAGAAGAGCGTAATGCCCAGGGGTTTGCCGATTAACAGTCCAAAGATGATGCCTGCCGGTTCCGGTGACAGGATATCGCCCAGCGTAATACCGGCGAGGGAAATACCGGCATTGGCAAAGGCAAACAGCGGCAGAATCAGCCAGTTCACCCACGGCATCAGGCCGTGCGCCAGATGCTCTGCTGGCGAGTGCCCCTCTCTCTTCTCCAGCGGCACAAAGAAGCCCACGATAACGCCTGCCAGCGTTGCATGAACACCCGACTTAAGGACGGCGGTCCAGAGCACAATGCCCACCAGAATGTAGATCGAGATTTTGCGGACGTTGAAGTAATTCAGCAGGGCCAGCACCACAATCGCCGCTGCCGCCACGCCCAGAGAGAGCATCGACAGGCCGCTGGTATAGAACAGGGCGATAATCACAATCGCCCCCAGGTCATCGATAATCGCCAGCGCCATCAGAAAAACTTTCAGCGCAGCAGGAACCCGGCTGCCGAGCAGGGCCAGCACCCCCAGTGCAAACGCGATATCCGTTGCCGTGGGAATCGCCCAGCCGTTGCGGGCAATCTCATCACCGTGGTTGAAAGCCAGAAAGATCAGGGCGGGCAGCGCCATGCCTCCCAGGGCTGCGATAACCGGAAAGATTGCCTTCTCCCGGCTTGCGAGTTCACCGACCCTCAGCTCGCGCTTCACCTCCAGCCCAATCAGCAGGAAAAACAGCGCCATCAGCGCATCGTTTATCCATAACAGCAGATTTTTGCTGATATCCAGCGCACCAAAGCGGATCTGGACAGGCTCATTCAGTAACGCCTGATAGCCTTCGGCCGTCGCAGCGGTATTGGCGAGGATCATGGCCGCCACGGCCGCCAGGATTAATATCATGCCGTTACTGGCATCACTTTCAATGAAGCTCCTGAGGAGGTTTCTGAGTTTCCGAGGCTTATTCAACGTTTATCTTCCTGATCGGCGAGTGAAAGTGAATAAGTGTAACGACTCATATCGCCCGTTAACAGCAGCTTGTGCCCGGCGTTGTCGCTCGCATTGACCGGATCATCCGCAGGCCCGGCTACGCTGCGGGGCAGTCGGTGTGCAGCATCCCTGATCAGAGGCCAAAAAAAACGGAGCCCAGGGCTCCGTTTTATCTTTCCCGGTTTATCGGGTCAGGTCGTCAAAGAATTTTTTCACACCGTCGAAAAAGCTCTTGGAGCGCGGGCTATTGTGCTCGCCGCTCGGACCGCCAAAACTCTCTTCCAGTTCACGCAGCAGCGACTTCTGTTTCTCGTTCAGGCTGACCGGTGTTTCCAACACGACACGACACAACAGGTCACCAACCGCACCACCGCGGACAGATTTCACGCCGCGTCCGCGCATGCGGAACAGCTTGCCGGTCTGGGTCTCTGACGGCACTTTCAGCTTCACGCGTCCATCCAGCGTCGGCACTTCAATCTCGCCGCCCAGCGCCGCCATCGCAAAGTTAATCGGCACTTCGCAGTAGAGGTTGTTCTCTTCACGTTCGAAAATCGGATGTTTCTTCACCGAAACCTGAACGTAGAGATCGCCCGCTGGTGCGCCCTGCTCACCCGCTTCGCCTTCTCCGCTCAGACGGATACGATCGCCGGTGTCGACCCCGGCCGGAATTTTCACTGACAGCGTTTTCGACTTCTCAACGCGACCGTGACCGTGACAGGCGTTGCACGGATCTTTAATCACCGAGCCGCGACCGTGGCAGGTCGGACAGGCCTGCTGAACGGTGAAAAAGCCCTGGCGCATCTGCACCTGGCCTGCACCGTGACAGGTCGAACAGGTTTGTGGCTGCGTGCCCGGTTTCGCGCCGCTGCCGTGGCAGACATCACACTCTTCCAGCGTTGGAATGCGGATCTCTTTGGTCACGCCGCGTACCGCTTCTTCCAGCGTCAGCTCCATGTTGTAGCGTAAATCGGCGCCGCGGGATGCGCGCTGACGGCGTCCACCACCAAAGATGTCACCGAATACGTCGCCAAAGATATCGCTGAAGTCTGCACCGCCGCCGCCAAAGCCGCCGCCGCCGAATCCACCGCCACCCATGCCGCCCTGTTCAAAGGCTGCATGACCATATTGATCGTAGGCCGCACGCTTCTGCGCATCGGTCAGGATTTCGTACGCTTCTTTAGCCTCTTTGAATTTGGCTTCGGCTTCTTTATCTCCGGGATTACGATCCGGGTGAAATTTCATTGCCAGGCGTTTGTACGCCTTTTTGATTTCACGCTCGTCCGCGGATTTGGCGACGCCTAAAATCTCGTAGTAATCACTCTTCGCCATGTTTATTTAGCCCTTAACATGATCGCACGGGCGTGGAGAGATCTCCGACGCCCGTGCTGGTTTCAACGGCTGTCAGGCCAGCCGTCGCGCCCGGTCAGGGGCAATTATTTCTTGTTGTCTTTTACTTCTTCGAATTCAGCATCGACAACGTCGTCATCTTTCTTCGCTGACGCATCACCGGCATCGGCTGCACCTGCCTGAGACTGCTGTGCGGCTTCCATCAGTTTGCCGGACACTTCCATCAGCGCCTGCATTTTGGCGTCGATTTCCGCTTTGTCTTCGCCTTTCAGCGCAGTTTCCAGCGCGGCCAGTGCGGCTTCGATTGGTGCTTTGTCGTCTGCTGACAGTTTATCGCCGGCTTCTTCCAGCTGCTTACGCGTGCTGTGGGCAATCTGATCGCCCTGGTTGCGCGTCTGTACCAGCTCTTCGAACTTACGGTCAGCTTCTGCGTTCGCTTCCGCATCACGCACCATTTTTTCGATCTCTTCGTCGTTCAGACCGGAAGAGGCTTTAATGGTGATTTTCTGCTCTTTACCACTGTTCTTATCTTTCGCCGACACATGCAGGATACCATCCGCATCGATGTCGAAGGTGACTTCGATCTGCGGCATACCGCGAGGCGCAGCCTGGATACCGTCAAGGTTGAACTGGCCCAGTGACTTGTTGTCATTGGCGCGCTTACGCTCACCCTGCAGCACATGAATGGTCACGGCTGACTGGTTATCTTCAGCAGTCGAGAAGACCTGGCTGTGCTTGGTCGGGATGGTGGTGTTTTTGCTGATCAGCGACGTCATCACGCCCCCCATGGTTTCGATACCCAGTGACAGCGGGGTTACGTCCAGCAGCAGCACGTCTTTCACGTCGCCACCCAGTACACCACCCTGAACCGCAGCACCGACAGCAACGGCTTCGTCCGGGTTCACATCTTTACGTGGCTCTTTACCAAAGAACTCGGTGACTTTCGCCTGAACCAGTGGCATACGGGTCTGACCACCGACCAGGATAACGTCATTGATGTCAGAAACCGACAGGCCAGCATCCTGCAGCGCAACTTTCAGTGGCGCGATTGAGCGAGCAACCAGATCTTCAACCAGTGACTCCAGCTTAGAGCGGGTCACTTTGATGTTCAGGTGCTTAGGACCGGTCGCATCTGCAGTGATGTACGGCAGGTTAACGTCGGTCTGCTGAGCAGAAGAGAGCTCGATTTTCGCTTTCTCTGCGGCTTCTTTCAGACGCTGCATCGCCAGAGGATCGTTGTGCAGATCGATGCCCTGATCTTTCTTAAATTCAGCTACCAGATAGTTAATCAGACGGCTGTCGAAGTCTTCACCACCCAGGTGGGTATCACCGTTGGTTGCCAGAACTTCAAAGGTTTTTTCGCCATCAACTTCATCGATCTCGATGATGGAGATATCGAAGGTACCGCCACCCAGGTCATACACGGCGATGGTGCGGTTACCCTGACCTTTGTCCAGGCCGTAGGCCAGTGCAGCAGCGGTTGGTTCGTTAATGATACGCTTAACTTCCAGACCCGCGATGCGGCCTGCATCTTTGGTCGCCTGGCGCTGTGCATCGTTAAAGTATGCCGGAACGGTGATCACCGCTTCGGTCACTGGCTCACCGAGGTAATCTTCGGCGGTCTTTTTCATTTTCTTCAGCACTTCAGCTGAAATCTGCGGCGGTGCCATTTTCTGGCCTTTCACTTCCAGCCAGGCGTCGCCGTTGTCAGCGCTGGCGATTTTGTACGGCATGATTTTAATATCACGCTGAACTTCTTCGTCCTGGAAGCGACGACCGATCAGACGCTTAATTGCGAACAGGGTATTCTGCGGGTTGGTCACTGCCTGACGTTTAGCCGGTTGACCGACCAGAATTTCGCCATCCTGTGTGTACGCAATAATTGAAGGCGTGGTGCGATCGCCCTCGGCATTTTCCAGCACGCGTGCTTTGGTGCCATCCATGATCGCAACACAAGAGTTGGTTGTACCCAGGTCAATACCAATAATCTTACCCATCTAAACATCTCCCACTTAAATTCGTTGCCAATTTGGGTTGTGAACCTTTTATGTGGGCGGGTTGTTTGCATTCAACCTGCCAGCACATGCTTTTTTTCCAACGTTCACAACGCTCGATGAGAAGTAAATGGGGCCGCTTCGATGCGCATCAAGGGTTAAACCAAAAAAAATTTTCACCTCTGGCCCGGTCGGGATCAAAGAACCCAGGCAGAACGCTGAATATGATGCGCCGCTCCGCTCGATGGAGTGAAGCGGAGCGCTTTTTATCATCAACGTTTACTGACCGCCGAGGAACTATGGCAAATTCAACACTGGCCAACCCTGCCCCGCTGGGATTAATGGGATTTGGCATGACAACGGTTTTACTTAACCTGCACAACGCGGGCCTGTTCACGATGGACGTCGCGATTCTGGCCATGGGGATTTTTTATGGTGGGATTGCGCAGGTGCTGGCAGGCCTGCTGGAGTTTAAAAAGAATAACACCTTTGGGCTGACGGCCTTTACCTCTTACGGGATGTTCTGGTTAAGCTTTGTGGCGATTCTGCTGCTGCCGGAAATGGGCCTCGCGAATGCCCCCGACGAACGTTTTCTGGGGGCCTGGCTGCTTCTGTGGGGCATCTTCACGCTGTTTATGTTTGTCGGCACGCTGAAAGGTGCGCGGATGCTGCAGTTTGTTTTCGCCACGCTCACGCTGCTGTTTCTGCTGCTGGCCGTAGCGCATCTGATGCATCTGCCTGGGCTGGTCACCACGGCAGGCTGGGTTGGCCTTCTCTGCGGCGCCAGCGCCTGCTATCTGGCCATGGGGGAAGTGCTGAACGAAACCTTTGGCCGTACCGTTCTGCCGACGGGCGAGAAGCCCCATCACGCATAATATGACGCGGAGTCAGGCTCCGCGTCCTCTCACTACAGCGAATTAACCCCCTGATGCAGTTCTGGCTCGTGGCTGATATCACGCCGCAGCCAGATCCCCGTCACCAGTCCCACCAGCGCCAGTGCCATCACATACCAGCATGGGGCCATCACCGACACATTCATCAGCAGCGACACAAAAATCGGTGTCAGGCCGCCGAAAATCGCATAGGCGAGATTGTAGGAGAAGGAGATACCGGTAAAACGAACTTCCGCCGGAAAGGCACGCACCATCACGAACGGGACGGCGCCCACGGCGCCAACGCTGAGGCCGGCCAGTCCATACAGCAGGAAGAGCTGCTGCGGATAGAGTGCAGTCAGATGATAAAACTGCCAGCAGCAGATCGCCAGCAGCAGGCTGCCGACACACAGCGTGCGGCTGGCACCGAAGCGATCGGCCGCCAGGCCGGCAATAAGACAGCCGAAGCAGAGCATGACGGTGGCCAGGCTGTTGGCCTGCAGCGTCAGCGCAGGCGCAATGCCCAGCTGTTTTTGCAGCCAGACCGGGGACATCAGGATCACCACCACAATGCAGGCGGAGAGCAGCCAGGTCAGCAGCATGGAAATGACGACCGATTTTTTATGTTCAGCCAGCACGGTTTTCAGCGGCAGCTTACTGGAGAGCGCTTTACGCTGCTGCATCTCCACAAACACCGGCGTCTCATGCAGCCAGCGGCGCAGCACCATCGCGCCCAGCCCGAACAGGCCGCCGAGGAAGAACGGAATGCGCCAGCCGCCATCATGAATCGCCTGGGGTGAGAGTGAGGTATTGATCAGCGTTGCCACCAGCGACCCCAGTAAAATCCCGATGGTCAGCCCGGCCGTCAGTGTGCCACAGGCGATACCGATGCGTTTATAGGGCACATGCTCAGCGACAAACACCCAGGCTCCCGGCACCTCGCCACCAATCGCCGCCCCCTGCAGCATCCGCATCAGCAGCATCAGTAACGGTGCGGCAACGCCGATGGTCTGCCAGGTGGGAAGCGCGCCCATCATCAATGTCGGCAGCGCCATCAGCATAATGCTCAGGCTGAACATCTTCTTACGCCCCACTTTATCGCCAAAGTGGGCCATCACGATGCCGCCCAGCGGACGTGCCAGATAGCCGGCGGCAAAAATGGCAAAGGTCTGCAGCTGGCGCAGCCACTCGGGAATATTGGCGGGGAAAAAGAGTTCGCCAATCACGGTGGCGAAGAAGACAAAAATGATGAAGTCGTAAAATTCCAGCGCGCCGCCCAGTGCGGCCAGCGCCAGGGTTCTGTAATCCTTACCGGTCAGACGCTGCGTAGAGGTCAGGTTCATAATAGTCCAGAGGCAAAAGATCGGGTTGTAAAGATCTAATTACTATACCGTCAATCTTTTGCCACACCAGCCGGGCTATAGCTTATGCCTGAAATGGACAATATTTAGTTATTTATCTCACGTATCGCGCTTTTAGGCCGAAATGCTGCTACCACGTCGCGATGGGTTTCGACATACGGCCCTTCCAGTAGCTGTAAACAATAAGGTACAGAGGCAAAAATACCGTGGACTTTGACGTTGCCCTGCTCATCTTTCAGCCCCTCCAGTGTCTCCCTGATCGACTTTGGCTGACCAGGCAGATTGAGGATCAGTGACTGCTTACGGATCACGCCAACCTGACGCGACAGAATCGCGGTCGGCACAAACTGCAGGCTGATCTGGCGCATCTGCTCACCGAATCCGGGCATCTCCCGATCGGCGACGGCTAAGGTGGCGTCGGGAGTGACGTCGCGCCGGGCCGGGCCGGTGCCGCCAGTGGTCAGCACCAGATGGCAAAAGCGTTCATCGACCAGCTCGCAAATCGCCTGCTCAATCATCGGCTGCTCGTCCGGCACCAGTCGGGACTCCATTTCGAACGGGCTGCTGATGGCCGTGCTGAGCCAGCTCTCCAGCGCGGGAATCCCCTGATCCTGATAGATGCCGTTCGCGGCGCGATCGGAAACCGAGATCAGGCCAATGCGTAATGTATTCATGGTTAGCTTCGCTGTGAATGACCGCGGTGCGGTGGAATAAAAGGGGAATAGCCGAAAGGATAATACAAAGTGAAAGGGTCGGAAAAGGGAAAACCGTGACGGCCTGCGCCGTCACGATCGGAGGATTACAGCAGTTCTGCCAGCATCTTCTCAAGTTTGCCCTGATCAACGGCAAAGTTGCGGATGCCTTCTGCCAGCTTCGCCACCGCCATCGGATCCTGGTTGTGCTGCCACAGGAACTCAGACTCGGTCATGCGGGCCGGGCGTGCTTTCACTTCACCGCTGTAGCTCAGCTTACGCTCCAGGGTTCCTTCGCTCTCGGCCAGCTCTTTCAGCAGCGCAGGCGAAATGGTCAGACGGTCACAGCCAGCCAGCTCGATGATTTCGCCGGTGTTACGGAAGCTGGCGCCCATCACGACGGTTTCATAGCCGTGCTGCTTGTAGTAGTTGTAGATTTCAGAAACAGAAACCACGCCTGGATCTTCGTGTGCTGCGTACTCTTTTTTGTCGGTGTTGGCTTTGTACCAGTCGAGAATACGGCCCACAAACGGAGAGATCAGGAAGACGCCCGCTTCGGCACAGGCACGCGCCTGAGCGAAGGAGAACAGCAGCGTCAGGTTACAGTTGATGCCCTCTTTTTCCAGCTGCTCTGCGGCGCGGATACCCTGCCAGGTTGAGGCCAGTTTGATCAGGATGCGGTCATTGCTGATACCGGCATCGTTGTAGAGTTTGATCAGACTACGGGCTTTATTGATGCTGCCTTCGGTGTCGTAAGAGAGACGCGCATCCACTTCGGTCGAAATACGGCCCGGGATCAGTTTGAGAATTTCCAGACCAATGTTTACGGCCAGCTTGTCAGAAACCAGCTGCAGCTGCTCATCTTTATCGCTGCTCTGCTCACGCGCCCAGCCGATCGCTTCATCGATCAGTTTACGGTATTCAGGGATTTGTGCGGCGTTAAGAATCAGAGAAGGGTTAGTCGTGGCATCCTGCGGCTGATACAGCTTCATGGCTGCGATATCACCGGTGTCGGCAACGACGGTGGTGAGCTGACGCAGGGAGGTAAGTTTGTCCGTCATGTTCTTTTCTCTTAGTTAACTGTCAGTGTGAAAAAAGGCTGTTGCGATAATATCACGCGCCAACGGTGGCGCAAGGTCAGGGAATGCCGTTTACGATAGCGCGAACAAATAGGTGTGATTCGTCATTCTTTGCGGCTTTTTTGCTACACTGCGGAGCCTGATAAGCCGCCAATATCCTGTTAAAGCAGGCATTAAACGAGGAAGCAACTATGTTGATGGTGATCTCTCCCGCCAAGACGCTGGATTATGACAGCCCGCTGGCGACAACCCGCTATACCCAGCCTGCGCTGTTAGAAAAGTCACAACAGCTGATTGAGATTGCGCGTGACCTGTCACCGGCCAGCATCGCCTCGTTAATGGGCATCAGCGACAAACTGGCGCACCTGAATGCCGAGCGTTTTAACAGCTGGCAGCCCGACTTCTCGCCGCAGAATGCCCGCCAGGCGATTCTGGCGTTTAAAGGCGATGTTTATACCGGTTTGCAGGCGGAGACGTTCAGCGATCAGGATTTCGATTTTGCCCAGCAGCACCTGCGCATGCTGTCTGGCCTGTATGGCGTGCTGCGTCCACTCGATCTTATGCAGCCTTACCGACTGGAGATGGGCATTCGGCTGGCGAATCCGGCAGGTAAAGATCTCTATACCTTCTGGGGTGACCTCATCACCGAAACGCTGAACGCCGCACTGGCGGAACAGGGCGACAACGTTCTGATCAACCTCGCCTCGGATGAATATTTCCGGGCGGTCAGACCGAAAGCGTTACAGGCGCAGATGATTAAGCCGGTGTTCCTGGATGAGAAAAATGGCAGCTACAAAGTTATCAGCTTCTACGCCAAAAAGGCGCGCGGCCTGATGAGTCGCTATGTGATTCAGGAGCGCCTGACAAAGCCGGAGCAGCTTAAGGCGTTTGATCTGGAAGGCTACCGTTTTGATGCAGCCAGCAGCAGCGAAAGCGAGCTGGTGTTCAAGCGCGCGGAGCAGTAGCCCCGCGCGTCTTCTCTTTCCCGCAGCCGGGAAAGATTATTTCAGCAGAAATGCCCGCAGCGCGGCAAAGTCCGCCTGCATCTGATGTGACAACAGCGGGAGTTCCGCACGCTCCGCCAGCTCCGGCGGCAGCGTCAGGGTCTGCTCAAGGATCGCTTCCACGCTTTCACGGAATTTGGCCGGATGGGCGGTGCCGAGGAACAGGCCATACTCGCCCTCCTGCAGCTGATCGCGCAGCAGACGCCAGGCGATGGCGGCGTGAGGCTCAGAAATGTAGCCAATCTCAGCCAGTTCACGCATGGCGGCACGGGTGGTTTCGTCAGAGACCGCACCGCAGGCCAGGTCGGTCAGCCGCCAGGTTTTACGGCGGAACAGCTCTTCCACACGCGGCCAGTTGTTCGGCTGGCTGACATCCATCGCATTCGACAGGGTCGCGACCGTCTGGTTAGGCTGCCACTCGCCGTTTCCGAGGAAGCGCGGCACCGTGTCATTGGCGTTAGTGGCGGCGATAAAGCGCTTGATCGGCAGCCCCAGTGATTTCGCCAGCAGACCCGCCGTTAAATCCCCGAAGTTGCCGCTTGGCACGGAAACCACCAGCTGATTGCGTTTTTCCTGCGGCAGCTGCGCCACCGCTTCAAAGTAGTAGCAGATCTGCGCCAGCAGGCGGCTGATGTTGATGGAGTTAGCTGAGTTCAGGCCAATCGTCTTTTTCAGCGCTTCATCATCGAACGCCTGCTTGACCAGCGCCTGACAGGCATCGAAATCGCCGTCGATGGCGATAGTTTCGATGTTGCCGCCCAGCGTACAGAAGAGTTTCTCCTGCAGCGGGCTGATCTTGCCCTGTGGATAGAGGATCACCACACGCACATTCTCCATGCCGTAGAAGGCGTGGGCCACGGCCGCACCGGTATCACCGGAGGTCGCGGTCAGAATCGTGATCTGCTCGTCTGAACCGGAAACATAGGAGAGCATCTGCGCCATAAAACGGCCGCCGAAATCTTTAAACGCCAGCGTCGGGCCGTGGAACAGCTCCAGACAGGCCACATCTTCACTGACCGCTTTGACCGGTGCCGGAAACGCAAACGCAGCTTTAACACGCTCATGCAGCTGTTCGGCCGGGATCTCATCACCAATATAAGCCGACAGAATTTTGCTGCTGCGGCTGACAAAATCCATCTCCAGCATCGCGTCGATGTCTGTCAGTTCAAACTCCGGCAGTTCCAGCGGAAAGAACAGACCCTGCTGTGATCCCAGACCCTGTTTCACCGCCTGGGCGAAGCTGACCTGCTCGTTGTGATCCTTAAGATTGTAGAGTTTCATGCGTTATCCCAATTGTCGTGCGCCAGCCGTGTCGAGACGGCAGATATGGACGAAGCCTTCATCGTTCTGCAGATAGTGCTGGCTCAGCCAGTCAGCCATCCGCTGTGCCGTTTCCATCTGATTGCAAACGGCGAAAAGTGTCGGACCAGAGCCTGAGATACCGCACGCCAGTGCGCCGATATCTTTGGCCGCCTGTCGCGCCTCGGCGAAGCCCGGCAGCAGTCTGGTGCGATAAGGTTCAGCAATGACATCCTGCATAAGTTTAGCGGCCAGCAGCGGCTGACGCGTATGGCAGGCATGAATGAAGCCCGCCAGCAGGCGGCCATGCTTGATGCACTCCTCTTTGCGGTACTGCGCCGGTAAAATCGCGCGCGCTTCGGCGGTCGAGACTTTAATGCCCGGATAGGCCATGACCCACAGCCAGTCATCAAAGCCGGGCACGGCCTGGCTGATAATCTCATTCTCCTGTAGCATCAGCTGAATGCCCCCGAGGAAGCAGGGCGCGACGTTATCGTAATGAACGCTGCCGGAGATACGTCCTTCTAGTTCGCCCATCAGCGTCAGCAGGGTGCTGTCATCGAGGGGCTTACCGCAGAATTCATTCATCGCGACCAGACCGGCCACCACCGAACAGGCGCTGGAGCCCAGCCCGGAGCCGATGGGCATGTTCTTCTCCAGCGTCATCGCCACCGGGATCTCTTTGCCCACCGCCTCGCAGAAGCGCTGCCAGCACTGATAAACGATGTTCTCTTTGGGATCGGCGGGCAGCTTACTGACAAAACGTCCGGCGTTGGTCAGTGAAAAGTGCTCTGCCGCCTCCACGGAGACGCAGTCACCCAGCAGGGAACCATCCACCGGCGAAACCGCCGCGCCCAGCACATCGAAGCCGACGCTGACGTTACCAATCGAGGCCGGTGCGTAAATTTTTACCATTTTTAAACTCCCAACTTCCATGACAGCGTGCGCAGCAGGTCGGCAAAGACACCGGCCGCTGTCACATCATTTCCTGCACCGTACCCGCGCAGCACCATCGGGATCGGCTGATAGTAGCGGCTGTAAAATGCCAGCGCATTCTCGCCATTTTTCACCTTAAAGAGCGGATCGTTGCTGTCTACGGCGTCAATTCTGACTTTACAGACGCCGCCCTCTTCGATCACGCCGACATAGCGCAACACTTTACCCGCATCACGCGCCTGCGCAACCCGCGCGGCAAAGGCGTTGTCCAGCTCAGGCAGGCGCTGCATAAACTGCTCAACGTCTGCAATGTCGGTCAGGCTGGCGGGCAGCAGCGGCTCAATTTCAATATCCGTCAGCTCCAGCTGATGACCCGCTTCGCGCGCCAGGATCAGCAGCTTACGCGCCACGTCTGTGCCGGCGAGATCGTCACGCGGATCGGGTTCGGTAAAGCCCATCTCCCGCGCCATCTGAGTCGCCTGAGACAGGGAGACGCCTTCATCCAGCTTGCCGAAGATAAAGGAGAGCGAGCCAGACAGAATGCCGGAGAAGCGCAGCAGCTCATCACCCGCGTTCATCAGGTTCTGCAGGTTTTCGATCACCGGCAGACCGGCACCGACGTTAGTATCATAAAGGAATTTGCGGCGCGATTTGGCCGCGGCGGCACGCATCTGCTGGTAGTAGTTCCAGGATGAGGTGTTAGCCTTTTTGTTCGGCGTCACCACGTGGAAACCTTCGCTGAGAAAATCGGCATACTGATCGGCGACCGCCTGGCTGGAGGTACAGTCCACAATCACCGGATTAAGCAGATGATACTCTTTGACCAGCCGGGTCAGGCGCGCCAGATTGAAAGGCTCTTTGGCTTCGCTTAATGCCGCTTCCCAGTGGCTCAGATCGATGCCGTGAACATTCGTTAACAGCGCATGCGAGTTGGCGATGCCGCAGACCCGCAGGTCGATATGCTTCTGCTTCAGCCACGCCTGCTGGCGATGTAACTGATCCAGCAGCGCACCGCCGACGCCGCCGACGCCCACCACAAAGACTTCGATAACCTGATCGGTGGCGAACAGCATCTGATGCACCACGCGCACCCCGGTGATCACTTCATCGTTGTTAACCACGACGGAGATGGAACGTTCAGAGGAGCCCTGCGCAATCGCCACGATATTGATGTTGGCGCGCGCCAGCGCCGAGAAGAATTTGGCTGAGATGCCGCGCAGGGTGCGCATGCCATCGCCCACCACCGAGATCACCGCCAGATTTTCAATGATATCCAGCGGGTCCAGCAGGCCATCTTTCAGCTCCAGATAGAACTCCTCTTCCAGCACCTGACGCGCCCGCGCCAGCTCGCTCTGCGGCACGCAGAAACTGATACTGTATTCAGACGAGGATTGGGTGATCAGCACCACGGAAATGCCGGTGCGCGACATCGCCGCAAACACCCTGGCCGCCATTCCGACCATCCCTTTCATGCCGGGACCGGAGACGTTAACCATCGCCATGTTATTCAGGTTGGTGATGCCTTTCACCGGATTCTCATCCTGCTCGCCTTCTGCCCCAATCAGGGTGCCGGGCGCCTGCGGATTGGCGGTGTTTTTGATCAGGCACGGGATCTGGAACTGTGCGATAGGCGCAATGGTGCGGGGATGCAGCACCTTGGCGCCGAAATAGGAGAGCTCCATCGCTTCCTGATAGGACATCGATTTCAGCAGGCGCGCATCCGGCACCTGACGCGGATCGCAGGTATAGACGCCATCGACATCGGTCCAGATTTCACAGCAGTCGGCGCGCAGACAGGCGGCCAGTACGGCCGCCGAGTAGTCTGAGCCATTACGGCCCAGCACCACCAGCTCACCACGCTCGTTGCCGGCGGTAAAGCCCGCCATCAGGATCATATTCTGCGGCGGGATCTGGCTGGCTTCGATGCGACGGGTCGATTCGGCGATGTCGACGGTGGACTCCAGGTAGTGACCGACAGCGAGCAGCTTCTCTACCGGATCGATCACGCTGACCTCATGACCGCGTGCCTGCAGCAGCGCTTCCATAATGGCAATCGAGAGTTTTTCACCGCGGCAGATGATCGCCGCATTGACGCTGTCCGGGCACTGCCCCAGCAGGCTGATGCCGTGCAGCACCTGCTTCAGCTGCGCAAACTCCAGGTCCACGCGGGTTTTCAGCCGCTCATATTCAAAGCCAGGCTGTGACTCAGCGAGCCCCTGCAGCAGCTCGCTGAAGATGCGCTCAGCGTCGCTGATATTCGGCAAAGCGTCCTGACCACTGATGGTTTTTTCAATCATCGCCACCAGGTGGTTAGTGATCTTTGCTGGCGCAGAGAGCACGGTTGCAACCTGTCCTTGTTGCGCATTACTTTCCAGAATGTCAGCGACGCGAAGAAACCGTTCCGCATTCGCTACCGAGGTCCCGCCGAATTTCAGCACTCGCATGATATAAACTCTCCTGAATTTAAGCCGAAAAAAAAGCCCGCACTGGTTAGGTGCGGGCTTTTTTTCTGTTTTTCCTGTATGCGTCAGCCCGCACCGTTACCTGTGGTAATGGTGATGGTAATAATTGTGGTGTTCAGGCTGATTTTACGCATTGAGATTTTTTTCTGTCTGTCTTTGTCTGTCCGTCTGGCATCCAGAAGTAAAGCAAAGCGCACATTAAGTCAACCCGATTTGTCCGGCGGGCCCGTTTCCCTGACTGCGCAGAGCCACCGGCGAAATCGTAAAACGCTCTTTGATCGTTTGCGATGCTGAACTTCTCTGCGATCTGTTACTGCAAAATCAGATTTTCGCCGAGGATTAATCTGCGAGTTTTTTTTCAATATCGTGCAGCAGACGATGCAGCATCGCCGTGTCGCGCTGTTCCAGCAGCCCCACCCGCTGATCGATCCAGTCAGAGAGTTTCTCATCATCACTCACCTCCAGCTGCGCCAGCAGCTGATGCAAGCGCTGCCGCAGCGCCTGCAACTGCTGCCCGTCTGCGGCGGCGGTAAGCGGAGCCTCAACCTGATTCAGCTTCGACAATTGATAGCAGTAGACCATCACCGCCTGGCCGAGATTGAGTGACGGATAGTCATTCGCCATCGGGATGCCGGTCAGCAGATCGACCTGCTCCAGCTCCTCATTGGTCAGCCCGCTGTCTTCGCGGCCAAATACCAGCGCCATACTCTTTACCCACTGACGCTTCTCCAGCAGCTGTGTTTCAACCTGCTCTGGCGTGGCGTAGTAGCGAAACTTTGCCCGGCTGCGCGCAGTGGTGGCGACGGAGAAGTCGATGTCAGCTAATGCGTCAGCCAGCGTTGCAAACGTCTGGACGTTATCGAGGATCTCACCCGCGCCATGCGCGACCCGGCGCGCGGCCGGGTCCTGCCAGGCGTCGCTGGCGACAATGCGCAGCTGGCTGAAGCCCATGGTTTTCATGGCGCGCGCCGCAGCGCCGATATTTTCTGGCCGCGCGGGCGAGACGAGAATCAGGGGGAAGAGCATATTTATTCCATTGGTCCATTTACATAACGCCATATTAACATGACTGTTCAGGATTCAGCGGGCGGAAGCGAATAAGAAAAGCGGTGATTAACATTGTTAAAACCGGTTAAAAAAAGCGATCCGAATCTTTTTACCGGCGAAGCGGCCTTTATTAAAGAAACCACTATTAATACATTTAAGTTCAACAGGATAGAATGTGATTACCAGTGGGTTTCATTTTGGAACCGAAGCGTGAAAAATGTAATGAAAATGATGCTTTTTGTGAGCTAAACGGGCAATCTACGAGAAGTTTTTCACAAAAGTGTTAACGTGCTACAATTGCATTTGATATAAGTCAACGAAGCGTTGTTTTTATGCTTATCGGTTGTAGTTGGTGCTGTTAGGTTGCTGTTAATGCAGTTAGGATATGCGCCATTATCATTCTCGCCTGGGGCATGCAATTTTCATCCTGACTGGCTGAGCTAATACTGTTGTTGACGTTGATAGATGGCTTATCAAAATATGATTTCGTACAACGGTTCAGCGCGGCCCGCTGCTCTCGATGATGGAGAACGCCATACCGCTGTACGCCCTGTTTTCAATTTGTTGGCAAATTTTAGGTAGCTAAACATGCAGACCCCGCACATTCTTATCGTTGAAGACGAACTGGTCACGCGTAACACCCTCAAGAGCATCTTCGAGGCAGAAGGTTATGTGGTGTATGAGGCGACTGATGGTGCAGAAATGCATCAGGTGCTGACCGACAATGACGTTAACCTGGTGATCATGGACATCAACCTGCCGGGTAAAAACGGCCTGCTGCTGGCCCGTGAACTGCGCGAACAGGCCAATGTCGCCCTGATGTTCCTGACCGGCCGTGACAACGAAGTTGATAAAATTCTCGGTCTGGAAATTGGCGCTGACGACTACATCACCAAACCGTTCAATCCGCGTGAGCTGACGATTCGTGCCCGTAATCTGCTGTCGCGCACCATGAATCTCGCCATGCCGGGCGAAGAGCGCCGTCAGGTTGAGAGTTACAAATTCAATGGCTGGGAGCTGGATATCAACAGCCGCTCACTGATCAACCCGAACGGCGAGCACTATAAACTGCCACGCAGTGAGTTCCGCGCCATGCTGCACTTCTGCGAAAATCCGGGCAAGATTCAGACCCGTGCCGATCTGCTGAAAAAAATGACCGGCCGTGACCTTAAGCCGCACGACCGCACCGTGGATGTGACCATCCGTCGTATTCGTAAGCATTTCGAATCGACGCCGGACACGCCTGAAATCATCGCCACCATCCATGGTGAAGGTTACCGCTTCTGCGGCGACCTGCATGAGTAAGCTGCGGTAAGCCTGAAAAAAACGCCCCTGCGGGCGTTTTTTTTATGTTCAGTGCCACGGCATAATCGGCACGGCGCTGATCGCATTCTTCGGTGAACCATCGACGACTTTATCGGAGTAGGTCAGATAGACCAGGGCGTTACGCTTTTTATCGAAGAAGCGCACCACCTGCAGCTTTTTGAAGATCAGCGAGGTACGCTGGCGGAAGACCACCTCCCCCTCCGCTTTGCCCTGCGCGATTTTCTCACTCAGCTCCACTGGCCCAATCTGCTGGCACGAAATCGCCGCATCGGAGGTATCCTCAGCCAGCCCCAGCCCGCCTTTAATCCCACCGGTCTTCGCCCGGCTGATATAGCAGGTTACATTTTTAACATCCGGATCGTCGAAGGCTTCAACGACAATCTTGTGGTCAGGCCCGAATATCTTAAACACCGTGTCGACAGAGCCGATCTGTTCGGCGAGCAGCGGGCTGGAAAAGGTCAGTGCGGTCAGCGCAGCGAGGATAAGACGAGGTCTTGTCATGGGGTTACCATTGCAAATTGAATAGATGAACATGTAATGTACTGTCAATCGATATAATGACAAAACCAAAACGGGTTATGCCCGCACTGATTTAGCACAATCTTCCCCGGAAAACGGCCCACGTCTTTTGAGCAATGAGTGCTAATATTCTTCGATGCATTTAGCTGCACCACCAGAGTATGAGGATGTTTTATGGACCAAGCCGGTATCATTCGCGATTTGCTTGTCTGGCTGGAGAGCCATCTGGATCAACCCCTTTCACTGGACAACGTTGCCCAGAAAGCCGGTTACTCTAAATGGCACTTACAAAGGATGTTTAAAGACGTGACCGGACATGCGATCGGCGCCTATATCCGGGCGCGTCGCCTGTCTAAAGCGGCGGTGGCGCTGCGCCTGACCAGCCGTCCGATTCTGGACATCGCACTGCAGTATCGTTTTGATTCACAACAGACTTTTACTCGCGCCTTCAAGAAGCAGTTTGCGCAGACGCCGGCCTGGTATCGTCGCGCTTCCGACTGGAATTCCTTCGGTATTCGTCCCCCTATCCGTCTGGATAATGAGACGCAGCCGGAACCGACCTTCGTCACCCTGCCGGAAACGGTGCTGGTGGGTCAGACCCAGAACTACACCTGTATTCTGGAGCAGATTTCCAGCTACCGTGACGAGATGCGGATTCACTTCTGGAAGCAGTTCCTGCTGGAAACGGATACCGTGCCGCCGGTGCTGTATGGCCTGCATCAGGTGCGCGCCAGCCAGGAAAAAGATGACGAGCAGGAGATCCTCTACACCACGGCGGTGCCGGCTGACAGCGCGGGCAGCCTGCACTCCGGTCAGAACGTCATTCTGGAAGCGGGCGATTATGTGCAGTTCACCTATACCGGCCCGCGCGTCAATCTGCAGGAGTTCATCCTGCTGCTCTACGGCACCTGCATGCCGACGCTGGGGCTGACCCGCCGTCAGGGGCAGGATATTGAACGCTTCTACACCCACGGCGGTAAAAAGCGTGCCGAGCCGCCGACAGAGATCCGTTGCGAATATCTGATTCCGATTCGCCGTCAGACCCCGATCAGCTGATATTCAGGCTGCCGTCCTCACGACGGCGGCCTGCACACCTTCAGCGCTGCAGCTCGTCGAGTGCGGGCGCATCCAGATGAGAGATATCGCCCGCCATCTCCACAATCCACCCTTCGGCCAGCCAGGCGCTCTGCTGATAATCGACCCGCGAGAGCGAGCAGTTTCGCAGACGCAGCCGGCGTTCCGCCCAGGCAGGCAGTCCGAGAATGGTGCTGACCAGCGATCCCAGCGCCATACCGTGACTCACCAGCAGCGGACGGCTCCCGGCCGGCAGGTCGAGACAGGCATTCAGCGCGGCGTGCATGCGCGATGCCAGTTCGGACATGGACTCCCCTTCCGGGATGCGCCCGCCTTCGGTGCCGTTCACCAGCGTGGCACGCCACTGCTCTTCTGCGGCGGTTAAGCCATCCAGCGGACGCTTCTCCAGCACGCCCATATTGAGCTCCCGCAGGCGCGGATCGAGCGTCACCGTGCAACCACAGGCATCCGCGATAATCTCTGCGGTGCGGCGCGTACGGCCCAGATCGCTGGTGATAACGTGGGTAATACCCAGATGTTTCACGCGTTCACTCACCTGATGCGCCTGCTGTTCACCTTTTTCCGTCAGCGGACTGTCGGACTGCCCCTGAATGCGACGTTCCGCATTCCAAACCGTTTCACCGTGACGAACAAGATAGACCTGTAACATAGTAGTTTCCGTTATACTGCGACCAGAATCGCCTTAGAGCCTGTCTGTAGCCTGATGGGCCAGGCGCTTAACCATCTGAGGGTTCAATTAATTATGTACCATGTTGTCGCAGCCACCACCAATCCAGCGAAGATTCACGCGATTGCGCAGGCATTCAACGACGTTTTCGGCGAAGGATCCTGCCATATTGAAGGGGTCGGGGTCGATAGTGGTGTTGCCGCCCAGCCGCTGAGCCACCTCGAAACGCGAACGGGCGCACGTCAGCGCGTAATGAATGCCCGTCAGGTACGGCCTGAAGCGACATTCTGGGTGGCGATTGAGGCGGGGATCGAAGAGGACAGCGCCTTTGCCTGTATCGTGATTGAGAATCAGAAGCAGCGCGGCGAATCGCGGTCAGCCAGCTTCACGCTGCCACCGGCGGTGCTGGCGGGTCTGCGCGAAGGACGGGAGCTGGGCGAAGAGATGGCGCGGTTAACCGGCATTGAAAATATCAAACATCAGGGCGGGGCTATCGGGGCGTTCACGCACGGCCTGCTCAGCCGCGCCAGCGTCTATCATCAGGCCCTGATTCTGGCGCTCTGCCCGTTTGTTCATCCGCTCTATCAGTCGTAATTACTCGCCGTCCAGATGCGCCTGCAGCCAGCGTTTCAGCTCCGGCGGCGCCTCTTTCAGACTGTTAGAGCCACGGGTGATGGTGGCGATACCCACGCCAAGTTCGTTTTTCAGCTCGCGCTGGCTCATCTCCCCCTTCATCAACTCTTCGATAATCCGCAGTCGTGTGCCAAACGCTTCCCGCTCATCCGCCGTCATCATCAGTTGCATCAGCGGCAGCGCGTGACCATCGGCAAAGGCCTGCTGCATCAGCCTGACAAAGCGCTGCCAGCTATCGTCGGCCGGAGGGGTTTCGGCTGAAGGGGAATGAGAATGGGTCATGAAGAGGCTTCCGTACTCGCTAAAGAGTACGGAAGCTTAGCACAGCTAGTAACGGCGATTCCACTCACCATCTGACAGGATTTTGTCAGGCTTGCCCATGAAGTGCCGATAGTAGGCGTCATATGCCAGCACGTTCTTCACGTAACCGCGCGTTTCAGAGAACGGAATGGTCTCGATAAACGCCACGGCATCGAGATTACCTGCACTGGTTTTCAGCCAGCTTCGCACCCGGCCCGGACCGGCATTGTAAGCCGCAGAGGCGAAAATCCGGTTCTGGTCAAACTGCTGGTAGACATACTCCAGATACTGGGTACCAATCTGAATATTGGTTTCCGGATCGAGCAGCTGACTGCTGTTGCTGTAGCCGGGGATGTCATACATCTTCACGGTGTGCGCCGCGGTGGCAGGCATGATCTGCATCAGACCACTCGCCCCGACCGGCGAACGCGCTTTCGGGTTCCAGGCACTCTCCTGACGCGAAATCGCCATCGCATAGCTTGGCGGGATCTGCTTCACCTGGGTGTTGCGCTCGTAAACGCTCTGCCACGCCAGCGGGAACCGCTCTTTCAGGCTGTCCCACATTTTGGCCGTGATCGTGGCCTGCACGCTGAGATCCCACCAGTCCTGCTCATTGGCGTAGCGCGCCAGCATCTGCTGCTGCGTATGTGTGCGGCTGCCGATCAGATTGCTCCACTCGCTGCGCGCCAGGTTATCCAGCCCCCAGTACATCAGTTCACGGACGCGCGCCAGCTCGGGGCCCTGCACCGTAGCACTGTCAGGCTTCGGTGCTTCATCAATCTGCAGCGGATAATCCACCCCCAGACGCTGAGCGGCCACCATCGGATAGAAGCCACGCGCCTGCATCAGTTTACGCAGGATCTCTTCCGCTTCCTCTTTGCGATCTTTCTCAAACAGCAGGTCAGCCTGCCAGTACTGCCACTCATCCTTCTCTTTGGCCTCCACCGGCAGACGGGCGATCCAGGTGTTCAGGCCGCGCCGATCGTGCTGCGACAGCGCCAGCCGCACCCGGCGTTCTACCAGCGCGGTGGACTCACTGTTCATCACCACGGCATCGCGCCAGCGTGCCTGTTCAGCGGTCAGATCGCTGCCCATCATGCGCCAGACCACGATCTCTTTCAGCGCCTGCTCATCTTCCGGCCCCATTTTCTGCGCCCGGACCAGAATCGGGATCAGGCTGCGGGCGTTTTCCATATCCTGCCGCGCCACGCGGGTAAAGGCGTAAATCGTCGCCTGGCGGGTAAAGTCGGTGGGTCCGACGGCGCTGGCGAAGGTGCTGACCGTCAGCGGGTCCTGCTGCAGCGCCTGCACCGCGTCAGACATGGTCTGATAATCTGCCGGCAGGGTTTTCGCCAGATAGCTGACCAGGCTGTCGTTACCCGCCTTCATCGCCAGACGGATACGCTCCAGGATCGTGATCGGTGAAAGCTGACCCGATGACTGCCAGACCGAGAAGAGCTTATCGCAGTCGGCAGGCAGCGCAGTGCCGCGCAGCCAGATCTGCTTCGCGCCATCAAACGCGGCCTGCTGCTGACCCGTGGCCCATTTGGCGTAGTACCAGTTGCAGCGCGCCTGCACCGGTTTCGGTTCGGTCGGGCTGAAATTCAGCACGCCCTGCCAGTCCTGCCGGTAAGCCAGCACATTGATAAAGCGGGTGCTGAGCGAGCGCGCAGGCGGCAGCGTGGGATACTGGCGAATAAAATTCTGTACGGCCAGGGCGGTCTCCTGATCGAGATCCTGTGCCAGCAGGCGATATTGCAGATAAGGATAGAGCGGATAATCCTGAAGCGTGGGCAACAGCTGCTCCACGGTAGCCATCTGATTGCTGTCCCACGCCTGTTTAATTTGTTGATAACGTTGCCGTTGTTGATCAAGCGAATCGGCCCATGCGCTGCTGGCCGTTCCGACCAGGCAGATCCCTATCATCCAGTTACGCCACTTCACCACGTAAATCTCCTCTGTTGCTGGGCGCCGGCGAGTTGCCAGGCAGTCTTCATGCTAACCAGGGCATCAGACTCTTGCCATGTTCTTCACAATATTTACGCACGCGGCGGTTAAACGCACCGTCATCGTTCAGCCTGCGCGCCGTCATTGTGCAAATAATCATCAGAAAAACTTATCACCTCTCGTTTTAAGGCGTTGAATCATCAGCTTAAAAAAGTGGCACACCCTTTGCTCTGTTGAATTCCATCTTGTATACCAGCTGGAATCCTTCTTATGACTTCGACCACTGGCCTGACACTGCACGCCTGGCAACAACGCTACCAGCAGGCGCCACATCAGATTAGCGCACTGCTGAGCGCACACCTTGCCGCCCTGGATGCCCAGGATAATGCCTGGATCATGCTGGCGACCCCGGATCAGCTGGCGGCTCAGATTGAACCGCTGCTGGCTCACTATCAGCGCGATCCCGCATCGCTGCCTCTGTTCGGCGTGCCGTTCGCGGTCAAGGACAATATCGATGTGGCGGGCTGGCCCACCAGCGCCGCCTGTCCCGCCTTTACCTATACCGCCAGCGAGGACGCGGTAGCGGTAGCCAGACTCAAAGCGGCCGGGGCCGTGGTCATTGGTAAAACCAACCTCGATCAGTTTGCCACCGGTCTGGTCGGCACACGCTCACCTTTTGGCGCGGTCAGTAACACCTTTGACCCCGATTATGTCAGCGGCGGCTCCAGCTCCGGCTCGGCGTCGGTGCTGGCGCGCGGACTGGTCGCCTTTTCCCTGGGCACCGATACCGCCGGTTCGGGCCGCGTCCCGGCCGGTTTCAACAATATCGTTGGCCTGAAGCCGACCAAAGGCTGGTTCTCTGCGCGCGGCGTCGTGCCCGCCTGCCGCCTCAATGACACGATTTCCGTGTTCGCCCTGACGGCAGAAGATGCCTGGAGCGTCGCCAGCGTGATCGGGGGCTACGATGCCGGCGACGCCTATTCGCGCGTGAATCCGCGCACCGCCCCCGCCAGCCTGCCGGTTCGCCCCCGCTTTGCCGTTCCTGACACGCCGGAGTTTTTCGATGATGCCGCTGCTGAAGCCGCCTGGGATCGGGCGCTGGAGGCCCTGCAGGCGAGTGGCGCGACGCTGCACCCCATCGACTTCACGCCGTTCCGGCAGCTGGCAGAGCAGCTCTACTACGGTGCCTGGGTTGCTGAGCGCACCGTGGCGGTAGGCGGGATGCTCGATCGCCCCACCGATATGGACCCGGTGGTGCATGAGATCGTCGCCAGCGGCCTGAAATACAGCGCCGTCGATGCCTACAAAGCGGAGTATCTGCGGGCCGCGCTGACGCGCCAGATTCAGCAGACCCTGGCGCAGTTCGACGCGCTGGTGGTGCCGACCTCGCCCACCATTCATACCCTCGCAGAGATGAAGCAGGAGCCGATTCACTACAACTCACAGTTTGGCACCTACACCAACTTTACCAACCTCGCTGACCTCGCCGCGCTGGCGCTGCCTGCGCCGTTCCGCAATGACGATCTTCCTGCGGGTATCACGCTGATTGCGCCCGCCTGGCACGACCGGGCGCTGGCTGAATTTGGCATCCGCTGGCAGCGCCAGCTGGCGCTGCCGCTGGGGGCGACCGGCCTGCCCTGCCCGCCGCCCGTCGCTCTCCCCGTCTCCCCCGATCATGTCCGGCTGGCGGTGGTGGGGGCACACCTCACCGGCATGCCGCTGAATTTCCAGCTCACCGAGCGCAGGGCGGTGTGGGTGGAAGAGACAAAGACCGCCCCTCACTACCGCCTGTTCGCCCTGCTGGACGGGGCGATTAAAAAGCCCGGCCTGATGCGGGACGAACAGGGTGCCGCCATCACCGTGGAGCTGTGGGACATCCCGCTGGCACGCTTCGGCGAATTTGTGGCGGAGATCCCCGCCCCGCTGGGTATCGGCAGCCTGACGCTGGCGGATGGGCGGATCGTGAAAGGCTTTATCTGCGAAGGCGCGGCGCTGAACAGCGCGCTGGAAATCACCGAATCGGGCGGCTGGCGTAACTGGCTGACCTCACAGGGGAGTCACTGATCATGTTCACCACCGTACTGATTGCCAACCGGGGCGAGATTGCCTGCCGCGCCATTCGCACCCTGAAGCGCCTGGGCGTCAAAAGTGTCGCGGTCTACTCTGACGCGGATCGCAACGCGCAGCACGTTAAGCAGGCGGACAGCGCGATCGCCCTCGGCGGCGACAAAGCCAGTGACTCCTACCTGCGCATCGACAAAATTCTGGCGGCGGCGCAGCAGAGCGGCGCGCAGGCGATCTGGCCGGGCTACGGTTTTCTGTCGGAAAGCCAAGCCTTTGCCGAAGCCTGTGACGCGGCGGGCATCGCCTTTGTCGGCCCGACCGCGCAGCAGATTGGCGAGTTCGGCCTGAAGCACCGCGCGCGTGAGCTGGCAGCCAGTGCGGGCGTACCGATGACGCCAGGCACCCCGCTGCTCGCCTCGCTGGAGGAGGCGATTCAGGCTGCCGACGAGATTGGCTACCCGGTGATGCTGAAAAGCACCGCCGGTGGGGGTGGCATTGGCCTGACGCGCTGCGCCGACGCCGACGCACTCGCCAGCGCCTGGGAGAGCGTGCGCCGCCTTGGTGAGCAGTTCTTCAGTGATGCAGGCGTGTTTCTGGAGCGCTGCATCGATCGCGCCCGCCATATTGAGGTGCAGATTTTTGGTGACGGTAACGGTACCGTCGTCGCACTGGGTGAACGCGACTGCTCCCTGCAGCGCCGCAATCAGAAGGTGGTGGAAGAGACACCCGCGCCCGGCCTTTCGCAGGAGACGCGCGATGCCCTGCTCGCCTCAGCGGTGCGGCTTGGAAGGCAGGTGAACTACCGCAGCGCAGGCACCGTGGAGTACATCTACGACGTCAGCCAGCAGGCGTTCTATTTCCTTGAAGTGAACACCCGCCTGCAGGTTGAACATCCGGTCACCGAATGCGTCACCGGGCTTGACCTGGTGGCGTGCATGTTGCAGGTGGCGGCGGGTGATCCGGTGGAGTGGTCACGTCTGCAGCAGCCGCCTCAGGGCGCGGCGATCGAGGTGCGGCTTTACGCGGAAGATCCCCTGAAAAACTTCCAGCCCAGCCCTGGCCTGTTAACCGCGGTCAGCTTTCCTGACGGCGTGCGTGTCGACAGCGGCGTCGAAACCGGCAGCGAAGTCTCCAGCTTTTATGACCCGATGATCGCCAAGCTGATTGTGCATGCCGACAACCGTGAAGCGGCGCTGGAAAAACTGCATCACGCGCTGGATGCGACCCAGCTGCACGGTATCGCCACCAACCTCGACTATCTGCGCCAGATTACCACCAGCGAGGCGTTTCGCAGCGGCAACGTCTGGACGCGCTATCTCGACAGCGTGGTGCCTGCCGCCACCGTGGTGGAGGTGCTGCAGCCCGGCACCTTCAGTTCGGTGCAGGACTACCCCGGCCGCCTCGGCTACTGGGACATCGGGGTGCCGCCTTCCGGCCCGATGGATGACTTTGCGTTCCGGCTGGCTAACCGCATCGTCGGAAACCATGAGGCGGCGGCGGGACTGGAGTTCACCCTGCAGGGCCCCACCCTGCGCTTCCACTGCGATGCGATTGTGGCGCTGACCGGCGCAGAGTGTGACGCGCAGCTTGATGGCGAAGCGGTCAGTTACTGGCAGCCGCTGACAATAAAAGCGGGACAGACGCTGACGATGGGACGCGCCCGCCAGGGCTGCCGCAGCTATCTGGCGGTGCGCAACGGCTTTGACGTGCCGGAATATCTGGGCAGCCGCAGCACCTTTTCGCTGGGCCAGTTTGGCGGTCACGCCGGACGCACCCTGCGCGTCGCCGACATGCTGCCAGTCTCACAGCCTGCGCGCGCCGCCTGCACCACACCGGCCCCGACTGGCGCGCCGCAGCCGCTTGATGCGTCGCTGATTCCGCACTACGGCAGTGAATGGCGTATCGGTGTGCTCTACGGTCCGCACGGCGCACCGGACTTTTTCACCCAGGCCGCCATCGACGAGTTCTTTGCCAGCGACTGGCAGGTGCACTACAACTCTAACCGCCTCGGCGTGCGGCTGGTCGGCCCGAAACCGACCTGGACCCGCGCCAACGGCGGTGAGGCGGGCCTGCATCCCTCCAACGTTCACGACTGTGAATATGCCATCGGTGCGGTCAACTTCACCGGCGACTTCCCGGTGATCCTGACGCACGACGGCCCGAGCCTCGGCGGCTTTGTCTGTCCGGTAACGATCGCCAGAGCCGAGTTGTGGAAAGTGGGCCAGGTCAAACCCGGCGACACCATCCGCTTCCATCCAATCAGCGCGGAGGAGGCGCTGGCGCGGGAAAACGCGCAGCGTCATCTGATTGAGACGCTGCGCCCGGAACATCCCCCGGCCTTTGCCGTGCCGTCACTGGCTGAAACCGCTCACGGCTCCGCCACGATTCTCGCCGCCCTCGACGCCACCGACACCACCCCGAAAGTGGTCTATCGCCAGGCGGGCGACAAATATGTGCTGATTGAATATGGCGACAACGTGCTGGATCTGGCGCTGCGTCTGCGCGTGCATCTGCTGATGAATGCGCTGACGGCGCAGGCAGAACCCGGCGTCGAGGAGCTGTCGCCGGGCGTGCGCTCGCTGCAGGTGCGCTACGACAGCCGCATCATCAATCAGTCCGCCCTGATGACGCTGCTGCTGGCGCTGGAGGCGACGCTGGGCGATGTCAGCACGCTGAAGGTGCCCTCCCGCGTGGTGTGGATGCCGATGGCCTTTGAGGACAGCGCCACGCTCGGTGCCGTCAGCCGCTACCAGGAGACGGTTCGCGCCAGCGCCCCCTGGCTGCCGAACAACGTGGACTTTATCCAGCGTATTAATGGCTTAAGCAGCCGGGAGGAAGTACGCGCGACCCTGTTTGACGCCAGCTATCTGGTGCTGGGGCTGGGCGACGTCTATCTCGGTGCGCCCTGCGCGGTGCCGGTCGATCCACGCCATCGCCTTCTGAGTTCCAAATACAGTCCGGCGCGCACCTTTACCGCCGAAGGCACCGTCGGCATCGGCGGCATGTACATGTGTATCTACGGTATGGACTCGCCTGGCGGCTATCAGCTGGTGGGCCGGACGCTGCCGATCTGGAACACCTTCCTGAAAAATCCGCAGTTCGCGCCCGACGCGCCGTGGCTGCTGCGCTTCTTCGATCAGGTGCGCTTTTATCCCGTCAGTGAAGAGGAGCTGACCCGGCTGCGCGAAGATTTTCGCGAAGGTCGTGGCAGCCTGCGCATCGAAGAGACGCAGTTCGATTTTGCCGCCCACCAGCAGTTCCTCACCGATCACGCCGCTGAGATCGCGGCGTTCCGCCAGCGCCAGGCCGCCGCTTTTGAACAGGAGGTGCAGCTATGGGCGCAGGAAGAGCAGAGCGCGCCGCAGGCTGAGGAGGCGCTGGCCAGCGTCAGCGAGGAGCAGGAAAACGGCGTGGCGGTGCAGGCTGACCTCAACGGCAATATCTGGAAAGTGCTGGTGCAGCCGGGCGACGCGGTCAGCGCCGGTCAGACCCTGATCATCGTGGAAGCGATGAAGATGGAGCTGGCGATTGTCGCCCCGCAGGCCGGTCGGGTCACGCGTATCGCCTGCCAGGCGGGCCGCCCGGTCAGCCCGGGCGATAACCTGCTGTGGCTGGAATAAGGAGCAGCAATGACAAGGCAACCTCAATCCCCAAAAGCGCGCCCGGAGGCGCTGGCAGAGCGGGTCTATCAGGCGCTCAAGGCCGATATCTTCGCCTTTCGCCTGATGCCGGGTGACCGCTTCAGTGAAAGCGAAATCGCCGGACGGCTGGCGGTAAGCCGCACACCGGTGCGTCAGGCGCTGTTCCGTCTGGAGCGCGAAGGTTTTGTGGAAGTGTGGTTCCGCAGCGGCTGGCAGATCCGAAACTTCGATTTCGCCTGGTTTGAATCGCTTTATGACCTGCGCACCGTGCTGGAGTGCGAGGCGGTAAAACGCCTCTGCGCCCTGCCCGCCCCGCAGTGTGCAGCCCTGTTAGCGGAGCTGAACCAGTTCTGGTGTGAGGCAGAGGCGCTCACCGAGGGGCTGGTGGTTTCGCAGCACGATGAGGCGTTTCACATGACGCTGGTGGCAGCGGCGGGCAACCCGGAGATGGCCCGCATCCATGCCGAACTCACGGAGAAGATCCGCATTATCCGGCGGCTCGACTTCACCCGCGATGACCGTATCTGCGCGACCTATCAGGAACATGCAGAGATTTTACAGGCGATTTTTCAGCAACAGACCACCGACGCGCAACGCATGCTGACCGACCATATCGCCGTCAGCAAGGCGGAAGTCAGGAAGATCACGTTGCATCGCCTGCAGCAGGCCCGGCTCCAGACCATCGAATAACACAACAACCACTCAGGGGTTCAGATGATGAAAAGACGTTCGTTGATCAAAGCTTTTGCGCTCTCCGCCACCGTTGTCAGCATGGGATTTGCCTGGAGTGCGCAGGCGGCTGACACCATCAAAGTGGGGATCATGCATTCCCTCTCCGGCACCATGGCGATTTCTGAAACGCCGCTGAAAGATGTGGCGCTGATGACGATCGATGAGATCAATGCCAAAGGGGGCGTGCTGGGGAAAAAGCTGGAGCCGGTGGTGGTAGACCCCGCCTCTAACTGGCCGCTGTTTGCCGAGAAGGCGCGGCAGCTGCTGACGCAGGACAAAGCGGCGGTGGTGTTTGGCTGCTGGACCTCAGTGTCACGCAAATCGGTGCTGCCGGTATTTGAAGAGCTGAACGGCCTGCTCTTCTATCCGGTGCAGTATGAAGGCGAAGAGATGTCGCCTAACGTCTTCTACACCGGTGCGGCGCCAAACCAGCAGGCGATCCCGGCGGTGGAGTATCTGATGAGCGAAGATGGCGGCAGTGCTAAACGCTTCTTCCTGCTGGGGACCGACTACGTCTATCCACGCACCACCAACAAGATCCTGCGCGCCTTCCTGCACAGCAAAGGCGTGGCGGACAAGGATATCGAAGAGGTCTATACGCCGTTTGGTTACAGCGACTACCAGACCATCGTGTCGAATATCAAAAAGTTTGCGGCTGGCGGCAAAACTGCGGTGGTCTCGACCATCAACGGCGACTCCAACGTGCCGTTCTACAAAGAGCTGGCCAACCAGGGGATCAAAGCCACCGACATTCCGGTAGTCGCCTTCTCGGTGGGTGAAGAGGAGCTGCGCGGCATTGATACCAAACCGCTGGTCGGCCAGTTAGCCGCCTGGAACTACTTCGAATCGATCGACAACCCGACCAACGCGAAGTTTGTCGCGGACTACCGCGCCTACGCCAAAGCACACAATCTGCCGAACGCCGCCACCGTGGTCACCAACGACCCGATGGAAGCAACCTATGTGGGCATCCATATGTGGGCCCAGGCGGTGGAAAAAGCGGGCACCACCGATGTCGACAAAGTGCGGGCCGCGATGGCCGGTCAGACCTTTAACGCACCGGATGGCTTTACCCTGACCATGGACAAAACCAATCACCATCTGCACAAGCCGGTGATGATTGGCGAAGTGGAAGAGAACGGCCAGTTCAGCGTGGTGTGGCAGACCGACAAGCCGGTGCGCGCGCAGCCGTGGAGCCCGTACATTGCCGGTAACGACAAAAAGCCCGATTACCCGGTAAAAACCGCGCAGTAAGCGCGCGGCAGACAGGCAGCGTCCATCGCTGCGAAGCGGCAGCACGGCTGTGTAATCTGCCGTGCTGCCTCCCCCTGACGAGGCTCTCTTTATGACTCTATGCCGCTGCTTATTCAGCCTGCTGCTGCTGATGCCGCTGCTGGCCAGCGCCGGACCGGCGGCTGACTTTGCCGCCGCCAGCCGCAGCCAGCAGGCCACCCTGCTGCAGCAATGGGCCGCCGCGCCGGACAGTCAGCGCCTGCCGCTGCTGGAAGCGCTGCACGCCGAAACGGTGGTCATCGACCAGAACAAACAGCCCTTCAGCCAGCAGGGTACACAGCTGACACCGCTGGAGGGTGCGGCCCGGCCCGCCGGTAACCTGAAAAAACTCTTTATGAACAACCGGCTGCGCGTGCTGGTCAACAATGCGCTGGCCGCCCATCAGCTGGTGAGCAGTGATGCCGCGCTGCGCCTGCGTGCCGCGCAGCAGCTGCAGAATGGAGGCGTTGCCGACCAGCTGCCGCTGCTGACGCAGCGCCTCGCCGCCGAGCAGGATAGCCGGGTTCATGCCGCCTTAGCGCTGGCGCTGGCCAACCTGCAACTGGCAGACAGCAATCCGATGGTGCGCCTGCGTGCGGTCAATCTGCTGGGCGAGTCCAGCGATCCTGACACCCAGGCCAGCCTGCAACGCCTGACTCAGCCCGCGAATGAACCGGATGCCACGGTGCGGGCCGCGGCGGCGGACAGCCTGCAACAGATTCAGCAGCGGCTGCGGTGGGGCGATCTGCTGGGGCAGGCCTTCAGCGGCCTGTCGCTAGGATCGATCCTGCTGCTGGCCGCGCTGGGCCTGGCGATCACCTATGGCCTGCTCGGGGTGATTAATATGGCACACGGCGAAATGCTGATGCTCGGCGCGTACGCTACCTGGTGGGTACAGAGCCTGTTTCAGCAGTTTGCGCCGCACTACCTGGCCTGGTATCCGCTGCTGGCGCTGCCGGTCGCCTTCCTGGTCACCGCCGCCGTCGGTATGGCGCTGGAGCGCACGGTGATCCGCCATCTTTATGGCCGCCCCCTGGAGACACTGCTCGCCACCTGGGGGATCAGCCTGATGCTGATTCAGCTGGTGCGGGTGCTGTTCGGGGCGCAAAACCTGGAGGTGGCGAATCCATCGTGGCTGTCAGGAGGATTACAGGTGCTGCCTAATCTGGTGCTGCCGTGGAACCGCATCGCGGTGATCCTGTTCGTGGTATTTGTGCTGGCGCTCACCTGGCTACTGCTGAACCGCACCCGCCTGGGCATGAACGTGCGCGCCGTGACGCAGAATCGCGCCATGGCGGAGTGCTGCGGCGTGCCGACCGGCCGCATCGATATGCTGGCGTTCGGGCTCGGCTCCGGCATTGCCGGGCTGGGCGGCGTGGCGCTGTCGCAGCTGGGCAACGTCGGCCCGGAACTGGGCCAGGGCTATATCATCGACTCGTTTCTGGTGGTGGTGCTGGGTGGCGTCGGCCAGCTGGCGGGCACCGTGGTCGCCGCCTTCAGCCTGGGCATTCTGAACAAAGTGCTGGAGCCGCAGATTGGCGCAGTCCTGGGCAAGATCCTGATTCTGGTGCTCATCGTACTGTTTATTCAGAAACGTCCACAGGGGCTGTTTGCGGTGAAAGGAAGGGTGACTGACTGATGACGCAACCTATCACGCTTCGCGTGGCGCGCACCGCCCCACGCCTGACCCTTACCCTTGGCCTGGTCATCACCCTGGCGCTGCTGGTGATGCCGTTTCTGGCGCTGCTGCCCGCTACACATCCGCTGGCGATCTCCACCTACACCCTGACGCTGGTTGGCAAAATCCTCTGCTATGCGGTGGTCGCCGTGGCGCTGGATCTGGTGTGGGGCTACGCCGGCCTGCTGTCGCTGGGCCACGGCCTCTTTTTTGCCCTGGGCGGCTACGCCATGGGCATGTACCTGATGCGGCAGGCCGCCGGGGAAGGCTTGCCCGCCTTTATGTCCTTTCTCTCCTGGCGTGAGCTGCCCTGGTTCTGGGCCGGCACCGACTCCTTCGCGTGGGCGCTCTGTCTCAGCATGCTGGTGCCAGGCCTGCTGGCGCTGCTGTTTGGCTTCTTCGCCTTTCGCTCAAAAATCAAAGGCGTCTACTTTTCGATTATGACCCAGGCGCTGACCTACGCGGGCATGCTGCTCTTCTTCCGTAACGAAACCGGTTTTGGCGGCAACAATGGCTTTACCGGCTTTACTACCCTGCTCGGCTTTTCGGTCACGGCGACCCCGACCCGTATCGGACTGTTTGTCGCCACGGTGCTGCTGCTGCTGCTGAGCCTGGCGATCGGCTTCGCCCTGGCGCGCAGCAAATTTGGTCGGGTGCTGACCGCCGTGCGGGATGCGGAGAACCGCCTGACCTTCTGCGGTTACGATCCGCGCGGCTTCAAGCTGTTTGTCTGGACGCTCTCCGCGGTGCTGTGCGGCCTGGCCGGGGCGCTCTATGTGCCGCAGGTCGGCATCATCAACCCTGGCGAGATGTCCCCCGCCAACTCGATCGAAGCGGCGATCTGGGTGGCGCTGGGCGGACGCGGCACGCTGATTGGCCCGCTGCTGGGCGCAGCGATCGTTAACGGCGCGCGCAGCTTCTTCACCGTCGCCTTCCCGGAATACTGGCTCTTTTTCCTGGGCCTGATGTTTATCCTGGTCACGCTGTTTCTGCCGCACGGCGTGATTGGCCTGCTGCGCCGGAGAAAAAAATGAGTGATGCCCTGTTTACCCAACCCCAGTTAGCGGATCGCCACCGGGTGCAGCGCGATCCGGTGCTGCAGCTCGATAAGATCAGCGTCTCCTTTGAGGGCTTCCGGGCGCTGACCGATCTCTCGCTGCAGATCGGCGTCGGTGAGCTGCGCTGCGTGATCGGCCCCAACGGCGCGGGCAAAACCACACTGATGGATGTGATCACCGGCAAAACCCGGCCGGATGCGGGCCGGGTGATCTACGACCAGGACAGCGATCTGACCCGTCTGTCTCCGGTGGCGATCGCCCGCGCCGGGATTGGCCGTAAGTTCCAGAAACCCACCGTTTTTGAAGCGCTGACCGTGTTCGAGAATCTTGAGATCGCCCTCAGGGCCGACAAATCGGTCTGGGCCTGCCTGCGCGCCCGTCTCAACAGCGAGCAGCGCGACCGGATTGATGAGGTGCTGAAGCTGCTACGGCTGGGCGGCGAGCGCCAGCGCCGGGCGGGCCTGCTGTCGCACGGTCAGAAGCAGTTTCTGGAGATTGGCATGCTGCTGGTGCAGGAGCCGCATCTGCTGCTGCTGGATGAACCGGCGGCGGGCATGACCGATGCGGAAACGGCCTACACCGCCGAGCTGTTTCGCAGTCTGGCGGGGAAACATTCACTGATGGTGGTGGAGCACGACATGGGCTTTGTGGAGACCATCGCCGACCACGTTACGGTGCTGCATCAGGGACAGGTGCTGGCGGAGGGATCGCTGCGCGAGGTGCAGGCCAACGAGCAGGTTATCGACGTTTATCTGGGGCGCTGAGATGTTACAGGTTACTGAACTGAATCAATATTATGGCGGCAGTCACATCCTGCGCGGCCTCTCGTTTGAGGTCAGGATTGGCGAAATCACCTGCCTGCTGGGGCGCAACGGCGTGGGAAAAACCACGCTGCTGAAGTGCCTGATGGGCCTGATCCCGGCGAAGTCGGGGGAGATTCACTGGCAGCAGCAGCGGATGAATGGCCGCAAACCGCATCAGCGGGTGCAGGCGGGCATCGCCTATGTGCCGCAGGGGCGGGAAATTTTTCCGCGTCTGACGGTGGAGGAGAATCTGCTGATGGGCCTGTCACGCTTTCCGGCGGCAGAGGCACGGGCCGTCCCGGATGAGATCTATCAGCTCTTCCCGGTGCTGCAGGCGATGAAGTCACGCCGGGGCGGCGACCTCTCTGGCGGCCAGCAGCAGCAGCTGGCGATCGGCCGGGCGCTGGCCTGTCGGCCGCAGCTGCTGATCCTGGATGAGCCGACCGAAGGGATCCAGCCATCGGTGATCAAAGAGATCGGCGCGGTGATCCGCCAGCTGGCGCAGCGAGGCGATATGGCGATCCTGCTGGTTGAGCAGTTTTATGACTTCGCGGCCGAACTGGCGGACAGCTATCTGGTGATGTCCCGCGGTGAAATTGTGCAGCGAGGCCGCGGCGACGCCATGGAGGCAGAAGGCGTGCGCGGCCTGGTGGCGATTTAACGCCCGGCTTACAGTAAGCCGGTCTCCACTGAGCAGTGGTGCGATTCCCCCGCGCGCCAGAGGTTTGCGGCCCTCACGGATTGCGGGTAAGATTGAGTGCCAGCCTGGCGGATGAGACGCAACTCATTCAAATCTGTGAGGTTTGTCGCGTATCGACGCCGATTCCGGCGTCCTTCCTCCGCACTGCAGGATAGGGAACAGAGAGATGACCATGGAAACCCGGCGCGATGAACGCATCCAGAAACTGACGCAGGCGCTCAAACGCACCGACAAACTCCATCTGAAAGATGCGGCCCGGCTGCTGGGCGTCTCTGAGATGACGGTTCGCCGCGATCTGACCGAGCCGGGCTCCAGCGTAGTGCTGCTGGGCGGCTATATCGTCAGCGATCCCAAAAGTCATGCCGGTCACTATTTTGTCAGCGACCAGCACGGGCAGAACGCCGCCAGAAAGCAGCGGCTGGCTCAGGTGGCCGCCAGCCTGGTCAGCGAGAACGACACGGTCTTTTTTGACTGTGGCACCACCCTGCCCTATATCATTGATGCCCTCCCCGACACGCTCTCTTTTACCGCCATCTGCTGCGCCATGAACACGTTTCTGGCTCTGAAAGAGAAACCGGCCTGTCACGTGATCCTGAGCGGCGGGGAGTTTCATGCCGACAATGCGCTCTTTACGCCGGTGGGTGTGCACACTCTTCTCGACGATCTCTGCCCGACGCTCGCCTTTATCTCTGCGGCCGGGATCGACAAAGATCAGGGCGCAACCTGCTACAACACTAACGAGCTGACGATGAAACATCACGCCATGCTGCGCGCCCGGCAGTCGGTGCTGGTGGCGGACAGCAGCAAATATGGCAAAGTGCTGCCCGCCCGCATCGGCGACCTGCAGCGCTTCGATCTGCTGGTCAGCGACAGTGCCCCCGACCAGGCCCTGCAGACCTGGCTGACGCAGCAGGCTATTCCCCTGCGTCTGCCCTGAGGCCGGAGGCCAGCCGGTCTCTGCCCGCCTTTTCATATGGCTCGCCGGTGAGCCGGACAAATCAGCGTCTTATGACTGACCGCCCCCGGCCCGCGAATATTCGCCGCCCCCCGGCTGGGATTAAGGGGTGAAAAAGGCTAAACTTCGACATCATTCCAACGACCAACAGACCCAGAGGCTCAAACCAACGTGGCTCAATTCGTCTATAGCATGCATCGCGTCGGCAAAGTGGTTCCGCCGAAGCGACATATCCTGAAGAACATCTCGCTCAGCTTCTTCCCTGGCGCCAAAATCGGCGTACTCGGCCTGAATGGCGCGGGTAAATCGACCCTGCTGCGCATCATGGCCGGCATCGATAAAGATATCGAAGGGGAAGCGCGTCCGCAGCCGGGCATCAAGATTGGCTACCTGCCGCAGGAGCCGCAGCTCAACCCTGAACACACCGTGCGTGAGTCGATTGAAGAAGCGCTGTCGGAAGTGGTTGGCGCACTGAAACGCCTTGATGAAGTTTACGCACTCTACGCTGAAGAGGATGCTGATTTCGACAAGCTGGCCGCTGAGCAGGGTCGTCTGGAAGAGATTATCCAGGCGCACGACGGCCACAACCTGAATACCCAGCTGGAACGTGCAGCCGATGCGCTGCGTCTGCCAGACTGGGATGCGAAAGTCGCGACCCTTTCCGGTGGTGAACGTCGCCGTGTTGCCCTCTGCCGCCTGCTGCTGGAAAAACCAGACATGCTGCTGCTGGACGAACCGACTAACCACCTGGATGCGGAATCTGTCGCCTGGCTGGAACGCTTCCTGCACGACTTCGAAGGCACAGTCGTCGCCATTACGCATGACCGTTACTTCCTGGATAACGTGGCAGGCTGGATCCTGGAGCTGGACCGTGGCGAAGGCATTCCATGGGAAGGCAACTACTCCTCCTGGCTGGAGCAGAAAGATGCGCGTCTGGCGCAGGAAGCCTCTTCTGAAGCTGCCCGTCGCAAGTCGATTGAGAAAGAGCTGGAGTGGGTTCGCAAAGGACCAAAAGGCCAGCAGTCTAAAGGCAAAGCCCGTCTGGCACGCTTTGAAGAGCTGAACAATACCGACTACCAGAAGCGTAACGAAACCAACGAACTGTTCATTCCGCCAGGTGCCCGTCTGGGTGACAAAGTGCTGGAAGTCAGCAACCTGCGTAAGTCCTATGGCGACCGTGTGCTGATTGACGATCTCTCCTTCTCCGTGCCGAAAGGCGCGATTGTCGGGATTATCGGTCCGAACGGCGCGGGTAAATCGACGCTGTTCCGTATGATGTCCGGTCAGGAACAGCCTGATTCCGGCAGCATCGTGCTGGGCGACACCGTCAAGCTGGCCGCCGTGGATCAGTTCCGCGACAGCATGGACAACTCGAAAACCGTGTGGGAAGAAGTTTCCGGCGGTCAGGATATTATGCGCATCGGTAACACCGAGATGCCAAGCCGCGCCTATGTCGGACGCTTTAACTTTAAAGGCGTCGATCAGGGCAAACGCGTGGGCGAACTCTCAGGCGGTGAGCGTGGTCGTCTGCACCTTGCGAAGCTGCTGCAGGTTGGCGGCAACATGCTGCTGCTCGATGAACCGACGAACGACCTGGATATCGAAACCCTGCGCGCACTGGAAAACGCCCTGCTGGAGTTCCCGGGCTGTGCCATGGTCATCTCGCATGACCGCTGGTTCCTGGACCGTATCGCCACCCATATTCTGGATTACCAGGATGAGGGCAAAATTGAATTCTTCGAAGGTAACTTTACCGAATACGAAGAGTACAAGAAGCGTACCCTCGGCGCAGATGCGCTGGAGCCGAAGCGCATCAAGTACAAGCGTATGACGAAGTAAAGGTAAACCGGGGGGCAAGCCCAGCTTCCCCCCATTTTTAACTGTAAAGGTCTCAGCCCGATGAAAAAAGCCGGTGATCGTTCAGTCGCAAAAAAAGCGGAAGTCATTTATGAAGCGACCAAAGTCGCTAATTTTGCCGCAAGTTCGCTGCTTGAAGGCATCCGTATTTTATCTGTCCCTGAGTTACAAACCCTTGAACAGGTCCGACGCCGCTACAAGCAGTAGCAGGAGACGACGGTGAATCGCTATCGTGTCTGGCGGGATCACTACTGTTATCCCGATTCAGATGTGCTGATTAATCGCTACGACATCCGGGATCAGACCCTGCTCGATCAGGCCGAGCGTGATGTGACAGCGCTAACCATTCACACCATCCGGCTCTCCCACCCTCCCTTCACATTAAATACTCTTTGCCACATTCACTATTGTCTGTTCAGCGAGTTGTACAGCTGGGCAGGACAGGTACGCGATATTTCTATCAGCAAGGGACAGACCCGGTTTTGCCAGCCTGCGTTTATCATCAGTGAGGCGAACAGATTATTTGCAAAGCTGGCCGGGGAGAGATGGAACGAACAGCCTGACCATAATGCTCTGTGTCATCAGGTTGCCTGGTATTATTGCGAGTTCAATGTCCTGCACCCCTTTCGTGAGGGAAATGGCCGCGCACTCCGTATCCTGTTTGAACATATTCTTCTTCATGCGGGTTATCAGGTCAGCTGGCGAGGTCTGAAGGCCAGCGACTGGTTAGCAGCCAATATCGCAGGTTATCAGTCCGGCCCGGAAAAAATGGCGGCACTTTTTCTGCACCACATTATCCCGATCAGCGATAAAAATCCCTGAACACCGGGGATTGCAGCGCGAACTCGATAAAGCGAGCCAGCGCCGGAGAGTGCAGTTTGCGCCCCGGATAGACCAGCCAGAGTTCATTTCCTTCAATCTCCCATTCCGGCAGGACGGGCACCAGACGCGGGTCCGCCATCGCACCATCGGTCAGAAAGTGCGGCAGCAGCGTGATACCGGCATCCCCCAGCGCGCATTCACGCGCGTAGAGCAGATTATCGGTGAGGTGGCCTGGCGGCAGCAGCCAGCGATAGAACTCATCATCGCGCTGCAATACCCACTCATTCCAGGCGCGATGGGCAATACAGCGGTGCGCAGAGAGTTGCTGCGGATGAACCAGCGGCGGATGCTGATCGAGATAGCCCTGCGAGGCGACCAGCAGTCGCGGACAGTTACCGATCCGGCGGCCAATCAGCGACGACTCGTGCGGCTGACCGGTGCGCAGCGCCACATCGAATCCCTCCTGCACCAGATCGCGCATCTCGTCGGAGATCGACACATCCAGCGTCACATCGGGGTAGAGGCGTAAAAATGCCGCGTTACAGCGTGCCAGCAGCGTCGCGCCGATCCCCGCCGGGCTGGTGATGCGCAGACGACCGCTGGGATTTTCACGCAGGCTGGCGATCGCCTGATCCGCGCGTTCACTCGCCTGCATCATCTCCTGACAATGCAGCAGATAACGCTCACCGGCAAAGGTCAGATTGAGCTGGCGGGTTGTGCGGTTCAGCAACCGAATCCCTACCCGCTGCTCCAGCTGGCTGATGCGCTGACTGACGCTCGATTTCGGCAGTCCCGCCCGCTCTGCCGCGCCGGTAAAGCTGCCGCACTCCGCCACCAGCGCAAAGAGCGCCATATCCTGCCACTGCCGGAAGGCCATTGTTCACCTCAGACGAACACTCTATGAAAGATTGTCCATCTTATCACCGCTAAAACCAGGTTCTACACTTAAACCTGTTCCAGATCGTGACGCCAGTCTGCCACGGACAGCGCATCACCCGCCGGGCGGCCTCTTCACCGGCTGGCGTGCACTGCCCAGGGCCAGAATGGCAACTGACACTCTCCAGGCTTTGAGCCTGACTTAACAGGAAAATGCTATGTCTATTCGCGCTATCGCTATTAATCCGGAAAGTCCTGAAAACTTCACAGAAATCTTCCCTGAACCCCCGACGCCCGGTGAGTATGACCTGCGGGTCAGCGTCAAGGCCGCCTCGGTCAACCCGGTCGACACCAAAGTCCACAAAGGGGCGATCAAAAACGGCTTACAGGTGCCGCGTGTTCTCGGCTGGGATGCCAGCGGCGTCGTGCTGGAAGTCGGCAGCAAAGTCAGCAACTTTAAACCTGGCGATGAGGTCTTTTACGCTGGCGACCTGACCCGTCCTGGCAGTAACAGCACCGAGCAGCTGGTGGATGCGCGCATCACCGGACACAAGCCCGAAAGCCTGGACTGGGCGCAGTCGGCGGCCATTCCCCTGACGGCGCTGACCGCCTGGGAAGGCCTGTTTGAGCGGCTGAACCTGGAGACGGCAACCGAGGATCAGACACTGCTGATCGTCGGCGGCGCTGGCGGTGTCGGATCGCTGGCGATCCCGCTGGCGAAGCTGCGCAGCAAGGTTCAGATCATCGCCACCGCCTCCCGCGAGGACTCCGCGCAGTGGTGCCGCGATCGGGGCGCCGACAAGGTGATCAACTATAAAGATATGATCGGTGAGCTGGAGAAAGAGGGCATTAAACAGGTGGACTACATCTTCTGCCTGAATGATACCGACGGTCACTGGGAGACGATGGCAAAACTGATCGCCCCGCAGGGCCATATCTGCACCATCGTGGAAAATGAGCATCCGCTGTCGATGGATCAGCTGAAGCTGAAGAGTGCCGCTCTGCACTTCGAGCTGATGTACACCCGCAGCATGTTTAAAACACCCGATATGGCGCGCCAGGGCGAGATTCTGGATGCCGTTTCGGCACTGCTGGATGAAGGTAAACTGCAGACCACACTGAGCGAGACGCTGCACGGCTTAAGCGTTGAGACCTTAACCGCTGCCCATCAGCGTGTGCTGGAAGGTCACATGCGCGGCAAAGTGGTTATGGTCTATTAATCCGGCTGTTCTGCGGCGGCGGTGAAAAGCAACAGCCGCCGCGCTGAGGATGTATGTATGAAGTAGCCCGGTGCAGACCGGGCTATGACAGACCTTAAGGCTGAACGTTCTTCTCGCCCAGCACCCCTTTGACCAGTTCAATACAGCGCAGGAAACGGGTGTCGTAGTCATCTTCCTGGACATGGACGAAGTCGATGTTGTTTTCCCGCAGCATCGTGACCAGCATGGACTGAAACTCCCGCCGATCCACCGAGCTGCCCAGGCTGCGTAAGCCATCCGCCACCCACGGCACGTTGTTCTCCAGCAGAATCACCAGATCAAAGCGATACTCATCGATCAGCGCCTGCACAAACGGATGCTCACGCCCTTCATACTTCAGACAGAACGCCTGAGTCGTCACGAAGTCAGTGTCGATAAACGCCACTTTATTGGCATATTTCACCGCGAAATCGATGTACTGCGCCTGTCCCAGCGCGATCTTGTCGTAATCAGAATATTGCAGCGCCATTTCGTCACCGCCCAGATGGGAAAAGACATAGTCGCGGCCATATTCCCAGGCACTGGTGGTGTTGAAGATGTTGGCGAGTTTGTTCACCAGCGTCGATTTACCGCTAGACTCGCCGCCGAGGATCGCCACGGTACGCACAAAGAAGGGTTTAACTTCTGTCGGGATGTACTCCCAGAAGCGGAACGGATCCTGACGGATCTGCCCACCACTGATGCTCATAAAGGATCGGTTGGGATCGACCAGCACGGTCTGAATGCCCAGGTGCTGCTGATACATCTCCGCATCCGGCGCTTCGCTGGTGTAGATGCAGTCCGCAGCAATGCCGTGCTCGCTGAGGAAAGCGCTGACGCCCTCACTCCAGACATCCCAGCCGTGCGGATAAGGTTCAATCCCCTCCTCGTTGAAGGCGTGAATGCGGATGTTTTTCTGGTACTTAAAGGTCTGCAGCAGCCAGCGCAGGCGATCGCTGACCGTCGGCTGCTGGGACATGGCGCTGTTCTCAAACAGCTCGCGATCGCGCGGCTCATCGTAGCCCATGATGATGTGTAGCTCATCCACCTGACTGCAGGCGCGCTGGATCAGATAGATATGGCCGGTGTGCAGCGGATAGAACTTACCGAATACCACGCCCACCCTTTTATCACGGCGCGGAAATTCCAGCCCCAGAAAGCGGTGCAGCGCTTCCAGCTTCTGCGCGCTGGGGCTTTTGATTTTGGCATTGAGCAACTGGCTCAGATAGCCTTTGGTCATGCCGCTGGCGTCAGCGACCTGTTGCAGCGTGTGCCCCTGCTGGCGAATGGCCGTTTTCAGATACTCAAACGACGACATGTCGTGCCTCCTGCATCAATGCGGTTAAGGTGGGTGCCGCCTGCCCGTGGTTTTTCCGGGCAGGCGTCAGGCGCGTTACAGATCGTCCAGAATCGCCAGCGCATCGGCCAGCTTTTTCGCGCTGAAAACCTGCATCCCGGCAATCGGTTTTTTCGGCGCATTTCCTGCCGGAACGATGGCACGTTTGAAGCCGTGCTTCGCCGCTTCCGAGATGCGCTCCTGACCGCTGGGCACCGGGCGGATTTCACCGGCCAGCCCCACTTCGCCGAAGATCACCAGATCCTGCGGCAGCGGACGATCGCGCAGGCTCGACACCATCGACAGCATCAGCGCCAGATCGGCGCTGGTTTCGGTGACTTTGACGCCGCCCACGACGTTGACGAACACATCCTGATCCGCCATCTGCAATCCGCCATGACGGTGCAGCACCGCCAGCAGTATGGCCAGGCGGTTCTGCTCCAGCCCGACCGCAACGCGACGCGGGTTGCCCATCATCGAGTGATCGACCAGCGCCTGAATCTCCACCAGCAGCGGCCGCGTTCCCTCCCAGAGCACCATAACCGAGCTGCCTGAGGTTATCTCTTCACCGCGCGACAGGAAGATCGCTGACGGGTTGCTGACTTCGCGCATGCCCTGCTCAGTCATGGCAAACACCCCCAGCTCATTGACCGCACCGAAGCGGTTTTTATGACTGCGCAGGGTGCGGAAGCGGGAGTCGGCATCGCCATCCAGCAGCACCGAACAGTCGATGCAGTGCTCCAGCACTTTCGGACCGGCCAGCGAGCCATCTTTCGTGACGTGTCCCACCATGATGATCGCCACGCCGCGCGTTTTGGCGAAGCGTGTCAGGTAGGCGGCAGTTTCCCGCACCTGGGCGACGCTGCCCGGTGAGGACTGGATCTCCGCCATGTGCATCACCTGGATCGAGTCGATCACCATCAGCTGCGGCTGCTCCTGCTCGGCGATCAGGCAGATCTGCTCAATGCTGGTTTCCGACAACATGTTCACATTTTCGGTGGGCAATCCCAGACGATGAGCGCGCATCGCCACCTGTTGCAGGGACTCTTCGCCGGTGACGTACAGGGTTTTCATCCCTTCCGACAACCGGCACATCACCTGCAGCAGCAGCGTGGATTTACCCGCGCCGGGGCTGCCGCCAATCAGAATCGCACTGCCCGGCACCACGCCGCCGCCCAGCACCCGATCAAACTCTTTAAAGGTGGTGGAGAAGCGCGGGAGTGCCTCCAGGCTGATTTCTGACAGTTTCTGCACCCGGCTGGTGCCGGCGCTGCCGGCATAGCCGCTCAGGCGCTCGTTGCGCGCAGCCGCCGGTGAGGCGGCAATGCGCACCTCGGTGATGGTGTTCCAGGCGTGACAGGCGCTGCACTGCCCCTGCCAGCGTGGGTAATCTGCGCCGCATTCGTTACAGACAAATGCGCGTTTTGCCGCTTTGGCCAAATCAATTCCTCAGTTAACGCTCTTCGTGGATCAGGCTGCCGGTCAGGATGCAGAACACCCCCATGAGATCGGCATGGCGAATGGTGACCGCAGTCTGCTCATTCACCTTAGGTTTAGCATGGAACGCAATGCCCAGCGCGGAGGCTTTGATCATCAGCAGGTCATTGGCCCCGTCGCCAATCGCGACCGTCTGTTCCGGCGCGATATCAAAACGCTGCGCCAGCTTCTTCAGCGTATCGGCTTTATATTGTGCGTCGACAATCGGACCCAGCACGTTGCCGGTCAGTTTGCCGTCGCGGATTTCCAGTTCGTTGGCGACTACGGCCGACAGATGCAGCTTATCGCGCAGATATTCGGCGTAGTAGGTGAAGCCGCCGGAGGCGATAGCCACCTGCCAGCCCAGCGCCTGCAGCTTCTGCGTCAGGGTGGTTAAGCCCGGCATTAAAGGCAGCTCATCACGCACCTGTTTCAGAATATTGGCGTCTGCGCCCTGCAGGGTGGCGACGCGCTGACGCAGGCTGGCGCTGAAGTCGAGTTCACCGCGCATCGCGCGCTCTGTCACTTCTGCTACCTGCTCTCCGCTGCCTGCCAGTTTAGCGATCTCGTCGATACATTCGATCTGAATCGCGGTGGAGTCCATATCCATCACCAGCAGACCGGGGGTCTTGAGGTAGGGGATTTTACCCAGCGGCGCCACGTCCAGCCCGGCATCGTGCGCCAGTTTAGTCGCAAACGGCGTCAGCGAGCCCGCCAGGCGGATCACCTGATACTCATCGACGTTCCAGGCGCTGACAATCACCATCGCTGCACCCAGCTGATGCTGATAATCGGTCAGCCGTTGCTTATCCAGCCCGCGGCCATACAGCAGCCAGCCGGTGCGGCCAGCGCGATAATCCAGCGGCATCACTTCATCACCGCTAAGAGAAAGGGGCAAACCCGGCCAGAGAGAGACATCGGCGGGAAGATCGCACCAGGTTAAACGATTTGGCATCAGAGCTCCTGTAGGGACAACAAAACCACGCAAGAGGCTACCCTGTCTGCGTCGCTTCTGGCAACATAATCTCCAGGCTTTCTGTTGTGACATGACCCGGATGAGTAATGGCTAAAACCGCGCTGAAATTTCGCTTACATCGTACCGTGATCGTTCTCATCTCGATGACGCTGCTGGTCGCCCTGATGCAGGGCGTCTCCTGGTTCAGTACCGGTCATCAGATGGCGCGTTCTGAACAGGTCGAGGAGCTGGCTCATACGCTGACCAGCCAGGTGGCGTTCAGCCTTAAGCCGTTGATGGACAACAGTGAAAATAACCGCAATCAGATAGAAGCGATTCTGAATCAGATGACGGCGAACAGCCGCATTCTGGATGCGTCGGTGTATGACGGTGATGGCAGCCTGGTGGCGCACAGCGGAGAAAACATTAACGTGCGCGACAGGCTCGCTCTCGACGGGCAGCGTGCGGGCAGCTATTTCAACCATCAGATTGTGCAGCCCCTGGCCGGAAACGATGGCCCGCTGGGCTTTCTGCGCGTGACGCTGGACACCCATGTGCTGGTCACCGACTCACATCAGGTCGACAACACCACCAATATTCTGCGCCTGATGATGCTGCTGGCGCTGGCCATCGGCATTATCCTCTCCCGTACCCTGCTGCGCCACCGCCGTACCCGCTGGCAGCAGTCACCGTTCCTGCTCACCGCCAGCACGCCGGTGCAGGAGGATCGGGATGAAGATGACCCGAAGAAAGAGTAATGTCCGGCTCTGCTGAGAGGATAAAACGAGAAAGGCCCGCTGTGCGGGCCTTTTTTATACTGCCGGGCAAACCAAATCCGGCTTAGCCTGACCGCAACGAATAAGCTAAACGCGCAGGGAACAGGGGCAGAGGAGGAAAGCGTCCCGCGCCAGGGACAAAAACGTCGGGAGCGTTTTTGAACAACGCAGAGCGTTGGCCCGGCTACGGGCGCACCTCAGGGATGAGGTGCGTAATTGCGCGGGCCGAGCGGCCACGGATGGCTTAAGCGACTTTCCGATCTGACCCTGTTCCCTTCGCCGGCTCGGTCTCACCGCTGTCCCGTGCTGAGTTTGTGAAAAACGAGAAAGGCCCGCTCTGCGGGCCTTTTTTATGGGAACGTTGCGGATTTGCGAGATAGCTTCCCTTAGCCGATCAGCAGCGCTTCCAGCTCAGCCAGCGATTTGACCTGCCAGGTCGGTTTGATATGTTCCGGCAGCGGCCGGGTGCCATGATCGAGCCAGCAGGTTTTCACCCCGGCATTCATGCCGCCGAGAATATCGGATTCCGGCGTATCCCCGACCATCAGCACCCGCTGACGATCCGGATTGCCCATCAGGTTCAGCGCATAATCAAAAATCTCCACCGCCGGTTTTGGCACGCCGACCTGCTCAGAGATTACCAGCGCCGAAAAGTAGTCGCGGAAACCGGTGCGCTCCAGCCGCGTCTGCTGCAGCGCGGTAAAACCGTTGGTGATGATGCCCATCTTTACCCGACCGTGCAGCTGCTTCATCAGGCTCACCGCGCCTGGCAGCGGCGTACAGATCTCGCCCATTGCGGTCAGGAAGCCGCTGTTGAGGATCTCCGGCGCGACGCTGAGCTTTTCGCTCCAGTGATTGAAACGCTGGGTCTGTAACTGCAACGCGGTAATCGTGCCGTTCTGATAATCGACCCAGAGCGGCTTGTTAACCGCCTGATAGTCGCTGTAATCCTGGTCGGAGAACTGCACGTCATAACCGGCGAACAGCCGCTGCAACCCGGCATAAGCATCGAAATGAAAAAGGGTATCGTCCGCATCAAACAGGATGCAATCCCACTGTTCTGACATTAAAGCTCCTTAGCACCGCTACAGCGTCAGCGCCATCATCAGGGCATCTTCACGCCCGCTGGCGGTGGGATAGTAGTTGGAACGACGGCTCACCTGGTTGAATCCCATCTGCTCATAAAGCGCAATGGCGGGCAGATTGGACGCCCGGACTTCCAGCCACAGCGTCAGCACATCGCGTTTTATTAACTCGTCGATCAGATGCTGCAACAGCTGACGGCCAAATCCCCGGCGCTGCCAGGCGGGATCGACCGCGATGTTAAACAGCGACGCTTCATCCAGCACCACCTGGGTAATGGCAAAGGCGGCCATTTTTCCTTCGGCATCCAGCCGTAAATTGAGGAAGCGCTCGCCCTGATTGCTGGCAAACGTCTGTTCACTCCAGGGAAACGCGTGACTGCGACGCTCGATGGCAAAGGCCTCGGCCCGATCGTCAGGGGTGAGTAAAGAGATGGCTGTCATGGTTACACATCTGTTGCCAGAGCGCGCGTCTGGCGACGCCGCTGCTGATCAGTTCATTGAAAGCGGCGCTGGTCAGTGCCACGCCATTAAAAGTCTGTGCACTCTCAACCCCAAGCAGCCAGCCGGCGCAGTTCAGCGTTTCCGGCAGCATCTGGAGTTGATCCGGCGTTACGGTCATCACCTGGGCGGGTTGAAGATTGAGCGTCTGCAGCACGTCGCGCATCAGCGGTTCATCCAGCCCGGGGGGCACGTCAGCGACAATGATTAACTGCGTGTCCGGTGCCAGCGTGACGGCAATTTCGCCCTGAAGCACGCGCGGGCGGCGCAGTTGATACTGCGTAATTCCCATTTGCTGTAAAAGCCAGTCGCGCCTGGACGTCATGGTGTTACCTGTTGGCTGCCTGAATGCGACGCTATGCTAGCAAACCCATCGAACATGCGCCAACAAACCACTATAATCCCCGCTCAGATCTTACAGGAGCTCTACATGTCTGCTTTTACCCCGGCCAGCGAAGTCATTCTGCGCCACAGTGATGAATTTACCGCCCGCCACGTTTTATTTGCTGGCGATTTGCAGGATGACCTGCCCGCTCAGCTGGAAACCGCCTCGTCGCGCGTGCACACCCAGCAATATCATCACTGGCAAAACCTGAGCCGCCGTATGGGCGAACAGGCGCGTTATGGACTGGTTGCGCAGGCGGAAGATGTGCAGGGCTGCGATACGCTGGTCTACTTCTGGACCAAAAATAAGCCGGAAGTGCAGTTCCAGCTGCAGAATCTGCTGTCGCTGCTGCCGGTGGGCTGCGACGTGTTCGTGGTCGGTGAAAACCGCAGCGGCGTTCGCAGTGCAGAAGGCATGCTGGAGTCCTGGGTAACGCTGGAGAAGATCGACAGCGCGCGCCGCTGTGGTCTCTATCACGGTCGCCTCGACGCACAGCCTGACTTTGATGCCGGCGCCTTTGGTCAGCAGTATCAGATGGATGACCTGACGATTCACACCCTGCCAGGCGTCTTCAGCCGCGATGGTCTGGACAGCGGCAGTGCCCTGCTGCTCTCCACCTTTACGCCACATAACAAAGGAAAAGTGCTGGATATGGGCTGTGGCGCAGGCGTCATTGCCGCCTCACTGCATGCCCGTTCGCCTAAAGTACGCCTGTGGCTGTGTGACGTTCACGCGGCGGCGATTGAAGCGAGTAAGGCGACGCTGGCCGCCAACGGCATTGAGGGCGAGGTCTTCCCCAGCAACGTCTTCTCTGACGTCACCGGACGTTTCGACATGATTATCTCTAACCCGCCGTTCCATGAAGGCACGCAGACCAGCCTCGATGCGGCACAGGCGTTAATCCGTGGCGCGGTGAAGCATCTGAACACCGGCGGTGAACTGCGTATCGTTGCCAATGCCTTCCTGCCCTATCCACAGGCGCTGGATGAGGCGTTCGGCAGCCATGAAGTGATCGCACAGACTGGCCGCTTTAAGGTTTACCGTGCCGTCTATGGTCGCGGTGCGAAAACCCGTTAATCCTTTTTTCCGCTGCTGACCGCGTTGCCGGGCTGAAAATGTTGCTTTTTAGAGCGATCGTTTCAGCCCGACGAAATAGTTGTTGACGCAAAGAGTAAAATCTCTAGAATGCGCCTCCGTGGTTGTAACATTCTCAGGGTGTTACGGGTATGCGAAGGTGGCGGAATTGGTAGACGCGCTAGCTTCAGGTGTTAGTGTCTTAACGGACGTGAGGGTTCAAGTCCCTCTCTTCGCACCAAAATCACATGTTTCATATCGCGAGCACTGCGCGAAGGTGGCGGAATTGGTAGACGCGCTAGCTTCAGGTGTTAGTGTCTTAACGGACGTGAGGGTTCAAGTCCCTCTCTTCGCACCATTGCGGTGATATGAAAAGACAACAAGATGCGAAGGTGGCGGAATTGGTAGACGCGCTAGCTTCAGGTGTTAGTGTCTTAACGGACGTGAGGGTTCAAGTCCCTCTCTTCGCACCAACGTTGTCATCCTCCGGCTTTATTCATGTTTCCTTCCTGTTCTGACCGTTTCTTTGCCGTTTCAGGCTCGCCTTCTGATTTTTACACCTTCTCTGTTATGCCAGCATGACGTCTCTGCGCTGTTGCTAATTCAGATGAAAATTCACGGAAACCGCCGCCAGTCCGGTCGCTAATGCCAGGCAGGATGGCAGCAGCAGATAGTGACGCAGGCGCTGATGAAAGAGCATCACCACCGTCAGCAACAGCGCAACGATCATCACCATTCGCCACTGACTGAATCCCGGCTCCCACAGGGCAAACAGCGGCAGCGCTATGCACGGCAGCAGAACCCCCCACGCACTATCCACTTTTTTGCCCAGTGCCCAGCTGATTCCCCACAGGCCGCAGGCCGCTACGATCGCTATCCCCATGACGCCAACCTCAAATGATAAGCATTCCCATTATCATATGACAGTTTTTCCCGTTCTGCAGCCTGTTTTTGGCTGGCCCGGCGCTGAAGATGACAGATCATCTGGAAAATGCTAGATTGCGGCCGATAACACCTTTAATAACAGCACTAGCAATATTTGCTCATTGTCCTGCAGACCCCTCCTTTCTGCTGGCTTGCGCTTTGGTATTTCAGGGTCGTCACGAGTATTTATAATGAAATTACAATCATATGAAGAACTGAAGCAGAGTAAATACCGGCTTTCAGTGATGCTTTTCCTGTTTTTAAATATCGCCGTTTCCCTCTTTTATCTGCTGCCAATAATGAGCACGGAAAAAAGTGAGACGACGCTGCCGGTTATGTGTGTCGCCGCCTTCAGCTCCCTCACGTTAATTGCCCATTTAATCTGGCCCAAAGTTAAACTCCCCCTGTTAAATCCTGTTGCGCTGCTATTAGGGATCTTCTGGGCCTGGCATATTAATTATCGTTTCCATCTGGTGTTCTATTTTGATGGTGGCTTTCTGATTATCAGCCTGATCAGCGTGTTATTTATCAGCGCCATCGCCCTGAGCGATTATCTGGTGGCTTTCTGTCTGCACGTCGCCCCGCCCGTTCTGACCGTATTGCTGCTCGACAATGGTCAGCATCTGCCGCTTATTTTGCTGACCATCTCCCTGCCGCTGATCGGTTTTTCATTGCAGCACCTGATGCGCCGCCGGGCCGACAACTTTACCCTGCGTCTGATGCATCAGCTTTACGAAGAGAAAGAGACCTTCAGCGACCTCAGCATGCTCGATCCGCTGACCGGGCTTTATAACCGCCGTGGCCTGAAGAACCGGCTCGACAATATCCTGGAAAACCACGCCGGCAGCCACTTTGTGCTGTTACTGGATATCGATCACTTCAAGGCCTACAACGACAATTATGGTCATGCGATGGGCGATCAGGCGCTGGCGCGGGTCTCGGTAGCGATCCGTGATGCGGTGCGTTCGCGCGATGTCGTTACCCGCTATGGCGGTGAAGAGTTCCTGGTGCTGATGACCAACGTGAACAGCTCCATTGCGATGAAGCTGGCAGAGCGCATCCGTCAGTATGTGGTGGATTTAGAGATCCCCCATCTGTTCAATGAGACTGTGTCAACGCACGTCACCATCAGCGCGGGGATTGCGCCGATTTACGACAACGAGTTCGACCAGGCCGTCGCCAATGCCGACAGCGCCCTCTATGTCGCGAAGAACCAAGGCCGGAATACCATTCTCGCCTGGGAAGATTTACCCAGAGAGGCGCCTCACACCGCAGAAGAGCCCGTATAACCCGCTGATAACCGGCATCCGCCCCTGTTGATCTGACCGATCTGTCGCGGTCATCGCCGGGCTGATTACTCCTCTCCTCCCCTGCTGTTTTTACCGCCAGCAACCGCACGCTTTTACGCCGCTTGTAGAGTTAATCAATAACGATTATCATTTGCTTTCTTATCTACACTTTTCGTGAGTCGTCATGGCAACCGCTTCAGCTCAGGAACAGCGTTTCAGCGCTCAGTCGATGATCTTCCGGCAGAATGACCGTCCACTGGCGGAAAGTCTGTATGAACGGCTGCAACAGCAGCGCAGCTATCTGCTGGATTCGACCAGGCTCAGCCAGTCAGCCCCGCGTGATGCGCAGACCCTTGCCGTCTGGTCACACGCTGACGCCTTCGCTCCGCTTATCCGGCGCTACAGTGACTACCTCTATCGCGATCATCCCGATGCGGTGCGTGAAGCGAAACCCGTGCTCTCACTCTGGGCGCAGTGGTATTTCGGTCTGCTGATCCCGCCGCTGCTGATGGCTCTGCTGCAGGAGTCCCGCGCGCTCGACTGCTCGCCGGAACACATTCGTGTCGGATTTCATGAGCATGGTCATCCGGCCACCTTCTGGATTGATGTGCAGGAGGATGAGGAGGCGCGCTATCTCAACCCGCTGCAGCGCATCGACCGCCTGATTCAGCAGCATCTCATCCCGGCCGTGAATGGCATTACGCAGCATGGTGACATCAATGCCCGCCTGATCTGGAACAACATGGGGTTCACCTTCCAGTGGTTCCTGGGTGAGCTGAAAAGCCAGATAGATGAGACGCTGGTTCTGCAGCTGGAACAGGCGCTGTTCTTTAACCAGCGGCTGCTGGATGGCAGCGACAATCCCCTCTATCGCACCATGATCCCGCGTGACGGTGAGCTGGTGCGGCGCAGCTGTTGCCAGCGCTATCGCATTCCCGATGTTCAGCAATGCGGCAACTGCACCCTGAGCAGCAGCTAAACAGACCCGATTCCCGCGAATTCTCCGTTTATCCCGTTTACAGGCACAAAGGCTTGTGGCAATTTTTACGCCTTCGATCAGCCTGGAGAGAAAGATGAGTCTGGAGTCTGTGCGCCAGTTCTTCGCCGAACACGCCCCTGAAATTGAAATTATTGAACTGGCAGAGAGCACCGCAACGGTCGGGATGGCCGCTCGCGCCCACGGCGTGACGCCAGGCGAAATAGCAAAAACCCTGTCGCTGAAAGTGAAAAACGAGGTGGTGCTGATCGTGACGCGAGGCGATGCCCGGCTGGACAATCGCAAGCTGAAAGCGGCGCTGGGCGCGAAAGCGCGCATGCTGAGCGTTGACGAGGTGATTAACTGGACCGGCCACCCGGTGGGCGGCGTCTGTCCTTTCGGTCTGGAAAATCCGCTGACCGTTTACTGTGATGTTTCACTGCGCAGTTTTGAAGAAGTCTTACCTGCCGCTGGCGCTATCCATAGCGCCGTCCGCATTTCGCCGCAGCAGATGGCTGAACTGACGAATGCCCGCTGGATTGATGTCTGCGAAGCGATCTGACCCTTTACCTCTGCTCAGCTAATCAGGCGTCTGAAAGCCTGCTCAAGGATCGATAACAGCAGCGTGTTATCGACGCGATGCAGGACATGCACCGAGGCGCCGCACTGCTCGGGCACACCGACAGAGAGCCGGAGCGGCTGCCGATAACGCCAGCTCTTGCCGCGCGTGGCACCGGGACGCAGCTCAATGTCGACCCGGTAATCGATTCCTGAGGCGACACGCTGATTCAGCAGCCAGGCGACCACCAGCGCATCGTGGATCCAGCATCCCGCCAGCTGACGGGTCTGCATCGAATAGTCGATCCACGGACGCAGCGTGTCGCGCACAAAGTCGGCCAGCGGATGATCGACGGCGGTCAGCCGGGTCAGATCCTGCTGGGTCAGCAGCGTCTGCGTGGTGACATCCATCGGCACCAGCGTTACCGCAGCACCACTGTGCAGCACCTGGTGCGCCGCTTCCGGGTCCAGGCCGAAGTTGGTGTCTTTGATATAGTCATCCAGCGCAAAGACGCCTCCCATGACCACAATCTCCGCCACCGATTCGGCCATCGCGGGATAGCGCTGCATCGCCAGCGCCACGTTCGTCAGCGGGCCAATCGCCACCAGCGTAATCTCGCCCGGATTGTCGCAAATCAGCCTGCCGATAGCGTCAGCCGCGTCAAATCCGTCCGCGGTGACATCGGCTGGCTGACGGACATCCTGCCAGAGATCGGCCAGCGCCAGCTGATTAACCCGGTTATCGAGCGTCTCGCGCCACGGCGCCGGATCTTCCTGCAGCGCCTGTGTCGCCCCCTGCACCACCGGGATGGTGAGTCCCAGCCGGGCAATCAGATCTTTCGCCACGCGCGCGCCCACCTCACTCGGCGTATTGCCCGCCACGGTGGTGATTAATTCCAGCGACAGGCCGGGTGAGGCTAAGGCCAGCGCAATCGCCAGGCCATCATCGGTGTTGGCACCTGCAATCCCATTACCGGGATCGCAATCAATAATGATTCTTTTCATCTTCTTATTCGTTAACTCTGAGATTGCGGCGTGCAGCCGCAGGATTCACCGATTTCAAGATAGTGTGGAAACTCCTTTAACTGGGCTTCGCTCTGCCCCTCTTTCAGCATGTGGATCGCCGCACGCGCCATCTCGCGCAGTGGCTGACGCACGGTCGTTAATGTCGGGACATGAAACGATGACTGATTGGTGCCGTTAAAGCAGACCAGCGCGACATCCTGTGGCACCCGGATCTGATGCTCCGAAAAGGCCCGCACTGCGCCAATCGCCTGACCTTCGTTACTGGTAAACAGCGCGCGGGGCACGCAGCCACGGGCGATCATCGTCTGCACCGCTTCATATCCCCCCTGTGGGGTGTAGCTGGCGGGAAACATCAGCGATTCATCAATCGGCAGGCCGCGCTCCTGCATGGCATCGCGCCAGCCCTGAATACGATCCTGCGCGTTAAGCATATCGACCGGACCGGTGATGATGCCGACCTGCTGATAGCCATGGCTCAGCAGATGTGCCGTGACCTGCCAGGCCGCCTGGCGCTCATTGACGCGCAGCATGTTCACGCCCGGCTGAGGTTCCACCCGTTCCAGCATCACCAGGGGCGTGCCGCTCGCCTTAATCAGGTCGATGTAAGGATGGCGATCGACGCTGTTATAAAACAGGCCATCGACCTGCCGGTTGAGCAGCCCCTGAATAAGCTCCAGTTCGCGCCGGCGATCGTCACCGGCATCGCCCAGTAGCATGACATGACCGTGGTTCATCGACTCCTGCAACAGCACGTGCGCCATGGAGGCGACAAACGGATTGCCGATGTTCGGCACGACCAGACCAAAGGTTTTGGTGTTGCCGGACGCCAGCGCCCGTGCAGCCGCATTGGGCCGGTAACCGGTCGCTTTAATCGCCTCCAGCACCCGCTGCCGGGTCGCCTCGGCGACCGGACGCGGCCCGTTGTTAATGACATAACTGACAACTGCCACTGAGGTGCCTGCCGCTTTCGCCACTTCACTGCGGGTCACTTTTCCCGTTAACGACTTAGGCACATCACTTTCCTCCCTAAAAAAACAGGCCGCTTTACACGGCCTGCTGCTTATTTCGTTTTGCCCTGTCAGATGGCGTCATCAGGCAGATTGAGATCCCGCCCTCGCGTCTCAGGCGCAACAAAGGTGGTAAAGAATCCAGTCGCGGCCATCGCCGAGAAGTAGATCGCAATCGGCCACCAGTGTCCGGTATAAGAGAGCATAGCAGCCGCAATCAGCGGTGCCGTGCCGCCGGAGAGAATCGAACCCAGCTCCTTCGCCACCGCCATTTTGGTGTAGCGATGATGAACGCCGAACATCTCCACGCCCCAGGCGGCCTGCACACCAAAAATACCCAGCGACGCCAGCCCCATGCCCACCACAATCACCGGAATGACCAGCATCGGTTCACGCGTATCCAGCAGCGTAAAAGCGGGCCAGGCATAGAGCATCAGCAGCAGACAGAAGACGCGATAAACGATCCGGCGACCAAAACGGTCAGAGAGCCAGCCCGCAAAAGGGATGATCAGGAAACCCAGCAGCGACGCAAGGAACACCGCCGTGGTCGGGACCGATTTATCCACCAGCAGAACCTTCGCGACATAGCCGACGATAAAGCCCTGCGACAGATAGGAGGGACCGTTTTCACCGATGCGCAGCCCCACCATCGTCCAGAAGGCGCGGGTGCGCTGGAAGAACGGCCGCGTATCCTTCACCGGCGGGGTCGCTAGCACACCGGCGCGCGCCGCTTCCATCTCCGCTTTTCTGCGCTCAAAAACCGGGGTTTCGCGCAGATGACGCCGGATCCACAATGCCACCAGCGCGATCAGCGCACTGCTGAGGAAAGGAATACGCCAGCCCCACGCCAGCAGGCTCTGCTGATCCATCTGCACCACCAGCAGCCAGACCAGCGACGCCAGCAATGTGCCGCTGTTAGAGCCCAGCGCGATAACGGAAGCGACCAGCCCGCGACGCTCTGCGGGCGCATACTCGCCCAGCATGACCGTACCGCCAGAGAGCTCTGCACCCGCGCCGAACCCCTGCGTGAAGCGCAGCAGGACCAGACAGGCGGGTGCCCAGACGCCAATCGTGGCATAGCTGGGAATTAAGCCGATAAAGGTGGTGGAGGCCCCCATCAGAATGATGGTGGTGATCATGACCGCCTTTCGCCCTTTGCGGTCGCCGAGCCAGCCGAAGAAAAGTGCGCCGATAGGCCGGGCAACGAAGCCGACTGACCAGGTGGCAAAGCTGGAGAGCAGCGCCATGGCCGGTGTCGATTCGGGAAAGAAGACATCGCCGAAGATGATACCGGCAGCCAGACCATAGAGCGCAAAATCCGCGTACTCCATCGCCGTTCCGAGCCAGCATGAGAATGTGGCGCGCCAGAAATCTTTGCGGCCTGAGGGGGTGTTAAACCGCGCATCGGCGGCTGAAGTGGATGACAGTGATGCCTGCTGCTTAACGGAATTGTGTGCCGTCATAACCCTATCCCTGAATGCGTATGCAGATCGATAAACGCCCGTCCATGGGTCGATTCCCTGATAAAAGCGGAATTCCCCGGTGGCGACGTTCAGTTGACTAACCATGATGAAAGGTTAAAGGATTCCCTGGTGTTGGAATCATCTGCCTCGCCCGTTTTCGCCGATCTTTTTTAACCGGTCACTTAAACTGAGCGAATGTAACTTAACAATCGATGGAGCCGACTGTGCATCGAGCACCGTGAGCAATCACTGGGGACCTAGTGTATCTACGCGCGTAGATAAATCAAGCGATCCCGCCGCAAAATGTTAGTCAGACTTCACTATCACAGTGCGTCATCATGGTTTTTTATCGCAAATTCAGCCAGTTAACAGCGCCTCACTTTGCACAAAAAAAAGTCATCACTCGCGTTAAGTCAGCACTTTCTCTAATCATTAAGCATGATAAACAGGCGGGGCTGCTTTCATCGGGCTCTGTTGTCGCACAGCTCTGTGACCGCAGGATGACACTCAGGCTCAGGCTGAAAAATCGCTGCGCGCGCAAATAATGCGTTACCCTGAAAAAAAGGCCAGGCAGAGAATGTATGACCATTATTCTGATGCGACACGGTAAACCCGATCATCAGGCCGCAGGCCGTCTGAGCGTGCAGGCGCTGGCAGACTGGTGCGAAGCCTACGATCGGTCACAGGTCAGTGACGGGCCGCCGCCGCGCACTGTCCACATTGCCCGTCAGGCGGCGGTTGTTGTCTGCAGTCCCCTGCCCCGCGCGCAGTCCTCCCTGAGTCAGCTTGGTCTGCAGCCGCATGAGGTGAATGCTCTGTTTAGTGAAGTTGCCGTGCCGATGCTGCGAATGGGCGCGATGCAGCTGCCGATTCTCTGCTGGCTGGCGCTGCTGCGGCTGCTCTGGTTCTGCGGATATGCGGGTGATGCGGAGTCCCTGCCTCATGCGCGCCAGCGCGCCGCGGCGGCGGCAGAAAAGTTAATCGGGTACTCCGCTCAGGGCACCGTGCTGCTGCTGGGCCACGGCATCATGAATAAGATGATTGCCCGGGAATTACGCAAACGCGGCTGGCAGGCGGAGAAGCATGCCAGCAGCCGCCACTGGAGTTCCGCGATCTATCATCGCCCGTTTATCTGATCGAGCGAAAAATAGCCCAGCACTTCACACCCCGTTCCCACGCGCGGCGTGGCAATCACTTTACGCTGCGCCAGATCGATCACGCTCAGCGTGCCATCATCCTGATTGGCAATCAGCAGCTGCTTTTTGTCGGGGGTAAAACAGCCATCCATCGGCATGTTACCCACCCCGATGTCACCCAGCGGGTTTAGTAAATCGTCAAACAGCGTGACCAGGGGTTCCTGATCCCCTATTGCCACCAGCTGTTCGCCATCGTCGCTGAAGCGCACTACCTGGCAGGGCTGCTGATGGCCCGGCAGCGTCAGGCGCTGACGGATGCGGTGGCTTTGCCGATCGATCACATAGAGCAGCGGCGCGTCAGCCGCGCTGGCAACCAGATAAGGGTGTTTCGGTGAGGCCGCGATACCGGCAATCGGGCCAGGCAGCAGAATGGTGTCGATGACCCGCCCCTCCGCCTCACACAGATCCACCACCGTGATGGTGGCATCCTCTTCGTTATCGGTGAAGAGCTTGCGGCCGCTGGGAGAGAGCGTCAGGCGATGCGCATTGTGCGAAGGGATCGGAATAACTTTTTCGACCTTATCACTCTGTGGATCGATCACCGCTACGGCGGCGCTCTCCTCACAGCAGAGGTAGACTTTACCGTCGCGCCCCAGCTGACCGCTGTGGGGTGCCCGCAGCGGCGAGAGATCGATAAAGCCGCTGATCGTCCGACGCGCTAAATCAATGACCGCCACTTTATGACCCGGATGGGGATTGTCGCCATGCACGCCGTCGCCATAGACCGGCACATAGGCTTTACCCCAGGGGGCCAGCATCAGGAGTTCATGCGGGCGCGGTGGAAAGGCGTTCAGTTCCCGCTCAACCGCGAACGTCTCCGGATTAAGAAACAGGACGCGATTGCCCCGCTTATCGACCGCCAGCAAACCCCATGATTCACTCTGCATGTGCGCTCCTTTCTCAGTAAGTTCTTCTTAAGCGTAGACAATGCGCTTCAGGCTGTCTGATTCGGCGGATTGATGAGCCGGGCTTACGTCACACATTAAGCGCAATCACGCCCGCCCCCGCATTCCCGTAAGCACCACGGTCTCGCGATTCAGATATTCCTGAATAACGGCGCGTGCCGGGATGAAATAAATGATTAATGACGGGAACACGTTTATTTTTATTTCATGCCCGTCCTGATTCCGTTTTATCCTAAAGTCAAAAAAAGGCATAGCTAATCAGTAAATAATGTTTTATTAAAAAGGTGCAGTGCAATTCCAGATAGCCGTGAGGAAACTACCGCGCGCTCAGGCACTGCGTCGCCACCAGGGAAACCCTTTCAATAATTCCCGCACGCATCGGGGTTGCAGCCAGTCTGTAATGCCGCCTGTTTCCGCCATATGCGAACAGGCAGAGTCTGCACTATGACGGGAAAATAAAAATAACAGGTATATCATGACTGCACATCGCCAACGTCCAGCGCATAAAATCTGGCGCAACTGGAAAAGAATATCGTTCAGCAGCCAGATGTTATGGAATAAAAAACAGCAAAGACTCTGTCGGGCGCCGGAATATGATCCGGGTCAGGAAGATAATGTCGTTTTAATCGCTCAGCAGAAAGAGCTGCCGGAGATTCCAAAGATTGTCTGGATGGTCTGGCATAATGAACAGCTGCCTGCCTCGATGGCGCTCAATATCAGCAAAATACGGCGGGATAATCCCGATCACCAGGTTTATCTGGTGACGCAGCGCACCCTGTCGCAATGGCTGCCCGACCTCCGCTTTATCTCGGCCGATCTGACGCTGGCGCATAAAAGTGAGATCATCCGGCTGGAACTGCTTCACCGTTACGGCGGCATCGGCATTGACTGCAGCACCCTGCTGTTCGAGGATCTCGCCTGGGTGCATCGCGTTCACGAGGCGCGGTCTCTGGATCTGATCGGCTACTACCGTGAGCAGTCAACGCTGAACCTGCTTGCGCCGGTCATTGAAAGCTGGTTTCTGGCCGCCCCGGCGCAGAACCCTTTTATCCGTGAATGGCTGAAACAGCTGGCGCCGGTTAAAAATGTCGGCATCCGCAACTATTTCCATGAGCTGCAGAAGCGCGATGACTTTCCGCTGCTTGTGCAGAATATGGATAACCCGTCCCGTCAGCTGCTCTCACTGGCGCAGCAGGTGGCGATGCGTGAATACCGGCGGGCCAATCTTTATCTGCGTAAAGGTGAAGCCAGTGCCTGGTATTATCAGCGCCTGCACGCCGACAGCAGCAGCGCCTTTGCGCAGTCAGTGCTGTTTCAGCAGCGTCCCCAGACGCCGCCACCGATTATTAAGTTAACCGGCAATGAGCGGCTGCATCTCGACTTCAATCTGCGTATCGGCCTCTATAACCGCAGCAGCCTGATTGGGGAGATGATGCATACCCGTTCGCCGGGACTGGCACTGCCCTCAGTGGTTAAAGCGGGCGCGTAACCAGTGTGTAAAGGTGGTGACCGCGCGCGGCACCTGTGCCGCCCAGGGTCGCACGATCCACAGGCGGGCGGCAAAAGCGCCGACCGGCTGCCACTCCGGCAACACCCACTGTAACGATCCCGCTGACAGCGCCTCACGGGCGCTGAAGTCGGGCAGCATGGCAATGCCCAGACCCTGCAGGGCCGCATCGCGGATCGACTCACTGTTGTTGGTGGCAAAACTGCCCTGAATCTGCACCTGAACCGTTTCGCTCTCCCCCGGCGCGACAAACCGCCAGCGCGGTGACTCGACGCCGCGCGGGTAGTAAAGGCAGTTGTGCTGCGCCAGTGCCTGCGGCCTCTCCGGCACCCCCTGCGCCCTGAGATAGGCTGGCGAGGCCACCAGCACGGTCTGCGTGTCGCACAGTGGCAGCGCCACGTGCGTTTCCGGCAGCGTGTCACAGTGGCGAATCGCCAGATCAAACCCCTCGCTGCTCAGCGAGACAAGGCGATCCGTCACATCCAGCTGCAGGCGCACCTGCGGATAGTCGCGCAGAAACTCGCCGATAACCGGCACCAGTTGCTGGCGGGCAAACGCCACGGGTGCGGTGATGCGCACCAGACCCCGCACCGGCCCGGCGGTATCCCGCACGCTGAAAAAACTCTGTTCGATGCGGGCAAAAGGCTCGCGCAGCTCCTCCACCAGCTTCTCACCGGCGAAGGTAAGCCGCACGCTGCGCGTGGTGCGCTGCACCAGCATCAGACCCGCTCTCTCCTCCAGCTCTTTGATCTTCTGGCTCATCGCCGCTTTGCTGACATCCAGCCGCGCTGCCGCGCGGGTGAAACTGCCCTGCTCTGCCAGTACCGTCAGCCAGTGCAGATGCTCCCACAGGGTGTCCGTCTTCAACTCTTTCATCAGCATTGTTCACAATAATGAATAATCATTTCAGGCTACGCGCTTTTTCCCGCCGGATAAAGCCGTCACCATAGGCCTCTTATTTCTCAGGAGAAACCGCTATGCCACTGCTGCAATTTGATGTTATTGAGGGTCGTTCAGAATCAGAGCTGCGTACATTACTGGATGCCGCGCACCGGGCCGTGCTGACCGCTTTTAACGTGCCGGAACGGGATCGCTACCAGATTGTTCATGAAAACAAACGCTATCAGATGGTGTTTCAGGACACCGGGCTGGGATTCAGCCGCAGCGATAATCTGGTGATGGTGCGGGTCTTTACCAGTCCGCGCAGCAGCGAACAGAAACAGCGGTTTATGGCGGAGCTGGCGCGCGAACTGCGTGAGCATTGCGGCGTGCAGGGCAACGATCTGATGATCAGCTTTATCACCAATGACAAAGGCGACTGGAGTTTTGCCGACGGCGAAGCGCAGTATCTGACCGGCAAACTCTGAAAAGCGGCCCGGACGCCTGCTCTGCTGACGGTGCGCGCCAGCCACCGTCACGTCTGCTGAACGCCCGGCAGGCACGACACAAAATCCCTCTGCGCTTCCTCGCACAAATCCGCCGGATATGTTGCAGCCCGATGACAGCCAATATAGATTGTCGAAAAACCATCCCCCGACGATGGCCGGTTGCGTGACGCCCCGCGCCCCCCTGCAGAGAGAGGATTTCCCGTTGTCCGAATTTGTGTCAGTCGTGCTGTTTCTGGCTGCTATTGCTATCTATTCCTGTAAAGCCGGGCGTAACAGATTCTGGTTTATGCTTGTTCTTGTTCTGCTGGTGATATTTGTGGTGCTGAACGCCACCCTCTACGCCAGTAACTATTTCACCGGCGACGGCATTAACGATGCGGTGATCTATACCCTGACCAACAGCCTGACCGGCGCGGGCGTCAGTAAATATGTGGTGCCGGCCATCGGGCTGATCATCGTGCTGTTTCTGCTGTTCTGCCTGCTCTCCTGGGTGCTGCGGCGGCGTAAGCGTCCCCACCATCTGGGCTGGTCGCTGCTGGCGGCCGCCTGCGCGATCGGCTCGGTGCAGACTACCCCCGCCTTTCGTCAGGTCGCGACGCTGATCGTGTCGCATACCCAGCTGGCCGATTCTGACTTCGACACCTTCTATAAAGTGCCGCGTAACCGCATTGATCAGCCGCGCCTCAACGTGGTTTATATCTACGGCGAGAGTTTAGAGCGCACCTATTTTGATCCAATTGCCTTCCCCGGCCTGGCACCTGAGCTGAGCCGTCAGAAAGAGCAGAGTATCGATTTCAGCCAGACTGAACAGCTGCCGGGCACCGATTACACGATCGCGGGCATGGTCGCCTCACAGTGCGGCATTCCGCTGTTTGCCCCGTTTGACGGCAATGCGTCGGCGTCACTCTCCAGCTTCTATCCGCAGAATGTCTGTCTGGGCGACATCCTGAAAAACTCCGGCTATGAGAACTGGTTTATTCAGGGTGCCGATCTGCGTTTTGCCGGTAAGGATGTCTTCCTGAAATCGCACGGCTTCGATCCTGCCAACCTCTATGGTTCGCAGGAGCTGAAAAGCCGCGTCGCCGATCCCAGCTACCGCAATAACTGGGGCTATTATGACGATACGGTGCTCGACGAAGTCTTTGAGAAGTATCAGGCGCTCTCCCGGGCCGGTAAACCTTTTGCGCTGTTTACGCTGACCGTCGACACCCACCATCCTGACGGATTTATCTCGCGCAGCTGTCAGCGCCGAAGCTACAGCATTGAGGGAAAACCTAACCAGTCCTTCAGCGCGGTCGCCTGTTCACAGGAGCACGTTGCGCGGCTGATCGATCGCATCAAAGCGTCACCGTGGTTTAAAAATACCGTAATCGTGGTGAGTTCCGATCATCTGGCGATGAACAACACCGCGCATCCCTGGCTGATCAAACAGCCGCGTCGCAATCTCTTTATGGTGATCCGCGGGGATAAACCGCAGGCGGAGTTGCTGGAGGCAAAGCGCAGCACGCTGGATAATGGCGCTACGCTGCTGGATATTCTCGGCGGCGATAATGCGATAGGCCTGGGCCGCAGCAGCCTCTCTTCGCTGTCGCTCTCAACGCAGTTTGACGATATGAAGAGCAAGGTCATGAGCTGGAAGCCCGATATCATTCAGCTCTGGAACTTCCCGAATAAGATGGAGAACTTCACCGTCGATCAGACGAAGAATACCTTCAGCTTCTCCGGGACCACTTTTAAGCTGCCGATTCTGTTCCGCATCAGCGACAAACACGTTGAGCCGATGCCGGAAGGGGAATATTCGGCACCGCTGCGCTATCAGCTGGCCGATTTCGCGGCAGCCGATAAATTCGTCTGGGTCGATCGCTGTTTTAAAATGGCGCGACTCTGGCAGCCGTCGCTGGCCCTCTCCGGCGATCTCTGTGTGGCGATGGGGCAAACCGGCGGCACACCGTCCGTTACCCACATCGACAAACCGCAATGGAAAGGCCGGGTGCAGTTCCCGGACGGGCCGATCAGCGATGCACGTTATCAGCAGAATCTGGCGCAGATCCGTATCGAAGATAACAATATCCGCTACAGCGCTGACAGCTTCCGGCTTGATATCCCCGGCGCGCCGCTGAGTGTGAAAAGCTTCAGCGGCATCTCACGCCCGGAGAGCTGGGGACGCTGGTCAAATGCCAATCTCGCGCCTGAGGTGCATATCGACTACGTCAATGCCCTGCCCGCGAAGTTCGATCTGGTGATCACGGCGCGGGCTTACGGCGCGAATGTGCACCGGCCGATTCCGGTTCGCGTGGGCAATCAACAGCAGCTGCTGTCGCTGGGCGAAGCGATCTCGACCCATACCCTGCATTTTGATAACCCGGACGCCAGCCACCAGCTGGTGATCGCCCCGCCTGAACCTCAGCTGAGCAACACCGGCAATATCACGGGGCAGGACCCGCGCAAACTGGGCATTGGCATGGTCGAACTTAAAATCGTGCCCCAGCCTTAATCTCCTCTTTTCTCTTCAGGCCTCTGCGTTTTTGCAGAGGCCTCTTACTTTGTCGCCACCGCTTCAGGGCCTGCCGCGCAGCGCTTCCAGCTTCTCACGCTGCTGACCATCGGCGGTAAAATTCTCCTCCGCCAGCCAGCGCTGCAGCCCCCTTTTCACCTGCGGCCACTCGCGATCGATTATCGAAAACCAGCTGGTGTCGCGCGAGCGACCTTTGTAAACAATGGCCTGCCGGAAATCACCTTCATACTGAAAACCGAGGCGTGCCGCGGCTCTGCGAGAAGGCGCATTGCAGCTGTCGCATTTCCACTCATACCGGCGGTAACCCAGGGTTTCAAAGGCGTACTGCATCAGCAGGAAATGCGCCTCTGTTGCCATGCGCGTTTGCTTCAGACGGGGCGAAAAAGCGACATGACCGACTTCCATCACCCCATGTTCAGGCTGGATACGCATTAACGACAGGCTGCCCACCGCCTCTCCGGTGGCGAGGTCGATCACGGCGAAATGCAGCGGGTCGCGGCTGGCCTCCAGCTGCCGGAGATAATCCTGCCACGCCTGGGGATCATCGAACGGCCCCATAAACATATAGGTCCAGTCGCGCCCATCTTCCGCCAGCGCCCAGGCGTCAGACAGGGCCTCTCCATGCCGCGCGGCGCTGAAGGGCTCCAGCCGACACGACTGACCGGTGAAAACCTGATGTTGTGGCAGAGGACGCGGCTGCCAGTCTGGCAAAGGCTGGCCGACCGGCTGACCATAGTGATTAAGGTGTTGTGACATATCGCCTCCCGGCTGCAGATAATGTCAGCAGAGTGCCACGTTCCCTGCCGCTTAAAAAGCCTGCCCCTCAGGCAACATCCCGGATCCCTTGCCCGTAAACAGTCTGACGCGCCGGGCTGCTCTTCAGCAGGCCGGCGCAGCAATCGAGTGGCGGATCATCAGATGGGCGTCGAAGCGCGGCACGGGGCCGGGGGCCTCGCCGCGGATGGCGGCGATCAGGCGTCGTGCGGCTTCACGGCCCATTTCATAGACCGGCTGCGCAATGACCGTCAGCGGTGGCGTCACAATCTCACTCCACGGGAAATTGTCATACATCACAAAAGAGAGATCGGCCGGGATACGCAGCCCGCGCTGCGTCACTTCGCGCAGCAGCCACATGGCGACCACGCTGTCAGACGCCACCAGCGCGGTGGGCGGCTGCGGACGCTGCCACAGCGCCGCGACGATACGGCTAATCGATGCCTCGTCCAGCGCGTTCACCTGCACCAGCGACGGATCAAACGGCACGCCTGCGTCAGCAAAGGCCTGCATCATGCCGCCCACGCGCTGGGCAACCGGCGTCAGGCCAAAATCGTCTGGCGTGCTGTAGTCAGTGGTCAGCGCCATGCTGGTGATATAGGCGATATGGCGGTGCCCCGCGGCCAGCAACCGGGCCGTGACGTCTGCGGCCACGTCGGTAAATTCACAGCAGACCGCGTCCACATCAAGACCGGTTACCGCGCGATCGAACAGCGTCAGCGCTCTGCCCTCTTCCTGCACCTGTATCAGATGCGCGTTCTGCTCCAGGGCTGAACAGCAGGGCGCAACGATAATGCCATCGACCCGCTTTTCCAGCATCACCCGCACCGCATCCTGCTCCGCCTGCAGCTTTTCATCACTGTTGCTCAGCAGCAGATGGTAACCCGCCGTGCGCGCCACGTCCGCCATGCCACGCAGGGCCAGACCAAAGTGAGGATTCTCAATATCGCCGACAATCACCCCGATAGTATTGGAGCGGCCGGTGTTCATACTGCGCGCCAGCGCATTGAGCCGGTAGCCCAGCGCGGAGGCGGCGCTGTTGACCCGCTCCTGCACCTCATCGCTGACCGCGCCATAGCCACCCAGCGCGCGCGCCGCCTGGGCTTTGGAAACATTTGCTGCGCGCGCCACATCTGCCACGGTCGGCGCTTTGGATCGTCTGTTCTGGCTGGTCATAATTATTTCGAATCACAGGTTGATGACAGGAATATTGACGCCGAAAAAAGGCTGTGCTTAAACTCATTGTAACTCCTTGAGACCGGTCTCACAATGTTTCTGTCTTAAGGTGCCACCTGCGTTGAGACCGGTCTCAATCAGAATTACTGGCTCAACAGTCTCTGATGTTTAAACCTGCAAAAACGGATGAGCTATGAAATCGCAAATCACACTGGGCAAACTGCTCGGCACCGCACTCGCACTCTGTTCACTGTCGTTCCCGACGCTGGCCGCCAGCGACAACAATCCCTATGGGCTGATCGAACCGGGTCAGCTTCGCATCGCCAGCGTCGGCGACTCAAAGCCTTACACCTTCACCGACGCCAGCGGTCAGTTCACCGGCTTCGACGTCGAATTTTTCAGAAATGTCGCCCACCGCATGGGCATCGATAAGGTCGATTTTATTGGTCAGGACTTCTCGGCCATCATGCCCGCGGTCGCCAACGGTCAGTACGATGCGGCGGTGGCGGCGATTGGCATCACCCCGGCGCGGGAAAAAACGGTCGATTTCTCCACCGGCTATCTGGCCGGGTTCCTCACCGTTCTGACCCGTCATGACAGCGGCGTGAAAGATGTCGCCACGCTGGCCAAGCACCGGCTCGGCGTGGTTCAGGGCACGCTCCAGGAGAACTATGCCGTGGAGCACTTCCCGCAGACCGATCTGGTGCGCTTCCCGGATAACAACAGCGCGGTCTCTGCCCTCAACAACGGCACGCTCGACGCCGTCTTCCTCGACTATGAGGCGGCCAAAAGCTACGCCGAACGCTTTAAGCTGGTCTCTGCCGCCGATATCCCCTCTTTTGATGCACCGGCGGGCATTGCCATTGCCAAAGGTAAACCCGCCTTCAAGGCCGCGCTGGACAACGCCATCAAGGCTGCGATGCAGGATGGCACCTGGCAACGGCTCTACCAGAAGTGGTTCCCCGGATCGCCGATGCCAAAACAGTATCTGCCTGGCGGTCAGTAAAGAGGTGGACGTTTACGTCCTGAGTTAACCGGGGGATGCCCCGCTCTGCAAGGAGACGGCGATGGAGCTGCTCACGATTCTTTCCCGCACCTTCTTTGATTTTTCATCAATGAGGGAAGTACTGCCGCAGATGCTGACCACCGGCCTGGTCAACACGGTGATTATCTCAGTGGCGGCGACGCTGCTCGGCACGCTGTTTGGCCTGCTGCTGGCGCTGATGGGCATCTCGCCCTCGCGCTGGCTGCGGGTGCCTGCCCGGCTCTATACCGATCTGTTTCGCGGTCTGCCTTCCATTCTGACCATTCTGCTGATTGGTCAGGGTCTGGCGCGCTTCAGCTATCAGCTGTTCGGTCCGACACCCTATCCGCTGGGGATCTTCGCCCTCAGCCTGATCGCCAGCGCCTACATGGGCGAGATTTTTCGCGCCGGTATCCAGAGCGTGGAACGTGGCCAGCTGGAAGCGTGCCGTGCGCTGGGGATGAGCTATGGCCGGGCCATGCGACGGGTCATCATCCCACAGGGGATCCGTCGCGTGCTGCCCGCCATCGTTAACCAGTTCATCGCCATCATCAAGGATTCGTCGCTGGTCTATCTGCTCGGCCTGATGACGCAGCAGCGTGAGCTGTTTCGCGTGGGTCAGGATGCGGCGGTGCTGACCGGCAACCTGTCGCCCCTGATGCTGGCAGGACTCTTCTACCTGATGATCACGGTGCCGCTGACGCACATGGTCAACTATGTCGATGTGCGCTACCGCACCGGACGCCGTCGTCTGACGGCCCCGCAAAGCGGTCTGAAAGAGGTGGATGAGGTCAGACCGTCCGGCGGCGCCGTTCTGGTCACTCACCCCCGGATGGGAGGCAACCATGAATAATCTGAATGGCGCGAGCTGGCGCGGCGCCAGCCTGGAGCTGCGCAATCTGACCCTCGCCTATGGCCCGATTGAAGTGCTGCGTAAGGTCTCCCTGCAGGTGGCCCCGGGCACCACCACCTGCATTATCGGGCCATCAGGATCGGGTAAATCGACCCTGCTGCGCGGTATCAACCGGCTGCACGAACCGCAGTCGGGGGATGTTTTGCTGGCCGATCGCTCCGTGCTGCGCGACAAGCCTGATGCGCTGCGGCTGCGGATTGGCATGGTGTTTCAGCACTTCAATCTCTTCCCCGATCACACTGCGCTGGAGAACGTCGCCCTCGCCCCCTGGTGTGTCAAAGGCCTGCCCAAGGCGCAGGCGATGGCGATTGCGCGTCAGCGGCTGGAAGAGGTCGGTCTGGGTCAGCGCGCCGATCACCGGCCGCGCGATCTCTCCGGCGGGCAGCAGCAGCGGGTCGCGATAGCCCGGGCGCTGGCGATGGATCCGGAGGTGATGCTGTTCGACGAGGCCACCTCCGCGCTTGACCCCGAACTGGTGAAAGGGGTCCTGACGCTGATGGCGGATCTTTGTCGTCGCGGCATGACGATGGTGGTGGTGACACATGAAATGGGCTTTGCGCGCAAAGTGGCGGATCAGGTGGTGTTTATGGACGAAGGCGAGATTGTGGAAGCCGGGCCGCCAGACGCCATTTTTGACGCGCCGCAGTCGCCGCGCCTGCAACGTTTTCTCTCTGAAGTGCTGTAACTGAGCAAGGAACCTGACAATGGCGGTAAAAACTGAAATGAAGGTGGTGGTACTGGGCGGCGGCGTGCTGGGCGTTTCGACGGCGCTGGAGCTGACAAAACGCGGGGCGGCGGTGACGCTGGTGACCGAGGCGGAGGTCTGTTCCGGCGCATCGGGACGTTCACTCTCCTGGCTCAATTCGGCAGGCGAGCGCTCCCGGCCCTATCATGCGCTGCGCATGGCGGGCATCGATCGCTATCGCACGCTGTTTGCGCAGCACCCTGATCTCGACTGGCTGCGTTTTGATGGCGGCCTTTGCTGGTTCAGCAACGATGCGGCCGGGACGCAGGCCCGACACGCCTATGAGAAGGCGCACGGCTACGACTCTCAGCTCATGAGTGCCGATAACGTGGCGCTGGCAGATGCGACGGTCGATCCCGATGCGCTGCCGTCGCAGGCGATCTTTAATCCGGGTGAAGGCTGGGTCAGCCTGCCGCACCTGGTGGATTATCTGCTGAACCAGTTCCGGTCACGCGGCGGCGAAGTGATCGAGCACGCCGGTAAAGCCGCCGTGATCACCGATCAGGGCCGGGCCTGCGGCATTCGCAGTGACAAGGGGGAGATGCGGGCGGATGCGGTAGTGGTCGCCTGCGGCCCCTGGACCCCGGACGTGGTCGCCCCGCTGGGCGTGACGATCCCCAATGGTTCGCCGGTCTCGATGCTGGTGATCACGGAACCGGCCGGGCATCAGCTGAAAGCGGTGCTCAACACCCCGCGCGCCGCCATCAGACCGAATCCCGGCAACCGCTACGCGCTGGATCATGACTGGTATGAGGCGGATATCCAGCCGCTGGCCGACGGCGATTACCATATTGATGAACATGTCGTGGCCACGCTGGCCGCGGAGGCGAGCCGGCTGTTACGCGGCGACGAGCCGCTCAGCGTGCAGAGCTGGAAGATTGGCCTGAAGCCGATTCCGGGCGATGGCGATCCGGTGCTGGGTGAACTGCAGAAGGTGCCGGGCTGTTATGTGGCCTTCACCCATTCGGGTGCCACGCTGGCGCTGATTGTCGGCGAGCTGCTGGCGGAGGAGATCGTGACCGGTGAGAAGCATCCGATGCTGGCCAGCTTTGGGGCTGAGCGCTTCGGCTGAAAAAAAGCCGGTCATCACGACCGGCTGATTATCTTAGCCACGGAAGAAGATATCACCCGATTTCCCCATGACGATTTTGCCGGTGTCATTGGTAATCAGGATGTAGTTGGCGTTGATGTAGGCCCAGTGGGTGTTCTCCTGCGGGGCCGGCAGATTGCGTTTCTGCCACTCAACGATGGTGTAGGTTTTATCCGTGTACTTCTCTGGCACCGTGTCACCGATGTTGTACTGTTTGTAGTCGATGATGATGGTGCTGAGATCGTAATTCGGGCGCGCACTGTTGGCCGTTGACGGCGTGGTAGGCGTCGTCGGCGTAATGCCATCGTTAGACGGTGAGCTGGTCGGTGCCTGGCTCTGCGCGGCACCGTTGTCCGGCTGGGCGCTGCCTGCACCAGACTGCGGCTGGGCATCCGGGTTAGCGGGCTGGATCTGCGGCGGAGGCGGAACGCTGTCGGTGGCTTCGCCAGCCGCCTGAACAGCAGGGATCAGGCTCAGTGAGCCAACCAGTAATCCCATTGATAAAAGTACACGTTGAGTCCTGCGCATAATGATTTCCACGTTGAATTTTGACAGTCAGGCTAAATTTATCGCACTTCAGTTCCGGCGCGATGACGCTATGTGCCAGGCAACACAGCGCAATTCACTTTATGGCGCCCTGGTCAGCGGTAACGGATCGCTGTGCGACCACTTTATCCTGAGTTGCCAGATCGACCAACAGCGCAATGCCTAAATAGTTACTCCAGTTAAAACCGTTCTGCAGCACCACAATCGCGTTACCGTGACCTTTATCGTAGCCGATAAAACTCGCGTAGCCGCCGATGTAGCCCACCTGATAGGTGATCGGCTGCCCTTCTGTTGTCTCGGTGACCCAGGCGATATTCTGCGTCTGTGCGCCCTGCCGGTACCAGGCACGGTTCACCGCCGCAAACGCCCTGTCCCGTTCTGCATCACCGGTGGCCGTTAGGTGCGCGCGCAGATAGCGACTCAGATCGCGCGCGCTGCTGTAAAGGCTGGCCGCCGCCACCATGTTGCCGTGAAAATGCCAGTCAGGCGTCAGCGCGCCACGGCGGATAAATTTCGGCTGATCGCCGGCGTGGCCCAGCGCGCGCCACGGATAGCCCGCCAGCGTTTCCGGCTCAAAACTGCTCTGATCCATCTTTAACGGGGCGAAGATAAGCCGGGACGCCAGCGTCTGGATATCCTGATGAAAGCGCTCGCGCAGAATGAAGCCCAGCAGCGCATAGCCGAGGTTGGAGTAGCAAGGCCTGCGAACCGCCGGAGCAGAGAAATCCGCCAGGTAACTCAGCACGCTATCGCTGTCCAGATTGCCGTAGAAGTTCTCGCCCGTGCCGAGATAGCGGATGAACTGGTGCAGCATCGGCAGATCCATATCCTGCCGCGGCAGACCGGAGGTATGCGTCACCAGCTGCAGCAGCGTGATGCGGCGTGCGTCACGACTCAGCGGCACGCCCGCGGGCAGCAGATCGGCCAGCGTGTCGCTCCAGTGCAGTTTGCCCTGATCCACCAGCTGGATAATCACCTCGGCCGTCACGCCCTTACTCAGCGATCCCAGCGCAAACAGGGTGTCCGGGGTCACCGGATAGCGATGCACCCGATCGGTGACGCCAAATGAATAGTAGTGCGTTGGCTCATCATGATGGATGACGGCAATGCTGATGCCAGGAACCTGCTTCTGCTGCATGTAGTGCTGCACGATGTCATCGACATTTTCGTTGAAGGTGGCATGCGTCAGGTAGACACGATTGCTGACCGGGGCGGAGGTTTGCGACAGGGTGCCACAGCCGGTCAGCAGAACGATCGCCGCAGCGATCCCGCAGGGTCTGCCGATCCGCTGAGCGACCTGAGCCAGCCGTCGGAGGCAGAACGCAGCGATCCGGCTGCCAGAAAATTCCTTTTTCATAAAGTAATCATTCAGTTAAGTAGAGTTATCGCGCAGCAGGCTGGCCGTAGCGCAAAAAGGTACCATAAAGTGCGGCGGGCTATCGCCTGCATAATGGGGTAAAAGGGGGGTTAAACGCAGGTTAACCCTGCTGATGCCGGACAGCGTTAGCTGTGTTGCTGCCCGCAAGGGTGTACACTGCTGCGGTTTTAAGGCTCAACGCCGCGCTGAAATTTAGATATGCCCGGGAGGCAACCGCATGAAAGAAGGCCCACTGACCGAAAAAGAGCTGCAATGGCTGGAAGATATGCTGGAAAAGTATGGCAGCGAAGCGTCGATTCTCGATGTCTCCGAACTCGATGGACTGCTGACGGCGATCCTCTCCGGTCCCGTAACCGTGGAACCCAGCCAGTGGCTGGTGGCCCTGTGGGGTGGCGAGAAACAGATTCCGAAATGGAGCAACGAGCGCGAAATGACGCGCTTTATGTCGCTTTGCTTCCAGCATATGAATGACGTGGCAGACCGCTTAGCGGAATTCCCGGAGCAGTTTGAACCGCTGTTTGGCATCCGTGAGATGGAAGGACTGGAGTTTACCGTGGTGGAAGAGTGGTGCTTCGGCTATATGCGTGGCGTCGCACTGACCGACTGGTCGGCGCTGCCCGCGGATCTGCAGTCTGCGCTGGACGCTATCGCCCTGCATGGCACCGAGGAGAACCTCGAAAAGCTCGACGCCATGACACCGGAAGAGATGGAAGCCAGCATCGAAGCTATCCGCCCCGCTGCGCTGGCGCTGCACGATCACTGGATCTCGCAGCCCGAGGCGGTGCCGGTACCGCAACAGCCGGTGACCGTCGATAAGCAGCCCGGCCGCAACGATCCCTGCCCGTGCGGCAGCGGCAAAAAATATAAGCAGTGCTGTCTGCATTGATCGAACGGAGTGCGTTCTGATCGGCCGGGTGGGGTTCTGCCCGGCAGATTTAATCTGCCGATCGCCAGCGATCTGACCGCTGTCACCCCGCCCGCCCCCGCAATCCTGTAGAGTGCTCACGACTTGAACAGCTTCACGCTTATCGCTAAGGTAAGCGCGATTTTACCTGCCAGGAAACGCCATGATTACCCTCGCGCTGATTGACGATCACCTTATCGTCCGCTCCGGTTTTGCCCAGTTGCTCGCCCTGGAACCTGATTTTCAGGTGGTGGCGGAGTTCGGCTCCGGCCGTGAGGCGCTGGCAGGGTTACCGGGCCGGGGCGTCCAGGTCTGCATCTGCGATATTTCGATGCCGGACCTCTCCGGGCTGGCGTTACTGAGCCAGCTTCCGGCGGGGCTGGCCACTATCATGCTCTCTGTACACGACAGCCCGGCACTGGTTGAACAGGCGCTGAATGCCGGTGCGCGTGGCTTTCTCTCCAAACGCTGTCGCCCCGATGAGCTGATCGCGGCGGTGCGCACCGTCTCCACCGGCGGCTGTTATCTGACGCCAGAGATTGCGGTTAAACTGGCCGCCGGACGTCAGGACCCGCTGACCCGTCGCGAACGTGAGGTCGCAGAGAGGCTCTCTCAGGGCATGGCGGTCAAAGAGATCGCGGCTGAACTCGGCCTGTCACCCAAAACCGTGCATGTCCATCGCGCCAACCTGATGGAGAAGCTCGGCGTCAGCAACGATGTGGAGCTGGCGCGCCGCATGTTTGATGGCTGGCAATGAGCCCTCTCTTCTCCCGGCTGATCTCAGTGGTCGCCAGTTTCTTCCTCTTCTCGGCAGCCTGGTTCTGCCTGTGGAGTATCAGCCTGCACCTGGTTGAACGCCCGGAGCTGGCGGTGCTGCTCTTCCCGTTTGGCCTGCGTCTGGGGCTGATGCTGCAATGCCCGCGCAGTTACTGGCCGGTGCTGCTGGCGGCTGAGTGGGTCATGCTGCTCTGGCTGGCGAAGGCCGTTTCCCTGGCGCATCTGCCGCTGTTGATGGCGGGCGGCGTGCTGACGCTGCTGCCGGTGGCGCTGATCTCCCGTTTCCGCCACCAGCGTGACTGGCGCACGCTGCTGAGCCAGGGCGCGGCGCTGATCGCCGCAGCGCTGCTGCAGTCTCTGCCCTGGGCCGGTCAGGCGGAGATGCTCAACACCCTGCTGCTGACGCTGACCGGCGGCCTGACGCTGGCCCCGACCTGCCTGGTCTTCTGGCACTACCTCACCCGAACCCGCTGGCAGCCGCTGGGCCCGTCGCTGATTTCGCAGCCGGTCAACTGGCGCGCCCGGCACCTTGTCTGGTATCTGCTGCTGTTTGTCATCAGCCTCTGGTTGCAGCTTGGCCTGCCTGCAGAGCTGTCACGCTTTACCCCCTTCTGTCTGGCGCTGCCCATCATTGCGCTGGCCTGGCACTACGGCTGGCAGGGCGCACTGATCGCCACGCTGATGAATGCCATCGCGCTGATCGCCAGCCAGACCTGGCATGACCATCCCGTCGATCTGCTGCTCTCCCTGCTGGCCCAGAGCCTGACCGGGCTGCTGCTGGGTGCCGGTATCCAGCGGCTGCGCGAGCTGAACCACTCCCTGCAGAGTGAGCTGGCGCGCAACCGGCGCCTGGCGGAACGCCTGGTGGAGACGGAGGAGAGCGTGCGTCAGGAAGTGGCGCGTGAACTGCACGATGATATCGGGCAGACGATCACGGCGATCCGCACGCAGGCGGGCATTATGCAGCGCGTGGCGCCGGACAACAGCCGGGTGATCCAGAGTGGCGTCCACATTGAACAACTCTCGCTGGGCGTGTATGACGCGGTACGGCGACTGCTGGGGCGTCTGCGGCCGCGGCAGCTGGATGACCTTTCGCTGGAGCAGGCGATCCGTTCTCTGATGCGGGAGATGGAGCTGGAAGATGCCGGCATCGTCAGTCATCTTCACTGGCGCATTGATGAGACGCTGCTGAGTGAAGCGCAGCGCGTCACGCTGTTTCGCATCTGCCAGGAGGCGCTGAACAACGTTGTTAAACATGCCAGCGCCAGCGCCGTGATAATCAAAGGCTGGCAGCAGGATGATCGCCTGCTGCTGGTGATTGAAGATGATGGCTGCGGTCTGCCGCCAGGCTCCGGTCAGCAGCGTTTTGGGCTGGTCGGGATGCGCGAACGCGTCACCGCGCTGGGCGGATCGCTGACCCTCTCCTGCACCCATGGAACCCGCGTCAGCGTCCATCTGCCGCTGCGGGCTGTCTGAGGAACTGCCGTGTTTACCTTTCTGAAAACGCCTCCTGACGCGGCGCCGCTGCAGGATAAACGTGAGATTGACAGCCGCTATCGCTACTGGCGCCGCCACATCATGGCGACCATCTGGATCGGCTATGCGCTGTTCTACTTTACCCGCAAGAGCTTCAATGCGGCAGCGCCGGAAGTGATCGCCAGCGGTGTCATGCTGCGAACCGATATCGGCCTGCTGGCGACGCTGTTTTACATCACCTACGGCCTGTCGAAGTTTTTCTCCGGCATCGTCAGCGACCGCTCTGATGCGCGCTACTTTATGGGGCTGGGCCTGATGGCCACGGGCGTGGTCAATATCCTGTTTGGCTTCTCCACCTCGCTGTGGGCCTTTGCGCTGCTCTGGACCCTCAACGCCTTTTTCCAGGGCTGGGGAGCGCCGGTCTGCGCCCGCCTGCTCACCAGCTGGTATTCGCGTAACGAACGGGGCGGCTGGTGGGCATTCTGGAACACCGCTCACAACGTGGGCGGCGCGCTCATCCCGATCATTATCGGCGCGGTGGCGCTGCAGTATGGCTGGCGAACCGGGATGATGATTGCGGGCAGTCTGGCGATCCTTGCCGGGCTGTTTCTCTGCTGGCGTCTGCGCGACCGGCCTCAGACCGTGGGCCTGCCTGCCGTGGGCGACTGGCGACAGGATGAGATGGAGATGGCGCAGCAGCAGGAAGGTGCGGGCCTGAGCCGCCAGGCGATCCTGACGCGCTACGTGCTGCTCAACCCCTACATCTGGCTGCTGTCACTCTGCTACGTGCTGGTCTATGTCGTCCGTGCCGCACTTAATGACTGGGGCAACCTCTACATTTCGGAGACGCTGGGCGTCGACCTGGTGACGGCGAACTCCGCCATTACGCTGTTCGAACTGGGCGGCGTGATGGGCGCACTGGTGGCCGGCTGGGGATCGGACAGGCTGTTTAACGGCAATCGCGGCCCGATGAACCTGATTTTCGCCGCCGGCATTCTGCTTTCCGTGGGTTCACTCTGGCTGATGCCCTTTACCAGCTATGTGATGCAGGCAGCCTGCTTCTTCACGACCGGATTCTTTGTCTTCGGCCCGCAGATGCTGATCGGCATGGCGGCGGCGGAGTGTTCACACAAAGACGCGGCGGGCGCGGCAACCGGCTTTGTCGGCCTGTTTGCCTACCTTGGCGCGTCGCTCTCCGGCTGGCCGCTGGCGTGGGTGATCGACGTCTGGCACTGGAGCGGCTTCTTTGCGGTGATTGCCACGGCTGCGGGGATCTCTGCCCTGCTGCTGCTGCCGTTTCTGAATGCGCAGGCGCCGCGCCCCCAGCCTGAAGCGTGATACGCCTCTCTTTTTTGCCCTGAGTCGGGCAAAACTAAGACATTTTCCTGGTTTCGCCTGGACGCTGTCTCAGGCTGGTCTGGTCAGCGGTTTTTACAATGCCAGCCATTCGCTGCCGATGGCAGTTTTCCAACCAGGAGAATCCCCTTCCATGCTGGCCTTCCTCAAACAGGTGCGCAGACCCACGCTGGATCTGCCAATCGAACTGCGGCGCAAGATGTGGTTCAAGCCCTTTATGCAGTCCTATCTGGTGGTCTTTATCGGCTACCTGACCATGTATCTGATCCGCAAAAACTTCAATATCGCGCAGAACGATATGATCACCACCTACGGGCTGAGCATGACCCAGCTGGGGATGATTGGTCTGGGCTTTTCCATCACCTATGGCGTCGGGAAAACCCTGGTCTCCTATTATGCGGACGGTAAAAACACCAAGCAGTTTCTGCCGTTTATGCTGATCCTTTCGGCCATCTGTATGCTGGGGTTCAGCGCCAGCATGGGCAGCGGTTCGATCAGCCTGTTCCTGATGATCGCGTTTTACGCCCTGAGCGGCTTCTTCCAGAGCACCGGCGGCTCCTGTAGCTACTCCACCATCACCAAATGGACACCGCGCCGTAAGCGAGGCTCCTACCTTGGCATGTGGAACATCTCTCACAACCTTGGCGGAGCCGGTGCCGCGGGCGTCGCGCTGTTTGGTGCCAATGTGCTGTTCGACGGTCACGTGGTCGGAATGTTTATCTTCCCGTCGATCATCGCGCTGATTGTCGGCTTTATCGGCCTGCGCTACGGCAGCGACTCGCCGGAGTCCTATGGTCTGGGCAAAGCCGAAGAGCTGTTCGGCGAGGAGCTGAGCGAAGAGGATAAAGAGGCCGAAGATGAGTCGATGACCAAATGGCAGATCTTTGTTGAATATGTACTGAAGAATAAGGTGATCTGGCTGCTCTGCTTCGCCAACATCTTCCTCTATGTGGTGCGCATCGGTATCGATCAGTGGTCAACGGTTTATGCTTTTCAGGAGCTGAAGCTCTCAAAAGAGATCGCGATTCAGGGCTTTACCCTGTTTGAAGCGGGTGCGCTGGTGGGGACGCTGCTGTGGGGCTGGTTATCCGATCTGGCCAATGGCCGTCGTGCGCTGGTGGCCTGCGTCGCGTTAGCGCTGATTATCGCCACGCTGGGGATCTATCAGCATGCCAGCAACCAGTATGTCTATCTGGCTTCGCTGTTTGCGCTGGGCTTTCTGGTGTTTGGCCCGCAGTTACTGATCGGCGTGGCCGCCGTGGGTTTCGTCCCGAAAAAAGCGATTAGCGCCGCCGACGGTATTAAAGGCACCTTCGCCTACCTGATTGGCGACAGCTTTGCCAAGCTGGGCCTGGGCATGATCGCAGACGGCACACCAATCTTCGGCCTGACCGGCTGGGCAGGCACCTTTGCCGCACTGGATACCGCCGCTATCGCCTGTATCTGTCTGATGGCGATGGTCGCCGTGATGGAGGAGCGCAAGATTCGCCGCGAGAAGCGACTGCAGCGGCTGAAGATGGCATAAAGATGTTATCGGGCCCGGCGGATGCCGGGCCTTTTTTGTGCCCAACCCCTCACAGGACTCTGTTTGGCTTTTGCTGACTCAATTCGCCGTTACGCTTAATGCCTGCAAACTGGCTGGAACAGGCATTTTATCCTCTCCTCTTCAATTTTATTTTCGTCCTGACAACGTAATAACAGGCAATCGTTAATAACAGATTTGATGCCAGAAACGCTGCGAGATTTAATGATGAAAAAGCCTGTTCATCCGGGAAAAAGCATGAATAAGGCAGCGTTCGAAAAAGCAGCCAAAAGATAAATGTGAACAAAAAGATTTTCCCCAACCGACGCAACGTTGAGAAAGCCCACTCTTTAGCAAGATAACCTGGCCTTATCTTTCGCGTAACGCCGTTGAAAAAAGTGATGAGCACACTCATAACAGGCACGCTAATCAGGGTATTAACTAAAATGCTGATGTAGTCCCTTAATGATTCCCAGACCTCCGGGTCAGGCTCACCCAGAATAAAACGGGTCAAAACCTGAGCGTTATGAAAATCAAATGATGCTGTTAAAGCGTTCACTCCCCCTTCATAGGGAACCGCTTTAGCGACAAGCAGCATAATTACAGTAAACAACGCTATCCTGATAAAAAGATTAAAGGCACGCTTTGCCATGAGCAATGACCTTAATATTTTCATAAACCATTAGCTCCTTCATACAACAACCCTCTCTCTTTTACGTTCTCAAAGTTGCATTACGTAAGAGACCCTATGCACAAACTTTCCATGCAGAGCCATAAATAATTTCCCCCTGCTTTTTCTCTACCCTATTCTTTATCAACCAGGCGGAAGAATGATTTTTTCTGTCGTTTTCTGATTTCAATGCCTGACACAACTGAGAGGCATGCCCCACCTCTGAGGTTGCCTGAAGCATCAACGTGCGGCTTCAGGCAACTGATGAGAGCAGATAAAAACGCTCCCGTATTCAGAGGCTGATGCTTTCGCTGGTGTGCCACCTGCCGCATAGCTGTCCGCCATCCGGCAAATCTGCCCGTCGCCATCACAATGACCATCACACCCAATCAGCCTTCTCCCTGACCGTTCATCTCGTCTCTGTTATTCCAGAACCCGCGGTCAGGTGGTCAGCCAGACCCTCGGGTTGTGGCCATGTTTTAATATTTACAGGGTCTGGTGCCTTTGCTTAGATGATAACTCCCAAAGGCGAAGAACTGATTAAGCGGAACCTGAAGATGATGAAGGCGCTGACAGAACGGCAACTGACCATTATGCGACAGCTTATTTCTCATAACAGTTATGTGAGCCTGCGCGCTATTTCAGAAAAAACGGCCATCACGCCAAGAACGTTACGCCGCGACATTGCCGATATTAATGAAAAACTCGCTGACCAGGGGATCACACTGAGCGGTAAAAGTGGGAGAGGCATCACAATTAAATTTGCTGACGCCACTTCCGAAATAGCGGCCCGACGGATTTTTTCTGCGGAGGTGGACGATTTCAGCAGTAACGTCAGAATGCTAAAAATAGCCTCCGATCTGTTAATGCTCTCACCCCGAAGTTCGTCAATCAGTGAGCTGGCCGATAAATATTTTATCAGCCGCGCATCAATAGTGAATGATTTAAAAACATTAGACACCTGGTTACATCAGTTTAATTTAACCTTATTAAAAAGTCGTACCGGCACCAGCATTAAAGGCAGTGACCAGAATATTCGCCTGGCGATGAAAGCGCTGGTATTAAAATCGATCTACAACCGTCAGGACATGATGGAGAGCCGCCTGGATGAAAGCACGCTGCAGGAGCTTTCAGAGAAATTTGGTCAGCAGGCTGTCCATTTCACCCTGCAGCTCATCAATTTTATTGAACAGCAGCTGCACTATACGATAAGCGATCCTTACTACATTAATCTGTTCACCCACGTTCTGGTGCTGATTCACCGCAGCCACTCACCGATGCACAGCCCGGACGCCCGCGCCGTGGTCATGAACCGGGTCAGCGATCCGCACGCCTGGCAGGTTTCACTGGCGGTCATAGAGCGCATCGAGACGGCTTACAACACGCTACTGGTCGCCGAGGAGGCGCACTCCATCTATCAGTATCTGGTGTCGTCCGGTAAGGCGGGCGGCGATGCCGATCGGCACGATGATGCGCTGATTTCAGAACGGGAAACCCGCTTTGCGGCGGCGCTGATCGACCGGGTGGCGCAGCGGATCAACATCGCCATCACCACCGATCCGAAGCTGCAGGCTTCGCTGACTTCACACATCAAGCCGATGCTGAACCGCCTCAGATATCACATCCGGATTAAAAATCCGCTGCTGCACGATATCCAGACCGAACTGGGCACCGTGTTCGCCGCTGTCAAAGCGGTGATCCGGGAGCTGACGCAGGAGTATCAGCTGGATGAAATCAGTGACGATGAGGTGGCCTATCTCACCGTGCATATTCAGGCGGCCATCGAAAACAGCATTAAGGTAAAGCGGGTGCTGCTGGTCTGCTCCAGCGGCCTGGGTACCTCGCAGCTGCTTTACGGACGGATCCTGCGCGCCTTTCCTGACTGGCAAATTATCGACATTGTGCCCGGTAAAAATATCGCGGACTCCCTGAAGCGACAGGCGTGCGACGTGGTGATCTCGACTATCCGGCTGGAACCGCTGGAAAAGCCGGTGGTGTATGTCTCCGCTCTCTTTTCGGCGAAAGATATCGCCAGGGTTACCGAATGTCTGGTATCGAACTCAATTAATTAATGATGGAGAAATAAAATGACGACAGCCGTGGCGATTAATGAAGTGCTTAAAGAAGAGTGCATTATTCTCGATGTCGATTGCCAGACCAAAGAGCAGATTATTTCTCAGCTGACCGACCTGCTCTGCCAGACCGGGGCGGTCACGGATAAAGCCGCTTTTCTGAGAGATGTTTATCTGCGCGAGGAGTTAGGCTCAACCGGATTTGAAAATCATATTGCCATTCCGCACGGTAAATCGGCTGCCGTCGTTAAAACCCGGATTGCCGTCGGACGCTTACGCCAGGATATTCCCTGGGAGACCATCGACGGCACCCGGGTGCGGCTGGTGATCCTCTTCGCGGTTAAAGAGTCCGATAAAGATGTCGGCCATATAAAAATGCTCGCCAGAATATCCATTGCCCTCGGTGACGAAGAGGTGGTTGAACAATTATTGAATACAGAGCATCGCGAAGAGATGTTTCATTTACTCCTGTCCCGCTCGGGAGCCTGAATAACAGGGAGATACTGACAAAATAAAACAGTAAGGAGGTTTTCAGACAGTCGCCATCCATCCGTCGTTAAAAAGATAAAAATAAAATCGTTTCCTTTTACCGGAGAACGTTTATGAACATTATTGCCATTACCGCCTGTCCTACAGGTGTTGCCCACACCTACCTTGCCGAAAGTAATTTAAAAAAAGCGGCGAAAAAACTGGGGCTGAATGTATTAGTGGAAACCCAGGGTGCCATAGAAAGCGAATATATTCTCAGCGACGACGATATTCATCAGGCTGACGTGGTGTTGATTGCCGCAGATAAAAAAGTTGAGATGGCACGCTTTCAGCATAAAAACGTGATTGAAGTGCCCGTCACTCGTGCGGCGAAAGATGCGGAAGGTCTGTTAAGCGCCATCGTCAACGGCGAGCTGGCACCGAAGCTGGTCGAATCTGTGTCACCGACCGGCGCTGCGGAACCGGCTTCTGCGGCCAGAGAGGCGTCTGCTTCCCGCTCCTGGGCGTCGGAGATTTATGTCCACCTCATCACCGGTGTGAACCTGATGATCCCGTTTGTGGTGGCGGGCGGCATTCTGATCGCGCTGAGTTTTTCCTTCGGGATTACGGCGGCCACACCAGGGGACGCACATTTCAGCCCGATAGCGAAGATGCTTTCTGACATCGGCGGCGGCTCCGCCTTTGCCCTGATGCTGCCGATTCTTGCGCTGGGCATCAGCCAGTCGATCAGCGGTAAAGCGGGCATCGTGGCGGGGGCCGTGGGCGGGATGATGGCGATCCACACCGGCTCCGGCTTTCTTGGTGCGCTGATTGCCGGCTTCCTGGCGGGCTACATCACGCTGCTCATGAACAACCATATCCACCTGCCCAAAGCGGTCGCCGGGCTGAAGCCCATTTTAATCGTGCCGCTGCTGAGCGTGCTGCTGACCGGCGCACTGATGGTGCTGCTGATTGGTGAGCCGATCAAGATGCTGCTCGGCTGGCTGACCGCCTTCCTCAGTTCGCTGGGTAACACCAATGCGGCCATTCTGGGCCTGCTGTTCGGCATGATGGTGGCCTTTGATATGGGCGGCCCGCTGAACAAAACCGTCTGTATGTTTGCGATTGGCCTGATGTCGAGCGGCATTTATGGCCCGATTGCCGCCTGTATGGCGGCGGGCATGGTGCCGCCGCTGGGTATCGCACTGGCGACCACCCTCTTCCGCCGCAAGTTTACTGAGCAGGAGCGGGAAACCGGCAAGGTGACCTACATCCTCGGCCTCTCCTTCATTACCGAAGGCGCGATCCCGTACGCGGTCGCCGATCCGCTGCGCGTCATCCCGGCGATTGTCGCGGGCTCCGGCTTAGCGGGCGCGCTGTCGATGATGCTGGGCTGCGCGTCCCGCGCTCCACATGGCGGCATCTTCGTCATCTTCATTCCTAACGTGATCAGCAACGTCATGGGTTATCTGTTTGCGATTGCCGCAGGCAGTCTGCTGACGGCGCTGATCCTGTTGTTCCTGAAAAAAGATATTTCTCTTCCTGCAAAACAAGGATAAAACCTATGCTTTACAACATGAAAGACCTGCTCAGCGTGGCCCGTCAGCATCAGTTTGGCGTGGGTGCGTTTAACATCGCCAGCGCTGAGTTTGGACGCGTCGCGGTTGAGACAGCCGAGCGACTGGATTCACCGCTGATTCTGGAGATCCACCCTGATGAGATGGCGTTTACCGGCCCGGAGTTTATCGGCTATCTGCGGACGCTGGCGATTCAGGCACGGGTGCCGGTGGTGATCCATCTGGACCATGGCCGCACGCTGGAAGAGGTGATGAAAGCGATTTACGCCGGTTTTACCTCGGTGATGATGGATGCCTCCTCTCACTCTTTTGAGCAGAACATTGCGCTGACGAAGAAGATTGTGGAGATCGCCCACGCGGTGAATGTCTCCGTGGAAGCGGAGCTGGGCACCATCGGGGTGGCAGAAGGCAGCGGCGAAGGCGGCAGCAACGAGATTCTCTATACCGATCCGCAGCAGGCTGAGACCTTTGTGCGCGAGACCGGCACCGACACGCTGGCGGTCGCTATCGGCACCTCGCACGGCCTCTACCCCAAAGGCAAGCAGCCGAAGCTGGATATCGAGCGTCTGCAGCAGATCCGGAAGGTGGTGGATATCCCGCTGGTGCTGCATGGCGGTTCGGGTAATAAAGACAGCGAGGTGGCGGAGTCGATTCGTTATGGCGTCGGTAAGATCAACATCTCCAGCGATATGAAGAAGGCGTTTTTCGTGGCGCTGGAGCACGAGCTGAAACAGGGCGGACACGAACCTAATGCGCTGTTTGTAAAACCGATGCAGGCGGCGGGTGAAGTGATCGCGGCGAAGATGGCGCTGTTCAGTTCGGTGGGGAAAGCGGCTTTGTATCGGTAAGGGTTTGGTGATGGATGGCTGGGATGAGGTTTAGTTACTCTGCGGCTGAAACGTCAGCGGGCGGCGCGGAGAGAATAGCGCAGCGTTTATCCAGTAGCGACTCAACAGAAGCCCGATTGCCCTTATCCCAGCCGCGCCGGGTGGTTAGCAGGATAAACCCTTTTTCTCCCGAGAACGTCGCCGGGATGAGCGCCACGCCAGACTCCGCCAGCTGCGGCGAGGAGAGATGGAAATGGCGTGCCACAGAGGAGACAGGATAGATCCCCATCGCCGTCGGCTGCATGACGCGACGGGCATAGTAGGTGTGATTCAGCAAACGATCGGGTAAGGGGCGCCAGTCATCATGAATAAAGGGGCGCTCGGCCTGAAGCTGACGATAGACATCTTCACGCAGGCAGGTCAGATGAATATGCAGTTGATTCTGGCTGCGGCCATAAGCGGAATTGAGCGCCATGCCGAGCCGATCTTCAGGCACGGTAGCCCCATAGGCCGCCATCAGACGATAACGCATTAACCAGGCGTAGCCGAAATAATCGGGACGTCCGGGGCGTGATAGCGCAATGCTCTCAATGCCGGACATCGCCACCGTCGGCACCAGAATAAAGTGCAGCCTGTGGCGGGGATTCTGGATGATGCTGTAGCCCTGAGTGTTGTCCTGCGGCAGATAGATTTGCTGGCAGGGTGCCGGATCGCGTCGGTAGTGATAGTTATTCATGCAGAGGTCACGCGTGACCGTCCACAGCGCGTCAGAGCGGGCGCATCCTGTGAGCAGCAGCGCGATGACCAGCGACAGAGGCCGGCATCGCCACAACAATTTTTTGTTCAGGCGTCTCAATTATTCAGAACCCTGGTCAGCTCAATCTCGTGGGTTATGGGGTTGAAGTAAAGATAGAACAGATCCCCGTCCAGCTGATCGGGCTTCGCCCATATTTCCTTCTCCCCCAGACTGCGTTTTTGCTTCACGTATCCCAGCTTTTCGAGATAAGCGTGGAGTGAAGACGTATCTGTAGCACCCTTGAATATGATGCTATTTGAAGGAGAATAGCCGTCTCCGGGGTGCGCCTCAAAATAGTAGTTGTCCGTTATTCGCGGGGCGTTTTCGATGTCTTTTTGCGTGAGCGTGTGATAGCTGAAGAAATACTTTTCCGTGTAAACAGTCGTTTTATCAGAGCCTGAAGCTACGAGCCAGACAAATAACCCCAGGAGAATAAGGACGGTAGCAACCACTAATGCAAGCCACTTAAAGACATTTTTCATCGCTTCGTCCCTATGAATGAAAGTGATATCTCATAATTACTGAGCCCCTGACAAACACAGATGTAAAATCGTTAAGCCTGGCTTGGTGGCATAGGTGTATTGAACTGACGCAGAGCGGGCATTCTGCTCTCTTATCCTTTGGGATAAGAGAATTCAGCGGTGACTAAATGCGATCCTGATTTATCAGACTGAACATCATAAGCGAAGTAGTAACGTTCTCCCGCTGTGAACTTAAAGCCGAATAGAGGCAGGCACTCACCTTTTGGACCATAAACAGGCTTTTCATCAAAAATCTTATGGAGGGAGTCACTTTTTTCGCTGTTGATTTGAATGGCGGTGATCCTTTCCTGTGGTGCCAGTAGCGACACGACACAAACCTGATTATCTTTCAGAAATGCCGTCGCAGATTCACGCTCCACCATTCGATCGCCCGGCCCCGGGCATCCCGTTAAGAGAAATAGAGCTCCCAGCCACATTCTTTTTTTCATGTTTACCGCTCCTTCCCTGTTACGATTTTCTGATAAAGGGAGATGTTGCTACGTAAGCCCACTTCATGGATCAAAATAGAGTTATCTTTGCTGAAAACAGAATATTGTGGTTACCATAATGGTTTTAGTCATCAGAAAAATCATCTCTTATTAACTCTCTTCTCAATCACTCTGACGATGATCTGATAACCGATGAGCGTTACCACTGTACAGATGATTAATAGCGCCACCCCCACAAACCCCTCAATATCACGTTGATTGAATAGCTTTGCTAACGCTGTCCAAAACTGCTGCTCTCCTTCTGAAGAGGGATCTGATGGCCTTGCAATAAGAAAAGTAATGACAAACAAGGACACTGCGATAAGGATTCTAAACCCTGCCGGGACACGTTTTGCTTCCATTTAAAACCACCTCAATTTTTCCATAAGTCATTAGCCCATTAGGTAATTTTACTTGTGGTGTATAGAGTAAAGCCTGCCGAATCGCGATGAAATCAGTTCTGTGCTGCAATGTGATGCAGCCTAAAGAGACACCCAGTGGGCCGCGAGGATGTAGCCTGAAGTTACCTCGCTTTACGTTATTTACCCACGTATGATCATCTATCTTTCCATCATCACGATACAAAGCAAACCATTCATACCTGATGACTGGCGTTGATCCCAGCCAAGAGTAGAAATCGTGCATGTCTGTCCTGATTATGCCTTTCCAGCCACCCGTAGGGCGTTTAACGATGTGATATACCCCCTCAGGTATCGGTCCATTATCCGGGACTGCAATACATCCTGCACGATTGCGATATTCACTGTTACCAGAGTAAGCCATAAACGTGCCTATTCCATAGATGAGTAAAGGGGAGTAATCGGCATCATTAACAGTGAACTTTCCTTTTAATGCCATTTCTGGCTCCTTTTGTTTTAATGAATTTATTTAAGAACGTGATTTATCATAATGCCTCGTCATGAAAAGAAATTGATCTGCCTTCGATATTATGCACAATCATAATTTAGTGATATCCTTCTTAAACACTGTCTTCCTGATTCGCTAAAGTGCTATAACCGCCAATGAGAATCTATAAATTAGCGCTACATGTAAGTGAAACCATTTATAATTCTTCTGAAAGATAACCTGCGTAAATTGCAAATAGTCACAGCGAAGATAGTGTAGTCAAGACAGAGTTTCTTTTCAGAAACCCCGTTTTGAGATTCGATATAGCAGGGAATATTGACTCGTAAAAACCTTTATTTAAATATTCCCATGTAGCTTATCAGGCATAGCTGACTTTACGCTGCGTAAAACAATCTGGAGCAGGTAAAAAATCATGAAGGGAGCAGTACATTCAAACAGTTAACATTGACATGCTCCCAACATTATATATTCGCAAAACAATACATCTCGAATATACGTTTCATTTTTAATACTGATAAATCATTTTTGAATGATGATCATCCAATACGTTTTGGTTAAATCCTCCGGGTTAGGTGGCATTTTACCAGATTTCATAGAGGATAAAGCTGACATATCTGACTGTTCCAGAACATGAGTGACTTTCCAGCCTGCTTTGGACAAAACAGGCACGGTGCCGGAGATATCACTACTACAGGTAAACTGGGTATTATCAGACAATGTTGCTGCACTGCTGGATTGGGGCAATGAGGCCGAACGACATACGTGTGCCTCATCAGCTAAAACAGCAGTGGAAAACAGGCTAAGAGCTAGCAGAGAGGCTGTGAATTTTAACGCTGGCATAAGTAGCTCCATATGAAAAGATAATCAATATTATCTTTGAAAGAGTTCAATACAAACAAAGACAGAAGCTTTATCTTGCTGTTAAAACCGATCAAAGAACAGAAGAAAATTATTAGCAAAATTAGAAGATTTAGTGTTAATTGTGACTTTCTACAACCCGACCTGAGCACTCAGCTCCATCTGGCGAACGCGCTAAAAGATGCAGCATTAAACTAAGGATCAGATGATGCCAGTTCATCATGCTATCTGGCGGGTGGGCGATAACCCACAGCCGTTAACCATTAGTAAACTCGCCAGTGAGCAACTGCTGGAGAATATGATCTTAAACGATCCCACCATCCTCTCCGATCAGTGGATGATTATTGGCCATCAGGAAAATACGCTTGATAAAGGGCGTATCGATCTGCTGGCAATAGCACCCGATGCCTCACTGATCCTGATTGAGCTTAAACGCGACCGCACACCGCGTGAGGTGGTCGCGCAGGCGCTGGATTACGCTTCCTGGGTGGATGATCTGACCGCCGACCGTTTGTCGCAGATTTATGAAAAATTCTCAGGCGGAGGTAAGCTCGGCGACGCATTCAGGCAGCGCTTTAATACTGAGCTGGAAGAAGAGTCTCTGAATCAGTCGCATCAGATCATTATTGTCGCGGCGGAGCTGGACCCATCAACCGAACGAATCGTTGACTACCTTAGTAAGAATGGGATCTCCATAAACGTTCTCTTCTTCAAAGTATTTCAGCACGGCGGCGATCAGTTCCTGAGCCGTGCCTGGCTTATCGATCCGAGTGAAACACAAACCAACGCAGCACAGGCCACGGCTTCAGGCGCCAGTGCAAAGGAACCCTGGAACGGTGAGTTTTACGTCTCGTTTGGCGACCCACATAGTCGCAATTGGGACGAGGCTCGCGGTTACGGTTTTATCAGCGCGGGTGGCGGAAGCTGGTATAGTCAGACTTTAAAACAACTTCAGCCCGGTAATCGTGTATGGGTAAAAATTCCTGCAACGGGTTATGTCGGTGTAGGTATTGTGCAGAGTGGCGTTGAGCCTGCCAGCAGCTTCACTGTAAATACCGAAGAGGGTGAAAAGCTGGCTATGGATGTGCTGAAGTTCAGAGAGCTTTATCGTAAGAATGCTGATGACCCCGATAAGTCCGAGTATTTTGTTGCTGTGAAATGGCTGGAGACCAGAAGCGAGCAGGACGCCATCAATGAGGTTGGTTTTTTCGGCAATCAAAATACCGTCTGCAAACCTACAACGCCAAAATGGCGCCATACCATTGAAAAATTAAAGCTCTCTTTCAAAAGCTGGAATGCTGAATGGTAGTCTATTTATTACGTATCCTATTGATATAAAAGTTCTTTCGAAAATTGAGGGTTTATTATTATTCTGGATATTGATGAAATCATTATATTATCAGTACCAGACTTCTTTTCTGCTTTATAAGAGAATCAGCTTGGGATTAATTTAGTGAGCGCTTTTTTCAGCAAAAACTCAGATAAAAAAAGCCGTCCTTAAGTGACTTGAACTTGCATGTTTAGTGCGAAGGCCGGACTAGAAAAACAACACAAGACATTGAAAAAACTATATAAAAAAAACCATATTGCTTACCTGACCACCATAATGACCCCATTTAAAATCTTCTTCACATATGTTACTTTAATTTATGTTTAATATTTGGATTCAATGCCATGTCAGTAAAATCCATTAAAATCAGCAATTTATTATCTTACAATTCATTGCTTATTAATGAAATCAAGGACTTGAACTGTATAATAGGTAAAAACAACAGCGGAAAATCAAATTTACTTAAGCTACTTCGTTTTTTTTACCAAAAGATTGAAGGTCGAAAAGTGTTACCACCCCCTTTAAATTCGAATTACAGTTCATTTGGTAGCATTACTATTGAGTATGACCTTTCAAGAATAAAAAGTATCGTTACCTCAAGCAGATCCAAGAAAACTGATTTTACAAAACATATCTATAATACATTTTTTAATGAAGACAGTCACAAGGATCTGATCTTTCTAGGACAAAAAGAACTTTTTTCAGACTCTATAAAACTGACTCTATTTGTGAATAAAGATGAATCTATAAAATGGTCAACTAGCGATTATAAAAAAATAAAATTAATTGGTTATTTATTTCCTTTTTTTGACATCGAAACACGTCATATTGATTTATATGACTGGAATAAATTATGGCTGTTAGTCAGCAGACTAAAATCTTTCAAAGTTGAAAAACTAAAAACGGATGAGCTAATTGATTTTATTGATAGTCGGATATCTGAAAATAGCTTAGGTTACAAAGATTACATTTCAAAAATTCAAGAGATAACTAAAACAACTAAATATAGCTATAGAGAAAAAGTATTAAATTTTGTCAGAATAGGAATCAAAGGCCAAACATTCAATATTGATGGTCAAGATCTCGGAACACAATCAGATGGCACTAATTCTTTTGAATTTATTAATATATTTTTGAATCTTTTGATATCTCTTACTAGGCGCGAGTTTATCTCACCTATAGTCTTTATAGATGAACCAGAAACAGGTTTGCATCCTAAAGCATGTGAGGAACTAATGTTAAGGTTACATGATAACTTTACCTCTTTCAGTAAAACATCAACAGAGCGTCAGAAAGGAAGATATGCGACTCCATATCCCAAAATATTGTTCTCTACCCACTCACCTCACATTACAAAAATAACATTAAAAATGTTCAAGGAACGGCAGCAAGTTCTGCATTTTACAAAGGATGCTCATAATAATACATGCTTTTCTTATATGAGATCGCAATTCTCAGACGAAAAATTCATTAACACTTTCAGTGATAATGAAAGTAGACTTTTTTTTGGAAATTTTATTCTTTTTGTTGAGGGTGAAACTGAGATTGAGGCATTCTCTAATCGAAAACTCATTAAAAAATTTGCTTTCTTAGACAAAGTCGACATTTATAAGACAAGTAGCACTGTGAATCTTTTCAATTTAAATCCAAATATAAATAACACTTCAATACCTTTTTTATATGTCTTCGATATGGATAAAGCATTCGATTTCAAGTTTTCTAATAAAAAAGCAGTAATAAATCTAAAGAAAAATGGAGAGCTTTTTAGTTTCAAACCAACACAATTAAAAGAAGAAATAAAGAAGTACGAAAGAGGGTTTAGTGATGAATACAAGCAAATAGCAAGATCTTTAAAAGATATTGAATCATTCGATGAAGCATTCTTTGATTATAATAAAAGTAGTCATTTTTTTACTGACTCTAGCCAACTAGCGATTGACAAGCTTACTCTTGCAGTTAGCACTTACTCGTCTAAAAAGAACATTATTTTCCTATCAACCACCTTCGAAGGATGCTTAATAAATGAACACTCCTCAAGCCTATTTTTTAAATGGCTTAGCCACGAACACCAGATTGATGCTTCAAGTATAATCAATAGGTTAGCTACCTCTAGTGCATTCTCAGAGAAAATATTAATTTCGTTTCTAAGAATAATTTTTAATGGTAAATCGGAAATACTTACCAAATTTGGTCAAATTGAATCCAAAGAAAAAAGCTCTAATCGTTATACTCACCATGCAGCCAGAAGAGTGTTAAAAATTACTGAAAGAGCATTTTTGAAATATGGAGATAAGACTGACAAAACAAGCGGTTGGGTCACAAAATTCTTGAATTTCGCTATTGAAGAAATAGAAAAATCAGAGCCTGAAGAAGGGTTTGAAAGAAAATTTAGTGTGTATTTCCCTGAATTATATAGTATATTAAACAGGCTTCGCACCTGATAGGGATAGGGGCCATTTGGTGGCGCAAGCTGGACTTGCCTAGCCCTATAGCTACCAGCTTCCTCCTAGGCGTCACAGGGGTTACTGGTCGCACTTTTAGTGTTCACGACACGTGAAAAGATGTTCTTTGTATCAGGGCGAAGCTTTTTTATTAAAATGCCAACTGGTCTAACTATCATGTTGAAAATAAACGCCGCGCAGTTTAAAAAATTATTAGCTAGTCAAAGCGTTTACAAAAAAAATATCATCCCTGAAATAGAAGATAAGTTCATACAAGAGATACCTGTTAAAGGTAGATATTTTTACGCTATAAAAAACTCACCTGAAATAACAACAGCCCAATGTGCTTTAATTGAAAAAATTTTATCTCAGATTGAGATCAATAACTCAGCATTTGCCTTCGTACCTAAAAGAAGCTATTTAGATTTTTTCACCATCCATATCGGTAATTATAATTTTGTAAGACTTGATATAAAAAACTTCTTTCATTCCATAGACTTAAAGAAGCTTGAGAAAATGCTTTCAGTGTATTTTGAAAATGAGTTTATTGATACTGACAAAGATCAGCTAATTATTAAGTCATTCATGAACCTTGTCACTTACAAAATACCTTTAGCTTCCAAGAACACTACTGAAAAGGGCAATACCATCTTACCGATAGGCTTCCCAACCTCACCTATCATTTCAAATATTTACATGCGTGACTTTGATATAAAAATACAAGAGTTTTGTGCTAGGCATAACATTCAATACTCCAGATACGCTGATGACATGCTATTTTCATCCAAAAAAGATAGTGATTTTGTTTTTTCCGAAACCTTTATGAAAGAGGTAGCTATTTTGCTTAGCCTCAAAGGGTTGCATTTAAACACTAAGAAAACCATTAAAAGAAAACATACGATTTCTTTGAATGGATATACTTTATCCAACAGCAACCCCACTATTAAAGAAACGTCTCCCCACTTTGAGTTTAGAATTTCCAATAAAAAAATATCAACATTAAAGAAATTTATATTTTTAACAAAAAATGTCAATATATCTTCAAGAGAAATTATGGAAAAAGTTTTTTCCTTTAACATAAAAAAGCAAAAATTCCGTTACCCGCCTAAGAAAAAATTCATCGAGAGTTATTGTAAAACATTGTTAGTCAATAAAATAATTGGGTATCGCTCTTACATCATAGCAATACTAAAGCATTCTGAAAAACATCAAGCATGCAATGATTCAACGATTGAAAAATACAAACTATTGCTGAGCGAATTGGATTTTTATTTAGATAAAAATCCTCCTGAAGATTTTTCAAAAACATTATAGACCTAGTTATCAGGGAGAATTAAAACTTGACTAAAATGTAAAAATTTTTCATTGCGAAATTCCCTTTTTATAGCATCCTTCCCCCTTCCTTTAACTTATGCCTAAAGAGCAAAGTTTCATTAATTTATAGAGCCTTCGCGCGCAATGCTATCCCCGCCACGCCTGCCCGCTTTATGCATCGCTTTTCATGCAGGTGCATGCTATGGGCCGAGCCGCGCTCTGTATGGCCTGAGCGGGGGAAAGTGGTACATGATTTTGCATGCAGATCCATGCACGCTATGCATGCACGGCTCTTTATAAAGCTGCTTGCCAGAAAAAGGGTTTCAGAAAGACAGAGTACAGACATAAAAAAGCCGCTGGTCGGGCAGCGGCTGTGCGGCACTAATGAACCTGGCGGAATGCAGAACCATAACGGCCCAGCGTATGGCGGTCTCTTACCGGTTCCGGTGGTGGTGCCGGTACTTTTTCCGGTTGTGGCGGTGCGGTGATCACCTTTGTAATGCTCTCATTCGTCTTGAAGGTGCAGGAACAGTCCAGATTAGTACACTGATGATACCGCTCTTTCACCTGCTCTGACATATAGCGGCTCGATTTGGTGTGTGCCGCGCTTTTGCAGTATGGACAGTGCATCATTTCTGGCTGCCCTCCTGAAGCTTTGCACGCTGCATTCGGATTGATTCAGCCAGCTTCTGGCGGCGCATAGGATGGCGGTAAAGCTCCATATCAATGCCCGTAAGCGGCGGGCGATACAGACCAATATTTTCCAGCAGCGGAGCCTCATTTAGTATGCTGTCTGGCAGAGCAGCAGCCGCCCGCGTCAGCGCTTCTCCGACCAGATAAGCCACGTCTTTAATCCCATCCCGGTCGTCTCCGGCAAACGTCGGGGAAAGCTCTTCACGACGGAGACGCAGCTTAATGGCCCAAAGCAGCGACGGACTTACGTTACGCAGGGCTGACTGCCAGTGCGCATCCGCGAACCCGGTAAAAGCCTCCAGGTGCGATTCAACATACTCTTTACCACTGCCGCAGCATTTCAGCATAGCCTCCTGCTTATCCAGCGCCAGCTCTTTAAGCAGCCCGCCGAACTCATCGGCCAGTTCACGGCTGGCGATGCGCTGAGAATGTTCGGCGCGCAGCTCGTCGGTGAGATTGCCTCGCAGGTTGCGAAAGCTCGTGCGCCAGTTACTCTCGGCCTCTTTCCCTGCCTCGATGGCTGCCTGCTGTTCTTTTTCACAGCGGGCGATATCGGCGCAGATGCCGTTATAGGCTTTCATCCTTTCGGTATGTTCAGCGTGGGCTTTCTCGAAGCGTTCCAGTGATGCAGGTTTCTGTTCCGGGGTGGTCATGATTGTCTCTCATCGTCTGTAAAGGATGAGGCCATTCTGTCGTGTACCACAGGACAGCGCATTTCATTGCTTTCCGCCTGTCGATGAACAAACAAGGGCATAACCGGTAGAGGATGCACCTTAACTGATAATATTTCTTATATAACTGTTCACTGGTATTCACTGAGACAAAAAAGACAATAAATACAGTCACTAAAGCAGAGAATACTTTAAAATTAAGTCTTCACTGAGTATTCACCGGTGTTCACGCCTTCTCAGACATCAGCTTTATTCTGGCGAGCATTTTCAGATTTTAATTCTATTAATAAGGGCGTTTTAATCGCTGAAAGCTCTTAAAAGGCAATCACTGGCAGTTACTGGCAAACAGAGGCAAACAGGAGGTAAGAGAAGTGCTTTTTGCTCATTTTTCAGCAGACAGGGGGTTGTTTACTTCACCGAAAATATAACCAGAATAGGGGGTTACCTGAAGACACCACCGTAACCGGACAGCACCGACCGGACCCAGAAAGAGGTAACACCATGCACGCAGTTTCATCCGTACCGGCCCCCGCCATTCCCGTAACCCGCGATGCCGTTTTTCCGCGCGACCGCTTTATGCGCCTGCCGGAAGTCATCAGCACCTGCGGCCTGTCACGCTCGACCATTTACGACTTAATCAGCCGTGAGCAGTTCCCGTCGCAGATTTCCCTCGGCGGTAAAAACGTCGCCTGGCTGGCATCAGAGATTGACGGCTGGATGCAGGCCCGCATCGCGCAGCGCGCCGGAGGTGCAGCATGATTACGCTGAATTTCGGCACGAAAACTTACCCTCTCACCCGCGAAGAAGCCGCTTTTGTCGCGGAAAGCCTGACGGCAGCCGTCAGCGGCAAACCCGCCACGGCACCGGCCTTTACCAGCGGGATGCACGGCCATATCTCCGTGCTGAGTCAAAAAGCGAAGCCTGCAAAGCAGATTGAAAAGAAAGAGAACGAGGAATTCCGATCAAATCCGCCGCAATCCGATCACGTCCTGACCGGTTGCTGAGGAAATCGCCCCGATGTGTGAAAAAAGGCTTTTCTCTGGCGAGCGGCCGTTATACAGTTTTTGTGCTGCCGCAAAATCGGCAGCCGGGCGTAGGAACCCGTGTTACTCAATGGCGACACCAGACGCGCCATGCGTCTTTTTTTGTGTCTATGCCTCAGTGCACCCATTATCCGGGCAACGGTTCTTTCGCCGTTGCGCCGTCTGCGTAATGGTGGCCCGGGCGGGGCAGCCTTCGGGCTGGCCGGTATCCATTGAGGCCGGTATTCCTACCCCCGTCCGGGCTACCACCCATGAGCGTAGGAACTCCGGTGGTAGCAGCAACCGCTACTCAATGGAGATTGTCCTCATGACAACGGTCCTTACTGCCGCTCACTCTCAATTCACCTTTATTTTTGCCGCCATACGCCGCACCGATGCCGCCGCACGTCCCTGCATGCTGCGCACCGTGGCTGGCGATGAGCGAAGCGCCCGCGCCAGCCTCGCCCGCGATTACGTCCTGTCCTTTGCCGGCCGTCTGCCGGTTAAGGCGGTAGTCGCATGAACACGCTCACTAAGCGCCTGAATAACAGTGAGACCTACCCTATTCCCCACGCTGACTACCTGCGCCTGCTGCACGCGCACGCGGTCGGCGTGACCGTGCTCGATATGTTCGACTCGGTGAATGGCATGAGCGCGCGCGGCTGCGTGCCGGACGGCGCGGCGCTGGCCTCGGTCGTTGCCCTGCTCACCGACCAGCTCGGTAAAGTTGTTGAAACCTGTGAATCCCGCATGTTAGCCACGGAGGCCCGCCATGATGACCGTTAATCACTCCTGCCTGCCCGTCGAGGTACGCACCGCCGTTTACCGTCGCGCGCTGGCGCAGGGCTACCTGAACGCCTGCAAAGGCCTCGGTATCACCGTGTCAACGACGATCGATGAGCTTCAGATGGCCATTGCCCTTGAGCTGGAGGGCTTCTATGTGCGCCGCCACGGCCCGGACGCAGGCATGGAGATGGCCTGCACGATGCTGGGCGATATGGTTGAGCCGGACCTGCTGACCGCGCCGCCGCGGCTGACGCAGCTCGGCGTCACCATGATGGATGAGCTGTTCCGCAGCCAGCTTGCGGCCGCCAGCCGCATCATGCTGCACTGAGGGAGAACATGCACATGAAACATATCGTCTCTGACACCGTAAAGGCGGCCACCGGATTCTGGCCGCAGCTTCTGCCCGCCCTGGGCATCGGCGTGCACGCCGGAGGGCGGCACGGTGCCTGCCCGGTGTGCGGCGGTAAAGACCGCTTCCGATTCGACAATCAGGACGGACGCGGAACGTGGCTGTGCAACCAGTGCGGGGCCGGTGACGGGCTTAACCTGGTGGAAAAGGCGCTCAGTATCAGCGCTAAAGAGGCCGCCATTAAGGTGGCCGGAATGCTCGGCACGCTGCCGGACTCAGCCCCGGTTATGCATGATGAAACTGCAGACAAAAGCCGCATACAGGCAGAGGCCGCCGCACGGGCGCAGGCACTTATCGCCGCCGCTGTCAGCCGCACGGACAACGCCTACCTTTCATCGAAAGGGCTGCACGGTACGCAGGCGCTGACGCTTTCTGATGCGCTGCGCTGTGGTGGCATCCGCTTTGCCCCCGGTGACGTGCTCATCCCACTGACCGGTGAAGACGGCACGGCCGTTAACGTGCAGCTCATCAGCGCCGCAGGCGACAAGCGCACCCTGCCCGGAGGGCAGGTGAAAGGCACGTACTGGCTGGCAGGCGAGCCGGACGGCAAAACGCTGTGGCTCACCGAGGGCTACGCCACCGGCCTGACCGTGCACCGGCTGACCGGGCAGGCGGTTTACGTGGCGCTGAGCGCCAACAACCTGCCCGCGCTGGCAAAGCGGCTGCGTGATTCACATCCTGATGCGATGATGCTGATTGCCGCCGACCGTGACGACAACGGCACCGGCCAGCTAAAGGCAGAGGAAGCGGCGAAAGCCTGTGGCGGGAAAGCCGCCCTGCCGCCGGTGGCGGGTGACTGGAATGATGTATGGCAGGCGCAGGGCGATATCGCCACGCAGGCGCAGCTCACCGCCTTCACGCAGCCACAGCCGCTCAGCCCGTTTGAATCCGTCAGCGAGGCCGACCTGAAGGCCATGAGCGCCAGCCAGAAGGCGGAGCTGCTGGTCGCCCACTACGGGCAGGCGCTGGCCGTACCGCCGGTCGGGGAGGAAATCTGCCGCTATGAAAACGGCGCATGGCAGGTGATGGAGGCCAAGACGCTGCGCCGGGAAATTGCCGCGCTGTTTCAGAAGGTGCGCGCCCCGTTCTCGGCCGCCGGTATCGGCAGCGTGCTGGACACGCTCAAACTGATGGTGCCGCAGATGGGGGAACCGTCCCGCCGCCTGATTGGCTTCCGTAACGGCGTGTTTGATACCACCAGCGGCACGTTCAGCCCGCACCGCCGTGAGCACTGGCTGCGCACCGTCAACAGCGTGGATTACACCGCGCCGCGTCCGGGGGAAAACCTTGCAGACCACGCCCCGGCATTCTGGCGCTGGTTAACGCGGGCCGCCGGACATAATCACGACAAGCAGGAGCGCATTCTCGCGGCGTTATTTATGGTGCTGGCAAACCGCTACGACTGGCAGATGTTTCTTGAGGTCACCGGCCCCGGCGGCAGCGGTAAAAGCGTGATGGCCTCGATAGCCACTCTGCTGGCAGGAAAAGACAATACCACGTCCGCCACCATCGACACGCTGGAATCCTCACGCGAGCGCGCCAGCGTGGTTGGCTTCTCTCTGATTATCCTGCCAGACCAGGAGAAATGGAGCGGCGACGGCGCGGGCATCAAGGCGATTACCGGCGGTGATGCGGTGGCAATCGATCCGAAATACCGTGACGCCTATTCAACGCATATCCCGGCGGTCATTCTGGCGGTGAACAACAATCCGATGCGCTTCAGCGATCGCAGCGGCGGCGTTTCGCGCCGCCGGGTTATCCTGACGTTCCCGGAAGTGATACCGGCAAAAGAGCGTGATCCGCAGTTGCTGGACAAAATCAGCACCGAGCTGGCCGTGATTGTCCGTCACCTGATGCAGCGCTTTGCTTCACCAAACGAAGCGCGCGAGCTGTTGCAGGCGCAGCAGACTTCCGGTGAGGCGCTGGATATCAAAAGACAGGCCGATCCGCTGGTTGATTTCTGTGGATACCTGATGCCGCTGAGCACGCCAAACGGGTTGTTTATTGGTAACGCCAATATTCGCCCGCTGAATCCGAAGCGCTATCTGTACCATGCATATCTGTCGTTTATGGAATCGCGCGGCCATCAGCACCCGCTCAGCCTGACTGCATTCGGCCAGGCAGTGCCGCAGACGCTGAAAGAGTATGAGCGCATTCTGCTGAAGCGCCGGACAAATAACGGCGTCCAGACCAATCTCACGCTGCATGAGGACAGTGAGGCCGACTGGCTTCCTGCATGCAGTAAATAACCCCCACAGCAAACGAACCGGCTCAGGCCGGTTTTTTTACGACCCAGCACAGAGTGATCACTCCACATGAACATCCGTGTACACGCAGCCCACAACCGATCACCACCTAAGTAGCTGATTTTAAACACTTATAATGCAAGGTGAACAGTATGAACACTTGTCATTAAAACTTTTTATTTTGTAAAGCGCTTTGCGAACTCATATGGGGATACATGTGATCCACTGTTGCTATCTAGATAATCTGCCCACCATTGCACCATAAGACGGCGCTCTTCAAGGTGCTCAGCTTTATGGATATACGCAGCTCGCACACCATTTCTTTCCTGATGGCTCATTTGCCTTTCAACCGCGTCGCGTGACCAAAGCCCCGACTCAACTAAGGCGCTACACGACATGGCCCGGAAACCATGGCCGCATATTTCCGTTTTAGTGTCGTAACCCATTACTCGCAAAGCATTATTAATGGTGTTTTCGCTCATGGGCTTTGTCGGACGGTGATCACCTGGAAAGATAAGGTCTCTATTGCCGCTCAATTCTTTGATTTCTTCCAATAGCGCCAGAGCTTGCTGCGAAAGCGGAACAAGATGGACGGTACGCATCTTAGAGCCTCGATGAGAGTGTTTGACCCCTTCAATAGCTTCACGCTCGGCAGGAATAGTCCAGAGTGCTTTTTTAAAATCAATTTCTCCCCACCGCGCAAACCGAAGTTCACTGGAGCGGATAAATACATACAGGCTGAGTTTCAGGGCCAATCTGGTAAGTAAGCGCCCCCTGCTGGCTTCAACACGCTGAAGAAATTCAGGCAGGCGTTCCAGTGGTAAAGCTGGGCGGTGAGTCGCTTTTCTGGTTGCGATTGCTCCAGCAAGGTCTTGAGCTGGATTTCTTTCAATCAGACCGCTTTGAACGGCATAACGCATTATGCCCGTAACACGCTGCTGTAAACGCGAGGCCACATCCAACCGACCGCTTTGCTCTACTTCACGTAAGGGGAGCAGTAGATCACGTGTCGTTAAGTCGGCGATGTTCCGCATTCCGATGGCTGGAAGTATGTTGCGCTCCATATCCCGCCATACTCTCTCTGAATGGCCATCCGACCAGCGTTTGTTACTCGCATGCCAGTCGCGAGCTACCTTCTTAAAAGTGTTAAGCGCAGCCTGCTCTTGTTGTTTAATTTCTTCTTTTTTGGCATTGGGGCTGATGCCATCAGCAAGTAGAAGGCGAATTTCATCGCGTTTTTCGCGCGCTTTAGCCAGCGTGATCAGAGGATATGCGCCGAGTGCAGCTCTGCTCTCTTTGCCTTCAAAGCGATATTTAAGATACCAGCGTTTAGATCCGCTTGGTTTAATAAGAAGGTATAGCCCATGACCATCCGTGAGCTTGTATTCTTTTTCGCGAGGCTTTGCGGTACGGGCCGCAACGTCAGTTATAGGCATGATTTGGGGGTCAAAAGTTTATCGAAGCGAAGTGACCCCTATCTTGACCCCCAACTATGTTGGATGTCAACGGATGTGCCCGGACGAACTTGGACCAAAAAAAAGCCTTTCGGCTTTAATTTCAGGGAATTATGGACTATCCAGGACGTTCTCGTATATCTCAATGGTGCCGAAGGCCGGACTCGAACCGGCACACCTTTCGATGGTTGATTTTGAATCAACTGCGTCTACCGATTTCGCCACTTCGGCACTGAAGGGATGCGGAAAACGTTGGGGATTATACCGTTACCCCCTGTTTCCGCAACCCTTATCCGCAGGCTAAGGTACAACTGCTGAAAAAACCATCTTTTCAGATTTTACGTTCATCAGATGACAGCCTTGCTGACGCCGACTACTCCCCCCGCCCGCTCTGTAGCTGTTCTTCCAGCCCTCATGGTTCCCTGGCGTAACCAAAGCGCTAACCCGAAACAGGCTTCACATCCGCTACCAGCGTGGGCAGATCCCAGGTGCCGCCCGCATGGATATAGCGGCACATCCCGGTTCCGCCGTCATAGCTTTTGCGGAAAGCCTGACCATCCCATACCCAGCTCTCCTGGTTCATGCAGTCGCCGATGCCCCGGCCTTTCTGCACGCTGGTAATCTCGCCCTTGTCGTAATCCGATCCGGATACGGTTACCAGCACCGGCTGGCCTTTCAGCTGATTATCGATCACCCAGTAGCCATAGCCTTCGTTGTAAGCGGCTCGCCAGCAGAGCGCCGAAAGCAAGGCATGTGTCTCATCCAGTGGCGTAAGGGTGAGTCCGTCGGTTTCCGGATCGCTGTTTTCAGCAGGTGAGTACAGGCTGTCGCACGTGTCATCGTCATTGCGATTGACGGTTGAAAGCAGTCGGGTTTTCAGCGCGCCGATTTCCGCATCGGTCAGCAAACGGGGTTCGCCGCTGACGGTTTTTGCTGCCTGGATAACCGGTGCGGGCACAGCCTTAGCCACGCTGCTCTCCGGCTTATTGCCCTTTTTGGTGAGCGCGCCTGGCGTGCCGATCCGGCCCTGCACGTCGTCCGCTTTCACCAGCACGGCATAGGCGCCTTCGCCGGAAAGCAAGAAAGGCTTTGTGCCGCCTTTAAATTCGACTTTACCGTTGCCTTTGACGGCGCTGATGACCGCAGAAGTCTGACTGGCCGACATGCGCCAGTTATCGTCAGCCGCCACCAGATCGCCAGCTGATTTCCCGTCGATCCACAGCGTCAGCTTTTCCGCCGGTTCGCTATCATCTTCGGTGTCGCCCAGCGTCACCTCTCCCACCGTCTCTGTTCCGGGTCCGGCGGCACGGGTGAGCAGGATGGAGCCGGACGGATCCTCTTCTTTGCCATAACCCGCAATGCGGCAGGTCAGCGTATTATCACAGGCGACTTCCCAGTCTTTGTGCTCAAAGGTGGTGCCGCTCTGGCTGGCCTGAGCAGACAGGGAGATCATCGCCAGAACGAACAGCATCGGTTTACGGTTCACTTTATTCCCTCATGTTTTACGTCAGATATCAGCGTGGGTATCACTCTGTCACCGAGGGAACGTGGAAACCAGCAGCCACCGTTGATTTCCACCAGGCTTTGACGAAACGCCCTGCCATCCCAGACCCACTCTTCTTTAAACACGCAGCTGCCGGCACTACTTGCCAGCGAAACATTGGTGATTACCCCCTTTTCCCAGGTCTGAGCGTCGGTGGTGACGGCCACCGGCTTCGCTTTGCGTTGCGGGTCGGTGACCCAGAAGCCGTAACCCTGGTTATAGGCTGCGCCCCAGCACTGGGTGGAGAGCAACGTGTGCGTTGCATCCAGTGGCGTGGCGGTAATATCGCCGCTGATAATATGGTCGTTGACGTCCTTCTCTCCGACTGCGGTCAGATAATCACATTCCTGGTCCTGGGTTAACGCGGCAAGCAGCTGCGGCCTGAGCGCTGCCGCCTCTTCTTTTGTCAGAACAGAGGGCTGGGAGTGACTGATCTGTCCCGCCCGGATAACCGGAACAGCCACGGCTTTCGCGACGCTCTTTTCGGGCCTGTCGCCTTTTTTCACCCAGGCACCCGGCGTGTTGATGCGACCCTGCACATCATCCACTTTCAGCAGGGCTGCATAGGCGCCATCACCGGAAAGCTGAAGGGTCTCATTATCCCCTCTGAACTCCACTGTGCCGCGGCCTTTGATAGCCTGAATCAGCGCCAGCGACTGCGCATCTGACAACCACCAGCGATGCGCTTTCTGCGTCGCGTCACCCACACGCTGGCCGTTGATCCAGAGCGTAAGCGTTGTTACCGGCTTCTGATTTTCATCATCCTCCGGCAGCATGATTTCGCCAGAGGTGGCGGTATCCGCGCCCGCTGCACGCGTCAGCAACACGCCGCCCAGATTCTCTTCTGTGGTTTGCCCGCCGACACGGCAGGTTAAGGTGTTATCGCAGGCTACTGACCACGCCTTGTGATTAAAAGATACGCCGCTTTCCTGGGCGATCACCGGGGTGGCAAGCGCTGCCACTAGCATTACCCGCTTCTGAATAACCGTCACGCTGCTTCCTGTTCCCTGAATGTGAGGTGAGTGAAATGACAATCTGTTGCTAAGCAGAGGGCGTCCCTGCTGATGGATCCAGCGTTAGCGACTATCGCGTCACCCGCTCTTTTTTGTTATGCGCTTCAACCAGCGCACGGTGCAACTGGCCGATGGAGAGATCGCGGATGACAGGCTCGGGAATGCCGCGTAGTCGCCTGCAAAGGTAAGCGATCCCCAAAAAGTCGAAGCCTTCACTATGGAAAAGATATTCGTTTTCTTTCAGGGAAAACACCTGACGAAAATCCTCTTTTCCTGCACAAAAGCGCACGCCAAAAACGTTCTGCGCTTCCTCCAGCAATTCAACTCCATCATCACCGGTAATACCCAGGTCCTCTTCCAGCCAGCTATTTTCATCGAGAATTCCCCGTTTATACTTTGAAAAGTCGCGAATAAAAGCAATAACGTCTGCTAATGCAGGTTCCATATCGCTGCTCCTGTATATGCGCACTGCGCTATCCTCTCATTTCACAGTCGCCCAAACGTCATTTCCTGTACCTCGGCTGCTGGATTAGCCTCTCTCACGGCGGCAAGAAAACCGGCAAAATCCCGATTAAAAAGGGTGTAGTTGTTCAGGACTCTGAACTCCCTTTCGGTGCTATATGTTCCGGTGACGTAACGCACCAGCCATACTCTGCGATTACTGACTTCAGTTCCGCTGACTTTTATCCTGATAATATTTTCCAGTGGCACTTTGCAGAGTGTTTCGCCTTCACGCTGCTGATACAGGAAGTCGCTGTCATAGTAATAATCTTCCGTATTCATGCCCAATTTTTTCAATATCGGCGTATTAGCCGATATCTTTTTCATCTCTCCTGGAGAAGGAGGGGGCCCTTTTTTTTGGGGCAAAGGCCTGAATGAAGACCAGATGAGCAAAATGAAGAACGCTAACGACAGCAGTGAAATAATAAACGAAATAATCTGATGCATTTAAACATTCCGGACTGCGCGGATAGTTCCTGATTATATCCAGGAAGATATGACGCCGTTATCCGTTTTTACCGCCCTGAGCAGCGAGCAGCGCCTTTTCCAGCAACGGCAGAGGCGAGCCTGCCGTCTGCATCGGCAAGCGCTGGCCCTACTTCAGACAACTTTCATAAGCGGCAAATCAGACGTTAATACTTTTCCACCAGTTGCCCCAGTAACTGTGCCAGCCTATCCTGAAGCTCCTTTTCCGGCTCCCTGCTCTTAGCCTCTGCCACTATTACAACAGCGTCTGCTGGCAGTAAATCCTGCGGCCAGGCTGCCAGCGCATTCAGCGCCATATGGCGGTTGCGCGTCACCGGGCTTTTTAAGCCTGTCCGGATTAGTATCCAGCCCTGTCCGGGAAAACGGTTTAAATCCTGCAGGACAAAATTGAGCGCCGAATGCTGCTGATACCGCGGCCCCATTCCCGGAAACTTCTGCGGTCCGGAGCCGATGGCGTCCAGATCCAGCTCGCTTTCCGCCAGCGCGATAACCTGCGCAATATAATCCGGATTATCGGTCTGCATCAGCTGATACCAGAGGCCGTTTTCCGGCTTTTCACGGTGCCGCTGATAAATCGCGGGCCATGGATCCCCGCCCTTCTCTCTGTAAAGCTCAAGTGCTATATGAAAAATCATGCCGTCATCGTCATGCAGCCCTGCTTCAATCAGCGCGGGCCACTCGGGTAAGGCACGGATCTGCGCGCACAGCGTGCCCAGCCGCTCTGTTTCCGCCTCGCTGGCAAACGAATCTTTATCCAGCAGCCTGCCGATTTCTCCTGCAACCTTATAATGCAGCAGGTCGGCTGCAGCGCCAGGCACGATATGCGCGAGGTAACGCTCGCAGGCCTGCGCGGCAAAAGCATAGTGACTGATACCTGGACCAGGCTCACCGTGGATCATCCCGAGCAGGATTTCAGCGGCTCCCTTTAGCAACTCCGCATCGACCTCGCCTTGCAGAGCTTCGTGCAGCAGGCCATATTCGGCACAGTGCAGGGCGGTATATTCCACCATCACGTCATTTTTATAGCCTTCCCTTAACAGCCACTGACGAATGGTCTGATCCAGCGTTTCTGGCAACCGCTCGATCAAATGGATACGTCCCCAGCCAGCAGTGCGCTTCGCCAGCGCCAGCCACACCAGTGCGAACTCCTCCGGCGGCAGGATAGCCCGCATTGCCACCACGGCATAAAGGGTGAATTCATCATGGCAGCCTAACGTCTGCAGAATGTTGACGCTTTGCTGATACGGGAAAAACGCCAGCAACGCCATCGCTAATTTCACCACATGGCGGTCAGGTGCCTGCGTTACCAGAAACAGCACCAGCGCCCGCAGGCGGCGAGCATCAATCGCCTGAGAACTCCCTATCATTTTCAACAGATCATCGATAAAGCCCAGCGGTGTATCCTGCTTTACCAGCTGATAAAACGCCTGCATATTTTTACTGCTGCTGCGCCGGAGCACGCGGATGATCGCCTGCGTCACCTGAGCGGCTTTTTCCTGGTCACCGTCGTTCGCCATATGATGACTAAAAACCCCATCTAACGCGCCGGGCGACCAGCGAACTGTTTCTTCAACTTCCTGCCATGCAGGCTCGTCAGGCAGCATCTGTGCGGTGTAAGGCAACACGCTGGTTTCGTCTGACCACTGCGCCAGAAAATCATAAATAGCGCGCTGATCGGATGACCAGACGATCGGAAAACGCTGTTCGTCTGGATGACGGAAGATATTGGCGATCCACTCTTTCATTTTCTATTCCCTTATTAGTCCGTTACGCCATGCTCAGCACGGTTCTCATCAGCAACGCATCAAGATCGCTGCAGTCGCGCCGCTCGCTATCCGGCAGCGTTTCACTGATGCGCCCTTCATCCAGGCACTGGTGGATGAAAGCATGGATGCGATCCATACGCTCACCATATTCCGCTTCGCCTGCACGCTGCTTGCGCGCAAGCAGCTGTTCGATTTCGGCTAGCAGTGAGGGATCCGTTACCGTCCCTGCCAGCAGATCTTCAAAACGCATAGGCGGCACACCTTTTCCGGCCTCTATCCACTGCACCGCCAGCAGTGGGCGCAAAACGTAGAAGTACTTTTTCAGCCGCACGCTGTCGCCCTGCAGATATCCCCAAAAGTTCTTTTTCGCCATGGAGAGATAGTGCCAGCGCGCTCGTAATGGTGAAAACCAGAGCGGTATTCTTTCCCGCAAATCAGCGACGATAGCCGCTTCCTGCTGATAGACCACAGGCGAATCCAGCCATTCGATCAGTGTAGGGTTGGCTCGCTTTAACAGGCCCAGCGCTTTTCGCCACTCCCAGCCACAGACGTCGAGCGTATCGTCTATCGGTAGCTCAATAACGTCGCGCGGCGGCTCAATACGCAGATACCACTCTGGTTTATGGACATAGAGAAAACGCACATCGTAATCGCTGTCTGGTGAGGCAAAGCCCCAGCCGCGACTGCCTGACTCACAGGCATAGAGTACTTTGACCGAATGCTCTTCTTCTATCTGGCGCAGCACGCCACATACGCGTTCGCGCATTGCGCTATTCACGCCATGCAATCCTGTTCTCATTTTTTTATCCTTTTACGCAAACAACCTGTGACAAGGTATGCACCACTTCCACCAGCGAAGACTGGGCGGCCATGACAGCATCAATGTCTTTATAAGCCATCGGGATTTCGTCGATGACCTCTTTATCTTTTCGGCACTCTACGTGCGCCGTAGCGCGTCGCTGATCTTCCACGGTAAACCGGGCTTTCGCCGCCGTACGGCTCATGGTTCGCCCCGCGCCGTGACTACATGAGCAGAAGCTCTCTTCGTTACCCAGGCCACGCACGATAAAGCTCTTCGCACCCATAGAACCGGGAATAATCCCCATCTGCCCTTTTTGCGCTGAAACCGCGCCCTTACGCGTTACCAGCACCGACTCGCCAAAATGCGTTTCCCGCTCAACATAGTTGTGGTGGCAGTTCACTGCTTCCAGGTGCGTACTGAAAGGCTTACTGATGACACGTGACATCGCCGCCAGCACACGCTCCATCATGGCCTCGCGGTTATGACGGGCGAAATCCTGCGCCCAGCTCACCGCTTCCACATAGTCGTTAAAATGCCTGCTGCCCTCCTCAAAATAAGCGAGGTTACGATCCGGCAGATTAGCGATATGGCGCTGCATATCCTTTTGCGCCAGTGCGATAAACAGGTTACCGATGGCATTCCCTACCCCGCGCGATCCGCTGTGCAGCATCACCCACACCTGCTGGCATTCATCCAGGCAGACTTCAATAAAGTGATTGCCCGTTCCCAGTGTGCCCAGATGCTGATAATTGTTGGTTTTAAATAGCGCGGGATGCTTTTGCGTTAGCGTATTAAAGCGCGGCGCCAGTTCGGCCCAGTGGCGATCCACCTCCTGAGGCGGGTCTTGCCAGGCGCCCTTATCGCGACGGGATCGGGTATTAGTGCGACCGTGCGGCACCGCCTGTTCAATGGCGCTGCGCACACCCGACAGATTGTCTGGCAGATCGCTGGCCATCAGCGAGGTGCGCACCGCAATCATGCCGCAGCCAATATCCACGCCGACCGCCGCTGGGATAATTGCGCCTTTGGTCGGAATCACGCTGCCGATGGTCGATCCTTTACCCAGATGCACGTCCGGCATCACCGCCAGATGGCGAAAAATAAACGGCATTTTTGCCGTACTAAGCAGCTGTTCGCGCGCTTCTGGTTCAACCGGAACGCCATGGGTCCACAATTTTATCGGCACGCCCTTTTCCTGCTGGAGGGTCTGATAGCTATTTTTCATTTCGTTCTCCTCATTGCTGTGGATAACCTATTGCTAATGCCGTGCCAGAAAGCCGGAACGCGACAAAATAAAATTTATGTACATGATTTTTAATTGTTTTAATAAAAAAACAGACCTGCGCATTGTCTTAACCCGTGATGAAACTTATCTTTACGGATAAGTTATTTATCTTATGGGATAGGCATGAAAGCGAATGTTGTGATTGGCGTACTGGGCACCGTGCTGGATAGACGGGGCAAGCGGGAAAATCGCTGGAGCAAATGGAGGCCTACCGTTGCGCTTTGTCAGCAGGAGGATCTTCGGGTTGACCGGCTGGAACTGATTTGTCAGCCTGATGACATCAATATGGCACAGCGGGTAGTGGAAGATATCACCCAGTCATCACCTGCAACCGAAGTGGTGCTGCACAGCATTAAGCTGGAAGATCCCTGGGATTTCGAAGAGGTGTACGGCAGCTTCCTCGACTTTGTCAGCCGCTATCCTTTTAATACCGACGCCGAAGAGTACCTGGTGCATATCACGACAGGCACCCACGTGGCACAAATCTGCTGGTTTTTACTCACCGAAGCCCGCTATCTGCCCGCACGCCTTTTACAGACCTCCCCAGCCAGCAAAGGGTCAGAGAGGCCAACCGCCCTCGGTCACTACTCCATTATCGATCTCGATCTGAACCGATACGCCACGCTGACCAGCCGTTTTCAGCGTGAACAGCAGCACTCTACCTCGTTTTTAAAATCTGGCATCGAGACGCGAAACCCTACGTTTAACAGCCTGATTGCGCAGATTGAACGTGTTGCACTGCGCTCCAGCGCACCGATATTACTGACCGGCCCAACGGGCGCCGGCAAATCTTTCCTTGCTGAACGCATCTATCAACTGCGCCATGCCCGCCACCGGCTGGCGGGTAAATTTGTGGCGGTGAACTGCGCCACTCTGCGTGGCGACAATGCGATGTCCACGCTTTTCGGCCACGTTAAAGGGGCTTTTACGGGTGCACAGCAGGCACGCGGCGGCCTGTTGCGGGAAGCCGATGGCGGCATGCTGTTTCTGGATGAGATCGCCGAGCTGGGTCTGGATGAGCAAGCGATGCTACTGCATGCCATAGAGGAAAAACGTTTTTTCCCTTATGGCTCGGATAAAGAAGTGAGCAGTGATTTCCAGCTGGTCGCCGGTACGCATCGGGACATGCAGCAGTGGATAGCCGAAGGCCGCTTTCGTGAAGATCTGTTTGCCCGCATCAACATGTGGACGTTTCAACTGCCGGGTCTCGCCGAGCGCCGCGAAGATATTGAACCCAACCTGGATTTTGAGCTGGCGCGTTACAGCCGGGAGCAGCAAACGCAGGTAAGATTTGATAAAGACGCAAGAAGCCACTTTCTGCGCTTTGCCTGCTCGGCAGAAGCCTGCTGGCGAGGCAATTTCCGTGAGCTGAGCGCTTCCGTGACACGTATGGCGACCCTTGCGGACCAGGGCCGCATTTCGCTGGCGCTGGCAGAAGAAGAGATCGCCCGACTGCGTACCAACTGGTGCTCACAGGCCCGACTGGCTGTTCAGCCCGCCCCCTCTTCAGCGCAGTACGATCTGTTTGACGAATGCCAGCTACAGACAGTACTCAGCGTCTGCCGCGCGGCAGATTCGCTTTCCGAAGCCGGCCGACGCCTGTTTGCCGTATCCCGACAGGAAAAAAAACAGCCCAATGATGCCGATCGTCTGCGTAAGTATCTGGCACGGTTTGAGCTGAAGTGGGAAGACATCAAAGGATAACGCGCCTGCCAGCCTTCGCATACTCATCCGGCATTGAAAACGCGGGTTGTTCATTTCAGGATCGCGCCAGGACTCAACGCTGCGAACATCGGGGTTAACAGTAAGAGATTTGTCAGGCTCCTCGCCTGGTGCAGTTATTTTGCTCTTTTTCGCTTCTTTTCCGCTTTGATCCTGGCTTTTTCCTCTCGGGCACGTACTTTGAGAATTTTACGCATCCGAAAAGCCAGCTTCATCAGACGCAGGTCTGTGCTGATCGGCAGGCTACGCTGAGAAGCATTAGTCCATAACACGATCATCATCACTGCCGTCATAACACCAATATAAATTAATGCCCCGACTTTATCATGACCCAGGAACAGCATTAAAAACAGCACAACATAGACGGGAATAATCCCTCTGATTTTGCTGGTGTCTTCTGCCATTTGAGTAATGGCTTCGGGCATATCTATATGCGCCGTCAGATCCGGGTGATACAACTTTTTTACGGTCTTCATATTTCGTTTAAAGACCGAATAATCTTTTCGCGTGAAGTTATTGGTAAGTATTTTTTCCCGAATAGCCGCTCGATTATCCATGCGTCAACAATCCTCAGAATTTTCATGCCTTACGTGGCCGTCTGGTAGCGGGCTGATGGTAATATCTTTTGAAAATTGACGCCAGGCGAATGTATAGCCTGTAAGGAATTGCTGCTTAAAGCCAGGGAATGATCCATATTCAGACAACGTGGCCTGCGAAGCCTTATCCTCTTATTTTTTCTTTATTTTTTTCAGGATAAGCATGTTTTTATGTTATCCGATGACTATACAAAACCCTTCACGGGACGACGCTGTTATCAAAACCTGCACTGGTCCTGTTGATTTCTCTTATTAAAAGACGCTATCCCTACCCCCACAAAAAAGCCAACCTTGCGGTTGGCTTTTTCGTGCATGCTCAGCATCGGGCATTGCCCTCAGCGCCTGTTGTCAGGGTTGGCGCCTCAGTGCGAATGGTCGTAATCACGATGATGCAGCTTGTTTTCAACCTTATCCTTCACTTCGCTGGCTTTCTCGCTCACCTTCTCCGTCAGGCTCTCTTTGTGGTCGCGGTTCTGCACGCCGGGTGAGGCCGTGCCTGCGGTTGCCGGTTTGCCTCGTGCCGCCGAACCCGGCAGTTCGCTATCCAGACCGCCACGGGCATGGTCGATATCCACTTCCTGACGACGCACCGTGTCATTGATGGTCTCGGTGCGGTCACTGCCATCGGTTCGCACCACCACTTCTTCTTTCACATGGGCCGTTTTGTTGATCACCGGCTGCTCATGGGTCTCCGCCACTTCGACGGTTTTCTCGGACCAGTCCACCTCTCCGGCCAGCGCGGGTTCATTCACCGAGCGGCGGAAGATGTCAGCGTGCTGCTCATGCAGCGAAATCTCTTCAGAGACGGTATCGGTCACCGTATAGCGGCGTACACGGGTCGAGCCTTCGCTGACCAGACGTTTACCCACTTCAATCTGCTCTTCGGCCAGACGCAGAATGTCGGCTTCGCTCTCATCACCGGTCAGCGAGGTGCGTCGCGGCTCTACCTGACGGTCGTTGGTCTCACCGGCAAACTGCTTACCCGCCGTCGGGTTAACGCCCGGCGCGGTTGTGCCGTTATCCAGGGTGCTCTGCATACGTGACGGGACATCCACCGAGTCATGCGAATGGAGAATCGTCATAGCGCGTGCCAGCTTCTCCTCTTCGGTGCGCAGCGTCAGAACCACGCCGCCTTTATCCATCGCCCGGGTATAGACATCCGCCTGATCTTTATCGACGGTATGGCCAAAAAGGCGCTGCCAGAGGCTCGGATGGCGGACTGACTGCCCTTCCTGCTCTAAACGCTCTCCACTGATAAGACTGATGTCCCGATCGGAAAAGCCTGCTTTCACGAGATTTCTTTTCGCGGCCTCTGCCTGATTTGCAGAATCGAACAGTGTTACGATTTTTTCCTGTGCCATGATAGGTTCCTCTCTGTTAGCGGGTTTGATCGTCATCTCTCTCAACGTTCACCTGCTGCTCCCGTCGGGTCACCACTTCCTGAAAAGGAACGTGTTCCTGCACTTTTCGGATGTGGATTTCCTCTTTAAGCACCAGTTTTCTGACGATTTGGATTTCTTCTTCAACTACCGGGACAATCAGTACACCGTTTTCTTCCCTGATCTCGGGCATCGTCTCTACGGGTTGTGCTTTTGCTACATGCTCAACCTCAACCTTATCCCGGTTAAGCAGTGTACTGATGACCTCGTCATGCTCGGTTGTGGAACGGGTAACCCGGACATGTCCATCCACAATCTTTTGCTTCGTCAGGGCTATTTTCTCTTCAGCGAGTTTAAGCGCGACCTCTGCAGAGTTATTGTGTTCTGGCTGCCCAGCCATATTGATTCTCCCGTTAAGATTAAATATCTGCCACAACTGCCTGACACAGTGATTAAGCATGAACACTCTCGCTGATTTCGCAAGCCAAAATAATAAAATCTCCGGCGAATGAAATTTATATTCAGCCCCCTCAATTAACATCAAGCCAAATAAAAACTCTTTTTTTACCGCTGCGCTAAAAATATAAAAACCTGTAAAAACATAAACCTGAAAAGAACTGATTTCACTGGTAAATAGTTACATTTCGGTATGTGGCGTCAGGAATTATGCCGATAAAAAGGCCGCAAAAATTAGCGGTAACCAGGAATATTCCTGCCATAACGGGCGAGAATATTAAATAATGTTTCAGCACCAGATCTTTATTTACACAGCCATCAGGCTGCGCCGGGAAATAACCCAGGCCGCGCTTTATTCCATTATTCAGCGCCATGATTACAGAAGAGTCTTAAAGTAAAATTAAATAAAAAAGTTCAGGAACTTTCTGTGCCTTTGCCTCTCTTAGCAAAACTGAATACGCAGATACCGAGGTTGAGATGAAACAGGCACAACGCAGTGTGTGGGGATGGGGACTGGCCGCGCTTCTGGTCGCAGGCAGTGCATCAGCAGCAAGCTGGCAGGATCAGCTGAGCAGTGCAGCGTCGCAGCTCAGCCAGCAGAACAGCGGTAATACCACCAGCACTACGCAGCAGAATGGCGGGCTGTCGCTCTCCTCCATTACCAGCATGCTGGGCGGCGGCGACAAAGCGGTCAGCGCCAGTAGCATGACGAACGCGGCCGGCGTGATGCAGTACTGTGTCGAGCACAACGTGGTGAAAAACAATGTGCAGTCGGTGAAAGATCAGGTGCTGAGCAAGCTGGGCCTGACCACGCCCGCCGCGCAACAGCAGCAGACAGACTACACCCAGGGCCTGGCAGGCCTGCTGAACACCGGTAACGGTCAGCAGCTTAATCTGCAGAGCCTGAGCAACTCGCCAATGGGTGAGAAACTCAAAACCAAAGCCTGCGACGTGGTCCTGAAGCAGGGTAAAAACTTTATCTCCTGATCCCCTCTCTGCCTCCCTCTCCTCGCGGTTCAGCGGGGAGCGGGAAACTCCCCCGTGCTGTGATGCCTGACATTCCCTTAACCTGGGGTTGAGCGCTATAGTGTTGTTTTGGTTTCTACAGGACAGCACGCATGAAAGGCATCAACATCGCACTTTACTTCGACCCCGATCAGATCCAGGCCTGCGTCCACCAGCAGGACGGCAGCTATCTCAGCAAAAAATTCGAGTATGACGATGGCGTGATTGAAGAGATCTATCAGTGGCTGGATCAGTACGAACCCAACCGCACGCATATCTGTCTGATAGAAAACGAAACCGCCGAACTGCTGGCCGATGAGCTGGTCGACAGCGGCTATCGCGTTCACCAGGTCACCATGCACCAGCTGCTGAGCTGGTTCGCAGCCGAACCCCCTTCGTCCCCTGATGGCACGCCGATGCGCGCCATGCTGCGCTTCCTTGAAGAGGAGCATCCGCGCGAATATGAGTCACGCACGCCGCAGACCGAAGCGCTGATGGAGATGTTCGACGAGCTGGACGCGCTGGAGATGGTCGATGACGGCGACGACGAAGACGCCCTGCCGGGCGATCTGCTGCGCGCCATGAAGAAGCATAAAATCACCGCCAGCGCCGCGGCCCAGCGACTGCTGCCGGAAGTCAACGAGCGCATCCGCGAACACCTGATGCAGTATCCCGAACTGATGACGCCTGAAATCCTGCAGGACTTCTTCCCCGAGTTGCTGGAAGCGCTGGAGCGCCCGAAACATTAATCAGGGGGATCTGACATGCTGGAGCTGATCAAAGCGGTAAGCCTGGGGCTGGTCGTGCTGCTGCCGCTGGCGAATCCGCTCACCACCGTGGCGCTGTTTTTAGGGCTGGCGGGTGACATGAACTTCCAGGAGCGCAACCGTCAGGCGCGCCAGGCGTCTCTCTACGTGTTCGCCATCATGCTGGTGGCGTGGTACGCGGGCAATGCGGTGCTGAACACCTTTGGCATCTCGATTCCCGGCCTGCGTATTGCGGGTGGACTCATTGTCGCCTTTATCGGTTTCCGGATGCTCTTTCCGGCGAAGCCTGCCAGCCATTCGGTGGAAGCAAAGCAGAAACTGGATGAGCTGGACGAGGCCAAAGAGCCGGTGAACATCGCCTTTGTACCGCTGGCGATGCCGAGCACGGCCGGGCCGGGAACCATTGCGATGATCATCTCTTCCGCCTCGACGGTGAAAAGCGGCGTCGATTTTCCCGCCTGGGTGCTGAGCGTCGCGCCGGTGCTGACCTTCCTGCTGGTGAGTGTGATTTTGTGGGTCTCGCTGCGCAGCTCCGGAGCGATCATGAAGCTGGTCGGCAAGAGCGGCATTGAGGCGATCTCGCGCCTGATGGGATTTTTGCTGGTCTGCATGGGCGTGCAGTTTGTGATTAACGGCGTGCTGGAAGTGGCGCGCACCTTCCACTGATCCGGGCGTTCCCCTCTCCTGACCGGCCGAGGGGAAGCCCTTCTTCGTTACTTCAGCGTTTTACGCACCTCAGCCACCTGATCTTTACTCACGGCTGGCGCGCTGTTGCTCCAGCCCTGACGAATAAAGGTCGCCAGCTGCGCCACTTCATCATCACTCAGCCGTCCGGCAAAGCCAGGCATCGCCAGTTTTGACGGGGCCTTAGCGACAGAGGGTTGCTGTGCGCCCGCCAGGATCGTATGGATCAGACCGGTGGGGTCGCTGGCGTTGACGATCGTCGCCTGATCCAGTTCCGGGAAGACGCCCGGCGCGCCTTTGCCGGTCACGAAGTGACAGGCACCGCAGTTATCCAGATAGAGACGCTCACCTTCGCTGAGGTTTTTCGCCGCGGTAAGTTTCGCTTCCGTTGCCTGCTGCGCCTGCACGTCATACGCCTGCAGGGGCGGATTGCCGCCCAGGAACTTCAGGTAAGCGGCGATGGCGTTGAGATCGGCGTCGGTCATGTGCGAACTGCTGTGCTCAATCACAGAGGTCATCTCGCCGCCCACCGCCGCCTTATCGTTACGCCCGGTCTGCAGGTAATCCACAATTTCCTGCTGGCTCCAGTGCGGCAGGCCACGCAGCGACGGCACTGCCCAGTGGTTCAGGCTGCCACCTGCCAGGAATTGATCGTCACCGCTGTCGAGGGCTTTCTCGTTCATGCCCAGGCCGCGCGGCGTATGGCAGCTGCCGCAGTGCCCCAGGATCTCCACGATATAGGCACCGCGGTTAACGTCGGCTGATGCGCCACCGATTGGCCGGAACGGTTTATCGGACGTGAACGCCCAGTTCCAGAAACGCATGCCCCAGCGCTGGCTGAACGGGAAGCTCAGATCCGTTTCCGGTGGCTGCGCTGCGCTCGGCTTTACGCCCTTCATAAAGTAGACGTAGAGCGCGTGGATATCGTCATCACTGATTCTGGCGTAATCGGGATAAGGCATCGCCGGATAGAGACGGGAGCCGTCCGGCAGGATGCCTTTACGCACCGCGTCAGCAAACTGCTGCTCGCTGTAGTTACCGATGCCGTGTTGCTTATCGGGCGTGATATTGGTGGAGAAGATGGTGCCGAGGTTCGAGGTAATCGCCAGTCCGCCCGCATAGTCAGGCTTGCCCGGCAGCGAGTGGCACGCCATGCAGTCACCGAGCCGGGAAAGGTATTCGCCCTGCTTTATCAGTTGTGCTTCATCGTCGGCGTGAACTGGCAGCGCAGAGAGGCTGCCCAGCAGCAGCGCGTTGGTGACGATAAAAGAGTTAAGTTTCAGCTTATTCATGCGCTTATGCCTGTACCAGTGGGCCGGGATTTTTCAGGTAGTGATCTTTGATCGCCTGTGCGGCCATCAGGGTAATCGCACCGATGGTGTCGGTCGGGTTCGCCTGGAAGTTCTGCGGGAAGGCGTTGCCGCCCGGCACAAAGACGTTATGCACGTCCCAGCTCTGCAGGTATTTGTTCAGCGCCGAGGTTTTCGGGTTATCGCCCATCACCGCCCCGCCCACATTGTGGGTCGAGACATATTTGGTGATATCGAAATCCGCGCCCATCGGCAGGAAGCTCATGCTCATGCTGTCGGGGTTCAGCTCTTTAGCGATATTGCCGACGATCCCTTTCAGATGCTGTTGCAGCTTCAGCTCATTCTCTTTCCAGTTGAAGGTCATACGCAGTAGCGGCAGCCCGCGGTGATCGTTGTAGTTCGGATCGAGATCCAGATAGATATCGCGGTAGGACTGACAGGTGGTGGTGATACTGATCTTCATCGAATGACCGTACCACTCCTCCAAGCCTTCCTTGTAGCCCATGCCCCAGGAGGGCGTGCCTTTTGGCAGCGCGGTGCTGATGGGCGTGCCGGTCGCCTGTGAACTGTGGATCTTCGCGCCGCCAAGGAAGCCCAGTCCGGGGCCATCGAAGTTGCCTGGCGAGATATCGTTAAACATCTGCCCGGTCGCGCCTGCGGTGGCGTAGGGGTTAAAGTTTTTATCTTTGAAGAACAGGGTCGCGCCGCCGTTCGACAGGAAGGCGTAGTTACGGCCGACCACGCCCTCTTCGGTTATCGGGTTGTACGGCTTGCCGATGCCGGAGAGCAGCATCAGACGCACGTTGTAGAGCTGGAAGCTGCTCAGCACGACGATTTTCGCCGGCTGGAAGCACTCATTGCCCTGCGCATCGATGTAGATCACCCCTTTGGCGGTTTTCTTATCATCGTTCAGCACCACCTTAATCACTTCCGCGTGCACTTCATAAGAGAAGTTCGGCATACGCTTCAGCGCGTCCATCACCGCCGTCTGCGGCGACGCTTTGGAGTAGTTCAGGCAGGGATATTTGCTGCAGTAGCCGCAGTAGTTGCAGGGAGCGATCTGGTTGCCGTAGGGATTTTTCCACGCCCGCGAGACACAGGCCGACGGGTTCGGGAACGGGTGATAACCGAGTTTTTGCGCCGCCTCTTTGAACATGACATTGTTCAGCGTGTCTTCCAGCGCGGGCAGCGGATAAGGTTCAGAACGTGGCCCTTCAAACGGATCGCCGCCCGGCAGGATTTCGCCGCGCAGGTTGCCGGTGTTGCCCGACTGGCCGCAGATCAGCTCGAATTTGTAGTAGTACGGCTCGATCTCTTCCCAGCTGAAGGGGAAGTCCATGACCCGCATATCTTCCTGCAGAATGCCGGGCTTGTACGCCTCGTCGACATAGGTTTTGAGCTTGATATCGGTCGGGGTGGGACGGATCAGTACCGCCGTCCAGTGCATCCCTGCGCCGCCGACGCCGGTGCCCGGTGCAAATGCGCCCCATTTACGGGTAGGCAGTGCGGTCTGGCTGCTGTTGTAGCGCACGGTGACCGCCACTTCTGCCGGGGTGGCGAACACTTTGTTGCGCACCGCATAGGCATATTCATCTGCCGGTTTCGGATAGGCGAACTCGTCATAATCGCGATCGCCGCCGCGCTCCAGGGCGCGTACCTCCAATCCTGCCAGCGCCAGCTCAATACTCATCAGTGAGCCTGCCCAGCCGAGGCCGCAGACCACGACGTCGACTTCTTTTTTAGTAACCTGTGCCATGATAATCCTGTTTACCTGATGTGGAAGCGCCTCAGGCGCGTTCACCTTTGATGCTGACCGGGCCGAGCGGATAAGACACGTTGTGCTGTTTGACCCACTCGGTGAAGCTGGCACGCGCGCCGGGGAAGCCGATGGCGATCCAGGCTTTCATCCCTTTATTGCCGCCATACATCGGGTCGGCCAGATAGCCATGTTTGGTATCGGAAAGCAGCTGGCTGAAGAAATGTGACGGTCTGAGATCGGCTTCGCCCAGCGCGGCAAAGTCGATCTGGTTTTTATTCACCTGCGTCAGCACCGCATCCTTCTCCTCCAGCGTCAGCGCAGCAAACGCTTTCTGATGGGTGTCATGGCACCACTGATTGAGCAGCTTTATGCCGGTCTGGTAGATCTGCTGGGGACGGAACGGGATCTGATAGCCCAGCGTCGCGGGAGCCTGGGTATTGAAAGGCCCCTGCAGGTAGATCTCACTGCCGAAGGCTTCGCTGTACAGCTGCTGATCGATAAAGATCGGCACATTGGTTTCCAGCGCGCCCGGCGCTTTGCCTTTGCCGCCTGCCGGGATCAGACGATCGGTGGCCGCCAGGATGAACTGCCACTCGTCGGCACTGAAAAAGATCGGCCTGTAATCGGCCAACTCGGGGGCCGCCATCTCTGCCGCCTGTGCCGCCGTGATGCCCTTTAACACCAGCTCACTTAATGGCAGCGCCAGCAGTGAACCGAGCAAAAATTTACGCCTGGTGGTGGGTTTTTCTAAAAGCATATCCGCACGACTCTCATCTGCTGAATACCCCTCTTAATCGCTGATGCCGCTGAAAGGCGATGCGCAGAGGGGTATTCCCCGCCGGTATTCACGCACACGGCACAGACGACGGCAGAACGGTTAAGGGCGGGTAGAATTATCTATCGGTGACAAAGAAAATATATCGGTTAAAGACCTGACAATCTTAGGGATATAAATGTGTCCAAATGTAAAAATAAAATTTAAGGTGTGTCTCAGCAGAATACTATTATCAGGCGGAACCGCATTAATGGGCAGAAAAAAGCGTAATCGGAAGGGGAAACGGCAAGAAAAACCGATGAAAATCGGTTAATTAGCCATTATCCAGCAGGCGTGCGGCGAGATATTTTCATATTGTCATTATCACGCTCATTGATCGATAAAAGAATTACGCTTCCCTGTTCGCTGCCTTTTCTGCACGCCACGCTTTAAACAGGCCGCTTTTTTCAGGTCGTCAGTTACAGATAATGGGCTTTTGCTTCGGTGAGCAGGAATAATATTTCCGGAGCGAAAAGAGTCTTAAAGAAATAATCACAACCCGCCATTATATTCGCCTTCCTGTCCGTCTGAACCTGACGCGAATATTTGTGCAAAGCTCAGAACAAACCGGCATTTTGAGATTATCGGACGCCCGCTAGAGTAGAGCTATTACCGACTCAGGATAACCCTCTATGCGAAAAACGCTTTTGTCCCTGTTAACGGCGCTGACTCTGGTTCATTCCGCACACGCCGCCACTCCCGCCGATACCCTGGTGGTGGCCGTTCCGCTGGATGGGATCATCAGTTTTGACCCGGCGGAAAGTTTCGAAACGGTCAGCAACAGCAGCCTGCGCAATATCTACCAGATGCTGCTGGAGCCGGATCATCACCATCCACAGCAGCTCTCCCCGCTGGCCGCGACCCGCTGGCAGGCGGGCAAAACACCGCACAGTCTGGTGTTTGATCTTAATCCCCAGGCCCGCTTCGCCAGCGGTAATCCGCTGACCGCTCAGGATGTGGTGTTCTCCTTAACCCGCGCGGTGAAGCTGAATAAAGCACCCTCTTTTATTCTGGGCGAGTTTGGCTGGACGCCAGAAAATATCGACCAGCAGTTCACGGTGATCAGCGACCACCAGCTTGAGCTGCGCTGGCCGGCGGAGATTGGCCGCGACCTGGCGCTGCGCCTGCTGACCGCGCCGGTCGCCTCGATTGTCGACAGCAGGCTGGTCCGGCAGCACGCCAGTAACAATGACTACGGCAACGGCTGGCTGAAAGTGCACTCGGCAGGCAGCGCCGCCTACGCCATCAGGCAGTTTGTGCCGCTGCAGGCGCTGGTTCTGGAGGCCAATCCCTATAGCACCCAAAAACCGCATCTGAAGCGCGTTCTGCTGAAAGGGGTGGCCGATCCGGGCAGCCGCCGGCTGCTGATCCAGCAGGGAGATGTGGATGTCGCCTATCAGCTCGGCCCGGACCAGATCGCCGCGCTGAAGAACAGGGCGGGCGTGCGCGTCGAGGCCTTCCCGTCGAGCCTGGTTTACTACCTCGGCTTTAACACCCAAAGTCCGCAGCAACCGGCGCTGGGCAATCCGGCGCTGTGGCAGGCGGCGCGCTGGCTGGTGGACTATGAGAGCCTGGCGAACCAGCTGCTGAAAGGTCAGTACCGTATTCACCAGAGCTTCCTGCCGGACGGGTTTGACGGCACCCTGGATACCACGCCGTTTCACTACGATCTGAAAAAGGCACAGGAAATTCTGCAGAAAGGCGGCATTAAACCGGGCACGCATATCGCGCTGACGGTGGTCAATCAGCCGCCTTATATCGACGTGGCACAGGCACTGCAGGCGAGCTTCGCTAAAGCGGATGTGCAACTCGATCTCCAGCCGGTGGCGGAATCTGAGCTGTGGAGCAAAATGCGCAGCCGTGACTTCCAGGCGATCTTCTCCTACTGGGGCGCGGACTACATCGATCCCAACACCAACGCCAGCGCCTTTGCTTATAACGTACCCGGCGGCGGCAAAACCCTGGCCTGGCGCGTCGGCTGGACAATCCCTGAACTCAGCGCGCAGACCCGCGCTGCCGCCGAAGAGAGTGACGCAGCAAAACGTCGCAGCCTTTACACGGCCCTGCAGACCCGCGTCCAGCAGGATTCGCCGTTTGTTCTGCTGCTGCAGGGCGCAACCCAGGTCGCCGTGCGCAGCAACCTTAAGAGCCTGCAGCAGGGTATCGGCGTCAGCCTGCTCAATTTTGAAGAGGTGCAGAAGTAGAAAACCCGGCAGGGATGGCAGCCTGCCTGAAATGACGACAGTAAAAGCGAGGCCGTTGCAGGACAGCGCAACGGCCTCGCTTTTGACGAATTGTTCTCCTCTTCCCTGCCCTTCGCTTGCTATCCTTCAGGCATAACCCGTTGCCCGAGAGAGGAAAATCATGACATCTCCGCTACTGATTGCCCGGACGCCTGACGTCGAACTCCATCTGTTACCGCAAATGGCGAACCGCCACGGCTTAATCACCGGCGCAACCGGCACCGGTAAAACCGTCACGCTGCAGAAGCTGGCCGAATCCTTCTCCGCCAGCGGCGTGCCGGTCTTTATGGCCGACGTGAAAGGCGATTTAACCGGCGTGGCGATGGCCGGTCAGTCCGGCGAAAAGCTTCAGGAGAGACTGGCGAAGATCGGCGTCACCGACTGGCAGCCGCAGAGCAATCCGGTGGTGCTGTGGGATATCTTCGGCGAGAAAGGCCATCCGGTGCGGGCAACCGTCTCCGATCTCGGCCCGCTGCTGCTGGCGCGCCTGCTGAACCTTAATGAGGTGCAGAGCGGCGTTCTGCAGATTATCTTCCGCATCGCCGATGATCAGGGCCTGCTGCTGCTGGACTTCAAAGATCTGCGCGCCATGACCCAGTACATCGGTGACAACGCGAAGAGCTTCCAGACCCAGTATGGCAATATCAACAGCGCCTCGATCGGCGCGATTCAGCGCGGTCTGCTGACGCTGGAGCAACAGGGTGCAGAGCACTTCTTTGGCGAACCGATGCTGGATATCGCCGACTGGATGCGTGTCGACAGCAACGGTAAAGGCGTCATTAACATCCTCTCCGCTGAAAAGCTCTACCAGATGCCGAAACTCTATGCCACCAGCCTGCTGTGGCTGCTGTCAGAGCTGTATGAGCGTCTGCCGGAAGCGGGCGATCTGGATAAGCCTAAGCTGGTCTTCTTCTTTGATGAGGCGCACCTGCTGTTTACCGACGCGCCGCCGGTGCTGCTGGAGAAGATCGAACAGGTGATGCGTCTGATCCGCTCCAAAGGGGTCGGCGTCTGGTTTGTGACCCAGAACCCGGCGGATATCCCGGATCGGGTGCTGGGCCAGCTTGGCAACCGCGTACAGCACGCCCTGCGCGCTTTCACCCCCAAAGATCAGAAGGCGGTAAAAACCGCCGCAGAGACGCTGCGCGCCAATCCGGCTTTTGACAGTGCAGAGGCCATTCAGGCGCTCGGCACCGGCGAAGCACTCATCTCCTTCCTGGATGCCAAAGGCAGTCCGTCGGTCGTCGAGCGCGCCATGGTGATTGCGCCTGGTTCACGCATGGGGCCGGTGACAGGCGATGAGCGCAACGGTCTGATCAACCATTCGCCGCTGTATGGCAAATATGACACGGAAATCGATCGGGAATCGGCTTATGAACGGCTGCAACAGGGCGTGCAGGCCGCCAGTGACAAGGCCAATGCGCCTGAAGCCAAAGGCAACGCGGTGGCGGTCGATGACGGGATTCTGGGGGGATTAAAAGAGATCCTGTTTGGCAGCACCGGTCCGCGCGGCGGCAAGCGGGATGGTGTGGTGCAGACCATGGCGAAGAGCGCCGGGCGTCAGATTACTCACCAGATCATTCGCGGCGTGCTGGGCAGCCTGTTTGGCGGTCGTCGCCGCTAAAGGTGGGTGGCAGCCGGGCTGCCACCTTAACGCTACTGATGTTTCCAGTGGGTGGAGACCGGGTTGGTGACACTGTTCTTTTCCTGCGTGTAGGTGCCGTTCTGCTGGGCAATCGCTTCGCCGGTATCGACAATCGCGTTCTGGATAAACACATTCTGCTTATCGCCACGCACAAAGGTCAGCTGATGGAAGGCGGTCTTGTTACCCCAGTCGCTGGAGGGCAGCGAGATAAAGCGCACCGTGAAGGTCTCATCATCGAAACTGCCCTGCATCACGTAGACGCCGTAATGGTTTTCACCCTGCGAGATGATTTTATAAGTGCCGTTGTCGTAGTAATAAATTTCGGCATCGGGAAAGGGTTTTTTGTCGTACATTTTACGGTAATGCAGGACCTGCTTAATGGTGGGCTTGCCGAAGCTGACGGTCAGATTTTTTCCATCAGCAGAGGTGGTTAGCCCTTCTGCATGCGCGCCGATACCACTCATTAACATCAACAGACTGGCGGTTGCCGTTGCGATTGCTTTCACGTGAATTCTCCTGGTCTGGTTCCATGGATAGGGTGTGTCAACGTAAGGAGACTGCCTCCGGAATGTACACCGCCGTAACTGTTTATCAGAGTGGTAATTTTTAAGGTGATTAGTTTTTAGGAACAGTCTGGTCAGCGCCTCGCCCACTCGGTTAAGACCGCATTAATCCGTGCCAGACTTAACTGCACTTTTCGACCGGGAGAGGAGAACGTTGACCTGTTAAGCAGGCAAACTGCTAAGATCAGGATATGGATAAACAACACGAACTCAAACGGACCAAACGCCTGGCGCTCTCGCTGCTGCTGCTGGCCGCCCTCACCTTTATTGTCACACTGTTTCTGCCGCCCAGCTTTTACGTCAGCGGCCTCAAAGCCATAGCGGAAGCCGCGATGGTCGGCGCACTGGCCGACTGGTTTGCGGTGGTGGCGCTGTTTCGCCGCGTGCCGGTGCCGTTTATTGCCCGTCATACGGCCATTATTCCGCGCAACAAAGATCGCATCGGTGAGAATCTGGGGCGCTTTGTGCAGGAGAAGTTTCTGGATACCGATTCGCTGCTGAATCTGATCCGCCGCTACGATCCCTCCACCCTGCTGGCGCAGTGGCTCAATGCGCCAGGTAACGCCGACCGCGTGGGTCGCCATCTGCTGCAGGTGATGCGCGGCTTCCTGGATCTGACCGATGACACCCGCATCCAGACCTTTATGCGTCGTGCGGTGCATCGCGCTATCGACAAAGTCGATCTCAGCCAGACCAGTGCCCTGGTGCTGGAGAGCCTGACGAAGAACAATCGTCACCAGGCGCTGCTGGACGCGGCAATCGACCAGCTGCTGAAGCTGCTGCACAAACCCACCACCCGGGAATTTATCGCTAACCAGCTGGTGCGCTGGCTGAAGCGCGAGCATCCCATCAAGGCGAAAATGCTGCCGACCGAGTGGCTGGGCGAGCACAGCGCAGAACTGGTGGCGAACGCGGTGGATTCGCTGCTGGATGATGTGGCGCTGGATCAAGGCCATGAGCTGCGGCTGGGCTTTAACCGGGCGGTTGAGAAGCTCATCGTGAAGCTGCAGAGCGACCCGGAAATGGCGGCCCGCGCCGACGAGATCAAAGGCTGGCTGAAAGAGGATGCCTCCTTCAACCGCTACATCGGCGAGCTCTGGAATGATATGCGTAACTGGCTCAAGGCGGATTTCAGCAGCGAAGAGTCGCGCGTGCAGGCGAAAATAGGCGATGCGGCACGCTGGCTGGGCGAAACCCTGGCCGCCGACCCGGCGCTGCGCGACTCAATGAATCAGCACCTGGAGCAGGCCGCCCGCAGCGTCGCGCCGGAGTTTGCCCGCTTCCTGACGCGCCATATCAGCGACACGGTGAAAAGCTGGGATGCGCGGGATATGTCGCAGCAGATAGAGCTGAACATCGGTAAGGATCTGCAGTTTATCCGCATCAACGGGACGCTGGTGGGCGGCACCATCGGGCTGATCCTCTACCTGCTGTCGCAGCTTCCCGCCGTACTGCCGGTGGTGAAAGGCTGGCTGGGCTGACGTAACCAAAAAACCTCGCCTCCCTGCGGGGTTTTTTGTTCTCTGCGTCAGGCAATAATGGGCGGTTATGGCTGCTCCAGCGCAGGCTGCGCGACCGCCATAAAGGCTTTTACCCTCTCCCGATCCACATCGTTCCACCAGACGCCATCGACTTTGAGCGCACTGGCCACAATCACGGCCTGCGTGCGCGCCAGAATCTGGCAGACGTTGGCGGGCGTCACGCCCGACCCCACCAGCAGCGGTAAGGTGGTGGCAGCGCGGATCTCGTCGATTTCCTCCAGCGTGGCGCTGTCGCCGGTGCGTTGTCCGGTGGCGATAACCGCATCCGCTTCGAAGAAGTCGACATCGCGGGTCAGTTCCCGAATGGAGCGATCGGCCACTATCGCGTGGCTGCCGTGTTTAACATGGCTGTCGGCGAATACCCGGATATGTTCGGCACGCAGCTGGCTACGGTAGCGCAGCGCTTTCGCGGCAGCCCCTTCAATAAAGCCTTCGTTGGCGATATAAGCATTCGCCCACTGATTGACGCGGATAAAATCCGCCCCGCCCGCCAGCGCGGTGGCAAAGGCAGGCAGCGCGGCATTCGCCAGCACGTTAATGCCCAGCGGCACGCCGAAACGCTCCCGCACTTTTTCCGTAATCACCGCCATCAGCGCCGGCGTTTCCGGGCCAATATCCTCAGGTTTTGAAAAAGGAATATCGCCATGATTTTCCACAATCAGGCCGTGAACCCCGCCAGCAATATAATTTTCCGCATCGCGTAATGCGCGATCAATTATCGCGCTGACAGGTTTGCCCCGATATTTTGGCGAACCCGGGAAGGGGTCACAGTGAATGACGCCAATAATCGCTTTAGGGCGTGAAAATATCGCTTGTATTGCATCAATTTTTCCTGCTGATATAGCAACCATCGCTTCTTTATCCTGTTCGGGAAAACACTATGCGTGTTTATGTGGCTGGAAATATTACTGTCGATGAAACCTGGTCTGTTACCGATATTCCGGCTAAGGGCGCCTCTGTTCACGGTTATCAGCGATCGCAGGATATCGGCGGAAAAGGCGCGAATCAGGCGATAGTGTTATCCCGTTGCGGCATTGAAACCTGTTTAATTGCCGCGACCGGTCATGACAGCAAAGGAAAATGGATCCGTCAGCAGCTCATGAACGAGCCCGTGACGTTACTGCCCACGCAGCCCATGACCGCGTTGAGCGACACCTCGCTTATTCTGCACAGCGCCGATGGCGATAACGCCATTATTACCAGTACATCGGCGGCAGATGCGCTGGATATCACTACGCTTAGCCACCATCTGGCCAGCGCGCGTCCGGGCGATCTGCTGGTGCAGCAGGGCAATTTCTCGCCCGAAAAAACCCATGCGCTGTTCAGCCTGGCCAAATCCTGCGGCCTGATAACCGTATTTAACCCCTCACCCGTGCACGCCGCTTTTGCCTCATGCTGGTCGCTGGTCGATATCGCCGTGGTCAATCAGCACGAAGCGCAGCAGCTGCAGCCCCGCGCAGTGAAAACGTTAGTGACCACACTGGGCAGTGCGGGCGCCTGGCTGACGCAGGGCGACCAGCGAACGTTTTGTCCGGCGCAACCCGTTAATGCCACAGATACCACCGGCGCAGGCGATACCTTTCTTGCCGTGATGCTGGCTTCCGCGATCCGGCGCGGGGGGGAAATTGATGCATTAGCACTGACGCATGCCAGTCAGGCTGCGGCGCTGACTGTCAGCCGTCACGGGACACGTCAGGCCTTCCCCACCGCAGAGGAACTCGCCGCGCTGCTCCAGTCAGGCGGCGAGCCAGCGGTTATTTAAACATTGCGCGATAACTGTCCACGTTGGCTTTGGTCACCACCGTGGCCGGAACCAGAATGGTTTTCGACACGGTTTTGCCTGCGGTAATCGCGTTCAGGGCTTTTACCGCCTCTTCACCCATCTTTTTCGGATCCTGTTGCAGGACAGCCGTGACATAACCGCCATCAATCCCGCTGATGGCTTTGGATGTCAGATCCCAGCCAAAGACTTTGATCTCTTTCTGGCGGCCCTGGTTTTCCACCGCCGCAATCGCGCCCAGCAGTGCCGGCTCGCCGGTCGCGTAGATAGCGGTTAAATCCGGGTTGCCGGTGATCAGGTTTTCTGCCGCCGTCATCGCCGTATCCTGCACGTTCTGGCCATCAACCACATCCGCGACGGTGATGCCCGGATTGCTTTTGATGGTTTCTTCAAACCCCTTCTGACGCTGGTTCTGTACGGCCGAATTCAGCGCACCCACAATGCCCAGTCGCGCTTTGCCGCCCATATTTTTCGCCACGTAGTCGACAAAATAGTGACCAATAATTTTGCCGCCTTCCAGGTTATCCACGCCCACCTGTGCCGCCTGTGGTCCCGCCGGTAATACCGCATCAATGGCAATAACCGGTATTCGGGCGGCGGCCGCTTCTTTAATCGCTGGCATAATGCCGTTGACGTCAATCGCGTCCACCATAATGCCCTTCACACCCTGCTGAATATAGGTTTCAATGGCGTCGTTTTGAGACACTGGATTATCGTTAGCGTTAAAGATCACTAAATTTTTACCGCTGGCTTTCGCTGCTTCCTGGGCGCCATTATTCATCTGATTAAAAAAAAGGGCCTGCTGATTGATCTGAACCAGCGCATAAGTGGGGGCGGCTTTTGCCAGTGAAAATAATGAACCCGCAGACAGTAAGCCGGTTGCCAGCGCAACAGCACGCAGTTTTCTGGTGTTAAATGCCATCATCTTAAAATTCCTCGTCGGGAATGAGCGATAACCAGTCGATCTCCGCATTAAAATGCAGAGGGAATAGTGTTGGCGGGCAAATATCGTCTGAATGGCTGCTTCAGCCAGAACCTGAATAATCGACTTTCTGCACACCGTCCATTATGGTGCACGTGTGAAAGGAATTAATCGGGTTTGGGAGTGACTCCCGGGTCGTGCGGTAAACTGCCTTTAACATTCGCTTCTGGCTAAATTTTGTCAAGCGATTATTTTATCGTCAGCGGGCATGGAAAAGCTGTCTCCGCTGCGCGTAACTGTGTTACTGATAGCCGATTCCGGGCAAGATGGCAGGTGATATGAGTAAAAAACGGGTGCTATTATCGGATGTGGCAGCGCTGGCCGGGCTCTCTAAAGCGACCGTATCCCGCTATATGAATCAAAGCATTATGCTGCCGCAGGAGACGATTGACCGCATTGAAGCGGCGATTCGTCAGCTGGATTATCGCGGTAACAGCCTGGCGCGTCGCCTGAGCAAGGGCGGCAGCGAAACCCTGGGGCTGGTGCTGCCCGATATTACCAATCCCTTCTTTGCCGAACTGGCAGATGCCGCCGAAGAAGCCGCCTCTGCCCATGGCTACAGCCTGGTGCTCTGTATTACCCGCAACCATCCGGACAAAGAGAGTCAGTTTATCCGCTGGCTGGATACCTGCCAGGTGGATGGCCTGCTGTTTACCACCAACCATCCTGATAACGGTCTGTTACGCAAAGAGATTAACCGCCACCAGCGCATCGTGCTGCTGGATGAGGACATCCCTGGCAGCGTCGTGCCCAAAGTGTTTGCCGACAACGTTCAGGGTGGCCGGATGGCTACCGAAAATCTGATTGCTGCGGGTCATCAGGATATCGCCTTTGTCGGCGGCCCGGCGGAACTGATGAGTGTACGCGAACGCTACCAGGGGTTCTGCACCGCAATGGAGCAGGCTGGCCTGCGTGTCCCGCCCGAATGGGTGATGTACGGCGAATACCAGCGTGAGTTCGGTAAACAGGCGCTGGATCAGCTGTTCAGCCGCGCAGAGCGCCCGACCGCCGTCTTTGCCGCCAGCGATTTTCTGGTACTGGGATTGATGGATGGCCTGCGCGCGCGCGGACTCAACGCGCCCGACGCGCTGTCCCTGGTAGGCTTTGATGACGCCACCTATGCTGACTTCACCCAGCCCCGTATATCCACCATCCGCCAGCCCGCACGTGAACTGGGCCGCACGGCCGTAGAGATCATGTTGCGTATCCTGAATGATGACCTCCCCGTCCCCGCCGAAACCCGCCTGCAGGTTGAATGGGTGGCGCGCGACTCGATACGGATCCGTTAACCACGACCCAGAATGGCGCAAAAGCGCACAACACTGGCGCAAAAAGTGAGCACCTTCATTTAGCCGGTTTCTGTTCAGTAAACCGGTTTACCTGAAGTCAAACGGCAAATGTGCTGTATTACAGTGAGTTAGACCATAAGTGCCACGCCTGGTCACAGACTGGCACGGAAGCTGCACTGTCTCACCCGGCAAACAAATATCGTGTAGCGTGTTGTTCTGTGTGTTGTGACAAAGGGTTTATCCTGCAGGTAAACCGGTTTACAAGGGCGTAAACCGTGCCGGATAGCCCCTTTTTACATGCAGAGTAACGGTCCCGTTAGTGGTGATGGGAGTAATCATATGCAGCAGGCACACACTGCCCTGACACGGGTAGAGATGGTGAATATTACCAAGACCTATGGCGCGATCCGGTCTCTGCAGGGCGTCAACCTGCAACTGGCTCCGGGTGAAGTGCTGGGTCTGGTGGGCGACAACGGCGCGGGAAAATCCACGCTGACCAAGGTGCTGTCAGGTGCGGTCGTCCCGACCAGCGGCACGATTCGTATTGATGGTGAAGAGCAGCATTTCTCTAACCCGGCGGATTCGCGCCGCTGCCATATCGAGATGGTGTATCAGGACCTGTCGCTGTGCGACACCGTCGATGTGGCAGGCAACCTGTTTATGGGACGTGAACCGATGAAGTCCATTTTCGGCATCCCGTTTCTGGACGAAGAAAAAATGCACACTGACGCGCGGGAAATGCTGAAAGGCCTGGGGATTTCTATCCCGGATACCCGGCTGCTGGTACGCAACTTATCCGGCGGGCAGCGCCAGGCGATTGCCATTGCACGCGCTGCCGCCTTCGATCCCAAGGTACTGATTATGGATGAACCCACCGCCGCGCTGGCGGTCGCCGAAGTGGAAGCGGTGCTGGAGCTGATCCGCCGGGTGTCGGCGCGGGGCGTGAGCGTCATCCTGATCACCCATCGCTTACAGGATCTCTTCCTGGTGTGCGATCGCATCATGGTGATGTACGAAGGCACCAATGTGGCGGAGCGCCGCGTGGCCGAAACGGATCTGACCGAGATCGTCAATTTGATCGTGGGTGAGAAGTTTGTCGCCCGCTCGGCCGCCGCGCACTGAGCGAGGTAACAGGATGACTATTATGAATCTGAGCAGTTCCCGTATGACACAGCACTCGCTGCCGCGTCGTCTGCTGCACAACCACTCTGGCGTGGTGAGCATCGCGCTGTTTTTCGTGTTCTGCTGCGTGGTGTTTTCCCTGATCACCGGCAACTTCCTCAGCAGTGCTAACTGGCTGAATATCATTCGCCAGAGCGCGCCGCTGCTGATTGTCGCCACGGCGATGACCCTGGTGATCACCACGGGCGGGATCGATCTTTCCGTAGGATCGACGCTGGCGCTGGTCGGCGCCCTCTCCGCTATCGCGCTGAATAACTGGGGCCTGCCCTGGCCGGTGGTGTTGCTGGGCGGCTTGCTGCTGGGCGCGCTGGTGGGGGCCATTAACGGCTTCTTTATCGCTTACGAAGGCATTCCGGCCTTTATCGTCACGCTGGCGACGCTGGCGGTGGTGCGCGGCGTGGCGCTGCTGATTACCCAGGGCTACTCCATTCCCATCCCTGCCGACAGCCCGTTCGCTTTAATGGGCCGCGCTTGGGTACTGGGCGTGCCGATGCCCGCGCTGATAGGCATCGTGGCGCTGATCGTTGGCCATATCGCACTGAATCATATGCGTTTTGGGCGCTATGTCACGGCGATTGGCGCGAATGCGGAAGGCGCGCGCCGGAGCGGTATTAACACCAAAGCCGTAACCATGAAGGTCTACATCCTCAGCGGTATGGCGGCGGCGCTGGCGGGCATGATCATCACCGCGCGTCTGGGCAGCGGCTCCTCCAACCAGGGCGAAGGCTTCGAGTTGCAGGTGATCGCGGCGGTGGTGCTGGGCAGTACCAGCCTGTTTGGCGGCTTCGGAACCGTTATCGGCACGCTGCTCGGCGCGCTGTCGATTGCCATCATCCAGAACGGCCTGATTCTGTCGCATATCTCCCCGTTTTACACGCAGATCGCCACCGGTACGATTATTCTGCTGGCCATCTGGCTTAACACCCGCATTCTCAACCCGACGCGATCGGCGGCGAAAGGATAGCTGATGAAACACTCTATTTTTCGTCATCCCGATCCGCTGCCGCTGGGCAGCAACAGCGGCTATGTGATGACCGTCCTTGGCCCGCTGCCGGTGAGTGAGATGGGCGTGACGCTGATGCACGAGCACATTCTGCTGGATGCCTCCGGCAAGTGGGTACCGCCCTGCTGCTGTGGCGAGCGTCACCTGGCGGAAATGCCGGTCAGCATCGAAAACCTGGGCGAGCTGTCGCTTAATCCGCTGATCAGCCGCGATAACTGTCAGCTGTTTGATGTGGATCTGGCGATTGAAGAGCTGATGAAGTTCCGGGCACTGGGCGGCGAGACGGTGGTGGATCCCACCAATATCGGCATTGGCCGTGACCCGAAAGCGCTGCAGCGCATCGCGCGCCTGACCGGGCTGAACATCATCATGAGCACCGGGCTGTATCTGGAGCCCTCACATCCCGACTGGGTCAAAACGATCAGCATCGACGCGCTCGCTGACAGGCTGATTTTCGACCTGGGCGGCAGAGAGGAGAAACCCGAGGTGCTGGCTGGCCTGATCGGCGAAATCGGTGTGTCCAGCCGCTTTACCCCTGACGAGGAGAAATCCCTGCGGGCGGCGGGCCGCGCCAGTGCCGCGACACGGGTGCCGGTTGAGGTGCATCTGCCCGGCTGGGAGCGCTTAGGTCATCGGGTGCTGGATATCCTGGAAGAAGAAGGCGCTGACCTGCGTCATGTGGTGCTGTGCCACATGAACCCCAGCTTTGCCGATAAGCGCTACCAGCGCGATCTGGCACAGCGCGGTGCCTTTCTGGAATATGACATGATCGGCATGAGCTATTACTACGCCGATGAGACCGCGCAGTCACCGTCCGATGAGGAGAATGCCCGCGCCATTCGCGAGCTGATCGATGACGGCTTTATCGAACAGATTTTGCTGTCGCAGGACGTGTTCCTGAAAACCATGCTGACCCGCTACGGCGGTCACGGCTATGGCTACATCCTTAAACATTTTGTCCCGCGCCTGAAACGCCACGGCGTCAGCGGCGAACAACTTGAAACCTTACTGATTGCTAACCCACAGCGCGTTTTTGGTGGGTAAGGGAGAACCTGAATGCAGAAGAAAATTTTACTGGTCGGCGAGTCCTGGACCAGCACGTCTGTTCACGTCAAAGGCTTCGATCAGTTTGCCACCGCCACCTGGCATAATGGCGCGACCGACTTTATGGCGGCGCTGGCCGACAGCGATTATGCCATCACCTACATGCCCGCCCATGCTGCCGCCACCGAATTTCCTTTAACCCCGGACGGGCTTCAGCAGTGGGATGCGATCATTCTGTCCGACATCGGCGCCAATACGTTGCTGCTGCACCCGGATACCTGGCTGAAGAGCCAGCGCACGGCAAATCGCCTGACGCTGATCCACGACTATGTGGCGGCGGGCGGCGCGCTGATGATGATTGGCGGTTACTTCAGTTTTCAGGGTATCAATGGCGGCGCGCGCTATCGCAACACGGCGGTCGAGAAAGTCCTGCCGGTGCGCTGCCTGGCCTGGGATGACCGCATCGAAACGCCCGAAGGCGTTTATCCCTGCGTGACCGAATCTCACGCGCTGTTCGCCGGTATGCCAGACGACTGGCCATGGCTACTGGGCTATAACGAAGTGGAGATGCACCCGGAAGGTAAACTGCTGGCGACCATCGCCGGCACCTCACATCCGCTGCTGGCGGTGCGCGAGTATCAGCAGGGTCGCTCACTGGTCTGGACCAGCGATATGTCTGCGCACTGGCTGCCGCAGGAGTTTGCTCAGTGGCCGGGTTACCGCCAGCTGTGGATCAACTGCCTGGACTGGTTAACGGTGCGCGGATGATGAGCCAGAGCCAGACGCTGGCGCAGCAGCTGTTGCGCTTTGACACCATTAATCCTCCGGGCAACGAAGCGGCCTGCATGCACTTTCTGGCAGAGTGGCTGGCGGAACGGGGCTTTGAGGTCACCCTGTCCCCCTTCGGTGAAAATCGCCTTAACCTGATTGCCCGCCTTCCTGGCCGTCAGCCCGGCCCGCAGCTGGCGTTTACCGGCCATCTGGATACGGTCCCGCTCGGCAATGCTGACTGGCAGTTCGATCCGTTTGGTGAAATCGTGGATGACCGGCTTTACGGTCGCGGTTCGAGTGACATGAAGGCGGCTGTCGCGGCTTTTGCTGTGGCCTGCGTGACGCATCAGCAGGCGATTCAGCAGGGTTCCGGCGTCGTGCTGATGATCACCGGCGGGGAGGAGACGGGCTGTGACGGCGCGCGGGCGCTGATTGCTGCCGCTGACCTGCCCGATGTCGGCGCATTGATTGTCGGCGAGCCCACCGCCAACTATCCGGTTATCGGCCACAAAGGCGCACTCTGGCTACGCTGTGAAACGCGCGGGAAAACGGCCCATGGCGCGATGCCGGAACTGGGCATTAATGCCATTTATCTGGCGGCGGAGGCTCTGGGCAGGATCCAGCACTTCTCGCCTGGCGCGCCACATCCGCTGATGAAGCAGCCGACCGTTAACGTCGGACGCATTTCAGGCGGCCTGAACATTAACTCTGTACCCGATCGCACCCAATTTGATGTGGATATCCGCAGCGCACCCAATCTGCAGCACGCCACCATTCGACAGCAACTGACAACCTTACTGGGAGAGAGCGTAACGGTGACGACGCTGGTGGATCTGCCGGCCGTACTGAGCGAAGAGAATCAGGCCTGGATTCATTCTGTTTATCAGCATTGTCAGGCGTTACATGACGCTCCGCTGACGCCGCGCATTGTGCCCTACTTTACTGATGCGTCACTGTTGTTACCCGCACTGGGTACGCCGCCCTGCATTATCCTTGGTCCCGGCGAGCCATCCATGGCACACCAGACCGATGAATATTGCCTGCTGAGCCGGTTAGCGGAAGCGGAGCTGTTGTATGGTGCGTTGATTAACGACTGGATGAGGTCATAGAGGGGTGCCTCAGACGGCTGGCCGAATAAAGGGGCGCACGACGCCCGCCATAAAAAAGGCCGCTTGCGCGGCCTTTTTTCATTCACGGTGCTTAGCGCCGCTTAATCAGCATAAACATACTGATCGCAAAGAACGCGAAGCTTGGCAGGATCGCCCCCAGCACCGGCGGCAGTCCGTAAACCAGACTCAGCGGGCCGAAAATCTGATCCAGCACGTAGAACAGGAAGCCGAAGCTGATACCGGTCACGACCCGTACCCCCATCGACACGCTGCGCAGCGGACCGAAAATAAACGACAGCGCCATCAGCATCATCACCGCCACCGACAGCGGCTGGAAAATCTTGCTCCACATATTCAGCCGGTATCGTCCTGACTCCTGGCCGCTCTGCTTCAGATACTTACTGTAGTTATACAGACCGCGAATCGATAACGCATCCGGGTCGAGCGCCACCACGCCCAGCTTGTCGGGCGTCAGATTGGTTTTCCACTCGCCGCTCAGACTCTGTGAGCCGGTAATCTGCTTCGGATCGGTCAGGTTCGACTCATCGACCTGTGACAGTATCCAGCGCTTTTTGTCTTTATCCCAGGTCGCCGTCGCCGCATAACGCACGCTCTGTAAACGGCGCTGATCGGTAAAGTTATAGATGCTGACGCCGTCAATCTCATTGTCGCCTTTAATGCGCTCAATAAAGATGAAGTTGTTGCCATCCTTTGCCCACAGACCATTCTGCGTCGACACCAGTGCGCCGCCGTAAAGCTGCTGCGCCCGGTAGTTACGCGCCATCTGCTCGCCTGACGGCGCCACAAATTCCCCGATCGCCATGGTCAGCAGCACCAGCGGAATCGCCGTTTTCATCACCGACAGCGCCACCTGCATGCGGGTAAAGCCCGCCGCCTGCATCACCACCAGCTCACTGCGCTGCGCCAGCGCGCCCAGTCCCAGCAGAGCACCCAGCAGGGCCGCCATCGGGAAGAAAATCTCAATATCTTTGGGCACGCTCAGCAGGGTGTAATAGCCGGCGCTCAGCGCGCTGTAGCTCCCCTGCCCGGTCTTACGCAGCTGATCGACGAACTTGATGATGCCGGAAAGCGACACCAGCATGAACAGCGTCAGCATTATCGTATTGAAAATCGTTTTACCGATATAACGGTCAAGAACGCGAAACATCAGACTGACCCTCCGCGTGTAAAGCGGGCGCGAACCCGACGCATCGGCACCGTATCCCACAGGTTAAGCACTATCGCCAGCAGCAGATAGCTGATATTCACCACCCACATCCATACACCCGGATCGAGCCGGCCTTTTGCTCCGCTCGACTTCAGCGAACTCTGCAGCAGGAAGAAGATCAGATAGAGCAGCATCGCGGGCAGCATCGACAGCACGCGTCCCTGACGGGGGTTCACCACGCTGAGCGGCACCACCATCAGCGCCATCACCAGCACCGCGAACACCAGCGTCAGACGCCAGTGCAGCTCGGCCTTAAACTCAGGCGTGTTGTTGCTGAACAGACCGGTAAAACTCGACTGCTCTGCATCATTCGGATCGAGCGTCGCCGCCTTATAGCCCACAATCGCCTGATAGTTGGTGAAGTCGGTAATGCGGAAGTCACGCAGCAGGGCCGTGCCCTCAAAGCGGGTACCCTTATCCAGCGTCACCACCTGCGAACCATCTTTACGCTGCTCCATGTGGCCGCTGTCAGCCAGCACCACCGACGGACGCGCATTGCCTTTAGGCCGCAGCTGCGCCAGGAAAACGTTACCGAACTGGTTGCCCTTTACATCCTCGACAAACAGCACGGCGCTGCCGTCGCTGGAGGTCTGGAACTGGCCAGCGGCCATCGCCGCGGCTCCCGGGTTCGCTTTGGCGTTCTGCGTTACTTCATCCTGATAACGGGATGACCAGGGGCCGAGCCAGATAACGTTCACCGCCGCCACCAGCGAGGTAAACAGCATCAATACCATCGCTGCTTTAACCAGCACGGCCTTGCTCAGGCCGCAGGCGTGCATCACGGTAATTTCACTTTCCGTGTAAAGCCGTCCCAGCGTCATCAGGATCGCCAGAAACAGACTTAAGGGCAGTATAAGTTGTGCCATTTCAGGCACGCCGAGTCCTAACAGTGTCAGAACCAGGTTTGTCGGCACTTCGCCATCCACCGCGGCTCCCAGGATCCTGACTAACTTCTGGCAAAAGAAGATGAGTAGCAGGATAAACAGGATAGCCAGCTGGCTTTTGAGCGTTTCCCGAACCAGATATCTAATGATGATCACGCTTAGTACGCCTGTGAAAACTTGTCTTTTTGCAGGAAAATCGCTAGTTTCAACGCTTATCAGCCATTTTTCTTCATCAATGGCCGTCGTCGTAGCTAAAATTGTATGAAAAACGCGTCCGGGTGGTGAAAAAACAACATCTTGTCACCCTGATTCATTATGACCTCCAGCGGCAGAATGTCATGCTGCGACAATGAATAAATGGGTCATGAGCGCGCTACATTCTAGCGGCAGCAGCGGCCGTTGTCTTTAAGATTCAGGAGAGTGCATGGAGTTCAGTGTAAAAAGCGGAAGCCCGGAAAAACAACGCAGTGCCTGCATTGTCGTTGGCGTTTTCGAACCGCGTCGTCTGTCACCGATTGCCGAACAGCTGGATAAAATCAGTGACGGTTACATCAGTGCCCTGCTGCGCCGCGGCGAGCTGGAAGGAAAAGTGGGCCAGACACTGCTGCTGCATCATGTGCCAAATATCCTGTCTGAGCGTATTCTGCTGATTGGCTGCGGGAAAGAGCGTGAACTGGACGAACGCCAGTACAAGCAGGTCATTCAGAAAACCATCAATACGCTGAACGATACCGGCTCCATGGAGGCGGTCTGCTTCCTGACCGAGCTGCATGTCAAAGGACGCAATACCTACTGGAAAGTGCGTCAGGCGGTGGAAACCTCAAAAGAGGCGCTCTACAACTTTGATCAGCTGAAGAGCAACAAAGCCGAGCCACGTCGTCCGCTGCGCAAGCTGGTGTTCAACGTGCCGACCCGTCGCGAGCTGACCAGCGGCGAGCGGGCGATCCAGCACGGGCTGGCGGTTGCCGCCGGTATGAAAGCGGCGAAAGATCTCGGCAACATGCCGCCTAACATCTGTAACGCCGCCTATCTGGCGTCACAGGCGCGCCAGCTGGCCGATGCCTTCAGCAAAAATGTGACCACCCGCGTGATCGGCGAACAGCAGATGAAAGAGCTGGGCATGAACGCCTATCTCGCCGTCGGCGCCGGGTCGCAGAATGAGTCGCTGATGTCGGTCATTGAATACAAAGGCAATCCGGACGCTGAAGCGCGCCCGATTGTGCTGGTGGGTAAAGGGCTGACCTTTGACTCCGGCGGCATCTCCATCAAGCCTGCCGACAGCATGGATGAGATGAAGTATGACATGTGCGGCGCCGCCGCGGTCTATGGCGTCATGCGTATGGTGGCCGAGCTGAACCTGCCGCTGAACGTGGTCGGCGTGCTGGCGGGCTGTGAAAACATGCCGGATGGCCGTTCGATGCGTCCGGGAGATGTGCTGACCACCATGTCAGGCCAGACGGTCGAAGTGCTGAACACCGACGCTGAAGGCCGTCTGGTACTCTGTGATGCACTGACTTACGTCGAGCGTTTCGACCCGGAAGTGGTGATCGACGTCGCGACGCTGACCGGTGCCTGCGTGATTGCGCTGGGCCATCACATCAGCGGCCTGCTGTCGAACCACAATCCGCTGGCGCATGAGCTGATCAGCGCGTCCGAACAGTCCGGCGATCGCGCCTGGCGTCTGCCGATGGCGGATGAGTTCCAGGAGCAGCTGGAGTCCAACTTTGCCGATATGGGCAACATTGGAGGCCGTCCGGGCGGCGCGATCACCGCCGCCTGCTTCCTGGCGCGTTTCGCCCGCAAATATAACTGGGCGCACCTGGATATCGCCGGAACCGCCTGGCGCTCCGGCAAGGCCAAAGGCGCCACCGGTCGTCCGGTGCCGATGCTGTCACAGTTTCTGTTGAATCGGGCAGGATTGAACGGCGACGATTAAGCGCCCTCTTTTCTGACAGCAAGGGCGGATCTGATTCCGCCCTTGATCTTCTGATGAGCAAACCGATGAAAAACGCAACCTTCTACGTGCTGGAAACCGATGCCACCCAGGATGGCCTGAGCGCTGTTGAAGCGCTGGTGTGCAATCTGGCGGAAACACGCTGGCGGGCCGGAAAGCGGGTGCTGATTGCCTGCGAAGATGAACAGCAAGCCATTCGTCTCGACGAAGCGCTGTGGCAACGACCGGCCAATGCCTTCGTGCCGCACAACCTGGCGGGTGAAGGCCCGCGCTACGGTGCGCCGGTTGAGCTGGCCTGGCCACAGCGTCGCGGCAGTTCACCGCGCGACCTGCTGATTAGCCTGCTGCCCCACTTCGCAGATTTTGCTACTGCTTTCCATGAAGTGATAGACTTCGTTCCTTACGAAGACGCTCTCAAACAACTCGCGCGCGACCGCTACAAAGCGTATCGCAGCGTGGGTTTCCAATTGAATACGGCAGCGCCACCACAGCCGCAAACGACATAGCAGAAATGGAAAAGACATATAACCCGCAAGATATCGAGCAGCCGCTTTACGAGCACTGGGAAAAGCAGGGCTACTTCAAACCGAATGGCGACACCAGCCAGGAAAGCTTTTGCATCATGATCCCGCCGCCGAACGTCACCGGTAGCTTGCACATGGGTCACGCCTTCCAGCAAACCATCATGGACACCATGATCCGTTACCAGCGCATGCAGGGCAAAAATACCCTGTGGCAGGCGGGAACGGACCACGCGGGCATCGCCACGCAGATGGTGGTTGAGCGCAAGATTGCGGCTGAAGAGGGCAAAACGCGCCAGGATTATGGGCGCGATGCGTTCATCGAAAAAATCTGGGAGTGGAAAGCGGAATCCGGCGGCACCATTACCCGCCAGATGCGTCGCCTCGGTAACTCCGTTGACTGGGAGCGCGAGCGCTTCACGATGGACGAGGGCCTCTCCAACGCCGTTAAAGAGGTGTTTGTTCGCCTCTACAAAGAGAACCTGATCTACCGTGGCAAACGCCTGGTGAACTGGGACCCGAAACTGCGCACCGCAATCTCCGATCTGGAAGTGGAAAACCGCGAGAGCAAAGGCTCGATGTGGCATATCCGCTATCCGCTGGCGGATGGCGCTAAAACTGCCGACGGCAAAGATTACCTGGTCGTCGCCACCACCCGTCCGGAAACCCTGCTGGGCGACACCGGCGTGGCCGTGAACCCGGAAGATCCACGCTATAAAGATCTGATCGGCAAATTCGTGATGCTGCCGCTGGTTGGCCGCCTGATCCCGATCGTCGGCGACGAACACGCGGACATGGAAAAAGGCACCGGCTGCGTCAAAATCACCCCGGCTCATGACTTCAACGACTACGAAGTCGGCCGTCGTCATCGCTTACCGATGATCAACATCCTGACCTTTGACGGCGATATCCGCGACCGCGCTCAGGTGTATGACACCAACGGCGAAGCCAGCGATGTCTGCTCCGACGACATCCCGGCCGCCTTCCAGGGCATGGAACGCTTTGCCGCGCGTAAAGCGATTGTCGCCGCGGTGGATGAACTGGGTCTGCTGGATGAGATCAAACCCCACGACCTGACCGTTCCTTACGGTGACCGTGGCGGCGTGGTGATTGAACCGATGCTGACCGACCAGTGGTATGTGCGTACCGCCCCGCTGGCGAAAGTGGCGGTTGAAGCCGTTGAGAACGGTGATATCCAGTTCGTGCCGAAGCAGTACGAAAACATGTACTTCTCCTGGATGCGCGATATTCAGGACTGGTGTATCTCCCGTCAGCTGTGGTGGGGTCACCGCATCCCGGCGTGGTATGACAACGACGGCAACGTCTACGTCGGCCGCACCGAAGACGAAGTGCGCGCGGAAAATAACCTGGCCGCCGATGTGGCGCTGCGTCAGGATGATGACGTGCTGGACACCTGGTTCTCCTCAGGCCTGTGGACCTTCTCTACCCTGGGCTGGCCGGAGAACACCGAAGCGCTGCGCACCTTCCATCCGACCAGCGTGCTGGTCAGCGGCTTCGACATTATCTTCTTCTGGATTGCCCGCATGATCATGCTGACCATGCACTTCATCAAAGATGAAAATGGCAAACCACAGGTGCCGTTTAAAACCGTCTACATGACCGGTCTGATCCGTGATGAAGAGGGTCAGAAGATGTCAAAATCCAAGGGCAACGTGATTGACCCGCTGGATATGGTTGATGGCATCTCGCTGGAAGCGCTGCTGGAAAAACGTACCGGCAACATGATGCAGCCGCAGCTGGCCGAGAAGATCCGCAAACGTACCGAGAAGCAGTTCCCGAACGGCATCGAGCCATCAGGCACCGATGCGCTGCGCTTTACGCTGGCGGCACTGGCCTCAACCGGTCGCGACATCAACTGGGACATGAAGCGCCTGGAAGGGTATCGCAACTTCTGTAACAAGCTGTGGAACGCCAGCCGCTTTGTGCTGATGAACACCGAAGAGCAGGATTGCGGACAGAATGGCGGCGAGATGACGCTGTCGCTGGCGGATCGCTGGATCCTGACCGAGTTCAACCACACGGTGAAAGCCTACCGTGAAGCGCTGGATACCTATCGCTTCGATATCGCGGCGAACATCCTGTATGACTTCACCTGGAACCAGTTCTGTGACTGGTATCTGGAGCTGACCAAGCCGGTCATGAACAGTGGCAGTGAAGCGGAGCTGCGCGGCACCCGTCACACGCTGGTTCACGTACTGGAAGCGCTGCTGCGCCTGGCGCACCCGATCATTCCGTTTATTACGGAAACCATCTGGCAGCGCGTGAAAGGCCTGAAAAACATCAGCGATGACACCATCATGCTGCAGCCGTTCCCGCAGTTTGATGCCGCCAAGGAAGATGCGGAAGCGAAAGCCGATATCGAGTGGATGAAGCAGGCTATCGTTGCCGTGCGTAATATCCGTGCGGAGATGAACATTGCGCCGAGCAAGCCGCTGGATGTGCTGCTGCGTGACTGTTCACCGGCTGCCCAGCGCCGCGTTGAAGAGAACCGTAACTTCCTGTCACGCCTGGCGCGTCTGGAAAGCCTGACCATTCTGCCGGCAGGCGAGAAAGGTCCGGTTTCGGTCACTAAAATTGTGGAAGGCGCAGAGCTGCTGATCCCGATGGCGGATCTGGTCGACAAAACCGCTGAGCTGGAGCGTCTGGCGAAAGAGCTGGTTAAGCTGGATGTGGAAATCGAGAAGATCGAGACCAAGCTGGCGAACGAAGGCTTTGTTTCACGCGCGCCGGAAGCCGTGGTGGCGAAAGAGCGCGAGCGCGTGGCAGACCTGCAACAATCAAAAGCAAAACTGATTGAACAGCAGGCGGTCATTGCGGCATTGTAAGCGTCTTAGCTGACAGCTTATTCATAAAGCCGGGCTTGCCCGGCTTTTTTATTGTTTTCGTACAAATCCGGAAGAGATGATGACGACCAGCGCCACTTCGCTTTTTGACCTCCAGGTGCGGCCGATTACTGCCGCCGATAATCCGCATATCGCTCATGTCATCCGCGTTGTTTCGGCGGAATTTGGCCTGACGGCTGATAAGGGCTATACCGTCTCCGATCCCCAGCTCGACCAGCTGTTTGAGCTCTATAGTGCCGATCAGAGCGCCTACTGGATTGTTGAGTATCAGGGCAAGGTGGTGGGCGGCGGAGGCGTGGCGCCTCTCGCCTGCAGTGCGCCAGACATCTGCGAACTGCAGAAAATGTACTTCCTGCCCGTGGTGCGCGGCCAGGGCCTGGCGCGCGAGCTGGCGCTGCGGGCGATGGATCATGCACGCAGCCACGGCTTCCGTCGCTGCTACCTTGAAACCACCGCCAGCCTGACCCGCGCCATCAGACTCTATGAGTCGCTGGGCTTTGCGCACATCGAGGGCGCGATGGGCTGCACCGGCCATGTGGATTGCGAAGTGCGCATGCTGAAGACCTTATAAGCCGCGCTCCACGTAACGCATATCGTTGATGGACTCGATTTTGAACTGCCCGTTATCGGTGTAGCGCAGCAGCGTCACGCTGGCATTCTTAAGCTGCTCGCGTAACGAAGTATCGCCCAGCGCCTGCAGCAGCGTGGTGATAGCCATACCGTGACTGACCACCAGCACATTGCCTCCGCCCTGCTGCTGCGCCTGCTTCGCGATTGCCGTAATACTCTCCACCATGCGCTTAGCTACCTGCTGATAGGTTTCGGCCTGGCCGGAGGATTTAATCCCTGGCAGCGATGGCGTGCCTGCGGCTTCCGCCTCATGAATCGCATCGATCATCCTGTCCATCTGAATTTTACCGGCGCTGAATGCCTCCAGCAGCGCCGTGTCGGAGGGATAACCCGCCTGAAGGGCGGCAGCGGTAATCAGATTTTTATCCAGATCGCCTTCATAAAGGCCAAATCCCACCTCGCGCAGCCCTTTCATCTCCTTCAGCACAGGCGGATTTTTCCAGTTCTTCATCACCAGCTGCGCGGTTTCTCTCGCCCGACCCGAATCGCTGGACCAGGCCGCGACGAAGGGCAACGGCTGTAAACCCCGCCCCAGTTGCTCTGCAACCGCGGCGCCGGAAGCGGTCAGCGGCGTATCGGCCCATCCCTGAGCGCGATGCACTGTGTTAAACATGGTCTTGCCATGCCGGGTCACATAGAGCATCACATCCGCGGCCCAGGCGGAGCCGGCAGTGCTGACGGAGATGAGGGCAATTAACATCAGGGTTTTCAGTTTCGTTTTCATTTTACTCTCCGGGTTAAAAAAGATTGAATTTATATTGAATGACCACTTCGGCGGATAAACTGCGGGAGCGCTGAACTTTTCCCTGACTATTCAGGCGCGGAGTCTCTTTACTGTTTTTATATGACCAGCCATAACCGGTCAGCGTAAACAGCGTCAGATTTTTAAAGGAGGGATGCTGATTACTGAACTGATTAATTAATGAAACCTCGCCAGTTCGTACAAGATTATTACGATAATGGAACTGACCATAATTAAGCTGTATTCCACTGCTGATCCCCTTTGTGATTTCATACTGACTCAGAGAGACCAGCGCCAGCTCTCTGTCACGCATATAATCTTTGCCCGCGGAGGTCAGTGAAGTGAAACGTCCCCGGGTATTTTTAGTCAGGGGTCGGGCATAATATCCCACCGCCTGCTTTTTAGGGGCGGAGGTCCAGCCAGCAGCCAGCCTCTGCGTCCAGGCGCCCTGCTTCCAGATGGCCTCCCCGACATAGTGCCATGCCTGGTGATCAAAGGTTCTTTTGCTGGCGGGCATACTTTTATACTTTTCCAGCGCCTGGCTGCCATAGATCTGCGAAGCCAGTGACCAGTGTGGCGAGAGGGAATAGCCTGCCTCAATGACATGGCGGCGCTGATAGCGTTCGGCCTCACCAAACGCATAGGCCAGCGCGTGACCGCTATCTTTGTAGCTCAGCGCCGCGGTGTAAATGGCGTCGATTTTTTGCCGGGCCTGGGTTTGCAGCGCCAGCGTTTTACCCGAGTCGTGCCGTATGGCTTTGTTAACCATGGCAAGATCCAGCCGGGTATTCTGCCACGTCACGGCACCGCTGTAGCCGGCATAGCTGTTGCGCGACAGGCGATCCGTGGTCGTCAGCACACCGATATTTTTCAGCTCCTGCCAGCCCGCCTTCCCCTCGAACCGCAGCGCGCGGTTGCCGAGCTTCAGCTTAAGATAGCGCTGACTGAACTTGCTGAAGCCATGCGCATCCCGCTTTTCCATGTTCCCGCCGCTGTCATAGAGCAGACCGCGCGTGGAGAAGTAGTCGCTGGCGCCCAGGCGTACGGCGCGGGTATAGGTCGCATCAAACCCGAGCAGGTCCCACTGATAACCGGAACGAAAATCGAACGTCGCGGCCTGGCCCCAGGCATTGTGAACCGCAGTGGGCTGTGCTTCGTTCTCCTTGAGATACTTCCAGTGATTGCGCAGTCTGAGATCGAGCGCAGCGTCACGCCATAATCCGGAGGAGGTCTGAATGCCGGACGCATTAACATTTCCCCAGCAAAGGGTCAAAAATAGCGAAACAAATAACAGAGAATAACGTTTTCCTTTCATTATGAAGTCCTTCACCTGGCGATATTAAAAATCCGTCACCCCATGACAATAAGGGTGACCTGGTGCCGTTAACCCATAAAAAAAAACCGACCCACTGCCCTCTGTTAAAAAGGGCAGCGAGTCGGGTTTTGCTTAAAAAAATAACAATCCCGCACTGACTCCGGGACTATATTTATTTAAGGGCGGAAAGTCAGCGTAAAAAAGCCGTTATGTGATAGGTGGCACAAAATATCTTTTTCTGCCAGCGTGATTTAAAATAAAGCGTTACACAGCGCGTTATTTAAAACAGCGCCACGCAGGAAATATAAACGCGATCACCCAATCAGAAAAAGAGACACCCCGATCAGGGTGTCCTCAGGGATTCACCAGGCGGGTACGCCGCTGTGAAAACGCAGCTCCGTGTCCGGCTCGCTAATCAGCTTCGCCTCGACCCGGCCAATCGCCTGCACCCGTGGCGCGATATCTTTTGCCGCGATCTGCGCGGCCAGCGTCAGGTAATCCTGATAGTGGCGCGCCTCGGAGCGGAGGAGCGACAGATAGAACTTCGCCAGCTCATCATCCAGCCAGGGAGCCAGACTGGCAAAACGTTCGCAGGATCGCGCCTCAATGTAAGCGCCGCAAATCAGCTTATCCACCAGCGTTTCAGGCTCATGGGTGATCACCTCACGCAGCAGGGATTTTGCATAGCGGCTGGAGGTGATCTTCTGATAGACCAGTCCGCGTGACTGCATAATCTCCCACACCTGATAGAAGTGATGCAGCTCCTCTTTAATCAGCAGCACCATCTTTTCCACCAGCTCATCGGCCCAGGGCAGCGCATTGCGCACGATGATGCGTTTCGTCAGATTTTTATGGGCATTGATAAAGTCGCTGTCGCCATCTTCGCGGAAGATGAAGTCTTCATAGGGTTTCAGCCAGGCGAGAATCGCCTCGCCGCTCGGCTTGTCAGCCACATACTTACGGATTAACCATACCGCGGTCTGCGCGGCTTTCAGTTCGCACACCAGATGGTCGGTCAGCAGCAGGGTCAGGTTTTCCGGCTTGCGCGCCTCATCAATCCAGGCTTGCGGCGTGCGGCAGTGCAGAAACTGACAGATCGGTTCGAGTAGCGGTGCGTAATTCATGATGTCAGAACAGAGCAGGAGAAGGTAAGAGGCGGAGAGGGCTCCGCCCGGGCGACTTAGTGGCGAACACCATCATCATCTTCATCGTCGATAGCGTCGTCATCTTCCTCTTCGGCATCGGGATCTTCGAAATAGGTGCCCCAGCCGTCATAATCGACGTTGTATTTACCGACCAGGTTAACCAGCTGCTCAACCTGCACATCGATCAGTTCCGCTTTCAGCGCCGATTCGCTGAGGATGTCAACGCACATGACGGTCGTGCCATCTTCCAGCTCCAGCTCTTCCGGCTCGGTCACTTCATAACCCAGCTTAAAGGCGTCAACGGCCGCTTTTTCCAGCGAATCAAAATTATTGCATGAGAGATGGTGCTCGATGGTATAGAGCGCATCGGGATCGCTGCCATCCTCCAGCAGTTCTTCGATAATCTGCCGCGTCTCTTCACGCTGCTCTTCCAGCAATGCTTCATATGCCATAACGATGTTCCTCTCTGAGTTCGGCAATAAACCGCTATTTTCCCACACTGCCTGTCGCGCCACTACACAAAACGACAAGTTTATTGGCGCCCGCTCTTGAAAATGCATATTCATACGGTTAGATTGAATTTTAATTCACTTTAATGATTACCGGAGTGTTGTATGAGTCAGCTGTATCAGCGCCATTTCCTCAGGCTTCTGGATTTTACCCCCGCCGAAATGGATTACCTGCTTACCCTTTCCGCTGAATTAAAGCAGGCGAAAAAAAGCGCCAGCGAAGTGCAGTACCTGAAAGGCAAAAACATCGCGCTCATCTTCGAAAAAGACTCGACCCGTACCCGATGCTCTTTCGAAGTTGCCGCTTACGATCAGGGTGCTAACGTCACTTATCTCGGCCCGAGTGGCAGCCAGATCGGCCATAAAGAGTCGATGCGCGACACGGCGCGGGTGCTGGGCCGGATGTACGATGGCATCCAGTATCGCGGTTACGGTCAGGCGCTGGTTGAAACGCTGGCGGAACATGCCGGTGTGCCGGTCTGGAACGGTCTGACAGACGAATTTCACCCGACCCAGCTGCTGGCCGACCTGCTGACCATGCAGGAGCACCTGCCGGGCAAAAAACTCAGTGACATGACGCTGGTCTATGTCGGCGACGCACGCAACAACATGGGCAACACCATGCTGGAAGCGGCGGCGCTGACCGGACTGGATCTGCGCCTGGTGGCCCCGGAAAGCTGCTGGCCCGAGGCGCAACTGGTGGCTGAGTGCCGTGAGGTCGCCCGTCAGACCGGCGGTACCATCACCCTCACCGACAATATTGCCGACGGCGTCAAAGGCGCAGACTTCATCTACACCGATGTCTGGGTGTCGATGGGCGAAGCCAAAGAGGTCTGGGCAGAGCGTATCGCCCTGCTGCGTGACTATCAGGTTAACCGGGCGATGCTCGATCTGACCGGCAATCCGCAGGTGAAATTCCTGCACTGCCTGCCCGCTTTCCATGACGATCAGACCACGCTGGGTCAGCAGATGGCGGAGCAGTACGATCTGCCTAACGGCATGGAGGTGAGCAACGAGGTGTTTGAGTCGGCGCACAGCATTGTCTTTGACCAGGCCGAGAACCGGATGCACACCATCAAAGCGGTGATGGTGGCCACGCTGGGCCAGCGCTGATCGTCCGGCGGCAGGCGGGCTGACGCCACAGGTTGTCACTCGTCAGCCGCCCTGGCCCACTCCGCAGCGCAAACGTTTTCCCTTGCTGCGCCACCGCGAACGGGTATAATGCGCCCCAATTTGCCGGAGGAAATATGCGACAGCACAGCGGACAATTTGACGCGCCATCACGCCTGACCGCAGGCGGTGCTGCTGTTTCTTTCGGTCATCGACCCGATCATAAAAAAGCCCCTTAAGCAGGGGCTTTTTTTTGTCCGCAATCCGGCCGCGCAGAGGAGAGAGTTATGGCTAACCCGCTATACCGCAAGCACATCATTTCAATTAACGACCTCAGTCGTGAAGAGCTGGAGCTGGCGCTGCACACCGCCGCTCAGCTGAAAGCCCATCCGCAGCCGGAACTGCTGAAGCACAAGGTGATTGCCAGCTGCTTCTTTGAGGCCTCGACCCGCACCCGCCTGTCGTTTGAAACCGCCATTCACCGTCTGGGTGCCTCAGCGGTGGGCTTTGCTGACGGCAGCAACACGTCACTGGGCAAAAAAGGCGAAACCCTGGCCGACACCATTTCCGTCATCGGCACCTATGTGGATGCGATTGTGATGCGTCATCCGCAGGAGGGCGCGGCGCGGCTGGCGACGGAGTTTTCCGGCGGCATCCCGATTCTGAACGCCGGTGACGGGGCCAACCAGCATCCGACCCAGACCCTGCTCGACCTCTTCACCATCCAGGAGACCCAGAGCCGCCTGAATAACCTGAACGTGGCGATGGTGGGGGATCTGAAATATGGCCGCACCGTGCACTCCCTGACCCAGGCGCTGGCGAAGTTTGATGGCAACCGCTTCTTCTTTATCGCGCCCGATGCGCTGGCGATGCCCGCCTATATCACCGACATGCTGGACGAGAAGAGTATTCCCTGGTCACGTCACGACAGCTTTGAAGAGGTCATGCCGCAGCTCGATATTCTTTACATGACGCGGGTGCAGAAAGAGCGGCTCGATCCGTCTGAATATGCCAACGTCAAAGCGCAGTTCATCCTCCGCGCCGCCGATCTCGCCACGGCGCGTGACAACATGAAAGTGCTGCACCCGCTGCCGCGCATCGACGAAATCACCACCGATGTCGACAGCACCCCTTACGCCTGGTATTTCCAGCAGGCGGGTAACGGCATCTATGCACGCCAGGCTCTGCTGGCACTGGTTTTAAACAGCGAACTCGCCCTGTAAGGAGATCTCATCATGACGCAGGACAACAAATTGCAGGTCGAAGCGATCAAACGCGGCACGGTCATCGACCACATTCCGGCACAGATCGGCTTTAAGCTGCTCTCTCTGTTCCGGCTGACCGAAACCGACCAGCGCATCACCATCGGCCTGAATCTGCCGTCGGGCGAGATGGGCCGCAAAGATTTGATCAAGATTGAAAACACCTTTCTCACCGACGATCAGATCAATCAGCTGGCGGTCTATGCGCCCGATGCCACGGTTAACCGCATCGACGACTATGAGGTGGTGGCCAAGATCGCCCCGACGCTGCCGGATCGCATCGAACGGGTGCTGACCTGTCCCAACAGCAACTGCATCAGCCGCAGCGAGCCGGTCTTCTCCAGTTTTGCTGTGAAGCAGCGCGCCGACGATGTGCATCTCAAATGCAAATATTGCGAAAAAGAGTTCGCCCGCCACGTGGTGCTGGGTCACTGGTAATCGCCCTGCCCGACCTTATAATGGGCAACACCGGCGGCACCGCCGCCTGACGACATAATTAAAGGAGCCATGATGTCCCGTGAAATCAGTACTGAGAAAGCCCCTGCCGCGATCGGTCCCTATGTTCAGGGCGTCGATCTGGGCAGCATGATCATCACCTCAGGTCAGATCCCGGTCGATCCGGTCACCGGCCAGGTGGCGGATGACATTGCCGCACAGGCGCGTCAGTCGCTGGAGAATGTGAAGGCGATTGTGGAAGCGGCGGGCCTGAAGGTGGGCGATATCGTGAAGACCACGGTGTTCGTGAAGGACCTGAATGATTTTGCCACGGTCAACGCCACCTACGAGGCGTTTTTCACCGAGCATGACGCACACTTCCCGGCGCGTTCCTGTGTCGAAGTGGCGCGTCTGCCAAAAGATGTGAAGATTGAAATCGAAGCGATCGCGGTCCGTCGCTGATTCGTTCGTCCGCCTCTCTCCGCCGCGCAGGCCGGAGAGAGGCGGTAACACGCTTAACGCTTAGCCGGTCGCCACAGCCACAGTACGGCTATCGCCAGCGCAAACAGTACGCCAAACCCGACGCCCGTTGCGACAGCAGGCGCACCCGCCTTTATCGCCAGCGTATAGAGCCCCAGCATCACCAGCATCGCGCTGTTCTCACCGAGATTCTGCACCGCAATCGCGTTGCCGGAACCCACGCTCTCTTTGCCCCGCGCCTGCAGCAGCGCGTTCAGCGGCACCACAAAGAAACCGCCCAGCGCGCCAATCAGCATCAGCAGGAGATAGGCGCTGACTAGCGAATGCTGCAGCGAGAAGACGACGACCATCACGCCAATCAGGACGCCCGCGGGCATGCAGCGGCGCACCGTCTCCAGCGTCACCAGCTTCGCCGCCGCCGCCGCTCCCAGCACAATTCCGATCGCCACCATCGCATTCAGGGTGGTGGGAGTGGTGTTGTCGCTGATGCCCAGCGCCACCGGCACCCACAGCACCAGCAGGAAACGCAATGTCACGCCAGCGCCCCAGAAGAGGCTGGTGCCGAGCAGCGAGAAGCGCGTCTCTGCGTCGCGCCACAGCAGCCCAACGGCATCGAAAAAGCGGCGCACCATGACGCCCGGCCGCCAGCTCTGGCCTGGCCGCGCCGCCTGCAGTTTCGGGATAAAGAGGTTCGCAGCGACCGCAATGCCGTAGGTGAGCGCACAGATCCCCAGCGCCGCCAGCAGATGCCAGTCCGCCAGCATTCCGCCCGCCACCGAGCCGAGCAGAATGGCGGCGATGGTCGAGCCCTCCATCAGCCCGTTGGCTTTCACCAGCTTCTCGCCGTGGGTAATCTCACCCAGGATGCCATATTTGGCCGGGGAATAGGCGGCCGCCCCCGCGCCGACCAGGGTATAGCCGATGAACGGATTGAAGCCGAAGCAGATGGTCAGCGCCCCCAGCAGCTTCAGGCTGTTGGCGAGCATCATCACCCGCCCTTTTGCCATGCTGTCCGCCACCTGACCAACAAAAGGCGCCAGCAGAATGTAGGCCGCGACAAAGAGCATCTGCAGGATCGGCTGGCTCCAGTCGGGATAGAACTGGCTTTTCAGCAGCGCCAGCGTGGCAAACAGCAGCGCGTTATCGCCGAAGGCGGAAAAGAACTGGGCGACAATCACGGCGATCATGCCGCGTGACATCAGCGGTGCAGTGCGATCAGGGCTCATGTCTGCTCCTCTTCCGCCATCTTTTTCAGCGTCACATAGTCAGGTTTCCCGCTGCCGAGCTGCGGCAGCTGTTTCACCACCCGGATGTCGCGCGGCAGCGCCAGATCCGGCGCGCCCAGCTCGCGTGCCGCTTTCTGCAGCGTGTCGCGCGCCAGTTCAGCGTCGGTGGTGAAGAGCACCAGCGCTTCGCCGCGCTGCCCATCGGGACGCAGTGAGGCGGCGTGCTGTTTGTCCGGCGACGCTTTCAGGGCGATCTGCTCAACGATCTCCAGCGACACCATCTCACCGGCAATCTTGGCAAAGCGTTTGGCACGGCCCTGAATCTGGCAGAAACCGCCTTCATCAAAGCTGACGATATCGCCGGTGTCATACCAGCCCGCCTCCCTATTGCCTTCACCATCGTCGGCGACCGGCGCTTCGAGTACGCCAGGGTTTTCGACCCGCAGATAGCCCTTCATCACGTTTGGCCCGCGCAGCTGCAGCCGTCCGCCGTTCTCGATGCCCGGCACCGACATCAGCCGTGAATCCATGCCCGGCAGAATCCGTCCGACGGTGTGCGCCTTCGTCGCCATCGGCACGTTGATGGCGACCACCGGCGCACACTCGGTGACGCCATAGCCTTCAAGGATGCGGATGCCGTACTTCTCCATATAGAGCTGGCGGGTGTTCTCCTGCAGCTTCTCGGCCCCCGCCACCACATAGCGCAGGCGGGCAAAATCGTACGGCGCGGCAAAGCGCGCATAGTTGCCCAGGAAGGTGGAGGTGCCAAACAGCACGGTGCAGTTGCGGTCATAGACCAGCTCCGGCACGATGCGATAGTGCAGCGGGCTGGGATAGAGAAAGACCTGCGCGCCGGTCATCAGCGGCGTAAACAGGCCGACGGTCAGGCCAAAGGCATGAAACAGCGGTAGCGCCGACATAAAGCGATCGCGCGGCGTGAAGTCCGCCACGGTGCGGATCTGTTCGACGTTCGCCAGCAGGCTTTTATGCGAATGCACCACCCCTTTGGGATTGCCCTCCGAGCCGGAGGTAAACAGCACCATCGCGGCATCTTCCGGCTGCTGCGGCAGCTGGGCGCGGCGCGGCATCAGCAGGTGCGCGACGATCCAGAGTTTATCTTTCGTGGTCACCGTCTCTTTCAGATCTTCCAGATAGATCCACTGCACCTCACCGAGCCCCTGCGGCAGATGCCACAGGTTGCCTTTCTCCAGGAACTGCCGTGAGGTGAAGACCGTTTTAATCTGCGCGGCGGTCAGCGCCGCCCGCATACCGTTCACGCCTGCGGTGTAGTTAAGCATCGCCGGAACGCGACCACGCAGTGAGGCACCGAAAATCGCCGCGGCCGTCACGGTGGTATTCGGCAGCAGCAGCCCCACCACTTCACGCGGCTGACTATAGCGCTCCAGAATCCGGCCCACGCCCAGCGACTTTTTCAGCAGTCCGTTGTAGCTGTCAGGTTTGAAACTGACATCTTCGATGCAGCGCTTAAACGCGCCGTAGCGGGTTCGTGCGGAGAGCAGCGCCTCAAACAGGGTTTCACGCGGACGCACCGCCATGCGCGCTTCCATCATGATATGGTGCAGATGCTCCCCGGCCAGCATACGCCGGTCGCGCGCCCGTTTCGCCTCCGGCATCGGAATGCGCGTGGCGGGCAGCACAGAGAGGGTGATGCGCGGGAACAGGCGGCGTTTGAACACGCCCGCCAGGCGACCAAACGGCGTGAACTCTGCGCCTTCAATCCGCATCGGCACCACGTTTGCACCCGAGCGGGCCGCGACAAAGCCCGCCCCGCTGTAGATCTTCATCAGCGAGCCGGTGACGGTAATCCGCCCTTCCGGGAAGATCACCACCGGACGGCCACTGTCGATCAGCCGCACCAGCTGCTTCAGCGCCATCGGCCGGGTCGGGTCCAGCGGCACAAAGTCGATAAACGGCCTGACCAGGCGCATAAACCAGCTTTCGCCGATGGTCGAGTAGATGGCGAAGACCGGTCTGACCGGCAAAAATAGCGCCAGCAATATGCCGTCGAGAAACGACATATGGTTCGGCGTGATCAATACCTTCTGTTTATGCAGTTCGGCGACGTCGCCACGCAGTTCGACCCGCCATAACAGGCGGAAGATGAGGCGCAAGAGTGTGAAAACCATGCCGGCTCCTTAGCATCGGGGAAAAATAGGCCCTCACGATGCAGGATTTGAGGCAGTTCGACAACAGAATTATCGCCAAACCGACACCGCATCAGGGTGCCTGCCAGCCACCGCCGAGGGCGGCCCACTGCGTGTCTGACCACATCCGTCAGAGGCACGCCGGACAGGCAAAAAAAAACCCACGCTTCTGCGTGGGTTGGTGTAATAACAGGGTCTCACCGCCGAAGCGGTGTTGTTTTCACACCCATCAATACCTCTGGGATCGCTATCGTCGCACTGATTTGCCCTGCGGTGACAGCGTGAAAACGCAACCGAATTCGGGGAAGTGCAACGAGGTGTGAAAATTAGCCACCCCGCGCTTACACTCTGATTTGTCTAGGATTTATCTGAAGCGCCGGTGACCGGCTTGCTGTAGATTGCGTCCGGCGCGATGTTCATGTGCTTCAGCACCGGCCCCATAATGTTGCCGAACACCGGTGCGGCCACCGAGCCACCGAAGTGATCGCCCGCCGTCGGATGGTTAATCATCACCACCAGCGCCACTTCAGGATGACTGGCGGGCGCGAGACCGGCGGTGTAGTTGACGTAGCCGCCATCATATTTGCCGCTGGTGCCCATCTTTTCCGCCGTACCGGTTTTGGTTGCCAGCCGGTAGCCCGGCACCGCCGCCTTCACCCCGGTGCCGCCCGGCAGCACGTCGCTCTCCAGCATATGCACCACCTCTTTGACCGTTTCCGGATTCGCGACCTGCTTGCCCAGAACCGGCGGCGTCACGCGGGTGATCGACAGCGGACGGTAGACACCATAGGAGCCGAGCGTGGCATATTCACGGGCAATCTGCAGCGGCGTGACGCGCAGACCATACCCGAACGAGAAGGTGGCGCGTTCGATATCGGCCCAGCGGGCGCGATGCAGCGGGAAGTAGCCCACACTTTCGCCGGTCAGGCCTAAGCCGGTTGGTTTACCCAGTCCGAACGCATGGTAGGTGTTGACCAGCGCTTCGGCGGGCATCGCCAGCGCCATATGCGAGACGCCGATGTCACTCGACTTCTGCAGGATGCCGGTCATGGTCAGGCGTGGCCAGTGGCCGACGTCGCGGATCAGGTGCCCGTTAACCCGATAAGGCGTGGTGTCGATCACCGAGTCGGGCCGCACCAGATGGCGCTCAAGCGCCTCCATGACCACTAAGGGCTTGACGGTTGACCCCGGTTCGTAGCTGTCGTTAATGGCCGAGTTACGCATCTGCGCCGGCGTGGCCCCTTCATAGTTGTTGGGGTTGAACGACGGATAGGAGGCCATCGCCAGAATCTCGCCGGTGTCGATCTTCACCAGCACGGCGGCGCCGGAATCCGCTTTGTTGAGCAGTACGCCGTCGCGCAGTTTGCTGTAGAGGGTGTACTGATCGTATTTGTCGATGCTGAGCTGCACCGTTGGCGGCTGCGTTGGCGGCTGATAGTTAATCATCGAGATAATGTTGCCCGCCGCATCCTGACGATAGACCTCTTTGCCCGGCTCGCCCTGCAGCACCTTATCAAAGCCTTTTTCCAGCCCGTTCAGACCGACGTTATCGGCCCCGACGATGCCGATCAGCGGCGCAGAGGCTTCGCTCATCGGATAGAAGCGGCTGTCATCATAGACTTCGCTGATCCCCTTCAGCTTCAGCTCTTTAATATCTTTGGCGATCCCCAGTTCGATTTTGCGCCCCAGGTAGAGAAAGCGGCGTTTCGGGTTGGCGGTGATCTGCGCGGCCAGCACGTCGGGACGGGTGTTGAGCGCCGAGGCAAGATAGGCCCATTTGGCACTGGTAAAATCGGGGTTGCTCTCCAGCACGCGCTGCGGATCGGCGATCACATCGCGCGACGGCACGCTGAGCGCCAGGGCTTCGCCGTTACGATCCAGCAGGGTGCCGCGACTGGTAGGCAGCGTGACGGTTCGCAGCGATCGCTGATCCGCTTCGTGCTCCAGCATCGGCTGATTCAGGAACTGCAGGTCCGCGACGCGCGCCAGCAGCACCACCAGACAGGTCATCACACCCAGGCAGATCAGCCGGAATCGGAAAGGGTTAAAGGGGGCTTTTATCTGGTCTTTTCCCAGTAGTTTTTTAATCCGGGGCATGGCGTTCCGCTGCGCAAAATAAAGAAAAGGGGCTAAGCCAGCAGTTATAAAGAAAGCGCGGTCCGGATAACAGGAAAACTGTGTATCAGTTCGTTATCGGACACCGGTTGGCGGCAAAAAAAAACCTGCGCATCTGCGCAGGTTGGTGTAATCAAGAAAATCTATTGATGTTCACCCATCAATACCTCTGGGACCCTGACTGTAGCAAGGGCGATTGATCGGCTGCCATCACTCAAACGCAACAGTTACCGGCAAAATGTAACCAGCCATGAGATCTTTACGCTATTCTGCAATCCTGATGTTTTTTGATTTCCACCAGGCAACTCATGGCGTTTGGCCCCTGGGTCAGCGACGAGGTACCGATGTCGAGCGTAAGGACGTTAGGGTTCCCTGCGCGATCGTAAGGCTGCCACGCCTGGCCAAAGCCGGGATCAAACCAGGCCCCGGTGGCGATGATCACCACGCCCGGCGTAACCCCGTCGGTGATCCGCACACCCGCGAGCATCACCCCGCGAGCGTTGCTCACCTCGATCTCATCGCCCTCTGTCAGCCCGCGTGCCGCCGCATCCTGCGGATGCATGTAAAGCGTTTCGTGGCCGGCGGTTTTATTCCCCTGCACCGTATCGGTGGCGTCCAGCTGACTGTGCAGCCGGTCGGCAGGCTGAATGGAGATCATGTGCAGCGGATAGTCGCGGCTGACCGGCGATCCCAGCCACTCCTGCGGCTCACGCCACTCCGGATGCCCGGCGAAATCGTCCAGCTCATAATCCGCAATGGTCTGGCTGAACAGCTCAATTTTGCCGCTGGCCGTTTTAATCGGATTCGCCTGCGGATCGGCCCGGAAATCCTCCATAAACTGATAAGGCTTGCCGCCTTCGGGGATTTCCACAAATCCGCGCTGCCAGAACTCATCAAATTCCGGAAAATCGATCCCTTTACGCTGATGTGCCGTGGCGCACTGCTGATAGAGATGCGCAATCCACTGCATCTCGTTGCGCCCTTCGGTGAAGGTGTCGCGGTAGCCCAGGCGCTCCGCCAGGTCAGCAAAGATATCGAAGTCGTTACGCGCCTGATGCTGCGGTTTAATCGCCTGATGCATTGCCAGCACAAAGCGGTCGCGTGACGAGCCGCCGATGTCGTTGCGCTCCAGCGTGGTGGTCGCGGGCAGGACGATATCCGCCATCCGGGCGGCAGGCGTCCAGACGATATCCTGCACCACCACCGTATCGGGCCGCTGCCAGCCCGCCACCAGCCGGTTCAGCTGCTGATGATGATGGAAAGGATTGCCGCCCGCCCAGTGCACCATGTGAATGTCGGGATAGTGCAGCGTCTCGCCCTGAAAACGGTAAGGCTGACCGGGATTGAGCAGCATATCGCTGATCCGGGCCACCGGAATCGACAGCCCGGCGGGGTTAGGACCGGTGCTCATCATCGGGGCAGGCCCCTCCTGACGCGGGTTACCGACGCTGTTCATCGAGCCGTGACCAAATGAGAAACCGGCTCCCGGCAGACCCGGCTGACCGAGCATCGACGACAGCGCAATCATCATCCAGTAAGGCTGTTCGCCGCGATGGGCGCGCTGAACCGAATAGGAGCAGGTAATAAAGCTGCGCTTGCCGATCAGCTGCTGCGCCAGCTGCACAATACGATCGGCCGGAATGCCGGTAATGCGGCTGGCCCAGCCGGCGGTTTTCGCCACGCCATCCGTCTCGCCCAGCAGATAGGCACGCAGCTGCGGCCAGCCGGTGCAGTGACTGGCGAGAAACGCCTCATCCACTGCGCCACGCTGGTTGATCTCATACCCCAGCGCCAGCATCAGTGCCACGTCGGTATTAGGGCGAATCGGAATCCACTCGGCGTTTACAAATTCCGGGCAGTCATCCCGCATCGGACTGATGTTAATCACCGGCGTGCCTCTGGCCGCCAGCTGCTGCAGCGCCGGTTTCAGGCTGTGCTGCCCCGCTCCGCCGGAGGCAACCTGAGCGTTTTTCAGCGCCAGTCCCCCGAACGCGACAAAAATCTCAGCATGTTCGACCACCTGCGGCCATTCGGTCACGCGGCCGGTCAGTGGCATATAGGTGCCAATCACATAGGGCAGGAAGAACTGCGCGGCTCCCCAGCTATAGTTGCCCTGCTGATCGACGCCGCCGCCGCCCTGAAAATAGAAGCGGCGCACCAGGGTGCGGGCGTGGTTAACGCGACCGGCCGATGACCAGCCGTAGGAACCGTTGAAAATGCCTGAGGCTCCATAGCGCTCACGGACGCGGCGATTCTCTTCCGCCACCAGGTCCAGCGCGGTCTCCCAGTCAACGGCAACAAAGTCTTCGCGGCCACGCAGCGTGCGGTCGCTGTTTTCGCGTGACTTCAGCCACGAGCGCCGCACCATCGGCTGACGGATGCGTTTGTCGGAATAGACCAGTTCTGGAATGGTGTGGATCATCGGTGACGGATCGGCATCGGCGAAGAAAGGTTCGCAGCCCGTCAGGCGATCGTTTTCAGTGACGGCGGTAAAGGCGCCCCAGTGCGCCAGGTGTGGCACTTTGGTTTTCATCGTTGTTTTTCACGGTAGCCAGGGGGGACAGGGAGCATAACATGGGGCGGCCTCTCAGCAGAAGATGTGCCTGCGGGTCCGATTTTGCCCCTTTTTGCGACGACGCTGGCATTCTGTCGGGTTGATGTGTCTGCCCTTTTCCGTAACACTGATGCGATGTGTAAACGTTTTCCCCCGGACAGGTCAACGCATGGCTACCATAAAGGATGTTGCGCGACTGGCTGGCGTTTCTGTCGCCACAGTCTCCCGTGTAATCAATAATTCTCCCAAAGCCAGCGACAGCTCCCGACAGGCCGTAGGCCAGGCGATGGAGCAGCTTCAGTATCACCCGAATGCCAACGCACGCGCGCTGGCGCAGCAATCGACCGAAACGCTGGGTCTGATTGTGGGCGACGTCTCCGACCCCTTTTTTGGCGCCATGGTGAAAGCCGTGGATGAGGTCGCAGGCGACACCGGTAACTTTCTGCTGATTGGTAACGGTTACCATAATGAGCAAAAAGAGCGGCAGGCAATTGAACAGCTGATGCGCCACCGCTGTGCGGCGCTGGTGGTTCACGCCAAGAAAATTCCCGATGCGGAGCTGGAAGTGCTGATGAAGCAGGTGCCCGGTATGGTGCTGCTGAACCGGCTGATAAAAGGCTTTGAAAAGCGCTGTATTGCGCTCGACGACCGCTACGGCGCCTGGCTGGCGACCCGTCATCTCATCCAGCTTGGCCACCAGAATATCGCTTTTATCTGTTCGACCCACACCATCTCTGATGCCGAAGATCGCCTGCAGGGCTACTACGATGCGCTGAAGGAGCATGGCCTGCCCTGCAGCGATCGGCTGGTCACCTGGGGCGAACCGGATGAGGTGGGCGGTGAGCAGGCGATGACAGAACTGTTAGGGCGCGGCAGGAACTTTACCGCCGTCGCCTGCTACAACGACTCCATGGCGGCAGGCGCGCTGGCGGTGCTGAGCGACAACGGCGTGCGCGTGCCGGAAGAGATGTCGCTGATTGGCTTCGATGATGTGCTGGTGTCGCGCTATGTGCGTCCGCGCCTCACTACCGTGCGCTATCCGATTGTCACCATGGCGCAGCAGGCGGCTCAGCTGGCGCTGGCGCTGGCCAACGACCAGCCGCTGCCGGAAGTCACCCATATGTTCAGCCCGACGCTGGTGCGCCGCCATTCGGTAAGCGGCCCGGCCTGACGTCACGGCGGCGGGTCCGGCGCATCCGCGCTCCCCGCCGCTCCCCCGCACCAGACGGTAACCTGCCCTTTCTTTTTATACCCGCCAGCACGATCCACTATGTAGAGCCTTCTTTGTTTCAGGTCAAAACCGCGCGCATTAATTTCCGGAAATCACTACATGTAGGGAATAGAATTCACGGAACCCCAATATGTGGTTCATGGAGAGAAAAATGGCGACGGTGGTAATCAAACGTGATGGGTGCCGGACAGGCTTCGATGCGCAGCGTATTGAGCATGCGGTGTTGGCGGCGGCACGGGCCGTAAAGGTCGATGACAGCGCCTGGTGCGCGCAGGTCGCTGAGCGCGTCGCGGCGCAGCTGGCCAATCGTCCGGAAGTGGAGATCGGTGAGATTCAGTGCGCAGTCGAAGAGACGCTGATGGCAGGCCCCTGGCCGCAACTGGCTCGCGCCTATATTGAATACCGTCACGATCGCGATGTGGCCCGCGATCGGCAGAGCCAGTTGCATCACGCCATTCGCGGGCTGGTCGATCAGACCAACGCCGCGCTGCTGAATGAGAATGCCAACAAAGACAGCAAAGTGATCCCGACGCAGCGCGACCTGCTGGCCGGGATCGTGGCGAAGCACTATGCGCAGCAGCAGATCCTGCCGCGCGATGTGGTGCTGGCGCACGAGCGCGGCGAGATCCACTATCACGATCTCGACTACTCCCCCTTCTTCCCGATGTTCAACTGCATGCTGATCGATCTCAAAGGCATGCTGACCAACGGTTTCAAAATGGGCAATGCCGAGATCGAGCCGCCCAAATCGATCGCCACCGCCACCGCCGTGACGGCCCAGATCATCGCGCAGGTCGCCAGCCACATTTACGGCGGCACCACCATCAATCGCATCGATGAGGTGCTGGCACCGTTTGTTAAGCAGAGCTATGCCCGGCATCTGGCGATCGCGGAACAGTGGCAGATCCCACAGGCAGAAGCGTATGCGCGCCAGCGCACCGACAAAGAGTGCTATGACGCCTTTCAGTCGCTGGAGTATGAGGTGAATACCCTGCACACCGCCAACGGACAGACTCCGTTTGTCACCTTTGGTTTTGGTCTGGGAACGGACTGGGCAGCCCGCCTGATCCAGCAGTCGATTCTGCGCAACCGCCTGGCCGGACTCGGTAAAAACCGTAAAACCGCCGTCTTTCCCAAACTGGTGTTCACCATTCGCGAAGGCGTTAACCGGCGTGCAGGCGACGTTAACTATGACATCAAACAGCTGGCGCTGGAGTGTGCCAGCAAGCGGATGTATCCCGACATCCTCAACTACGATCAGGTGGTGAAAGTCACCGGCTCGTTTAAAACCCCGATGGGCTGCCGCAGTTTTCTTGGCGTCTACGAAGAGAACGGCGAACAGATCCATGAGGGCCGTAACAATATCGGGGTGATCAGCCTCAATCTGCCGCGCATCGCGCTGGAAGCGGGCGGCGATGAAGCGCGCTTCTGGCAACTGCTGGATGCGCGTCTGCTGCTGGCGAAGCGGGCGCTGATGACGCGGGTGGCGCGGCTGGAGAAAACCAAAGCGCGCGTGGCCCCCATCCTCTACATGGAAGGGGCCTGCGGTGTCCGGCTCAACGCCGATGATGAGGTGGGGCCGATTTTCCGCAATGGCCGCGCCTCCCTGTCGCTGGGCTACATCGGCCTGCATGAAACCCTGAATGCCCTCAGCGGCGGCCAGAAGCACCCCTATGATGACGCGGCGCTGCGCGCCAAAGGGGTGGAGATCATCGCCTATCTGCGCGCTGCCACCGATCGCTGGAAAGCCGAAACCCATTACGGCTTCAGCCTCTACAGCACGCCGAGCGAGAATCTCTGTGACCGCTTCTGCCGTCTGGACGCGGCGCAGTTTGGTCTGGTGGCGGGTGTGACGGACAAGGGCTACTACACCAACAGCTTCCATCTCGACGTTGAGAAGAAGGTGAATCCCTACGATAAAATCGACTTCGAAGCCCCCTATCCACCGCTGGCGAATGGCGGATTCATCTGTTACGGCGAATACCCGAACGTGCAGCACAACCTCAGGGCGCTGGAGGATGTCTGGGACTACAGCTACGACCGCGTGCCCTATTACGGCACCAATACCCCGATTGATGAGTGCTACGACTGCGGCTTCAACGGCGAGTTTACCTGCACCAGCCGCGGCTTTACCTGTCCGCAGTGCGGCAATCACGATCCGGCGCGCGTCTCCGTCACCCGGCGGGTCTGCGGCTATCTCGGCAGCCCGGATGCGCGGCCCTTTAACGCCGGAAAACAGCAGGAAGTGCAGCGCCGGGTGAAACATCTGGCAGAAGGACCGCTGGGATGATGCATATCCATCGCTACTACGATGTGGATATCGTTAATGGCCCCGGCACCCGCTGCACGCTGTTTGTCGCCGGTTGTGAACATCAGTGTCGCGGCTGCTACAACCAGAGTACCTGGCGAACCGACTCGGGCGTGCCTTTCACGCTGGCGATGGAGGAGCAGCTGCTGGCGGATTTGCAGGACACGCGCATTCCACGTCAGGGATTGTCGCTGAGCGGCGGCGATCCGCTGCATCCGCACAACGTGCCACACATTCGCCGTCTGGTGAAGCGGGTGCGCCAGAGCTGTCCCGGTAAAGATATCTGGCTCTGGACCGGTTACCGGATGCAGGAGCTGAATGCCGCGCAGCGCGCCGTGCTGATCTATCTCGACGTGCTGATAGATGGCCGTTTTGTCGAAGAGGAGAAGGATGCCTCGCTGCCCTGGCGCGGCAGCTGCAATCAGATCCTCTGGCAGTTACGCTGAGTGACGCGGGATGTCGCCCGACTCAATGATAGTGACGCTTTCGCCCGCCGGCGTGAACGCCTGCTGATGCAGACAGCGGGCCACGTCACGTGCGCTCACCGCCCGCCAGTGACCCGGCAGCAGAGAAAAGAGCGGGGCCATCAGGCGTTCCCCCGGACGCGTCTGCGCCCGATCGCCCAGCAGTAACGAAGGCCGTACCAGCGTCAGGTGCGGCCAGCCCTGATGGCGCAATGCGTTTTCCATTTCGCCTTTCACGCGACTGTACAGGAAAGGTGAGTGACGGCTGGCACCGTGGGCACTCACCACCAGCATCTGTTTTGCCCCCAGCCGCAGTCCGCTCAATCCGCTGTCCACCACCAGGGTGTAATCGACGTGAATAAACGCCGCTTTGCTGCCCGCCTGCCGGCGCGTGGTGCCCAGACAGCAGAACACCGTATCCAGCGAAGAGTGCAACGGCCCGAGTACATCGGTCAGGTCGGCCTCCACCGGGTTGACGACCTTACGCAGGACAGGCAGCGGACGACGGGTTGGCGCGATGATCTCATCGACGCGCGGATCCTCAATCAGTAAGCGCAGCAGATGCGACCCGACTAAGCCGGTGGCTCCGGTCAGTAATACGCGATTCATCTCAGATTCATCCTTATTTCACTGCTGACAGCTTAAAAGATAGCTGATCTTAACGGTCTGGCTTGCGTTCTCGCCCATAGCGGCCAGGCTTAAATCCTGATCCGGAAAGCGCGCCTCGCGCTCCACTGCTTTAAGGAGGAAACAAAATGAGCAAGAAAGTTGCGGTTTTGATTACCGATGAATTTGAAGACTCAGAATTTACGTCACCTGCTGAGGTCTACAAACGCGCCGGGTTTGAGGTAGTGACCATTGAGAACCAGGCCGGAAATGTCGTAAAAGGCAAAAAAGGCGAAGCCGAAGTGACCATCGATCGCAGCATTGACGACGTCAGCCCGGCTGAGTTTGATGCGCTGCTGCTGCCAGGCGGTCACTCGCCGGATTCGCTGCGTGGCGATGACCGCTTTGTCGCCTTCACCAAAGAGTTCGTCGCCAGCGGCAAGCCTATCTTTGCTATCTGCCACGGACCCCAGCTGCTGATCAGCGCCAACGGCGTGCGTGGTCGCAAGATGACCACCGTAAAAGCCGTTGCCATCGACCTGATCAACGCCGGTGCCGACTTCCATGATAAGGAAGTGGTGGTTGACGGCGATAAGCTGGTGACCAGCCGCACCCCGGCCGATTTACCCGCCTTCAATCGCGAATCTCTGCGTATCCTCGAAGCGCTGTAAATCCGTTGCGCCCTTTTCGCTGAAAAGGGCGTTTCAGCTTTCCCGCAGCCAGCTGATCTTCTTACCAAATCCCAGCGCATTGTCGGTCATCTTCACCTCATCAAGCTGAATCTCCCACAGCGGTGCTGAGACTTTGCGCGACACCGGAAACCGTTTCTGATAGGCGGCTCTGGCGACCTTCTCCGTTTCCTCCTCCAGCCGCACAATCCGGCCACGATACTGCACCCCTTTTATCAGCAGCACGCTTCTGGGCTGGCCATTGACGGTGCCCGCGACCTGCGGATTCTTCAGCATCAACGCCCCGTGACGGGTGTCGGGCTCAGTCATAATCCAGAACACCATGCGCGCTTCATCGAAGACGTAGTAGCAGTTGGCGCACCAGAGTTGATCGTCGGCGGCAGAGCAGAGAGAAAGCACGTGTTGCTTTCGGAGATAGCGAACCAGATGGGCGTGATCGGACAAGGTAAACTCCTGGCGATGCACCGGAGCGTGAAGCGCGCTACACTGCCCGGCACCTTTTTTTGGGAAATGATTGCGAATGAGTCAGCAGTGGCAACTCTACATCGTCCGTACGGCGAAAGGGAGCCTGTACACCGGCATCACCACAGATGTGATGCGCCGGTTTGATCAGCACCAGACCGGACGCGGCGCCCGCGCGTTGCGCGGCAAAGGTCCGCTGGCGCTGGTGTTTCACTGTGATGCAGGTGACCGTGCCAGCGCCTCCAGACTGGAGTATCAGGTCAAGCAGCTGACCCGTCAGCAGAAACTACAGTTAGTGGCGGGTCAGCCGGTCAGCCTGGAGAGCTGGCTGGGTATTACAGCAGGCGATTAAAGGGCTCGGCGAAGTCGATCTCCCCGTCTGCGCCCTCAAACGCCGTCTCTGCCAGGCGATAGACCTGGAACGTCGCCTCGCTGTCCGGCCAGCGGCTGTGCAGGCCGACGCGGGCTGCCGGTTCAAAGCCAAAGCGGCTGAAGAATGCCGGATCGCCCAGCACGACCACCGCGCTGTAACCGAACTCGTTGAGGGTATCCAGTCCTTCATAAATCAGTTTGCTGGCAATGCCCTGCCCGCGCAGCGTCTCATCCACCGCCAGCGGGGCCAGCGCCACCCAGCCACGATCTTCACCTTTAACGCTGACCGGACTGAATGCAGCATAACCCAGCACCTGTCCCTCATCGTCAGTGGCGACCACGCCTAAGGTTAACAGGCCATCTTCGCGCAGCGACTGCGTCAGTTCCGCCTCGGCGGGCGACGTGAAACAGCGTCTGAGCAGCGTGTCGATGCCTGCGGCATCCACGCCAATTTCGCTACGGATCAACATAGGGCACCTGCGCGTGCCTGTCCGGCCTTCGCGTCCTGTTTCATCCCGGCGTCGACAAAGGCCGCCATCTGCTGAATTGCCGTGCGTAACGCGGTGGGCATAGCCTCGGGTTCAATAGCATCCATTACGTTCTTCACCTCAAGTCCCAGCTCAGTGTCCCCTTCAATCACCAGACGGCGTTGAAAGAAGAGCATGTCGGGATCTGCTTTACGTGCTGCCACCAGCAACAAATCATTGGCATTGCCCCGAAACCAGACATCCGCTTCGGACTGTTGCAATACCACCAGCCGGCCGTCCTGCAGCGTGGTAATCCATTGCAGATTGAGATCGGCAATCCCGATACCCAGCAGGCGACCTTCCAGAAAGTCTAACTCACCTTCAGCTAAAGCATGACGAAATTGCCAGTTTAAGAGTTGTTGCAGAAGCCGCTTCTTGACCGGGAATGGGGTAAGCGCTGCGGGTAAGCCTAAGATTTCCGGAGCCTTTTTTACAAAATGGGCATGAATCCGCTTTAACACTTGTGTCCCTCCCTTCAGAAAATTTTACGTATATTGCCATATCCGTTTCGACACACCTCATCCGGGATCAATAAAAATCGCGCTCCCGGGAGGAAAAAAAAGCCGCACCGGTGGGGAGGAACGGAAAATTCACTGCCCCAAATCAATACGCCTCCCGGCGCAGATGCCTAGACTCGACGCCCATCTGCATGTTGAGAGGAACACCTATGGAACTGCTCTGCCCGGCAGGCAACCTGCCCGCAGTGCGCACCGCCGTCGAGAATGGCGCGGATGCGGTCTATGTGGGGCTGAAAGATGACACCAACGCCCGCCACTTCGCGGGCCTGAACTTCACCGACAAAAAGCTGGCCGAAGCGGCTCGCTATCTGCATCAGCATCGCCGCAAACTGCATGTGGCAATCAATACCTTCGCCCATCCGGACGGCATGGGACGCTGGCAGCGGGCTATTGATGTGGCGGCGCAGAACGGGGCCGACGCGCTGATCCTCGCCGATATCGCCACGCTGGAGTATGCGGCGACGCACTATCCCCAGGTGGAGCGCCATCTCTCCGTGCAGGCGTCAGCCACCAATCTGGAGGCGATTCGCTTTTATCATCGCCACTTTAACCTGCAGCGTGTGGTGCTGCCGCGGGTGCTCTCTCTGCATCAGGTAAAGCAGCTGGCGCGCAGCACGCCGGTGCCGCTGGAGGTGTTCGCGTTTGGCAGCCTGTGCATTATGGCGGAAGGCCGCTGCTACCTCTCCTCGTGGCTGACCGGTGAGTCGCCTAACAGCGCCGGTGCCTGTTCTCCGGCGAAATTTGTGCGCTGGCAGCAGACGCCGCAGGGTATGGAATTCCGCCTGAACGAAGTGCTGATCGATCGCTACGCGGCGGACGAAAGCGCGGGGTACCCGACCCTGTGCAAAGGACGCTACGAGGTCAGCGGCCAGCGTTATCACGTGCTGGAAGAGCCCACCAGCCTGAACACGCTGGAGTTGCTGCCGGAGCTGCTGCGGGCCGGGGTCGCCTCGGTCAAGATCGAGGGTCGCCAGCGCAGCCCCGCCTATGTTGCTGATGTCGCGCGCGTCTGGCGTCAGGCGATCGACCGCTGTCAGGCCCAGCCGGAACAGTTTGAGGTGGCGCCCCGGTGGATGCAGACGCTGGGGGATCTCTCTGAAGGCACGCAAACCACGCTGGGTGCTTATCACCGTGAATGGCAATAAGGAGTCATGATGCAATATGCCGTCGGGCCGGTGCTCTGGTACTGGCCAACCCCCACGCTGGAGGAGTTTTACCAGCAGGCTGCCCGCAGTAGCGCGGAGATTATTTACCTCGGCGAAGCGGTGTGCAGTAAACGCCGCGCGACGCCTTATGGCCGCTGGATGGAGATGGCCCGTGACGTCGCGGCCAGCGGCAAACAGGTCGTGCTGAGCACCCTGGCGCTGCTGCAGTCCCCCTCTGAACTGAAAGAGCTGCAGCGTTATGTCGAAAACGGCGAGTTCCTGATTGAAGCGAATGATATCGGCACGGTTAACATGGCCGCTGAGCGCCACCTGCCCTTTGTGGCAGGCCCGACGCTGAACGTCTACAACGCTGACACCCTGCAACTGCTGGTCAGGGAGGGGATGACGCGCTGGTGTATGCCGGTCGAGATGTCACGCGACTGGCTGCTGCAGCTGCTGGAACAGTGCGAAACGCGCGGTATCCGGCAGCAGTTTGAGGTGGAGGTGATGGGCTACGGTCATCTGCCGCTGGCGCTCTCGGCGCGCTGCTTTACCGCCCGCTCGGAAAACCGCGCGAAGGATGATTGCGAAACCTGCTGCATCAACTATCCGACAGGCCGCCGCGTCAGCTCGCAGGAGGGGCAGCCGGTGTTCGTGCTCAACGGCATTCAGACCATGAGCGGCTACTGTTACAACCTGGGGAACGATCTGGCGGGGATGCGGGAGTGGGTCGACTGCGTCCGGCTCTCTCCGCAGGACAGCACCACGCTGGCAGAGATAGATCGTTTCCGGGCCAATGAGAATGGTCAGGCTCCGTTAATGGTCGCGAAAGGCTGCGATTGCAATGGTTACTGGCGCAAACTGGCGGGTATGACGCTGGCATCCTGAGTAAAAGCACATACCGGCTATATTCCTGCTGAGGTTAGCAGTTTTAATATAAGGAATGATGCGTAATACTAAATGATGCAGACTTTAATGCCTGCGCCATACAACGGGAGTAGTCATGTCTGATAAAAAACCTCTTCGCCTGTCCGTGCTGGATCTCGCGCCGATCCCTCAGGGTGCGACCGCGCGGGATGCGTTCCACAATTCGCTGGCGCTGGCGCGTCAGGCTGAAAAACTGGGCTACCAACGCTACTGGCTGGCTGAACATCACAACATGACGGGGATTGCCAGTGCTGCGACGTCGGTGCTGATCGGCTATCTGGCGGCCAATACCGAGACGCTGCAGCTGGGATCGGGCGGCATTATGCTGCCTAACCATGCGCCGCTGGTGATTGCCGAGCAGTTTGGCACACTGGCTTCTCTCTATCCCGGCCGTATCGATCTCGGCCTGGGTCGTGCGCCCGGCTCTGACCAGCGTACGATGATGGCGCTGCGTCGTCATCAGGCCAGCATGCACGCCGACACCTTTCCTGAAGATGTGGCTGAACTGATTAACTGGTTTGATGCGGAAGCGGATGCACAGCCGCCGGTACAACCGGTGCCGGGCCTCGGCCTGAAGATCCCGGTCTGGCTGCTCGGCTCCAGCCTCTACAGTGCACAACTGTCAGCCCGGATGGGTCTGCCATTTGCCTTCGCCTCACATTTTGCGCCGGATCAGCTGTTCCAGGCGCTGCACGTCTACCGCGAAAACTTCCAGCCCTCGGCGCGACTCGACAAGCCGTATGCCATGGTCTGCATCAACGTGGTCGCCGCTGACAGCGAGCGTGAGGCACGCTTCCTGTTTACCTCGCAGCAGCAGCAATTTATTAACCTGCGCCGCGGCAAACCGGGCCCGTTACCGGCGCCGGTTGAGAACATGGATAACCTCTGGTCTCCGTCAGAGCAGTATGGGGTTCAGCAGGCGCTCAGCATGTCGCTGGTCGGCGATGGAGATAAGGTGCGTCACGGGCTGGCGTCACTGATGCGTGAAACTCAGGCGGATGAGATCATGGTCAACGGCCAGATTTTTGACTCCGCGGCGCGCCTGCGCTCCTTCGCCATTGCGATGGAGGCCGCCAAAAGCCTGTAGTCAGTTCTGCGGTGGGGGCGCAGTTTCCGCGCTCACCGCCAGCTGACGACTGTCCCTGGCCGGGGATTGCCCGTAAAGGCGGCGATACTCCCGGCTGAACTGTGACGCACTCTGATACCCTACCCGATAGCCTGCCGTCCCGGCATCCAGCTTTTCCACCATCATCAGCCGTCGCGCCTCATTCAGCCGCAGCTGTTTCTGATACTGCATCGGCGTCATTGCCGTGACCGCTTTGAAGTGATGATGCAGCGAAGAGATGCTCATGCCGACACTGCTGGCGAGCTGGTCAATCTTCAGCGGCTGATGAAAATTCTCCCGCAGCCAGCGGGCCGCCTGCGCCACCCGGTTACCCGGCCGCTCAGCCAGCGCCATATTCAGAATGCGCGACCCTTCCGGTCCGGTCAGCAGCCGGTAGAAAATCTCCTGCTCGATCAGCGGGGCGAGCGCCGGGATATCCTCAGGATGGTCAAGCAGCCGCACCAGCCGCGTTACCGCCTCCACCAGCCACGGCGACATCTTATGCACGGTGATGCCGCGTTCGTTGCGGGCCGTGGCGGGTGACAGCGTCGGGGGAAACTGGTCGAGGTAGCGCATCAGCCGGGATTCATTGATGGCGATACCAATCCCCAGATTAGGCTTTTCCGGCGTGGCGACCGTGACGCAGGCGCGCACCGGCATATCCAGCGTCACCAGCAGCAGATCGCCCGGGCCATAATGCAGCACCTCATCACCGATGTGCAGCGCCTTGCTGCCCTGTGCGACCAGCGCGAAACTGGCCCATTGGGCAAAGTGCACGGGCTTCGTTGGTGCAGAGCTGCGCCCAAAGAACAGGTAGTCAATGGCACTCGCGTGCCGTCCATCCTCCGGCGCATGCCGCGCAATCAACCGGGCCAGCGCCTGCCACGTATCATTCTCTGTCACCGGGTCATCTCCCTTCATCATCTCAGCCGATATTACCTGAGCCGGTGCGCCATGCCTGTGTCGCAGCGACACTTTTGCAGGATCGGGCAAAAAGCTTGCAGGATTGCGCTACCCGGATGGGTCACCGGCGCGCATAGTCTGTCAACGCAATCATTACGGCGGAGATCAGGATAATGAAGGCACTACAGAATAAAATCGCGCTGGTAACGGGAGCATCAAAAGGCATTGGTGCTGCTATCGCCATCGCCTTTGCGACGGCAGGCGCACGGGTAATCGTCAATTATCAACAGGACGAGGTGGGTGCGGCTGACGTGGTCAGCGACATTCTTGCCCTGGGCAGTGACGCGGTGGCGGTGCAGGCGGATATCTCTGTGCAGCAGGACGTGGAACGGCTGTTTGCAACCACCGTCGCCTGTTTCGGCGCGCCAGATATTGTGGTGAATAACGCGGGCCGCTTTCATCACGGCGCTTTTGAGGCGCTGACCCAGGAGGAGATGCAGCAGCAGATCAACGTTAACCTGCTTGGCACGCTGCTAGTCTGTCAGCAGGCGATTCATCACTTTCCTGCCCATGGCGGCACCCTTATCAACCTCAGCGCCCTGAGCAGCCAGAACAGCACGCCGGGTTCCGTGCTCTGGGCGGCGACCAAGGGCGCGGTGGATACCCTGACACAGGGGCTGGCGCGCGAACTGGGTGCCAGAAACATTCGGGTTAACGCCCTGGCACCGGGAATGATTCTGACAGAGGGATTGCTGGCGGCGAAGAGGATGAGCCCGCAGCTTAAAGCGCAACTGCTGGCCGCCACGCCGCTGGGGCGCTTTGGTCTGCCGGAAGATGTGGCACAGGTGGCGCTGTTTCTGGCCTCGGAGGAGTCCGCCTGGGTCAGCGGCGAGCGCGTCATCATCAGCGGCGGAGCCTGATCGGCATAAAAAAAGGGAAGCCAGTGGCTTCCCTTTTTGTTACGACATGAAGTCGTTATGCGTCACGACGACGTGGTGCGGCTGCGCCATCTTCACGACGTGGACCACGGCCGCCTTCGCGGTTAAAGCTGCGACCGCCTTCACGACCACCGTCACGGCGCTCAGAAGAGAAACGACGACCACCTTCACGGTTGCCAGCGCCTGGGCCATTACGACGATCGCCACCGGCCGGACGACGGTCACCACGACCTTCGTTTGGCTGAGCATCACCCAGTAACTGCATATTCATCGGCTTGTTCAGAATACGTGTACGGGTGAAGTGCTGCAGCACATCGCCTGGCATGCCTTTCGGCAGCTCGATAGTCGAGTGGTTACCGAACAGCTTGATGTTACCGATGTAACGGCTGCTGATGTCGCCTTCGTTAGCGATCGCGCCAACGATATGACGAACTTCAACACCATCATCGCGACCCACTTCGATGCGGTAGAGCTGCATCTCGCCAACGTCACGACGTTCGCGACGTGGACGGTCGCCATCGCGGCTGTCACGTGGACCACGCGCTTCGCGGCTGTCACGACGGCCATCACGATCGTCACGATCGCGGTATTCACGACGTGGCGGACGTGGCGCTTCCGGTGGCAGAATCAGAGGACGTTCGCCCTGTGCCATCTTCAGCAGTGCCGCGGCCAGCGTTTCCAGATCCAGTTCGTCTTCTGGCTGCATTTTAGTCAGCAGAGCACGGTACTGATCCAGATCGCTGCTTTCCAGCTGCTGCTGAACTTTCGCGGCAAACTTCGCCAGACGACGCTGACCCAGCAGTTCTGCGTTTGGCAGTTCAACTTCCGGAATAGTCAGCTTCATCGTACGTTCGATGTTGCGCAGCAGACGACGCTCGCGGTTCTCAACGAACAGCAGCGCGCGGCCAGCACGACCGGCACGACCGGTACGGCCGATACGGTGAACGTAAGATTCTGCATCCATCGGGATGTCGTAGTTAACAACCAGGCTGATACGCTCAACGTCCAGGCCACGGGCCGCAACGTCAGTCGCAATCAGGATGTCGAGACGACCATCTTTCAGGCGCTCCAGCGTCTGCTCACGCAGTGCCTGGTTCATGTCACCGTTCAGCGCGGCGCTGTTGTAGCCACTGCGCTCCAGCGCTTCTGCAACTTCCAGGGTCGCGTTTTTGGTACGTACGAAGATAATCGCCGCATCAAAATCTTCCGCTTCCAGGAAGCGAACCAGTGCGTCAGTTTTACGACCGTAAGCGGTCCAGTAGCTCTGGCTGATGTCAGGACGCGTGGTCAGGCTTGACTGAATACGCACTTCCTGTGGATCTTTCATGAAGCGTTTCGTGATGCGACGAATCGCTTCTGGCATGGTGGCAGAGAACAGAGCGGTCTGATGACCTTCCGGGATCTGCGCCATGATGGTTTCAACGTCTTCGATGAAGCCCATACGCAGCATTTCGTCCGCTTCGTCCAGCACCAAGCCGCGCAGGTTAGAAAGGTCTAACGTGCCGCGTTTCAGGTGGTCCAGCAGACGGCCAGGCGTACCCACAACAACCTGTGGTCCCTGACGCAGTGCACGCAGCTGCACGTCATAACGCTGGCCGCCGTACAGGGCAACCACGTTCAGGCCACGCATGTGTTTAGAGAATTCGGTGACAGCTTCAGCAACCTGAACCGCCAGTTCGCGGGTCGGTGCCAGCACCAGGATCTGAGGTGCTTTTACAGAAGGGTCAATGTTGTTTAACAGCGGCAGAGAGAACGCCGCAGTTTTACCACTCCCGGTCTGCGCCATACCTAACACGTCACGGCCCGCCAGCAGGTGAGGAATACACTCAGCCTGGATTGGGGAAGGCTTTACGTAGCCCATGCCATTCAGTGATTCAAGGATGTCGGCGTTCAGGCCAAGGTCAGCAAAAGTGGTTTGAATATCAGTCATGTAGTACACGTGCCTCTTAGATTGCGGCGGCCAGTCTACATAACTCGTCGTGAAAACTTTCAGTCATTTTCATCAAAAAGTGTGAACCGGCTCAAATTAGAAGTTTTGACGAACAGAAAAGCCCTCATCCCTGAAGATGATGACTTTACAGGTGTTACGGGCAAATTTAGTTCGTCAGCTATTGCTGGTCAGATTCTGATAAATCGTCTTGTGCCTGGCCGAGTTGCGCCAGTTCCAACAATGCGTATCGGTGTTCAACAAAGTTATTGACGTTGTTGGCTACCGCCAGTTTGAACAACGCTTTCGCGTCGTCCTTCTCCCCCAGACTTAGGTAGTACTTACCTAAATAGAAGTTGGTTTCACTGAGATGTTCAGCGAGCGAGGTGTTATCCGTTGCGTCCGCCTTGAGACTTTCCATCAACGTTTTCTCGTTGATATCTCCAAGGTAGAACTCGACAATATTCCATCCCCATTGGTCTCTGACCGCTTTGTCATGACGCTGTTGAAGCGCGACTTTTGCCTTGTCGGCATCCATCTCACGTTCAGCCAGATAGAGCCACAGACTGCGGAAAGGATCGTTAGGATCGTCTTGATAAAACGCCAGCAGATCATCTTGCGCTAACTTGTATCGACCGCCGTAATAGAGGGCGATACCACGGTTTAAATGCGCATAGTTGTAAGTTGGATCAAGCTCAAGTACAGAATCGAACGCTTCATAGGCGGCATCAAAGTTGCCCGCCTGCGTTAAATATATGCCTAAGTAGTTAAACACTTCGGGCATATCTGGTCTTATAGACAGCGCTTGCGAAAAATCGTTCCGCGCTAATGCCCGCAGACCTAAACTATCATACAACACTCCGCGCTCATATAACAGCTGTGCGCGTTCATCATCGGTGAGAGCGCGACTGGCAAGTATTTGTTCCATGCGCGCCAGTATCACTTCCTGCTGCAGTGTGGGCTGTAACGGCACTGCAAGAACTTCGTTCTTACGCCAATTGGAGTTGCTGCATCCTGCCAGCGTTAAAGCTGTCGCAACAAAACACCAGCGCAGAAAAGGCTTCATTTCCCACTCCCGAATACAAACATTGGGATAACCATCCTGTCATCCGCCTGCTGTGCACAAGGATTCCCGCCCTCGCGATGACACAAACGCCCCTCTCTGCCAGGCAAAGAGGGGCAAATCAGCAACGACTTATTCAGCGGCAGGTGTGGTCACCGCTGCAGCTTCTTCAGCCTGCGGCTTAGATTCTGTCGCTTCTTTGATGCTCAGACGTACGCGGCCCTGGCGATCAACTTCCATCACCTTCACCGGCACTTCCTGACCCATCTGCAGATAGTCAGTCACTTTCTCAACGCGCTTATCGGCGATTTGCGAAATGTGAACCAGACCTTCTTTACCACCGCCGATGGCGACGAAGGCACCGAAGTCAACGATACGGGTCACTTTACCACTGTAAATGCGGCCCACTTCGATCTCTGCGGTAATCTCTTCGATACGACGGATCGCTTCTTTCGCTTTCAGACCATCGGTCGCAGCGATTTTCACGGTGCCGTCATCTTCGATTTCGATCGTTGTGCCAGTCTCTTCGGTCAGTGCACGGATCACTGAGCCGCCTTTACCAATCACATCTTTGATCTTGTCAGAGCTGATCTTGATGGTGTAAATGCGCGGTGCGAATTCAGAAATCTCAGTACGTGGCGTGCTGATAGCCTGTTCCATAACGCCCAGGATGTGCAGACGCGCACCCTTAGCCTGGTTCAGCGCTTCCTGCATGATTTCACGCGTGATGCCTTCGATTTTGATGTCCATCTGCAGCGCGGTGATACCTTCACGGCTACCGGCCACTTTGAAGTCCATGTCGCCCAGGTGATCTTCGTCGCCCAGGATGTCAGACAGAACAACAAACTTCTCATCTTCTTTCACCAGACCCATTGCAATACCTGCAACAGCGGCTTTGATTGGCACACCCGCATCCATCAGCGCCAGTGAGGCACCGCAGACAGAGGCCATTGAAGAGGAGCCGTTAGATTCGGTGATTTCAGACACCACACGCACGGTGTAAGGAAAATCTTCCGCTTTTGGCATAACTGCTAACACACCGCGTTTCGCCAGACGACCGTGACCAATTTCACGACGCTTCGGCGAACCGACCATGCCGGTTTCACCGACAGAGTACGGAGGGAAGTTGTAGTGGAACAGGAAGCTGTCAGTGCGCTCGCCCATCAGCTCATCCAGGTTCTGCGCATCGCGGGTGGTACCCAGCGTTGCTGTTACCAGCGCCTGCGTCTCACCACGGGTGAACAGGGATGAACCGTGAGTACGTGGCAGCACGCCAGTACGCACGTCCAGACCACGGATCATATCCTTTTCGCGGCCATCGATACGCGGCTCGCCGTTCAGGATACGGGTACGAACAACATTCTTTTCCAGGCTATGGACGATGTCGCTGATTTCAGCGCTATCCAGCGTCTCATCTTCAGCCAGCAGCGCAGCAATGGTTTCGTCTTTGATGACGCCAACCTGCGTGTAACGCTCCTGCTTGTCGGTGATGCGGTAAGCATCGCTGATGCGCGCTTCTGCCAGTGCAGCAACGCGTGAAATCAGTGGGGTGTTGGCGGCTTCTGGCTGCCAGTCCCAGCGTGGTTTGCCCGCTTCAGCAACCAGCGCGTTGATGTTTTCGATAATCACCTGCTGCTGATCGTGGCCAAAGACCACGGCGCCCAGCATCTGCTCTTCTGACAGGATCTCAGCTTCAGATTCCACCATCAGAACGGCATTCTGCGTACCGGCAACCACCAGGTCCAGACGAGACTGTTTCAGCTCATCCGCTGTCGGGTTCAGAACGTATTGATCGTTGATGTAACCAACACGCGCAGAACCGATTGGGCCATTGAACGGCAGACCCGAGAGTGACAGCGCGGCAGAAGCACCGATCATAGCAACGATGTCAGGATGAACCTGTGGGTTTACAGAAACCACGGTCGCAATGACCTGAACTTCGTTAACGAAACCTTCCGGGAACAGCGGACGAATCGGGCGGTCAATCAGACGCGCAATCAGCGTTTCGCCTTCGCTTGGGCGGCCTTCACGACGGAAGAAGCTGCCTGGGATACGACCAGCAGCGTAGGTACGCTCCTGATAGTTCACGGTCAGTGGGAAGAAGTCCTGACCGGGTTTAGTTTTTTTCTGGCCGACGACAGTGACGAACACCGCGGTATCGTCCATGCTCACCATAACAGCAGCAGTCGCCTGGCGCGCCATCATGCCGGTTTCCAGCGTGACGGTATGTTGACCATATTGGAATTTGCGTACGATCGGATTCAGCAAAATCAAAGTCCTTAACTTCGGGGCAAGGCTATCTGTAGCCCGCCATTGATTACCAATCTCCAGCTGCATCCTCGCGACTAATGACAACCCTCGACCGCCCCTGCGGTAAAGCCTCTCATTAGCCGCGCGAAATTCTGCAAACTAAAGATCACACTAAGCAACAATACATCAGTTTGGCCCGGATTGCTGCCGATTGCTCAAAAAAAGGGGCCATAAAGGCCCCCTTTTCATGAAACTCGCACAAATCTGATCGTCTGCTGCACGCCGCGTTAATCGCTGCATGACGCCCTGACGACCCGATTTTTCAGACTTAGCGACGCAGACCGAGGCTTTCGATCAGGCTGCTGTAGCGCGCAACGTCTTTACGCTTCAGGTAGTCCAGCAGCTTACGACGCTGAGATACCATGCGCAGCAGACCGCGACGGCTGTGGTGGTCTTTTTTGTGCTCAGAGAAGTGACCCTGCAGATGGGTGATCTGCGCGGTCAGCAGGGCAACCTGAACTTCAGTTGAACCGCTGTCGTTAGCACCACGGCCATATTTAGCAACGATCTCTGCTTTAGCTTCTACGCTTAGAGACATAATAAACTCCGGTATAAAATGAATGTATGGGTGCCGATCTCTAATTCAGCATCCCGCTTTTAAAGCCGCGCTATTCTACTCTGCGCCCGATAGCAACGCAAATGCCCCATCAGCGAAAAGTGAAGGCGCGACTTAATCCTGATACTCCACCACTAAGCGACGGGGTGCCAGACGGCCATCGTCGGCAATTTCAGCCATCCCGATGAACTTACGCGCCTCACCTTCGGACACCCTGACCAGCCCCTGCGCGGGCGCCTGACTGGCCTGAACCGGCTGACCCTGGCGGAAAAATGCAGCCACTGCAGGCGGGATGTTCACTTCCGGGAAATCGGACGCAGGACTGTCCATTGGCAACAGCAGCGGATCGAGCTGCGTTTCCAGAGGAATGCCGGCTTCTGTCGCTTCCGCCAGCAGGGTGTTGAGCTGTTCCAGCGTCACCATCCTTTCATACGGATAACGGGCAACCTGAACGCGACGCAGCATGATGACATGCGCTCCGCATCCCAGCTTCTCACCGAGATCGTCGATGATGCTGCGGATATAGGTGCCTTTCGAGCAGTGAATTTCCAGCTCCAGCTCGTTATCCTGCCAGCGAATAAACTGCAGTTCGTAGACCGTGATTGGACGCGGTTCACGCGCAATCTCAATGCCCTGACGCGCATATTCATACAGGGGACGTCCCTGATGCTTCAGCGCCGAAAACATTGAAGGCACCTGCAGGGTCTCACCGCGGAAGCTCTCCAGCGCGCTGTCGAGGTCGGCCTGACTGAAGGTGACCGGACGTGTCTGAACGAGGTTGCCATCGGCATCTGACGTGTCGGTCCGCTCACCCAGCCGCGCAATCACGCGGTAGCGCTTGTCGGAATCCAGCAGATACTGTGAAAACTTGGTCGCTTCACCCAGGCAGATCGGCAGCATGCCGGTTGCCAGCGGGTCAAGCGCGCCGGTATGGCCTGCGCGGTTAGCGTTAAAGATACGCTTCACCTTCTGCAGGACATCGTTCGACGAGACGCCTTGAGGCTTATCCAGCAGCAACACGCCATGGACGTCGCGGCCGCGACGACGCGGACGACTCATTACGCCTCCTCGTCATCGCCGGTGGCGTCAGAGCCACGGCGCTCGGCATCGTTTTTCACGACGCTTGTGACGAGATTGGACATGCGCATCCCTTCAACCAGGGAGTTGTCGTAGAAGAACGTCAGCTCCGGCACGATACGCAGACGCATCGCTTTACCCAGCAGAATGCGGATGTAGCCTGACGCTTCTTTCAGCGCTTTCAGACCCTGTTTCACCGCGTCCTCATCCTGGTCATTCAGGAAAGTGACGAACACTTTTGCGTAGGCGAGATCGCGTGACACTTCAACGCCTGACACGGTGACCATCATGCCCAGACGCGGATCTTTGATCTCACGCTGCAGGATCATCGCAATCTCTTTTTGCAGCTCTTGTGATACGCGCTGCGGGCGACCAAATTCTTTCGCCATCATTATTTCTCCCAAATAATTCGGGAGGCCAGAGGCCTCCCAAATTGCAACACATCAGCAGTCGATTACTCGATGGTGCGTTTAATTTCGATGATTTCAAACACTTCGATCATATCGCCAACGCGAACGTCGTTGTAGTTCTTCACGCCGATACCGCACTCCATGCCGTTACGCACTTCGTTAACGTCATCTTTAAAGCGACGCAGGGATTCCAGCTCGCCTTCGTAAATCACCACGTTATCACGCAGGACACGGATTGGGTTGTGACGCTTGATGTTACCTTCCGTCACCATACAACCGGCAATCGCGCCAAACTTCGGTGATTTGAACACGTCGCGGACCGCAGCCAGACCAATGATCTGCTGTTTGTACTCTGGTGCCAGCATGCCGCTCATCGCCGCTTTTACTTCGTCAATCAGGTTATAGATGACGGAGTAGTAGCGCAGATCCAGGCTTTCAGCGTCAATGACGCGACGCGCAGAGGCATCGGCACGCACGTTGAAGCCCAGGATGATGGCGTTAGAGGCAGCCGCCAGGGTCGCATCGGTCTCGGTGATCCCGCCCACGCCTGAACCGACAATCTTCACCTTCACTTCGTCGGTAGAGAGTTTCTGCAGGGAGTCGGAGATCGCTTCCACAGAACCCTGAACGTCCGCTTTCAGAACGATGTTCAGTTCAGACACTTCGCCTTCGGTCATGTTGGCAAACATGTTCTCAAGCTTAGATTTCTGCTGGCGAGCCAGTTTAACTTCGCGGAATTTGCCCTGACGATAGAGCGCCACTTCACGTGCTTTCTTCTCGTCACGAACCACAGTCGCTTCATCACCCGCAGCCGGCACGCCGGAGAGGCCCAGAATCTCAACCGGGATAGACGGACCCGCTTCCATGACTTCACGACCCAGTTCATCGCGCATTGCACGAACACGGCCATATTCGAAGCCACACAGGACGATGTCGCCTTTGTTCAGCGTACCTTCACGAACCAGCACGGTTGCAACCGGACCGCGACCTTTGTCGAGGAACGATTCGATAACCACGCCGCTCGCCATGCCGGCACGGATAGCCGTCAGCTCCAGGACTTCCGCCTGCAGCAGGATAGCGTTAAGCAGGTCATCAATGCCGGTACCCGCTTTCGCAGAGACATTAACGAACATGTTTTCGCCGCCCCACTCTTCCGGAATGATTCCGTACTGGGTCAGTTCGTTTTTAACGCGATCCGGATCCGCTTCTGGCTTATCGCACTTGTTCACCGCAACCACAACCGGCACTTTGGCCGCTTTGGCGTGCTGAATAGCTTCGATGGTCTGAGGCATCACGCCATCGTCTGCGGCAACGACCAGGATAACGATATCGGTCGCCTGCGCACCACGTGCACGCATCGCGGTAAACGCGGCGTGGCCCGGGGTGTCCAGGAAGGTGATCATACCGTTGTCGGTTTCAACGTGGTAAGCACCGATGTGCTGCGTAATGCCGCCCGCTTCGCCAGAGGCGATTTTGGTCGAGCGGATATAGTCCAGCAGTGAGGTTTTACCGTGGTCAACGTGACCCATGATGGTAACCACCGGCGCGCGAGCTTCCTGCGCGGCATCGGTGTCACGATCGTCCATTACCGCCTCTTCCAGCTCGTTTTCACGACGCAGGGTCACTTTGTGGCCCATCTCTTCTGCGACGAGCTGTGCGGTTTCCTGGTCGATGACCTGGTTAATGGTCGCCATCGCGCCCATCTTCATCATCGCTTTAATGACCAGAGAACCTTTCACCGCCATTTTGTTCGCCAGTTCGGCTACGGTGATGGTTTCGCCAATCACAACATCGCGGTTCACGGCCTGAGCGGGTTTGTTGAAGCCCTGCTGCAGTGCGCTTGGTTTACGATGTTTGCCACCTTTACCGCCACGAACCTGTGCACGCGCTTCTTCGCGGTCAGTTTTCGCTTCGGAATGTTTGTTGCCTTTTTTCGCCGGACGCGTTGCTTTCGCCGTGGTACGCGCACGCGCACGGCCAGCTTCTACCTGACGGTCGTTTTCATCTTCCGCCTGACGGGCATGGGTTGAAGTGGTGACGTGATAGTCGCCTTTATCCTCTTCTTCCGGCTTTTCCCACTCAGCTGATTTCTCTTCAGCCAGACGGCGGGCTTCTTCGGCTACGAGGCGGGCCGCCTCTTCGAGCTTACGGCGAGCTTCTTCTTCCGCTTTACGCTTCAGTTCAGCTGCTTCAGCTTCGCGACGGGCTTTGTCAGACTGCGCAGCCCTGGTCACTTCGTCGGTAGGTTGATTTGTCACTTTGTCATTTTCCGCTGCTGCACGTTTGGCCTTCTCAGCGGCTTCGCGCCTGGCTTTATCTTCGGCTTCACGTTGCGCTTTCTGTTCAGCTTCGCGACGGGCTTTCTCTTCAGCCTCGCGTTGCGCCTGCTCTTCCGCTTCACGCTGCGCCTCGGCTTCAGCTTCTGCCTGAGCTTGCTCAGCCTCTGCATCACCCTTCACATAGGTACGCTTTTTGCGGACTTCAATTTGCACCGATTTACTTTTACCCCCGGTGCCAGGAATATTCAAGGTGCTGCGCGTTTTACGCTGCAGCGTCAGCTTAGCTGAACCGACCTGACCGTGTTCACGGTTCAGATGAGATAGTAAGGTTTCTTTCTCTTGCTGGGTCACGGCGTCATTTTCTGACTTAGGGATCCCCGCATCAGCAAATTGCTGTACCAGGCGATCGACCGGAGTCTGAATTTCTGCGGCCAGCGATTTTACGGTTACATCTGTCATGCTGTTCCTTCCTGTTATTACGCGTCATCGCCGAACCAGCAGATATTACGTGCGGCCATAATCAGCGCGCCGGCTTGTTCATCAGACAGGCCTTCAATATCCGTCAGATCGTCAACACCTTGCTCAGCGAGATCTTCCAGCGTGCAAACGCCTTTCGACGCCAGGCGGAACGCCAGCGCACGATCGAGACCTTCAAGGTTCAGCAGGTCCTCAGCAGGATCCTGATTACCAAGGCTCTCTTCTTTCGCCAGTGCCAGGGTGGTTAACGCATTTTTTGCTCGTTCACGCAGGGCTTCAATGGTCTCTTCGTCGAGGCCGTCGACTTCCAGCAGCTCGTTGATAGGCACATAGGCCAGCTCTTCCAGCGAGGAGAAGCCCTCTTCCACCAGTACGGTGGCGAACTCTTCGTCGATGTCGAGATGTTTCGTGAACATATCGATCGCTGCATGTGCTTCAGCCTGATGCTTAGCCTGCAGATCATCGACGGTCATCACGTTCAGCTCCCAGCCACTCAGCTGTGATGCCAGACGCACGTTTTGGCCGTTACGGCCGATCGCCTGAGCCAGATTGCCAGCTTCGACGGCGATATCCATGGTGTGGTTATCTTCATCAACCACGATTGACGCCACATCGGCCGGGGCCATGGCGTTGATAACAAACTGCGCCGGGTTATCGTCCCAGAGCACAATATCGATACGCTCGCCGCCCAGTTCGCTGGAAACAGCCTGAACACGCGCGCCGCGCATGCCCACACAGGCACCCACCGGATCGATACGTTTGTCGTTGGTTTTGACTGCAATTTTCGCACGCGAACCCGGATCGCGGGCAGCGGCTTTAATTTCAATCAGTTCTTCGCCAATTTCTGGCACCTCAATGCGGAACAGTTCGATCAGCATTTCCGGTTTGGAACGTGTTACAAACAGCTGCGCGCCACGCGCTTCCGGGCGAACGGAGTAAAGCACGCCACGGATACGGTCGCCTGGACGGAAGTTTTCACGCGGCAGCATGTCTTCGCGCAGAATGACTGCTTCAGCATTGTTGCCTAAGTCGAGGGAGATGTTGTCGCGGTTAACTTTCTTCACCACGCCCGTGATAATTTCGCCTTCCTGCTCACGGAACTGATCAACCACCATTGCGCGCTCAGCTTCGCGCACTTTCTGCACGATAACCTGCTTAGCGGTCTGGGTGGTGATACGGTCAAAGGTGACCGATTCAATCTGATCTTCGACATAATCGCCCAGATTGAATGCTTCATCTTCGAAGCGGGCCGCATCCAGCGTGATCTCGCGCGTCGGCTGAGTCACCTCTTCTACGATTTCCCAGCGGCGGAAAGTATCGAAGTCGCCACTGCGGCGATCAATGCTGACGCGTACCTCAATTTCCTGCTCGTACTTTTTCTTGGTCGCAGTCGCCAGCGCGCTCTCCAGCGCTTCGAAGATTTTCTCACGCGGCAGGGCTTTTTCGTTAGAAACGGCTTCTACAACAGCTAAGATCTCTTTGTTCATCCTGGTTAGCCTCAATCCGGACTTTTAAAAGTGGGGGACCAGGTTCGCTTTCTGAATATTACTCAGCGCGAACACTACATCGTTACCCTCAACATGCACCGTGATCATCTCGCCATCAACTGACTTGATGATTCCCTGCCATTTACGGCGGTTCTGAACGGCCATACGCAGCACCAGAGTCACTTCCTCACCCATAAAGCGGGTGTAGTGTTCTGCGGTAAACAGAGGACGATCGAGTCCCGGTGAAGAGACTTCAAGGTTGTAAGGAACGGTAATGGGATCTTCTACATCCATTACGGCGCTTACCTGGTGGCTGACATCGGCGCAATCATCGACATTGATGCCATCTTCACTATCAATATAGATGCGCAGAATAGATGTGCGACTACGAACGAATTCAATACCAACCAGTTCGTAACCCAGCGCTTCTACCGGAGCCGATACCAACTCTGTCAATTTTTGCTCTAATGTGGACAAGCCCACCCCCAAGACATAAAAAAAGGGCCTATAGCCCAGTATTACGATTCGCTAATAACAAAAAACCCCGAATATTCGGGGCTTTTAGTCACTGGACCCTGTCTGCCGCAATGCGGCCCGGACTCCATCCAAAGAATTTTCTTTCAAAAATCAGCCGTGAATGCGTCCGTCGATGCACACAGTATATTTGAAAAATAACTCAAAGGGAAAGTGGTTGCGGGGGCCGGATTTGAACCGACGACCTTCGGGTTATGAGCCCGACGAGCTACCAGGCTGCTCCACCCCGCGTCCGAAAACGTGGCGAATATTACGCCAGACCTGCATAAAATGCAAGTGATACTACGATTTGGTACCGAGGACGGGACTTGAACCCGTAAGCCCAATCGGGCACTACCACCTCAAGGTAGCGTGTCTACCAATTCCACCACCACGGCACTACACTGACCACAACGATGCGTTGTGTTGACGACCTTACTTAGGAATATCGCTGCCCGGTGTAACCGGTTGAGCTGGCTTTTCAGTCTGTTGAGAAGACTGCGCCGGCGCAGAAAGATTTTCCCACTCGCTTCCTTTCGACGCTTTATTGCTGTTCAGATTACCCAGAACCAGACTGATGATGAAGAACAGAGCCGCTAAGATGCCAGTTGTGCGCGTCAGGAAGTTACCTGAACCCGAAGAACCAAACACCGTACCGGATGCGCCTGCACCGAATGAGGCTCCCATATCAGCGCCTTTGCCTTGCTGCAGCATGATCATACCTACGAGGGCGATCGCTACAATAAGGAAAACAACTAAAAGAGCTTCGTACATATTCAACCTGTTCCTTGCACGATAATCGTACAGTTAAAGCTTCAGCCAGTATTGATGGGGAGTCTCGTCATCACCCATCAGAAGCGGGTGTGAATACTAACCAAAGGCGCATAGCTCTGCAAGTGCAATTTTCACCACCTAAACTGATTGCAGAAAAAAGCGCCATCCCGGTGATTTTACAGGCAGTTCAGCCTGCTGCGAACTGCCTGCAGGCGTTTTAAACCGCCTTGACCTGGTCGGCGATCAGATTAGCCAGCTCTGTTACCTTCGCCTCATCCTCGCCCTCAACCATCACCCGAATCAATGGCTCAGTGCCTGACTTACGCAGTAACACGCGTCCGCGCCCCGCCAGGGCTTTTTCCGCCTCTGCCGTTGCGGCTTTGACCGCCTCGCTTTGCAGCGGATCGTGCTCACCGGCAAAGCGGACGTTAACCAGCACCTGTGGCAGCATCTTCATGCCGCTGCAGAGGTCGTGCAGGCTCATGTGATTACGCACCATCGCAGTAAGCACTTGCAAACTTGCAACGATACCGTCGCCGGTGGTGGTTTTATCCAGCAGGATAACGTGACCGGAGTTCTCCGCGCCGAGACGCCAGCCCTTCTCCTGCATCTTCTCCAGCACATAGCGGTCGCCCACTTTGGCGCGGGTAAACGGGATGCCGAGCTGCTTCAGCGCCAGCTCCAGGCCCATATTACTCATCAGGGTGCCGACCACGCCACCGCGCAACTGACCCTGACGCAGGGCTTCACGCGCGATGATATAGAGGATCTGGTCACCGTCGACTTTGTCACCCAGATGGTCAATCATCATGATGCGATCGCCGTCGCCATCATAGGCCAGGCCGATATCCGCCTTCTCTGCCAGAACACGCTGCTGCAGCAGTTTGAGATCGGTCGCCCCACACTCTTTGTTGATGTTCATGCCGTCCGGCTGAACACCGATGGCAATCACGGTCGCCCCCAGCTCACGCAGCACGTTCGGCGCGATGTGGTAGGTGGCCCCGTTGGCACAGTCGACCACAATTTTCAGGCCATTCAGATTGAGTTCGCTGGGGAAAGTGCCCTTACAGAATTCGATGTAACGTCCCGCGGCATCGACGATGCGGCTGGCACGGCCTAACTGCGCAGACTCCACGCAGGTAATCGGCTTCTCCATCTCCAGCTCAATCGCTTCCTCGACATCATCCGGCAGCTTTGTCCCTTCGGAAGAGAAGAACTTAATGCCGTTGTCATCAAACGGGTTGTGCGAGGCAGAGATTACAATGCCCGCCTCAGCGCGGAAGGTGCGGGTCAGGTAGGCAATGGCCGGGGTCGGCATCGGGCCGGTAAAGGCCGCCGTCAGGCCCGCCGCGGCGAGCCCCGCTTCCAGCGCTGATTCCAGCATGTAGCCTGAGATACGCGTATCTTTTCCGATGATGATCTTCTTTGAACCGTGGCGCGCCAGTACTTTCCCGGCGGCCCAGCCCAGCTTCAGGACGAAATCGGGGGTAATAGGGGCTTCACCGACTTTGCCGCGAATGCCATCTGTACCGAAATATTTGCGATTACTCATGTTTATCCTTTTGCTCTTCGGGTCGCTTCGACCACGCGCATTGCTTCAGCCGTCTCTTTCACATCATGCACGCGAATAATCTGCGCGCCCTGCATGGCTGCAATCACCGCGCAACTCAGGCTGCCGGTTAAACGCTGTGACGGGCCGACATTTAACAGCTGGCCAATCATCGATTTACGGGACATTCCCACCAGCAGCGGCAGACCGAAGTGGTGAAAATCGCCCAGATGGGCCAGCAGTTCATAATTGTGGCTGAGATTCTTACCGAAACCGAAGCCCGGGTCGAGTATCAGCCGTTCTTTTTTGATACCCGCCGCTTCACAGCGCGCAATCTGCTGAGCGAAGTAAGTGTCCACTTCGCTTAAAATGTTGTCGTAAGCGGGAGCCTGCTGCATGGTGCGGGGCTCGCCCTGCATATGCATCAGACAGACGGGCAGATCGGTCGCCGCGGCCGCCTCCAGCGCGCCGGGTTCAGAGAGCGAACGCACGTCATTAATGATGTGAGCACCCACTCGCGCGGCTTCGCGGATAACCTCTGCTTTAGAGGTGTCCACGGAAATCCAGACTTCGAACCGCTGGGCAATGGCATCAATGACGGGAATGACACGCTCCAGCTCCTCTTCCACACTCACCTCATCCGCGCCCGGACGGGTGGATTCCCCGCCGACATCGATGATGGTGGCTCCTGCGTTGACCATCTCATTGGTATGGGTCAGTGCATCGACCAGCGCGTTATGTTTACCCCCGTCAGAAAAAGAGTCCGGCGTGACATTCAGAATGCCCATCACATGAGGAAAAGATAAATCGAGATGGGAATCACGGGCGAACAACTTCATGGCGGAAACTCCTTACGGGTCACTATCCGGATGTAAAAAACCCCGGACCAGCCGGGGTTTTGTCTGACGAGATAACGTCTTATTTATTGTACTGCTCTGACATGGTGTTGCCTGGGTTTGGCGTACGCGGTTCATCGACCGGACGCGGCGCCTTCGGCGTACCGTTGCTGTCTGAGTTGCTGCCGGGATCTTCCCAGCCCGCTGGCGGACGCACTTCACGGCGCGCCATCAGGTCGTCGATCTGCGGTGCGTCGATGGTTTCATACTTCATCAGCGCGTCTTTCATTGCGTGAAGGATGTCCATGTTCTCACCCAGGATGCGACGGGCACGCTGGTAGTTGCTGTCGATCAGGTGCTTCACTTCCTGGTCGATGATACGGGCCGTTTCATCAGACATGTGTTTTGCTTTGGCAACAGAACGGCCAAGGAACACTTCACCCTCTTCTTCTGCATAGAGCAGCGGACCCAGTTTGTCCGAGAAGCCCCACTGCGTGACCATGTTGCGTGCCAGGTTGGTCGCGACTTTAATGTCGTTCGACGCACCGGTAGAAACATGTTCTGCGCCGTAGATGATCTCTTCTGCCAGACGACCGCCGTACAGGGTCGAGATCTGGCTTTCCAGTTTCTGACGGCTGGCGCTGATCGCGTCGCCTTCAGGCAGGAAGAAGGTCACACCCAGCGCACGGCCGCGTGGAATAATCGTCACTTTGTGCACCGGATCGTGCTCTGGCACCAGGCGACCGATGATCGCATGGCCCGCTTCGTGATAAGCCGTCGACTCCTTCTGCGATTCGGTCATGACCATAGAGCGACGTTCCGCACCCATCATGATCTTGTCTTTGGCTTTTTCGAACTCAACCATCGACACCACACGCTTGTTGGAACGGGCTGCAAACAGTGCGGCTTCGTTGACCAGGTTAGCAAGGTCAGCACCGGAGAAGCCAGGCGTACCACGCGCAATGATGGCGGCATCGATGTCGGTTGCCAGCGGCACACGACGCATATGCACTTTCAGAATCTGCTCACGACCACGGACATCAGGCAGACCCACCACAACCTGGCGGTCAAAACGACCTGGACGCAGCAGCGCCGGGTCCAGTACGTCAGGACGGTTCGTCGCGGCGATAACGATAATACCTTCGTTACCTTCGAAACCATCCATCTCCACCAGCATCTGGTTCAGCGTCTGTTCACGTTCATCATGACCCCCGCCTAAACCGGCACCACGCTGACGACCGACGGCGTCGATCTCATCGATAAAGATGATGCAGGGCGCGGCTTTTTTGGCCTGTTCGAACATGTCGCGCACACGGGATGCACCGACACCGACAAACATTTCCACAAAGTCAGAACCGGAGATGGTAAAGAATGGCACCTTCGCTTCACCGGCAATCGCTTTTGCCAGCAGGGTTTTACCGGTTCCCGGTGGCCCCACCATCAGCACGCCTTTAGGAATTTTACCGCCCAGCTTCTGGAAACGGCTCGGCTCACGCAGGTACTCAACCAGCTCACCCACTTCTTCTTTCGCTTCGTCACAACCGGCTACGTCAGCAAAAGTGGTTTTAATCTGGTCTTCCGTCAGCATGCGGGCTTTGCTTTTGCCGAAGGACATCGCGCCCTTACCGCCGCCGCCCTGCATCTGACGCATAAAGAAGATCCACACACCGATCAGCAGCAGCATCGGGAACCACGAAATGAAGATGGAAGCCAGCAGGCTCGGCTCTTCCGGCGGTTCGCCAACCACTTTGACGTTTTTGGTCAAGAGGTTATCGAGCAACTTAGGATCGTTGACAGGAATGTAGGTGGTGTATTTATTGCTGTCTTTTTTAATAACGTTAATTTCACGCCCGTTAATACGTGCCTCGCGGACCTGATCCTGGTTCACTTCCGACAGGAAGGTTGAATAATCAACCCGACGGCCATTCGACTCGCTGGGCCCAAAGCTCTGGAATACTGACATCAGCACGACCGCGATGACTAACCAGAGAATCAGGTTTTTCGCCATGTCACTCAAGGGATTAACCTCATATTACAACGGTGTTAACAGATAGCGTAGGGTACTATAGATCCTGCATACATGGAATCGCAGCTCAGCTGCGGACAACTCCAGCAATTTGGTTATAGTTTGCGCCCAGTCGCCACAATGTACACTTCACGTGAACGTGACCGTGAAGCGTCCGGCTTACGAATTTTCACTTTCGTAAACAGGGAGCGAATTTCCCGCAGGTATTCATCGAAGCCATCTCCCTGAAACACTTTCACTACAAAACTTCCGCCGGGTGCCAGGATATCCCGACACATCTCCAGCGCCAGCTCGACCAAATACATCGACCGGGGAATATCTACGGCAGGTGTACCACTCATATTCGGCGCCATATCGGACATGACAACCTGAACTTTCTCTTCACCAACGCGCTCAAGCAGCGCATTGATCACCGATTCTTCACGAAAATCGCCCTGAAGGAAATCGACACCGACTATCGGATCCATTGGCAGGATATCACAGGCAATGATGCGCCCTTTGTTCTCGATTTGCTGTACAACATACTGCGACCAGCCACCGGGTGCAGCACCCAGATCTACCACGGTCATACCGGGTTTGAAAAGCTTGTCACCCTGTTGTATTTCATCAAGTTTAAACCAGGCACGCGAACGCAACCCTTTTTTCTGCGCCTGAAGTACATATTTATCGCTAAAGTGTTCCTGAAGCCAGCGGCTCGAGCTGGCCGAACGCTTTTTACCCGTCATAATATTTCCAGTTAAATCGTCATCGTAGCGATAAACCTGCACGCAGTAGGTTGCGCCGATTTGGTGATATACCCGAGATGGCGGTAGAATGAACCGTTTTCAATCCCTGAGTAAGTAAAAAACTACGATGAATCTAAGTACCAAACAAAAACAGCACCTCAAGGGCCTCGCCCATCCGCTCAAGCCGGTCGTTATGCTGGGTGGCAATGGCCTGACTGAAGGCGTGCTGGCTGAAATCGAGCAGGCTCTGTCGCATCACGAACTGATCAAGGTGAAAATCGCCTCGGAAGATCGTGAAACGAAACAGCTGATCGTTGACGCTATCGTGCGTGAGACCGGTGCCAGCAACGTACAGGTGATCGGCAAAACGCTGGTGCTGTATCGCCCCTCTAAGGAGAGCAAAATTTCTCTGCCACGCTAAGTGGGCAAAGAAAGTGCCATGCTCCCACCTCAGATAAAAGGCCGCATTGCGGCCTTTTTCCTTTCTTTACATTGTGCTTTAACGCTTTTCAAAGCGTAGCAACACTTTAAAGGTATTCCACCTTCAGGATCTCATACTCAACGTCGCCGCCTGGGGTTTTAATGATGGCGACATCATCCGCCTCTTTACCCACCAGGCCACGCGCCATTGGCGAATTGACAGAAATCAGATTTTGCTTAAAGTCCGCCTCATCATCGCCGACAATGCGATAAGTCGCCTCTTCGTCGGTTTCGATATTCAGTACGGTTACCGTTGCGCCAAAGATCACGCGTCCGGTTTTAGGCATCTGCGTTACGTCGATAACCTGCGCATTAGAGAGTTTGGCTTCAATCTCCTGAATGCGGCCTTCGCAGAACCCCTGCTCTTCACGCGCAGCGTGATATTCCGCGTTCTCTTTTAAATCGCCATGTTCGCGTGCTTCAGCGATAGAGGCGATAATGCGCGGGCGCTTCACGGTTTTCAGCTCGTTCAGCTCTTCGCGCAATCTTTCAGCGCCTCTCAACGTCATCGGAATCTGATTCATTTAAGCTCCTCGCCATCTTTCCTGTTTAACGGTGTCATCCTGACTGGTGACTGCAGAAAAAAGCGTTCTGCGGCGCATTAGCCCGTTTTTTGCAAATAAAAGAATCCTGACCCGGAGATGCTTCCAGGCCAGAAAAGAGTTTTGCAATTTGATACGTATTTTACCCCAGAGTTCCCTGCGGGTCATCGTTTACTTTGCACCGCCCAGCGACGTAGTATTGACGCCCTCACCTGCCAGTTACCGCGAGATTATGCGATTTTCACGACTTGTTACCGGATTAAGCTGCGCATTTATGCTGCAGGCACACGCAGCGCCAGTTGATGAATACATGCAGTACCTGCCAGACGGCGCCAATCTGGCGCTGATGGTGCAGAAAGTGGGCGCATCAACCCCGATCATCGATTACCACGGCAAACAGATGGCCCTGCCCGCCAGTACCATGAAAGTGGTGACGGCGCTCGCGGCGTTGCTGGAACTGGGCGGCGATTACCGTTTTCAGACCACCTTTGAGACCCGTGGCTCTATCGTGGATGGCACGCTGAACGGCGATTTAGTCGCCCGTTTCGCCGGCGATCCCACCTTAAGCCGCCAGGATCTGCGCAATATGGTGGCGGCAATAAAGAAGCAGGGCATTAACCATATCAAAGGCAACCTGGTGATTGATACCTCCGTGTTTGCCAGTCACGACATGGCACCGGGCTGGCCGTGGAACGATATGACCCAGTGCTTCAGCGCCCCGCCAGGGGCCGCCATTGTGGATAAGAACTGCTTCTCGGTGTCGCTCTACAGCGCCAGTTCGCCGGGCGAAAACGCGTTTGTCCGCATCGCCTCCTACTATCCGGCACACATGTACAGTCAGGTTCGCACCCTGGGCCGCAACAGCGGCGAAGGGCAATATTGCGAACTGGATGTGGTTCCGGGTGAACTGAACCGTTATACCCTGACCGGCTGTATGCGTCAGCGTGCAGAGCCGCTGCCGCTGGCCTTTGCCGTGCAGGATGGCGCGGCCTGGGCGGGCGAGATCCTCAAGGCGGAACTGCGCGCGTCAGAGATCGACTACAGTGGCCATCTGGTTCGTCAGACACAGGTCACCGAACCGGGCACCGTGCTCGCCTCCACCCAGTCTGCGCCGCTGCATACCCTGCTGCACACCATGCTGAAGAAGTCAGACAATATGATTGCTGATACGGTGTTCCGCACCATCGGCCACCACTACTTCAATGTGCCTGGCACGTTCCGCGCCGGTCAGGACGCCGTGCGCCGCATACTGAAAGCCAAAGCCAACATCGATATGGGCAACAGCATTCAGGTGGATGGTTCCGGTCTGTCACGCCATGACCTGATCTCGCCGCAGACCATGATGCAGGTTTTGCAATTCATTGCGAAGAATGACAATACGCTGGATTACATTTCGATGCTGCCGCTGGCGGGTTATGACGGCACGCTGCAGTATCGCGGCGGGCTGCATGAAGCGGGACTGGATGGCAAAGTCTCGGCGAAAACCGGTTCCCTGCAGGGGGTCTATAACCTGGCGGGCTTTATCACCACCTCCAGCGGTGCGCGGGTTGCCTTTGTGCAGTTCCTCTCCGGCTATGCGGTTCCGCCGGAAGATCAGCGTACCCGCCGTATTCCGCTGGTGCGTTTTGAGAGCCGGCTCTACCGCGATATCAATCAGAACAACTGATCCGCGCGTAACAAAAAACGCAGCGGGTCATCGACCTGCTGCGTTTTAATCATCTTCTCCGGACGGCGTTGCGACAGCCTCTCCCCCGTTCAGTCACGGCGGCCAGCCTTCTCCCGACCCGGTTATTACTGCATCAATCAGAAGCGGGTGTTCACACTCATGTACCAGGTGCGGCCCGACTCATTGAAGGTGTTGGCCCCTGCCCCGTAGAGGTAAGCGCCGGTTCGTGTATTACCCGTGGTCTGTGCATTGCCCTCACGGAAGTGACGCTTGTCGAACAGGTTATCGACGCCTGCGGTGACGCTGACAGAGGCGTTAATGTCATAGGTGCCACTCATGCCGAGCACCGAATAGGGGCTGACCTGATCGGTTGCACTGCCGGTGACGGCGTTACCTTTATAGTCATACTTCTTCGGGACCTGCTTGCCATACCAGGTCAGGGTGGTCTGCAGGGAGAGATCCGACATCGCCTGCCAGCTCAGCGTAGAGTTGAGCGTATATTCCGGAATCACTGACAGGCGGTCCCCGGTCTCTTTGTTCTTACTCTGCAGCATGTAAGTGAAGTTGTTGTTCCACGTCACGCTGTCGGAGAAGGGAACATTGATCGTCCCTTCCACACCTTCGACCAGGGCTTTCGGCACGTTTTCCCATTTGTAGATGTCCGTTTTGCCGTTAGAGGCGGTGCCGGTCGGCACCCTGCCCGCGTCGATCTTGTTGCGGTAGTCGTTGCGGAACCAGGTCAGTCCGGCCTGATAGCCGTCACGCTTCCACTCCAGCCCAATCTCCTTGTTGATGCTGTTTTCTGCTTTCAGATCATCATTCCCCATCAGGTAGCAGGCTCCGGTACTGGCGGCGCAGCCCTGGCCGTTGCTGTAGAGCAGATAGTTGGGGTTGGTCTGATAGAGGCTCGGCGCTTTATAAGCACGGGCGATACCCATTTTCAGGGTCAGCTCATCGCCCAGCCCCTGAGACAGGTTGAGCGACGGACTCCAGTTATCGCCCACGATCGAGTGATGATCAAAACGCACTCCCGGCGTCAGCATGGTGCTGTCGGTCAGCTCAATGTTGTCTTCGGCAAACAGCGAGAAAATCTCCGCCTGAGAATAGGGAGAGCGGCCGGTGGTGGCGATCCCCGGAATGGAACCGTAACTGGCAGCCTGCGTGGTTGACGACGGATCTTTCATCCGCTGCTGATTCCACTCGGTGCCCAGGGTCGCCGTCTGATTCACCAGCCACTCAAACGGCACGCTGATCTCACTGTGCAGCAGCAGATCATCCAGCTGGATGGTGTTGAAATGGCTGTCGGAGAAGATGCCCTCCGTCCCACCCGCCAGCCCTTCGTTCAGCCGGGAGTTGCGGGTATTCTCATACTGCGCATACGTATTGGTACTGACGCCATTGTCCCAGGCACCGGTCCACCTGACAGAGACGTTCTGCCGATAGAGCCGGTTAGTCTCATCACCATATTTACTTTTCACCAGGTCACTGGTGTTGGTGTTCTGCGTATCCCCGGCGTAGAGGTTGCCCTGACGGCTGAAACCGGCTCCCACTTCCAGCGCCTGCATCGGCGCAAAGGCCCAGCGCAGCAGACCATGAATGTCTTTGTTGACCGCGCCTTCCCGGCCCGCCGGATACGATCCGGCATAGCTTCCGGTACGGGCGGCGGCGTGCCCTTCATTGATGTCATACGCATCTGCCTGCGTTTTTGCCAGCCCGCCATAGAGGCGGAAGCTGACATCATCCCCCAGCGGCCCCTCAAGGCTGAAGTTAGTGCGTCGGGAAGCACCCTCATCCTTATGCTCCGGCACGTTGTAGTAGGCGCTCCACGAGCCGTGCCACTGATGATCCATCTCTTTTCGGGTAATGATGTTCACCACGCCGCCCGCCGCCCCGTTACCGTAACGGGCCGCTGCCGGGCCGCGAATCACCTCGATGTGATCGATGATCTCTGGCGGCACCCAGTTGCTGTCGCCGCGCGTGTCACGCTCGCCACGCCAGCCCAGCCGGACGGCATTACGGCTGGTCACCGGCAGACCATCAATCAGGATCAGGGTATTTTCCGGGCCCATGCCGCGGATATCGATCTGACGATTATTGCCGCGCTGACCGCTGGTGGAGTTACCGGTCAGATTGACGCCCGGCATGGTGCGGATGATTTCGGCGACATCGCGCGCCGGCGGGTGCTTATTGATTTCGTCGGCGGTAATGGTCGAGACACCCGGCGCCTGCAGCGTCTGCTCGGCGGCGGTCACCATCATGGTGCTGTCGTTAAGGCTGTCTGACGCAGTGTTGTTAAGCGCCGGATCGCTGCTGCTGGCCGCCACGGCACCGGCAGAGATGAGAGAGGCGGTGAAACCCAGTTCAATCATAATGGCCAGTGAAAGCCGCGATAACTTTTTCATTTTTCTGTTCCTGGACGACCAGCAGGGATGCCACTGCCAGCGCGCCGGTAAAAAGGTAATGTCCCTGATCCCCTTCCTGCCCGGCTGATTTCAGCACCGCGAGACACCCCGCTGAAAGCCGGTGCGGCAGAGAAAATGCACACACGCCCTGACGAGCGGAAACACCCTATTGCAAATGCAAATAATTATCAATACTATTATTTATATCATTTATGGCACAGATTTCGTCTGTTCGAACGATGGCGCGTATGACCTGGTTAAACGAAGAAACCGGCAGTGAACGCTGGTGGCAACAGCAGCAGCAGCGGGGGATTCCGCTGATTGAACCGGGTGACGCGGGCACCTGTCAGGTCACCTTTTTCTGGCGCGATCCGCAGGGCGACACACAGAGATCGGACACCCGCCGCGTCTGGATCAACATTACCGGCGTGACCGATCATCATCATGCCGCCGCCCCTGTTTCACTCTCTCCGTTGCCCCACACCGATGTCTGGTGGTGGCAAACCACCCTGCCCGCTGACTGGCGTGGCAGCTACTTTCTCATCCCGGATGCGCAGGCCGAGCCGTTTACCGGCCAGAGCAATGTGCAGGCGTTACGGCAGTGGTGGGGGCAGAAATTTCCGCAGGCGCAAAACGATCCGCTCAATCCGCTGCGAGGCTGGGCGGGCGGACGCGGCATGTCACACTCGCCGCTGCACCTGCCTCATGCGCCCGATCAGCAGGTCTGGCGGGCGGTCGATGGAGGCCGCGCCGCCGCGATACCCCTGCAACACTTTCTGTGGCGCAGCAAACGGCTGGGAAACCAGCGTCAGATCTGGATCTGTGTAACCGGCGAGTCCGATGCTGGCGCGCGTCCGCTGGCACTGCTGCTGGATGGACAGTTCTGGGCGCACAGCATGCCGGTTGCCGGTCCGCTTCAGCAGCTCACCGCGGCAGGCGAACTGCCCCCGGCGGTCTATGTCATGATCGACATCATCGATCGCGAACACCGCACGCGCGAGCTGACCTGCAACCCTGACTTCTGGCTGGCCGTTCAGCATGAGCTGCTGCCACAGGTTGCGCACCAGACGCCCTGCCGTATCGACAGCGACCGCACGCTGGTGATCGGCCAGAGTTTTGGCGGCCTCGCTGCCGCTTACGCCACGCTGACCTGGCCCGACACCTTTGCCGGTGCCGTCAGCCTTTCCGGCTCTTTCTGGTGGCCCGGGCGCGACGATCCCAGCGGCTGGCTGCCGCAGCAGTTACAGCAGGGCCTGCTGCAGGCACCGCCACGGCGCTTTTATCTGGAAGCGGGTCGGCGCGAGCGGCTGATTCTGGCCGCAAATCAGCAGTTTCAGCGCGATCTGACCGATGCCGGACATCAGGTCAGCTATCACCCGGTGGAAGGCGGTCACGATGCACTCTGCTGGCGCGGCGGGCTGCTGACCGGCCTGAAAACCCTGTGGCCATCATCCTCATTCGCTTAACGTCCGCCGCCTGCCCGCCACTGCAGGGTGCCACGGGCAGAATCGGGGCGTCAGCGCGCCCCGCGATGGTGGTCAGGAGACTGATATGCAACAACCTCACCCTTTTGACGACCCGCAGCAGGCGTGTCTGGTACTGAAGAACGATCGGCAGCAATACAGCTTATGGCCCACCTTTTGTGCGATCCCGGCCGGGTGGCAGCCGGTATGGGGCCCCGCGCCACAGGCACACTGCCTGACGTGGCTGAATGAACACTGGCACGATATCCGCCCCGTCACCGCAGAAGCCAGCCGGAGCGATCATGTCTGAACTCTCCCTGACACCACAGAAAACGCTGCCGCTGGTGGCTGCCCAGCCCGGTATCTGGATCGCTGACCAGCTCTCGCCCTATAGCAATGCCTACGCCGTGGCACATTTTGTGGAACTGCGGGGCGCACTGGACAGCGCGCTGCTCTCCCGCGCTATCGTGGCGGGCATGCAGGAGGCGGACACCCTGAACATGGCCTTTGGCGAGCGGGACGGCGAACCACTGCAGTGGCCTGTCGCGCAGCATTTCCGCTTACCTGAGGTGATCGATCTGCGCGCCGCCGCCGATCCGCACGCCGCCGCGCGGGCGCGGATGCAGGAGGATTTGTCGGGCGATCTGCGGGTGCTGAGCGGTGCGCCGCTCTGTCACCACAGCCTGCTGCGACTGGGTGAGGAGCAGTGGTACTGGTATCAGCGCTACCATCATCTGGTGGTGGATGGTTTCAGCTTTACCGCCCTGACCCGCCGTATAGCCGATCTCTACAGCGCCTGGCAGCGCGGCGACACGCCGCCGCCGACGCCGTTTGTGCCGTTCAGCGAGGTGGTTGAGGAGTATCAGCGCTATCAGCAATCGGCAGCCTGGCTGCGCGACCGCCAGTTCTGGCTGGAGAAAGGCGCAGCGTTACCTGCCCCCGCCTCCCTCTCCCCGCTGCCGCTGGCCGGTCAGCACGCCAGCACGGATCTGCGGCGTCACAGCATCACGGTGGATCGAAGCGCCTTTCAGAAGCTGCTTGAGCACACCGGCCAGCAGAACCTCAGCGCGGCAGATACGGCCGTGGCGCTGGTGGCGCTGTGGCTGGCGCGTCTGACCGGTCAGAACGATTTTGCCGCCGGTTTCATCTTTATGCGCCGCATCGGCTCGGTGGCGCTCTGCGCCACCGGTCCGGTGATCAACGTGCTGCCTCTGGCAGTGCATTACGATCCGGCCCAGCCGCTGGCAGCTCTGGCGGCCCGGCTGGCGGGTGAAGTCAGAAAAATGCGTCGTCATCAGCGCTATGACGCAGAGCAGGTGCAGCGCGATCTGGGTCGTCACGGCGACAGCGATCCGCTTTACGGGCCGGTGATTAACCTGAAGATGTTCGACTACCAGCTCGATTTCGCCGGTACAGCGGGCATCACCCATCAGCTGGCGTCCGGCCCGGTTCGCGATCTGGAGATGGCTATCTATCTGAACGATCAGGGCGATCTGACGCTGGCGCTGCTGGCTAACGCGCAGCGCTACAGTGACGCCCTGGTGCAGCAGCATGCCCGCCGTTTTAATCGGCTGCTCTCCCAGCTTGCCAGCCAGCCCGCGCGTGCCTGTGGCGAGCTGGATATGCTGATGCCGGACGAGCACCGGCAGCTGGCGGCGATCAATCAGACCGCCGTGACGCTACCCCCGGCCACGCTGAGCAGCCTGCTGCTGCAGCAGGCTGAACGAACGCCGCAGGCACCGGCGCTGACCGATGCGTCGCATCAGCTCAGCTATCAGCAGATGCAGCAGCAGGTCGCCGCGCTGGGACAGCAGCTGATCGCCCGGGGTGTGGCGCGCGGGGATATTGTCGCCGTGGCGCTGCCGCGCTCCGTGTTTTTATCGCTGGCGCTGCAGGCGATCGTCAGCGTGGGGGCCACCTGGCTGCCGCTCGACACCGGGTATCCCGACGACCGGTTAAAGATGATGCTGGCAGACGCCACGCCGAAAGCGCTGATCACCCGCCGTGAACTGGCTGACCGGCTGGCGGCGCTCTCGCCGGTCACACCGCTGTTTTACGACACGCTGTTAACCCCCGCTGAGGCGATGCCGTCGCAGGTGCCCTCCCCGCAGGATGGCGCGTACCTCATCTACACCTCCGGCTCAACCGGGCGGCCAAAGGGCGTGCTGGTCAGTCACGCCGCGATCGTCAACCGCCTGTTATGGATGCAGGATCGCTATCCGCTGGGTCAGGAGGATGTGGTGTTACAGAAGACGCCGGGCAGCTTTGATGTCTCCGTCTGGGAGTTCTTCTGGCCCCTGATCGCCGGTGCGCAGCTGGTGATGGCGCCGCCCGATGCGCACCGCGACCCGGAGGCGCTGAGGCAGCTGTTTGCCCGCTACCGCGTGACCACCACCCACTTTGTTCCGTCGATGCTGGCCGCCTTTGTCGCTGCGCTGCAGGAGGAGGCGGCGGCAGCCTGCTGCGCAACCCTGCGTCGGGTCTTCTGCAGCGGTGAAGCACTGCCCGCCGCGCTGTCGCGTCAGTGGCAGACGCTGACCGGGGTGCCGCTGCATAACCTCTATGGCCCGACCGAAGCGGCGGTGGATGTCAGCTACTATCCGGCCTCCGGCGCAGAGCTGGCCGCCGTTGAAGGCGCCAGCGTACCGATTGGCTTCCCGGTCTGGAACACCGGCATGCGGATCCTGGATGCCCGTCTGCAGCCGGTGCCGCCGGGCATTGCCGGCGATCTCTGGCTGACCGGCGTCCAGCTGGCGCACGGCTATCTGGATCGTCCCGACCTCACGGCCAGCCGCTTTGTGGCCGATCCCTGGGGTGACGGCACCCGGATGTACCGCACCGGCGACGTGGCACGCTGGCTGCCGGATGGCGCAGTGGAGTATCTGGGCCGCAGTGACGATCAGCTTAAAATTCGCGGACAGCGCATTGAGCTGAATGAGATCGATCTGGCGATGGCCGCCCTGCCGGGCATTGAGCAGGCGGTGACGCACGCGGCCGTGCTGGGCGGCGGCGGCGATCAGCAGGGTGATGCCCGACAGCTGGTCGGTTATGTCGTCGCCGATGAGACGATTGACGCGGACGCCCTGCGCCAGCGGCTGGCCACCCGGCTGCCCGCACACATGGTGCCGGTGGCGATTGTTCAGCTGGCGAGCCTGCCGCTCAGCAGCAACGGCAAGCTCGATCGAAAAGCCCTGCCGCTGCCACAGACCCAGGCCAGGATAGCCGGGCGCGCGCCCAGTCCCGGACTGGAAAGCACGCTGGCTCAGGCGTTTGCTTCGCTGCTGGAGCGCGAGTCGGTCAGCGCACAGGATGACTTTTTCTTGCTGGGAGGGCATTCGCTGCTGGCGATGCGTCTGGCGGCGCAGCTGCGCCGGACGCTGGATCAGCCGGTGTCGGTGGGGCAGATTATGGTGGCCCCTACGGTGGAACAGCTGGCGGCTCTGCTCAGCGGCCCCTCTGCCGGGGCGACCCGCGCCGGGTTTGAGACGGTATTGCCGCTGCGGCGCAGCACAGGCCCGACGCTGTTCTGTTTCCATCCCGCCTCCGGTTTTGCCTGGCAGTTCAGCGCATTAACGCGTTATCTGGACCCGCGCTGGTCCCTGCTGGGCATTCAGTCACCCGACCTCACCAGCCCGCTCAGCCAGGCGCAGCATCTTGATGCGGTGTGTGATGCTCATCTGGCGACGGTGCGACAGCAGCAGCCTCAGGGGCCTTACTATTTCCTGGGCTACTCGCTGGGCGGCACGCTGGCACAGGGGATTGCCGCGCGGCTGGAAGCGGAAGGCGAAACCGTTGCCTTCCTCGGGCTGCTCGACACCTGGCCGCCGGAAACGCAAAACTGGGATGCACGGCGCGGCGAGAACGTGCTGGATCCGGCGGTGCTGGAAGAAGTTAACCGCGAGCGCGAGCAGTTTATCGCGACGCAGCGTCAGCAGGCGGGTGAAGGTATGGAGGCGCTGTTCACCACCATTGAGCGCAATTACGCCCGTTCCGTACGGCTGCTGGCCACGGCCCGCAGTGCCCGTTTCAGCGGACAGGCGACGCTGTTTCTGGCGCAACAGACGCAGCAGCCCGGTCAGGATGCACGTCGCGCCTGGGCACCTTACCTCGGCGGTCTGACGATCTGGCCGCTGGACTGTGCCCATGTTGAGATCGTCTCACCCCGCCTGTTTGAACAGATCGGTCCCCGCCTGCAGCAGATACTGGCGTCGCTGAATCCGTAACCGCCTTCTCCTGCGGAGAGGGTGCTGGTCAGCCTCTTCCGCACGGCACAATCATCGGGGTGCCGGCTACCGGATCGCGGATGATGACGCAGCGCAGGCCGTAGATCGCTTCAATCAGCGCTGGCGTCACAATCTCCGCCGGTTTCCCTTCAGCGATGATTTTTCCGTCACGCATCGCAATCAGGTGGCTGGCGTAACGGCACGCCTGATTAAGATCGTGCAGCACCACCACCAGCGTGCGGCCGTGCTGCTGATTGAGATCCTGCATCAGCTCCAGCAGCTCAATCTGATGCGTAATATCCAGCCAGGTGGTGGGTTCGTCGAGCAGCAGTAACGGAGTTTCCTGCGCCAGCACCATCGCGATCCAGACCCGCTGCCGCTGACCGCCAGAGAGCGTATCCACCGGCTGGGCGGCCAGATCGGCCACCCCGGTGGCCTGCATCGCCTGCTGCACCGCCGCCTCATCTTCCTGTCGCCAGCGTCCGAACAGCGTCTGGTGCGGATAACGTCCGCGTGCCACCAGTTCACTGACGCTGATGCCCGCAGGCGCACTGGAACTTTGCGGCAGCAGCCCCAGCCGCCGCGCCACCTCTTTGGTGGCATACCGCGCGATCGTCTGACCATCCAGCAGCACCTCGCCCTGCAGCGGCGTCACCAGCCGGCTCAGGGTGCGCAGCAGCGTCGATTTTCCGCAGGCGTTAGGCCCGATGATGACGGTCAGTTCACCGTCGGGGATCGCGACCGAGAGATGCTCCGCCACGATCTTTTTGTCGTAACCCAGCGTCAGCGCCTTACCCTGCAAACGTGTTTTCTCTCTCACTGGCGTCGCGCCTCCCGTATCAGCAGAGCAATCAGATAGAGTCCGCCCAGGCTGACGGTAATGACACCGACCGGCAGCTGATAAGGCAGGAAAAGATGCTGTGCGGCGTAGTCTGCGGCGATTAACAGCAGCGCACCGCATAGCGCAGCCAGCGGCAGTGCGCCTTTGACGCCTCCGCAGAGACGCCGTGCAATCTGCGGCGCCAGCAGCGCAATAAAAGAGAGAGGCCCGGCCAGCGCGGTTGAGGCCGCAGTCAGGATCACGCCTGTCAGCATCAGCATGACGCGGCTGCGTTCCACCGGAACCCCTAAGGCGCAGGCGGTGTCATCGCCCATCTCCAGCAGACGCATGCGCCGGGCCAGCATTCCCGTTGCCAGCAGCGCCAGCAGCAGCACAACCGTCACGGGAAGCGTCTTCGCCCAGGTGATGCCGTTAAGTGAACCGGCGCTCCAGAGCCCGGCGCTCAGTGCCGCCTCCAGGGAGGCGCTGATAATCAGCCAGCTGTTGAGCGCCATCAGCAGCGCCCGCACGCTGATGCCGACGATAATCAGACGAAAGGTCTCCACGCCGTTGCGCCAGCTGAACAGCCAGACCACCGCAGCCGTAAGCAGCCCGCCCGCCAGTGCCGCCAGCGTCATGCCCGCCATGTTTTGTTGAAACAGCACCAGCGCGACCAGCACCCCGCTGTATGCCCCGGTGTTGAAACCGAGAATATCGGGGCTGCCCAGCGGGTTACGCAGCAGTGACTGAAAAATCGCGCCACTGACGCCCAGCGCGGCCCCCAGCAGCAGCGCCATCATGACGCGCGGCAGACGCCACTCCAGCACAATCAGCTGAACATTGCGCGCCGCCTCCCCGCTGAAGAGCGTCCACACCTGCTGCACAGAGAGGGAGGGGGTGCCGCGTGTCAGCCCCAAAAACGTCAGGATGCCGCAGGCCACCAGCAGTAAAAGCGCATTGATTATGATGCGTTTCATCACAGCCCTCTTCCCGGCCGGCGGCGAACCAGCACAATCAGCATCGGCGCGCCGATAATGGCGGTCACAATCGACACGCGCAGCTCGCCCGGCACCAGCAGCCGTCCCAGAATGTCGGCGGCCAGCAGCAGACAGGGGGTCATCACAAGGGTTCCCGGCAGCAGCCAGCGATGGTCGCTGCCCAGCAGCCAGCGTGCCAGGTGTGGCGTCATTAAGCCGACAAAGGCGATGGGGCCGACAGTGGCCGTCGCCGCGCCGCTCAGCAGCGCAATCGCCAGCAGGCCCGTCAGTTGCGTTCGCACCACGCGGGTGCCCAGTGCGGTCGCCATATCACCGCCCATGCTCAGGCTGTTCAGTGAACGTGCCAGCAGCAGTGCCAGCACGCTGCCGACAGCGACGGCCGGCAAGGTAGCGCGCAGAATGGCGAAACTGCGGATATCCAGCGAGCCGCTATGCCAGAAACGCAGATGATCGTAGATATCAGGATTGAGCAGCGACAGCCCGGACGTTAATCCCTCCAGCACCGCACCCAGCGCTACCCCCGCCAGGGTCAGGCGCACCGGACTGACCCGACCGCCGCCCACGGCGCCGGTCAGCGCCACCAGCAGAGAGGCCAGCAGTGCACCGGCAAAGGCGAAACCCAGCCAGTCAGCCGGGGAGTCTGCGCCGGTCAGGGCGATCCCCAGTACGACCGCAAAACCCGCACCGGCGTTAACCCCCAGAATGCCGGGATCGGCCAGAGGATTTCGCGTCAGGCTCTGCATCAGCGCACCCGCCAGCCCCAGGCTGCATCCGGCCAGCACCCCCGCCAGCGTGCGCGGCAGCCGGGCGTCACGCACGATGACACAATCGACGCGGGTGCAGTCGGTGAACAGGGCCTGAGTGACCTCATGGAGGGGAATGGATTTGGCGCCCAGCATCAGACTGAGCGCGAAAAGTAGCAACAGCAGCATCCCTGAACCTGCTATTGCGCGACATTGACGCATAACGTTTAAGCCTTCACCAGAAGAGTCACAGAGAAGCCCATGCGATTAAGCGACCGATAAGCCTTATCATTTCTGCAGGTTATCCCGTCTCTCAGACGCCACGGCCTTTAACAAACAGCGTCTCCAGCCGCGTCAGCAGATTGCTGGCGCTGTAGTAGTCGAGGCGGAAGCTATCCAGCCCCAGTGCATAGACCGCCCTGCTTTTTACTGCCGGGGTCTGCGCCAGGAAAGGGTTGCTCATCACCTGTGCAGTGGTGTTGTCGTCGGCGGCAAACAGCAGGTAAGTCTGACCATTCAGGCCTGCCGCCAGATTTTCACCTGACAGCTGAAGAATATCTTTGCGCGTTCCCATACTGTGACCAGCGTGAAGGCTGGCGGGCGGCGTCGCCAGCGTGAAGCCCAGCTGCTGCAGTAACCTGGCCTGCGCTGACGCTGCCGTCCACAGGTTCACGGCCCGCCCGTCGCCGTTCCAGACCATCGCGGAAACCGGCTGCGGCGGCAGCGTCAGCTTCGCCTTCAGCGCCTTTTCGCGTGCCTCAAAAGCGTTTATCCGTGCGGCCGCATCCGCCTCATGCCCCGTCGCCTTGCCCAGCAGCGTCACCAGCTGCTGCCAGCTTTTATCGTCATAATTGACCACCAGCACCGGCGCAATCGCCGCAAGCTGATCGACCAGTCTGATGGCTGAATCATTGCCGGTGGCGCTGACCACAATCAGATCCGGCGCTTCGGCAGCAATCGCTTCTGCCCGGGGTTCGCCAATGTAGAGACGCTTCACGCCGCGCTGTTTCGCCACCGCGCCCCACTGCCGGAAATAGCCCTGCTCATCCGCCAGGCGACTGCCGGGGGCGGTGGCCCCGCTGGCGACCACCGGCGCATTAATGGCCAGCAGCGACCCGGTCAGGGTCACGCTGGTTGAGACGATTCGGGTCGGTGCCTGCGTCAGGGTAAGATCGCCACTGGCTCCGGTAATGGTGCGCGGCCAGCCCGTCCCGGCCACCGCGCTGACACTGAGCAGACTGCTCAGAAAAAACAGCACGATCGCCCTGCTAACCCTCTGTTTATTCATACGTTATTTTCCACACTCGTTCAGATAAGGTCGGCGGCTGTTTATGCTGATCTGACCCGGAGCAGCAGCCGAAGCGCCGCATATGGATTGACAGATCCGGCCAATCCACGTAGCTTAACGCCTAATAATACAAATGATAATCATTATTAGTTATCTTATCATTTCCGGGTGAAAAGTATGGCCGAATCACGCGCATTTGAACATCCCCTGTTGCACGATTTTGCGGCACTCTGCCAGGGTTTCCTGTTTACCTCGCCCTGGCAAAGCCTCACCACACAGGGCTGCTTTACAACGCTGACCACGCCAGTCAGACAGGGTGAACAGCTGACAGGGGATTTTCAGCAGCAGCTTCAGCACCACTTTACCTCGGCCAGAAAGCAGGGCATTGCGCACCCCATCGTGGCAGGTGCCATCCCCTTTGACGTGGCGCAGCCCGCCGCGCTGTTTATCCCGGAGTCCTGGCAGCGCTTTAACCGTGACGATCTGATCGCCCGGGCCTCACTGGCAGACGCGAATCTGCCCGTGATTCGTCGCCGTACGGCGTTGCCGGATCAGGCGCGCTTTACCGACATGGTGGCGCAGGCAGTTGCCGCCACGCGCCGGGGCGACCTGGAGAAAGTGGTGCTGTCGCGGCTGATGGAGATCGTGGCTGAACAGCCGGTTGATACGGCTGCTCTGATGCAGCGCATCGTGGTGCAGAATCCCGGCAGCTATCACTTTCATCTGCCCCTGCCCGGCGGCGGCGCGCTGGTGGGAGCCAGCCCGGAACTACTGATTCGAAAACAGGGTCGCCTGTTCAGCTCCTGTCCCCTGGCCGGCTCGGCCGCACGCAGCCACGATCCGCAACGCGATCGGGCCTCCGGCGACAGCCTGATGCAGTCGGCGAAGGATCGTCATGAACATCAGCTGGTGACGGATGCGATGCGCGCCACCCTGCAGCCGCGCAGCCGTTTGCTGTCGGTGCCTGAAACACCCTCTCTGCTGACCACGGCCACCCTCTGGCATCTCGCCACGCAGATCCGAGGCGAAGTGCTGGACGAGCGCGAAAATGCACTCTCCCTCGCCTGCCTGCTGCATCCGACGCCGGCGCTCAGCGGCTTTCCGCATCAGCGTGCGCAGGCCCTGATCCAGCGCCTTGAGCCGTTTGAGCGTCAGCTGTTTGGCGGCATCGTCGGCTGGTGTGACGACCGGGGCAATGGCGAATGGGTCGTCACCATTCGCTGCGGCACGGTGAAGGGATCGCGGGTACGGCTGTTTGCCGGTGCGGGCATCGTGACGGACTCACAACCTGAAGCAGAGTGGCGTGAAACCGGCGTCAAACTCGACACCCTGCTTCGCGCTTTTGGATTGCAATAAAGGAACCTGCATGACGATCTCCTATAGCCGCTGGCCGGACGACCTGGCCGCCCGTTACCGTGAAAAAGGCTACTGGCTCGACCTGCCGATGACCGACATACTGGATCGCCACCGCGACAACGATAGCGTGGCGGTGATTGAGGATGACAGGCGGTTGACCTACCGCCAGCTGGCGGCACTGAGTGACAACCTGGCGGCGGCGTTACAGCGGCGTGGCCTGAAACGGGGTGATACGGCGCTGGTGCAGCTGGGCAACGTGGCCGAATTTTACCTGACGCTGTTTGCCCTGTTTAAACTCGGTGTTGCGCCGGTGAATGCCCTGTTCAGCCATCAGCGCACCGAACTGACCGCCTACGCCAGCCAGATTTCGCCCCGCCTGGTGATTGCTGACCGCACGCATCCGCTGTTTGCCGATGACGCTTTTATTGCGCAGCTCCGCCACGATCACCCTTCACTGCAGCAGGTGATCCTGCGCCATGCCTCACCGCCGGAACAGAGCCTTGAAGCGCTGCTGGCCGAACCGGCCGGTGCGTTTATGGCCACGCCGACCGCGGGCGACGAGGTAGCCTTTTTCCAGCTCTCTGGCGGCAGTACCGGCACGCCAAAACTGATTCCGCGCACCCACAACGACTACTACTACAGCATCCGTGAAAGTGACGCGATCTGTGGCGTCACTGCCGATACCCGCTACCTCATCGCCCTGCCCGCCGCCCACAACTTCCCGCTGAGTTCGCCGGGCGCGCTGGGCGTCTTTTACGCGGGGGGACAGGTTATTTTGGCCGCCGATCCCAGTGCGACAGCCTGCTTTCCCCTGATTGAGAAACATCAGGTGACCGATACCGGCCTGGTTCCGCCTGCCGCCAGCCTCTGGCTGCTGGCGCTTCAGGAATCGGACAGCAAGGCGGCACTGGCCTCCCTGCAGCGCATGCAGGTGGGGGGCGCTAAGCTGGGCGAAACGCTGGCTGCACGCATACAGCATGAGATCGGCTGCACCCTGCAGCAGGTCTTTGGCATGGCCGAAGGACTGGTGAACTACACCCGGCTGGATGATGATCCGCAGACCATTCTCACCACACAGGGACGCCCGATCTCTCCGGATGATGAGGTCTGGGTTGCCGACGAGCAGGGTCATCCTCTGCCCGTGGGTGCCACCGGTCGTCTGATGACGCGCGGCCCCTACACCTTTCGCGGCTACTACAACAGTCCGCAACACAACGCCGCCAGTTTCGACGAACGGGGCTTTTACTGTTCCGGTGACCTGGTTGAGATCACCCCTGACGGCAACCTTATCGTGCAGGGTCGGGAGAAAGATCAGATCAACCGGGGTGGCGAGAAGATCGCCGCGGAAGAGATCGAAAACCTGCTGCAGCAACACGCCGATGTGATCCACGCGGCACTGGTCTCCATGAGCGATCCGCTGCTGGGTGAAAAAAGCTGCGCGTTTATCGTCACCCGTCAGCCGGTAAAACCGGCGGCGCTGCGGCGCCACCTGCGTGAGCTGGGCGTCGCAGAATTTAAGCTCCCCGACCGCATTACCTGCGTAGATGCCCTGCCACTGACCCCGGTCGGCAAGGTCGATAAAAAACGTCTGCGCCAGCATCTTGCCGATCAACACGCGTAAGCCCGATCTGTCCGGAGAATTTTTATGACTATTCCACAACTGACCTCCTATCCACTGCCCGCCGCCACCGAATTGCCGAATAACCGGGTGAAATGGGCGCTGGAGCCGGGCCGGGCCGCCCTGCTCATCCACGATATGCAGCGCTATTTTCTCAGCTTCTGGGGGGAAAACAGCCCGCTGATTGAGCAGGTCGTCGGCAATATTGCCCGCCTGCGTCGCTACTGCAAAGCGCAGGGCATTCCGGTGTTTTACACCGCCCAGCCGACGGCGCAGAGCGATACGGATCGCGCCCTGCTCAACGATATGTGGGGACCGGGCCTGAATAAACATCCCGACCAGCAGAGGATCGTGGCGGCGCTGTCCCCCGACGAGGACGACCAGGTGCTGACCAAGTGGCGCTACAGCGCCTTTCATCGTTCCCCGCTGGAGGCGATCCTGAAGGAGATGGGCCGCGATCAGCTGATTATCACGGGCGTCTATGCCCATATCGGCTGCCTGACCACCGCCACGGATGCCTTTATGCGTGATATCCAGCCGTTTATGGTGGCCGATGCGCTGGCTGATTTCAGCCGCGAGGAGCATATGATGGCGCTGACTTACACCGCCGGCCGCAGCGGAAAAGTGGTAATGACGGCTGATATGATGCCGGTCCCTCTCAGCAAAGCGGACCTGCGCGCGCTCGTCCTGCCGCTGCTGGAGGATGATGAGGTGCCGGAGGATGATGAAAACCTGATCGATTATGGTCTGGATTCGGTGCGCGTCATGGCGCTGGCGGCACGCTGGCGTCAGGTTCACCGGGATATCGACTTTGTTACGCTGGCGAAAAATCCGAGCATCGATGGCTGGTGGGCGTTGCTGTCGCGGGAGCTCACTCAATGAGCCACACCTTCGACTTCAGCGGTCGCGTTGTCTGGGTAACCGGAGCCGGTCAGGGCATTGGTTATCAGAGTGCGCTGGCCTTTCATCGGGCAGGCGCGCGGGTGGAAGCCTTTGACCTGCAGTTTGCGCGGCAGGATTATCCGTTTCGCTGTCATCGCCTGGATGTGGCCGATCCGGATCAGGTAGAAGCGATCTGTCAGCACGTGCTGGCAACGCAACCGCGCATTGATGTGCTGGTCAACGCGGCGGGCATTTTGCGCGTCGGCGCCACCGATGCGCTCTCCTTCGCTGACTGGCAGGCGTGCCTGAACGTCAACGCGGGCGGCGCCTTTAACCTGTTTCAGCAGACGCTGCCGCGCTTTCGCCAGCAGCGCGCCGGGGCCATCGTCACCGTGGCGTCTAACGCGGCGCACGCGCCGCGAATCGGCATGTCGGCCTACGGCGCATCGAAAGCGGCGCTGCGCAGTCTCTGTCTGACCGTGGGGCTGGAAATGGCCCCTTTTGGCGTTCGCTGTAATATCGTTTCACCCGGCTCCACCGACACCGCGATGCAGCGCAGCCTGTGGCAGACCCCCGGTGGCGAGCAGGAAATGATCGCCGGTTTTCCGGATCAGTTTAAGCTGGGGATCCCGCTGGGCAAGATCGCGCAGCCGCAGGAAATTGCGGCCACCGTGCTGTTTCTCGCATCAGACCTGGCCAGCCATGTAACCCTGCAGGATATCGTGGTCGACGGCGGCGCAACCCTGGGAGCCTGAAAATGTCTGCGATCTGGAAACGATCCTTCGATCTTCCCGCTCTGAATGCACTGGGCGAGCAGTCGCTGGTCGCCCATCTCGGGATCGTCTTTACCGTGATAGGCGAGGATTACCTGGAAGCGACGATGCCGGTGGATGCGCGCACGCACCAGCCGTTCGGCCTGCTGCATGGCGGGGCTTCCGTGGTGCTGGCGGAGTCGATGGGCTCTATGGCCGGGTATATGGCGGTGGAAGAAGGCAGCAGCGTGGTAGGTGTCGAAGTTAATGCCAGCCATCTGCGTGCGGTGTCAGCCGGGACAGTGCGGGGGATCTGTCGCCCCCTGCATCTGGGCAGACGCAGTCAGAGCTGGCAGATCGAGATCCGTAACGGCCGGGATCAGTTGTGCTGCAGTGCGCGACTCAGCGTGGCGGTGATGAGCAGCTGAAAAAAAGCCCCCCTTTCGGTCGGAAAGAGGGGCTTTGCCGGTCAGCCTGTGGCCGCGTCGTGGTTAGCGCTGATAGATAATTTCGACGCCTTCGTCGTCTTCATCATCCCAGTCGTCATCCCACTCTTCATCTTCCACTTCTGTCGCATTTTCAAGGGTTTCTTTGTGGTAATCGTCCCACATGAACTCCACTTTCTCCGGCTGCTTCTCTTCAAGCTCGGCTTCTTTCGGATTGGCGTTGATGAAGCTCATCACATCCCAGCAGAGTTCGTTGACGCCGGTACGGCTGGCGGCAGAGATCAGGTAATACTTATCTTCCCAGCCCAGCGCCTCAGCGACCGCTTTAGCACGTGCCTGCGCTTCTTCTTCACCAATCAGGTCCACTTTGTTGAAGACCAGCCAGCGCGGTTTGTTGAACAGCTTCTCGCTGTACTTTTCCAGTTCGCCAAGAATGATGCGGGCATTTTCAACCGGATCGCTTTCATCGATCGGATCGATGTCGATCAGGTGCAGCAACACGCGGCAGCGCTCCAGGTGCTTCAGGAAGCGGATCCCGAGACCGGCACCCTCAGCGGCGCCTTCAATCAGGCCCGGAATATCGGCCACGACAAAGCTCTGCTCGCTGTCCATACGTACCACGCCCAGGCTTGGCACCAGGGTGGTAAACGGATAGTCCGCCACTTTTGGCTTGGCGGCTGACACGGCGCGAATAAAGGTGGATTTACCGGCATTCGGTAAGCCCAGCATGCCGACGTCCGCCAGCAGCATCAGCTCAAGCTGCAGGTCGCGCTTCTCACCCGGAGTTCCCATGGTTTTCTGGCGCGGGCTGCGGTTCACTGACGATTTAAAACGGGTGTTGCCCAGGCCATGCCAGCCGCCTTTACCGACCATCAGTTTCTGGCCGTGACGCGTCATGTCGCCTAAGGTCTCGCCGGTTCCCTGGTCGATAACCCGGGTGCCGACCGGAACTTTGATTTCGATATCTTTACCGCGTTTACCGGTACAGTCGCGGCTCTGGCCATTCTGCCCGCGTTCAGCGCGGAACGATTTCTCGAAACGATAATCGATAAGGGTATTGAGGTTTTCATCGGCGATCAGATAAACGTCGCCGCCGTCACCGCCATCACCCCCGTCAGGGCCGCCCTTCGGGATATATTTTTCGCGGCGGAAGCTGACGCATCCATTACCGCCATCACCCGCGACGACCAGAATTGTCGCTTCATCAACAAACTTCATTTTCAATCTCCGTCACACAATCGCCTGCAGCACTCTGCAGACGGGTCCGCCAGGGTCTTCTGCGCTGACCAGCGGCGGATAAATCAGGACTGGCTGTCGCCAGTGTGTACATAAAGTGTACAGCAAACTTCAGTGAGGCGTCGCTTTTACCGCGACAGAGCGCAGAATGTAAAAAGCCCCGCAGGAGCTGCGGGGCCTTTAATTCGTGCGTTCAGACGTTAAACGTCTGCGTCACGACAACCTTACTCAGCAACGATGCTGATGTATTTACGGTTGTTCGGACCTTTAACTTCGAATTTTACTTTGCCGTCTGCGGTAGCGAACAGGGTGTGGTCACGACCACAACCTACGTTGCTGCCTGCGTGGAATTTGGTGCCACGCTGACGAACGATGATGCTACCTGCCAGAACAGATTCACCACCAAAACGCTTAACACCCAGACGTTTTGCATTGGAGTCACGACCATTTCGAGTCGAACCACCAGCCTTTTTATGTGCCATTTGTCAGATCTCCTCTTACGCCGTGATACCAGTGATTTTCACATCAGTGAACCACTGGCGATGGCCAGCCTGCTTACGGTAGTGCTTACGACGACGAAACTTAACGATCTTAATTTTCTCGCCACGACCGTGAGCAACAACTTCTGCCTTGATCATACCGCCTGAAACCAGTGGCGCGCCGATTTTCACGTCTTCGCCATTAGCAATCATCAGAACCTGGTCAAACTCGATGGTTTCACCGGTTGCGATGTCCAGCTTTTCCAGGCGAACGGTCTGACCTTCGCTTACTCGGTGTTGTTTACCACCACTTTGGAAAACCGCGTACATATAAAACTCCGCTTCTGCGCTTGCCTTTTAGTTCATCAGGCGGCGCGCTAAATATTCACAATAGGGCGCGAATTCTACGCAAAACTCCAGAAGAAGACAAGAGCACTTTGCACACTCTTGCAGAAAAAAAACACAGGCTGAACGCAACCGTTTCTCAGGCTGAAAATTCAAGTACAATCAGTAACAGATTACCTGAACGCTGGCTGGGTAAAAGCACTTACCATGGCAGAGATAACGAGTCATAGCTGAAAAGACGAATGAACTTAGAACAGATCAACGAATTAACCGCACAGGATATGGCTGCCGTTAACCAGACCATCCTCGACCAGCTGAATTCAGATGTCTCGCTCATCAACCAGTTGGGCTACTACATCATCAGTGGTGGGGGTAAGCGTATCCGTCCCATGATTGCCGTGCTCTCCGCACGCGCCATGGGCTACAAGGGCGACCTGCACGTGACCAATGCGGCGCTGATCGAATTTATCCACACCGCCACGCTGCTGCATGACGATGTCGTGGATGAATCCGATATGCGTCGTGGCAAAGCGACCGCGAACGCGGCGTTTGGCAATGCGGCAAGCGTGCTGGTCGGGGATTTTATTTACACCCGCGCCTTCCAGATGATGACCAGCATGGGGTCGCTGCGTATCCTGGCGCTGATGTCAGAAGCGGTCAACGTGATAGCCGAGGGCGAAGTCCTGCAGCTGATGAACGTGAACGATCCTGACATCACCGAAGAGAGCTACATGCGCGTGATTTACAGCAAGACCGCGCGCCTGTTTGAAGCCGCGTCGCAGGCTTCTGCGATCCTGGCTGACGCCACGCCGGAAGAGGAGAAAGCACTGCAGGATTATGGACGCTATCTGGGCACGGCTTTCCAGTTAATCGACGATTTGCTGGATTACAGTGCGGACGGAGAGACGCTGGGTAAAAACACCGGCGACGACCTGAGCGAAGGGAAACCGACGCTGCCGCTGCTGCATGCAATGCAGAACGGCTCACCTGAGCAGGCGAAGATGATCCGCGAAGCCATTGAGAAGGGTAATGGCCGCCATCTGCTGGAACCGGTACTGGAAGCGATGCACCAGTGCGGCTCGCTGGAGTGGACCCGCACCCGCGCCGAACAGGAAGCGGATAAGGCGATTGCCGCTCTGCGCATTCTGCCTGAATCACCCTGGCGCAGTGCGCTGGAGTCGCTGGCGCACATGTCAGTTCAGCGCGATTTCTGATTCCCTACGGAGCCTCCCTGGCTCCGTTTCTCCTCCCCGCTCTCACTTCTTTATGTTCGCTCATTGCTGTTGCATGCCTTTTGCGGGCTGTCACACAGACCCGACGCTGACGCCAAATATTACTGGAAATTAATGGAAACTATTTGCTATAAAAAACGCTTACTTTCCAGATAACAGTAAAAAGGTAAGCCAACGTCCCGGTGGACGACACAAAGACAAGGAGAACGGGTTATGCAAAAAAGGATGGAAGACTGGCACCCGGCTGACATTATCGCAGCCCTGCACAAACGCGGTACGACGCTGGCCGCACTGTCACGCTCGGCCGGCCTCAGCTCATCAACACTCGCGAATGCGCTGACGCGCCCGTGGCCAAAAGGCGAATGGCTGATCGCCGAGGCGATCGAGGTGCATCCCAGCGAGATCTGGCCCAGCCGCTACTACGATCCTGACACGCACCGCCTGCTGGATCGCAAAAAACGTATCCGGATCCCCGCCGATCTTTCCGGCACACCCTGAGATCGACAGGCGAAAAAAAACCAGCCCCACAAAGGGCTGGTTCTTTCAGCGCATACCTGAGATTACTCTTCGCTGACGCGCTCGATATTCGCACCCATCGCTTTCAGCTTATCTTCGATATGCTCATAGCCACGATCGATGTGATAAATGCGATCGACGAATGTCGTGCCTTCTGCGATACAGCCAGCCAGAACCAGGCTGGCAGAAGCACGCAAATCGGTCGCCATCACCTGCGCACCGGACAGGGTTTCCACCCCGTGACAGATCGCGGTGTTGCTCTCGATCTCCGCATGGCCGCCCATACGAATCAGTTCCGGGATGTGCATGAAACGGTTTTCGAAAATGGTTTCGGTAATCACGCCGGTGCCTTCCGCCACCATATTCAGCAGGGTGAACTGCGCCTGCATATCGGTCGGGAAACCCGGGTGTGGCGCGGTGCGCACATTGACCGCTTTAGGGCGTTTGCCGTGCATATCGAGACTGATCCAGTCTTCGCCGGTTTCGATATCGGCACCGGCATCACGCAGTTTAGAGAGAACCGCATCCATCGTATCGGGCTGAGCCTTGTGGCACATCACTTTACCGCCTGAAATGGCGGCTGCCACCAGGAAGGTGCCGGCTTCGATACGGTCCGGCAGAACGCGGTAAACACCGCCGCCCAGACGCTCGACGCCTTCGATGGTGATCTTGTCGGTGCCTGCGCCGCTGATGCGGGCACCCAGCGTGTTAAGGAAGTTGGCGGTATCGACAATTTCCGGCTCCCGCGCCGCATTCTCGATCACGGTGGTGCCGGTCGCCAGGGTTGCCGCACTCATAATAGTGACGGTTGCGCCGACGCTGATCTTGTCCATGACAATCAGCGCGCCCTTCAGGCGGCCGTTGACGGACGCCTTGACGTAGCCCTCTTCCAGCTTAATCTCGGCACCCAGCTGTTCCAGGCCGGTGATATGCAGGTCAACCGGACGCGCACCAATCGCGCAGCCGCCCGGCAGCGAAACCTGACCCTGACCAAAACGCGCCACCAGCGGGCCCAGCGCCCAGATGGAGGCGCGCATGGTTTTCACCAGATCGTAAGGCGCACAAAATACATCGACCGCGCTGGCATCGACATGCACAGAACCGTTGCGCTCCACCTTCGCACCCAGCTGGCTCAGCAGCTTCATGGTGGTATCAATGTCGCGCAGCTTTGGCACATTCTGGATCTCTACCGGCTCTTCAGCCAGCAGGGCAGCAAACAGAATAGGTAGCGCGGCGTTCTTCGCCCCGGAAATGGTTACTTCACCACTTAAGCGGGTGGGGCCTTGCACACGAAATTTGTCCATTAACACGGCTCTCAATTAACTAGCTAAAGATGGGACTCGCTTACCACGAGTGCACCACGCTGAGGGATCAGAAACCGTTGAGTTTACGGTCGCGCGCCCATTCAGCGGGAGTATAGGTTTTGATAGAGACAGCATGAATGCGGTTGTCCGCGATGTATTCCATCAGCGGCGCGTAGACAGCCTGCTGTTTTTTCACGCGGCTCAGCTCGCCAAACAGTTCGCCTACGGCGATTACCTGAAAATGGCTGCCATCGTTGCTCATCACATGCACTTCGTCTAAAGGCAGCGCTGCCATCAGCACGGCCTGAATTTCACTGTTTTCCATTGTGCTTAACTTCACTTAATAATAATAAGGCTGACATAGTAGAGGAAAGCGGCTGACTCTTAAATACGCAAAAGCCCCTGTTGAAAACAGGGGCTTAGCATAACAAGCGGAAATCAGGCGCTTTTATCCGCAGAAACAATAATCTGTTGCAGATTGTAAAGCGTAATCAGCGACTGCAGTTTGTCGCTGATACCGGCAAAGCGCGGGGTGCTCCCCTGCGCCCGTGCGATTTCCCGCAGGTGCACCAGCAGAGCGAGGCCGGAAGAGTCAACCCGGTTCAGCGCCGCGACGTCGATCGTCTCGACGCCGCGAATCAGCGTTTCACGCTGCTGCCAGAGGCCCATCAGGGTGTCGCGATCCAGCTCGCCTTTCAGTAATAGCGTGCTGGCTTCGCGCTCCCAGCGTAACGATTCGTGCATTATTGTTGTTTATCCAGCGTGATTGGCTGTGACGCAGACGATTTGAGCTGCGCCGTCAGACCATCGATACCTTTGGTCCGTAACAGATCGCTCCACTCATTCTGTTTGGTGGTGATCATGCTGACACCTTCGGCAATCATGTCATAAGCCTGCCAGTTGCCAGTCTGGCTGTTTTTACGCCACTGAAAGTCGAGGCGAACCGGCGGACGGCCATTAGGATCGATGATAGTGACGCGAATCGCCACAATTTTGGCGTCGCCCAGCGGCTGCTCAGGCTGGATCTGGTAGCTCTGGCCGTTGTAGAGGGCCAGTGCCTGACCATAAGCCTGGGCCAGATAGTCGCCAAAAGCGCTGAAGTAAGCTTCGCGCTGGGCCGGTGTTGAGTCACGATAGTAGCGACCCAGCACTAATGCGCCCGCATATTTGATCTGCACGTAAGGCAGCAGTTCCTGACGCACAATCTGACGCAGGTAGTTGGGGTCCTGCTTGATTTTTGGCTGCTCATTTTTCAGACGGCTGAAGGTCTTTTGCGCCGCTTCGTTCATCAGCTTGTAGGGATTGCTCTGGTCGGCTGCCGTTGCCGTCAGCGGGACCGCAACCACCAGCATGGCAATCATCAGTAAACGTTTAAACATGGTATGCCCTCTTCTTTAAGGTTGAGCCGGTTCCGCAGGCGCGGCACTGCTGCCATCCTGCGCATCCTTGCCCTCATTTTTTTGTTTGTTGTCGCCGCTCTTGTAAAGGAACTGACCGATCAGATCTTCAAGCACCATCGCCGATTTGGTGTCGCGCAGCGTATCGCCATCTTTCAGCATCGCCGAACCGAGCTCAGGGTCGTCAAAGCCTAAGTTAAGCGCCAGGAACTGCTCACCCAGCAGACCCTGGGTGCGAATCGCCAGCGAACTGGTGTCTGAAATTTTATTCGCGTACTGATCGCTGATCTCCATCGTGACGCGCGGCAGCAGGGTCTTCGGTTCAAGCTCGATATCCGTCACCCGGCCAATCACTACGCCGCCGATTTTGACCGGCGAACTGGCTTTGAGGCCGCCAATATTGTCAAAGGTCGCGTAGAGTTTCCACGTCGGCTCCGTGCCCATCGACTTCAGGTCGGCGACGCGCAGACAGAGGAACAGCGCGGCGATCAGCGCCATAATCATAAAAATGCCAACCCAGATTTCGCTTTTTTTGCTTTGCATTGCATCAATTCCCAAACATCAGTGCTGTCAGCACAAAATCCAACCCGAGTACCGCCAGAGAGGCGTGTACGACGGTACGCGTTGTCGCGCGACTGATCCCTTCGGAAGTGGGAATCGCGTCATAGCCATTAAAAAGAGCAATCCAGGTCACCGTCACGGCAAAGACGGCGCTTTTAATCAGGCAGTTCACCACGTCGGTGCGGAAATCGACTGCATTCTGCATCGCCGACCAGAAGAAGCCGGGATCGATCCCCTTCCAGCTCACCCCCACCAGCGCACCGCCCGCGATCCCGACCGCCGTGAAGATGAGTGCCAGCAGCGGCATGCTGATGAAGCCCGCCCAGAAACGGGGCGACACCACCCGGCGTAACGGATCGACCGCCATCATCTCCATACTGGAGAGCTGCTCGGTGGCTTTCATCAGGCCGATTTCCGCCGTCAGCGCCGAGCCCGCCCGTCCGGCAAACAGCAGTGCGGTCACCACCGGTCCCAGCTCTCGCAGCAGCGACAGGGCCACCAGCATACCCAGACTGGTTTCGGCGCCATAGGTGGTCAGTACCAGATAGCCCTGCAGCCCGAGAACCATGCCAATGAAGAGACCCGATACCACAATAATCAGGAGCGACAGCACGCCAACGCTGTAGAGCTGTTTGATCAGTAGCGGCGTGTGTCTGCGAAACGCCGGTTTTCCTACCAGCGCATGAAACAGCATTAATCCTGCGCGTCCAAAACTGGCGCACGTTTCAATTCCCTGACGACCAAACGACGCCAGCGCCTTCAAGACCATCTGTTTAGTTACTCCGTGAGCCGGTTAAATCAGCGAGATAATCGCCGGCAGGAAAACGGAATGGAACCGGACCATCCGCATCGCCATCAATAAACTGGCGCACGCGCGGGTCGTTATTCTCTCGCAGTTCCGGCGTGGTGCCGTGTGCGATAATTTTTTGTCCGGCCACAATATAGGCATAGTCCGCAATGCTCAGTACTTCCGGTACGTCATGCGAGACCACGATGCAGGTCAGGCCCAGCGCATGGTTCAGTTCATCAATGAGTTTGACCAGCACGCCCATGGTAATCGGATCCTGACCGACGAAGGGCTCATCAAACATGATGAGTTCCGGCTCCAGCGCAATAGCGCGCGCCAGGGCCACACGTCGCGCCATGCCGCCTGACAGCTCTGCGGGCTTCAGCTGGGCCGCGCCCCGCAGGCCCACCGCCTCCAGCTTCATCAGCACCGTGCTGTGCAGCAGCGGCTCAGGCAGTCGCGTATGTTCACGCAGCGGCCACGCAACGTTTTCATAAACCGTTAAGTCTGTAAACAGCGCACCCGACTGGAACAGCATGCTCATCTTTTTACGCGCTTCATACAGTCTGGCGCGCGATAATGACGGAATGTTTTCGCCACGGAAAAAAATCTCGCCGCGGGTCGGCTGAAGTTGCCCCCCAATCAAGCGTAGCAGAGTGGTTTTTCCGATCCCCGATGGCCCCATAATCGCGGTCACTTTGCCTTTCGGCACGGTCAGCGAGATGTCATCAAAGATGGTGCGATCTCCGCGCGAAAAACTCACGCCACGAACCTCAACCAGATTCGTTTGCTGCTGGGTCATTATTACCTCTTGTAAGGATCGGGCGTAAACATGGGGTACGATGGTAGCCTGTTCGGTCCTGATTCACGATAGCTTTACAGAAACTTACCGCTAAGATTTGGCGAAAATGGTCATTAAATTTACTTTTGCCCCTGAGGCGGTCAAAATCAGCGCCTGTCTCGCCAAACAGAATTTTAAACCGGCCGGGAACGCATTGCCGGCCTGAGTTTTTACGCAAGGATTTTTCATGTTCGTAGCTTCTGCACTGTTGATTATCGGTTTGCTTTTACTGGCTTATGGTGCCGATCGACTGGTGTTTAGCGCCTCAATATTATGCCGCTCTCTGGGCATTCCGCCGCTGATTATCGGCATGACCGTGGTCAGCATCGGCACCTCGCTGCCGGAGATGATCCTCTCCTTTTCGGCAGCGCAGCATGGCCAGATGGATCTCGCTGTGGGCACCGCCCTCGGCTCGAATATTACGAACATTTTACTGATTCTGGGTGCCGCTGCGCTTATGCACCCGCTGAGTGTGCATTCTAATCTGATTCGCCGCGAACTGCCGCTGATGTTGCTGGTCACCCTGCTCAGCGGTTTTATGCTGTTTGACAATCAGCTTAGTCGACTGGATGGAATTGGCCTGATCGCGATTGCCGCGATTTATCTTCTGGTGGTGATTCGCATCGCACGCAAGGCCGAACGGGACAATAACGACACCCTGACCCGCGAGCAGCTGGCCGAGCTGCCCCGTGAAGAGAGCGGCAACACGGTGGCCTTTCTCTGGCTCGCCGTTGCGCTGATCATCCTGCCGATGTCGACACGTATGGTGATCGACAATGCTACGGCCTTTGCCGACTACTTTGGCGTCAGTGAGCTGGTGATGGGCCTGACGCTGATTGCCGTGGGCACCAGCCTGCCTGAGCTGGCAACGGTCATCGCCGGTGCACTGAAAGGCGAAGATGATATCGCGATCGGTAATCTGGTCGGCGCCAACATTTATAATATTGCCATCGTGCTTGGCCTGCCGGCGCTGATCCACCCCGGCAGCATTGACTATCACGCTTTCGCCCGCGACTACTGGGTGATGCTCGGCGTGAGTGCGCTCTTTGCCCTGCTCTGCCTGCTACGGCGCCGCCGTGTTGGCCGGACGGCAGGCCTGATTTTACTCTGTGGTTTCTTCGTCTGGGTGACGCTGCTGTGGATACAGCCGGCGTTCATGGACGGCTAACAAGGACAGACTCACTATGTCACATCAGCAACCAACAGCATTCGACTTCCAGCAGGTGGGAAAAACCGTCCTGCGCATTGAGCGTGAAGGGCTGGAACAGCTCGATCAATATATCAATGAGGATTTTGCCCGCGCCTGCGCCCTGATCTATGCCTGCCAGGGTAAGGTGGTAGTAATGGGCATGGGGAAGTCAGGTCACGTCGGCAAGAAAATGGCGGCGACCTTTGCCAGCACCGGCACGCCCGCCTTTTTTGTGCATCCGGGCGAAGCCAGCCACGGCGATCTGGGCATGGTGAGCAAAAATGATGTGGTCATCGCCATTTCTAACAGCGGGGAGTCGAACGAGATTCTCGCCCTGATTCCGGTGCTGAAGCGCCAGCACATTACGCTGATCTGCATGACCGGACGGCCTGACAGCGCGATGGGACGGGCTGCCGACGTGCATCTCTGCGTCCACGTTCCTCAGGAAGCCTGCCCGCTGGGTCTGGCCCCGACCAGCAGTACCACCGCCACGCTGGTGATGGGTGATGCTCTGGCGGTTTCGCTGCTGGAAGCGCGGGGATTTACAGCGGAGGATTTCGCCCTCTCCCACCCCGGCGGTGCGCTGGGCCGCAAACTGCTGCTGCATGTGGCCGATATCATGCACAGTGGCGATGCGCTGCCGCATGTCACCCGTGACGCCTCACTGCGCGATGCGCTGCTGGAGATTACCCGCAAAAACCTCGGTCTGACGGTGATCGTCGACGACCTGATGAAAATCGAAGGGATTTTTACTGATGGTGACCTGCGCCGCATCTTTGATATGGGCATCGATTTCCAGCGTGCCACCATCGGGGAAGTGATGACGCCAGGGGGCATCCGCGTCCGGCCAAACATGCTGGCGGTGGACGCCCTGAACCTGATGCAGACCAAAAACATTACGTCGATTCTGGTGGCCGATGACGACCATCTGCTCGGTGTGGTACATATGCATGACATGCTGCGCGCTGGCGTAGTCTGAACAGGAAGAGAAAATGCAACAGGCAACTCCCCCGATTGACACCTGCTACGGCCCGGTCAGTGCTGAGGTTATGGCGCGCGCCAGTCGCATTCGTCTGCTGATCTGTGACGTGGACGGCGTGATGTCCGACGGGGTGATCTACATGGGAAATAACGGCGAAGAGCTTAAGGCGTTCAACGTGCGGGATGGCTATGGCGTGCGTTGCCTGCTGACCTCAGATGTGGAAGTGGCTATTATTACCGGCCGCAATGCCCGTCTGATGGAAGATCGCTGCAAAACGCTCGGCATCCGTCATCTTTATCAGGGACAATCGGATAAGCTTTTGGCCTATCGCGAACTTCTGGATAAACTGTCCCTTTCCGACGACCAGGTCGCCTATATCGGCGATGACCTGATCGACTGGCCGGTCATGGCGAAGGTGGGATTGAGCGTGGCGGTGGCGGATGCACATCCCATCCTGTTGCCGCGCGCAGACTATGTTACCCGTATCGCCGGTGGACGCGGTGCGGTTCGTGAAGTCTGCGATCTGATCTTAATGGCGCAGAACAAATTTGAGGATGCCAAAGGGCAATCAGTATGAGTAAAAGCAGGCGTTGGATAACGCTGATTCTGACCTTGATTGCACTGGTTTTGATCGGCTGGAATCTTACCAATAAGGATGACGATGGGATGCCCGTCGGGACAGACAGTCAGTCTCCGACCTACACCAGTGCGGATTCGCACACGGTGGTTTATAACCCGCAGGGCGCGCTGTCCTATAAACTGGTCTCAGACAAAGTGACCTATTTCTCGGATGACGAACTGAGCTGGTTCGAGCATCCGGTGATGACCACCTATGATGAGAACAAAATCCCGACCTGGACGTTACGCGCGGATAAGGCAAAGCTCACTAAAGATCGTATGCTTTATCTTTATGGCCATGTTGAGCTCAACACGCTGACGCAGGATTCTCAGCTGGAGCGGATCAAAACAGATAACGCGCAGATCAATCTGGTGACCCAGGACGTTACCTCGGATGACCAGGTGACATTGTATGGCCGCAGCTTTAACTCCACCGGCATGAAAATGCGCGGCAATTTACGGACAAAAAACGCCGAGTTAATCGAGAAGGTCAAAACCTCTTATGAAATTCAAAATGAACAAAAATAGCCTGAAGCTTTTACTGGCCAGCGTGCTGCTGGCGACCAGCGTTCCGGCGCTGGCCCTGACCGGTGACTCGGACAAACCCGTTAATATTGACTCGCAGAATCAGGCGCTGGATTTACAGGGCAATGTCGCGACCTTTACCGGTAACGTCATTGTGACGCAGGGCACCATCAAAATTACGGCAGATAAAGTCGTGGTCACCCGTCCGGGCGGCGACAGTAAGAAAACTATCGTCGACGCCTACGGTAATCCTGCCACCTTCTATCAGATGCAGGACAGCGGCAAACCGGTTCAGGGCCATGCCGCAAAACTGCATTACGAACTGGCCAACGATTTCGTTGAACTGACCGGCAATGCGTTTATTGAGCAGCAGGACAGCAACATCAAAGGCGATCGCATCACCTACCTGGTGAAAGAGCAGAAGATGCAGGCTTTCAGCCAGGGCCAGAACAAGCGCGTCACCACCGTACTGGTGCCGTCGCAACTTCAGGATAAAGCGTCGTCCAACAGCGAGAAGAAGAGTAACTGATAGCTATGGCCACATTAATCGCAGAAAACCTGGCGAAGGCCTACAAAGGCCGTCGCGTGGTAGAAGATGTCAGTCTGCAGGTGAAATCCGGCGAGATTGTCGGCCTGCTGGGCCCGAACGGTGCCGGTAAAACCACCACGTTCTACATGGTGGTCGGCATCGTGCCGCGTGACGCGGGCCGTATCGTGATTGACGATGAAGACATCAGCATCCTGCCGCTGCATGCGCGTGCGCGTCGGGGTATCGGCTATCTGCCGCAGGAGGCGTCCATTTTCCGTCGCCTCAGCGTTTACGATAACCTGATGGCGGTGCTGCAGATCCGTGACGATCTGACTGAAGAGCAACGCCAGGATCGCGCCCGCGAGCTGATGGAAGAGTTCCACATTGAGCACCTGCGCGACAGCATGGGCCAGGCCCTCTCCGGCGGCGAACGCCGCCGTGTTGAGATCGCGCGTGCGCTGGCCGCCAATCCGAAGTTCATTCTGCTGGATGAGCCTTTTGCCGGTGTTGACCCTATCTCCGTTATCGACATTAAGAAGATCATTGAGCATCTGCGTGACAGCGGCCTCGGCGTGCTGATTACCGACCACAACGTGCGTGAAACGTTAGCGGTCTGTGAGCGGGCCTATATCGTCAGCCAGGGCCACCTGATCGCGCACGGCACACCCAATGAAATTCTTGCGGATGAGCAGGTTAAGCGGGTTTATTTGGGTGAAGAGTTCAGACTCTGATAAGGTGTCGTTAAGACCGCTATTTACCTGGGAACTATCATCCTGTCTATGAAGCAAGGCTTACAACTCAGGTTCAGCCAACAGCTGGCAATGACTCCCCAACTGCAGCAGGCGATTCGTCTGCTGCAGCTCTCTACGCTTGAACTCCAGCAGGAGCTACAGCTGGCGCTGGAAAGTAATCCCCTGCTTGAGCAGACGGACCCGCACGACGAGATCGACTCCCGGGACGCTGCAGAAGCGGAGGCGCTGGATACCCGCGAAGCGCTTGAGCAAAAAGAGATGCCCGATGAACTGCCGCTGGATGCCACCTGGGATGAGATCTACACCGCTGGCACACCTTCCGGCACCGGAACGGACTATCAGGATGATGAGCTACCGGTCTACCAGGGTGAAACGACGCAGTCCCTGCAGGATTATCTGATGTGGCAGGTCGGCCTGACGCCGTTCAGTGATACCGATCGCGCGATTGCGACCTCTATCGTCGATGCTATCGATGACACCGGATATCTCACCGTTTCGCTTGAGGAGATCCTCGACAGTATCGGCAATGACGAACTGGAGGTGGATGAAGTTGAAGCGGTGCTGAAACGCATCCAGCGCTTTGACCCGATTGGCGTGGGTGCGCGCGATCTGCGCGACTGCCTGCTGGTTCAGCTGTCACAATATGCACCCGACACGCCCATGCTGACCGAAGCACGTCTGATTGTCAGTGAGCATCTCGATCTGCTGGCCAACCACGACTTCCGTAGCCTGATGCGGGTAACGCGCCTCAAAGAAGAGGTGCTGAAAGAGGCGATGCTGCTGATTCAGTCGCTGGACCCGCGTCCCGGCCAGTCGATTAACACCGGCGAACCGGAATATGTGATTCCCGATGTGCTGGTGCGCAAGGTCGGCAGCCGCTGGACGGTTGAACTCAACGCCGACAGCCTGCCCCGCCTGAAGATCAATCAGCACTATGCGGCAATGGGCGGCACCACGCGTAACGACAGCGACACGCAGTTTATTCGCAGCAACCTGCAGGAAGCACGCTGGCTGATTAAGAGTCTGGAAAGCCGCAATGATACACTGCTGAAAGTGACGCGCTGTATCGTTGAGCAGCAGCAGGCGTTTTTCGAGCAGGGGGAAGAGTTTATGCGCCCGATGGTCCTGGCTGATATCGCTCAGGCCGTTGAGATGCACGAATCGACTATCTCCCGCGTGACCACGCAGAAGTATCTGCACAGTCCGCGCGGTATTTTTGAACTGAAGTACTTTTTCTCCAGCCACGTCAACACGGAAGGGGGCGGCGAAGCCTCCTCTACCGCGATTCGTGCGCTGGTGAAAAAATTAATTTCGGCGGAAAATCCAGCCAAACCCTTGAGCGACAGTAAACTGACCTCCATGTTGTCCGATCAGGGGATCATGGTGGCACGGCGTACCGTCGCAAAATATCGTGAGTCTTTATCCATCCCGCCATCAAACCAGCGTAAACAGCTGGTTTGACAGAAATGAGAAGGAAGACCTATGCAGCTGAACCTGACCGGGCAACATGTTGAAATTACGCCACCACTGCGTGAATTCGTCAGTGCTAAATTTGCCAAACTGGAACACTATTTTGAGCACATCAATCAGGTCTATATTGTCCTGAAAGTTGAGAAAGTCATGCAGGTGGCTGACGCAACACTCCACGTTAACGGTGGCGAGCTGCACGCTACGTCGGAAGCGGAAGATATGTACGCGGCGATTGACGGGCTGATCGACAAGCTCGCCCGTCAGCTGACTAAACATAAAGATAAACTGAAAAAACACTAACCTTCATGCTGGCTACGCGCGCCTGGCGCACTGAGCCGACAGGATGGGGCGGATAATCCGCCCCGTTTTGTCATCTGGCAGGCGTCATTTCCGTCACGTCAGAAGACGCCGGCGGTGAATGGCCTGGTGAACCCGCAAGTGAAACGATAATGAACAACGATCTTACACTGGAATTGAGCACGGTGCTTTCGCCTGACTGCACACGCAGTGGCGTACACTGCCAGAGCAAAAAACGTGCGCTGGAAATCATCAGCGAACTGGCCGCTAAGCAGCTCAACCTGCCGCACCAGACGCTTTTCGAAGCGATCCTGACGCGTGAGCGTATGGGCAGTACCGGTATCGGCAACGGGATAGCGATCCCGCACGGCAAGCTGGAAGAGGATACACTGCGCGCGGTCGGGGTCTTTATCAGCCTCGAACAGCCGATTGCGTTTGATGCCGTTGATAACCAGCCGGTCGATCTGCTGTTTGCCTTACTGGTTCCGGCTGACCAGTGCAAAACACACCTGCACACCCTTTCACTGGTGGCAAAGCGTCTGGCCGATAAAACGGTCTGCCGCCGGCTGCGCGCTGCGCAGAGTGATGAAGAGCTTTATGCCATTATTACGGAAAACCAGACAGAGCTGTAACGCGTCTTTACCGGCCGGGTGCCGGTTTTAAAACGGGAGAGAAGGTCATGGTGCTGATGATCGTTAGCGGTCGTTCAGGCTCGGGGAAGTCAGTGGCACTCCGTGCGCTGGAGGATATGGGGTTCTACTGTGTTGATAACCTGCCGGTGGTGCTGCTGCCGGAGTTAGCGAACTCACTGGCAGAGCGGAATATTTCGGCGGCGGTCAGCATCGACGTACGCAATATGCCTGAATCCCCCGAAATTTTTGAAACCGCACTGAATAATCTGCCCGACTCCTTTTCACCTCAGCTGCTGTTTCTCGACGCCGACCGCAACACGCTGATTCGCCGCTACAGCGATACGCGTCGTCTGCACCCCCTCTCCAGCAAAAATCTGTCGCTGGAGAGCGCCATTGATGAAGAGAGCGATCTGCTGGAGCCGCTGCGTTCGCGCGCCGATCTGATCATTGATACGTCAGAGATGTCGGTGCATGAGCTGGCCGAGATGCTGCGCACCCGCCTGCTGGGCAAGCGTGAACGCGAGCTGACCATGGTATTTGAATCCTTTGGTTTCAAACATGGCATCCCTATCGACGCGGACTACGTGTTTGACGTGCGCTTTCTGCCCAATCCCCACTGGGATCCGAAACTGCGCCCGATGACCGGCCTCGATCGCCCGGTCGCGGCCTTCCTCGACCGCCACACGGAAGTGCATAATTTTATCTACCAGACACGCAGCTATCTTGAACTCTGGCTGCCGATGCTGGAGACCAACAACCGTAGCTATCTTACCGTGGCGATTGGCTGTACCGGCGGTAAACACCGCTCAGTCTATATCGCCGAGCAGCTGGCGGACTATTTCCGCTCGCGCGGTAAGAATGTACAGTCACGCCATCGCACGCTGGAAAAGCGCAAATCATGACCGTCAAACAAACTGTAGAAATCAAAAATAAGCTGGGCATGCATGCCCGTCCGGCGATGAAGTTGTTTGAGCTGGTGCAGAGCTTCGATGCCGAAGTGTTACTGCGCAACGAGGCAGGCACCGAAGCCGAGGCCAGCAGCGTGATCGCCCTGCTGATGCTCGACTCGGCAAAAGGGGGACACATTGAGATTGAAGCCAGCGGGCCGGAAGAGGTCCCGGCGCTGGCTGCGGTCATTGAGTTGTTTGAAGCGGGCTTTGATGAAGAGTAAGGTCAGTTAAGCTGATTACGCTGTAAAAAGCCCTCTCCCCCCAGCTGACGCATCTGGCGCAGTATCCACTGCTGCCGCGACCTGACATAGCCTGAAGGCGCGGCGGCACGGTAACGAATCGGATTCGGCAGTACCGCCGCCAGCAAAGCAGCATCGGCCGCGGTGAGCCGGCTGGCAGGTTTGTGGAAATAGTGCTGTGATGCGGCCTCCACACCAAAGATGCCCGGCCCGAACTCCGCGATATTGAGATAGACGGTCAGAATACGCCGCTTCGTCCAGACCGTCTCAATCCCCACCGTCAGACCCGCTTCCAGCCCCTTACGGATCCAGCTGCGGCCATCCCAGAGAAAGAGATTCTTCGCGGTCTGTTGTGACAGCGTGGACGCTCCGCGCATCCGGCTGTCGCTATTATCCAGTACCGATTCAATCGCCGCCACATCAAAGCCCCAGTGGGTGGGAAACTTTTGATCTTCAGAAGCGATAACGGCCAGCCCCATCCACGGCGAGATCTCATCATGTCCGACCCAGTCTGAATGCGCCACATAACTGAAATCACCGCGCAACCACGCCCCCACCTGTCGCTCCACCATCACCGCGGAGAAGGGCACCGGTAAAAACGAAAAGAGTAAAATGCCGGCCAGCCACACGCCCAGCCAGACCAGCAGGAGACGGCCGGCAATCCGTCTGATACGCCGTCCGGCGCTTCCTTTATGCTTGTTCATGCAATCTTCCCATACCTGTTTCAGACGTTAATCAATTACTCATGTAATCACTGCCAGAAAAATCGCCTTTTTGCGATTTTCGGTGAAAATGAACGGTGCGTTTCCAGACTTCATGCACCTATTTTGCATCAACATGCGGCAACAGATCGAAATAGTTCAAGGACTTCCGAAAAAAGGAATCGGTTCCATTCATTGCCACTGCTTAGCATCTTTCCAGATAAACACTTAATAATGGGTAATAAACGCCGATTTAAATCATTCACCACCCTTAACTGTTATTTTTTTCTGTTGTCGTAATGGTTCAACTCTTAACCAGAACTATTCTTATAACGTCTAAATAAACAGCAGAGGTCAGCGTAAATCCTGTCATAAATGACCCGGTTTTCGATCCCTGCCCCGCAACCCGGCAGACGCAGAAAAGCGCAAAGTTTAAGATTCATTTCTGCCATTCCGAATCGTTTTGGATGATTCGGTTCATTTCAGGCTGCCGGCTTGCAATATCAGCGCGTTACGCGGACTGTCAGGGCAAATGAACCTGCCGGTTCGCTTTTACGCTGTACGGTCTTCGCGACATGGCGCAGCCGCATTAAAAGTACGCGAAAAAGGGTAAATCTGATTAAAATAGCAGCAACATAACGCGCAAATTAATTCCTTGCTTGACTGTGTTGCCAAATTAATGTTTTCTGTGTTTAAACGCTGCTCAACATCACACATTTTAATGAATCTTGTCACATGAGAAGATGAATTTGCTAAGGTGATGACAGTGTTAACCAATACCCTGCGGCGGCATTAATTATTCAAATCATAGCGGCCGCAACATTTTCCCTGGTGTTGGCGCAGTATTCGCGCACCCCGGCCTCGGCTGGGGTCATTTTTTTCTGCCGTTTCACTTCTCCTGTCCGGCAACCCAGTCGCGCAGAACCTGCACATCGTGTCGCCACTCATGTTTCAGCTCTTCAATCCATTCAACCACGTTGTCCCACCACGCCGGCAGCTCCGGACTCTGGATCTGTTTCGCCAGCATCTGTAAACGCTGCAGCCCGACGGACCCGGCCGCGCCTTTGATTTTGTGCCCCTCTTCCGCAATTCCTTTCTGATCGCGCGCCATCAGATTCGATTCCAGTACCGCAAGATAGTCGGGCATCATCTTCTCAAACATCGTCAGGCTCTGCGTAATCAACCCCGGGCCCACCAGCTCGATATACTGTTCGAGCATGGCGACATCCAGCAGCATCCGGGTTTTGTCATCGCTGACGGCGGGCGTTTCATCGTCCGTTTCTGCCTGATAGTCCCAGTATTTTTTGATCATTGCGGTCAGGGCAGGCACGGCCAGCGGTTTACTGAGCACATCATCCATCCCGGCGTCGAAATACTCTTTTTTATCTTTCAGCACGTTGGCCGTGAGCGCCACCAGCGGAGGCAGATGCGCGCCCTGATACTGCTGGCGAATCGCACGGGAGACATCCAGCCCGGTCATATCGGGCAGCTGAATATCCAGCAGCACCAGATCGAACTCCAGCGGGTCAAACATCGCCAGAGCCTCGCTGCCGGTCATGGCGACCTCCACGCTGCATCCCAGCTTCTCCAGAACGGAGCGCGCCACAATCACATTCAGTTCAATATCCTCAACCAGCAGCACATGCAGCGCAGGCAGAGGCAGGCTGTCGTCGACGCCTTCGTCAATCACTTCTTCTGCGATGCGTGGTGCTTTAATTTCGACGGTGAAGCATGAGCCCTGGCCGGGCGCACTCTGTACGCGGATATCTCCCCCCATCGCCTGGGCCAGTCGACGTGAAACCGCCAGCCCGATGCCGGTTCCGGTCGCCGGTTTCCCGCCATGCTGATCTTTAACCTGATAGTACATCGCAAAAATCTTGTCCTGCTCCTCCTGGCGGATACCCATGCCGGAGTCCTGCACCTCAAAGCGCAGTGTTTCATCCTGCTCATACGCGACGCGCACCACGATCTCGCCCTGCTGGGTGAACTTCACGGCGTTACCAATCAGGTTCCAGAGAATCTGACGCAGACGCGTTCCGTCGGTGGAGATCATGTGAGGCAGCGGCAGTTGCGGCGCGAGCACAAACTTCAGCCCTTTTGGCTGCGCCAGCAGGCCGGAGAGATTCTCTAAATCGGCGAGGAAACCGGTGAAGTCGAGCGGCTGATTATCCAGCTGAACTTTACGACGCTCGATTTTGTCCACCTCAATCACATCGTTGAAGATGTTGCCCAGCGTAATGGCCGAGACGTGGATGGTTTTCAGGTATTTCAGCTGTTCCTGGTTCAGATCGGTATCCAGCAGGATGCGGCTCAGGCCGACAATGCCATTAAGCGGCGTACGCAGCTCATGGCTGATGGTGGAGATAAAGGTGGTCTTTTCCCGGCTGGCGTTCTCTAACGCGTCCTGATAGCGCTTACGCTCGGTGATATCGCGGCCAAAGCCCATCAGCCCGCTGCGTTTGCCGACACGATCGTAATAGGGCACCTTGCGGATCTCAAAACAGGCTTTGCGCCCGTCGGGATATTGCAGCCACTGCTCATAGGTCAGGGAGACATTATGGCGGAACACTTTTTCGTCCGTTTCCAGCACCTTGGTCGCGGCTTCATCATCGTAGATATCGCGCGGCGTCAGGCCAATCAGCTGCTTTTCGCTTTTGCCGGTCAGCAGCTCCATGGCGCGGTTGCAGCCGGAGAACTGCTTGTCGATGTTGCGATAGAATACCAGGTCAGGTGACGCATCCAGGAAGGAGCGCAGGAAGGATGATTGCTGCTCCAGCTCAATCTGAGCCTGTTCGCGGCGGGTGACCTCTTCGCGCAGCTTGTCCATCACCTGTTCGCGCGCCAGCTCCGCTTTTTTACGATCGCTGATCTCCTGATTCAGCTGGGTGATGGTTTCCTTCATCTGCTGATTGAGTTCCAGGTCGCGGGTGCGCATCTCTTCCAGCTTATCCACCAGCCTTGCCAGCCGCTGCCGGGACTCCTCAAGCTGATCGACCACCACCGACAGAAAATAGACGGCCCAGGGCGTAATCAGCAGGCCAAAGAAGACCGAGCGCACCACATCGATACTCTCGACGTGCCCCCGCAATACCATCGTGACCGCCATCTGGACAATCATCGCCAGCACCACCAGCGCAGAGGCCAGCAGCAGCGAGAACCTGACCAGGCCAAGTTTGACCATTAAATCGACGTAATACTGCGCCAGCAGACGAATCTGTTTCATAACGACTCCCTGGAAAAGAAACAGCCCCATGATAGCGCAGTTAGCCTGCGGACGTCGCAGCACGTCACGCGAAGATGAGGGATTGAATGCGCTTTTATGGTGCATCCGCCCCTGCCGTTCGGCGACGTTTGGCACAAACCGGTTAAATCCCTTGACTGATTGTGCCAAATGAATAATCTGTAAGGCCGCCTGTGAATCGCAGATTTCACCCGACGGCCTTTTTTCAATATCCTGGCAGCGTCCTGTTGCGCAGGCTCTCTCCTTTATATGAATACTCATTCAACTTTAATGCTGTTTTAAGCATTCGCCTCCTGATTAATTTTTCTTATAACCAACCGCTGTTTCATTCAAATAGGCCGACATAAGAAAAACAGATACATGCTATGTATCAGGGGTGCCGGACAGCATTTAATGCTGCCAGACACCCTGTCACCAGCATGGTGCAGAGATATGACGCCTGCACTACAGTGAGTCAGTTCACATTTATCGGCCGATCACCAGGTGGCAGAGTGAGACATTTTAAACCATAAAAACCATTACTTTCATATATTTATACGAGAAAAGCGCCTGATAAGCCCGCCTGGCCGCCCTATTTGACCTGATTACGCTTTCCCGATAAGTTGGAAATCCGCTGAAAGCTTTCCTGACGGGCCATTGTCTCGGCATATCTATGCAACAAGAAGACTCCCGCGTGGTTTAAGTCATCTCCTTTACGAGACCGGAAATCGAAGAGCAGCTCAATAAAGGACGTTTTACGGATGTCTGGAGAGAAATGCTCAGGGCTATGACGCGCGCTCGACAGAGCATGGCGATGAAAATGAAGCTGCGCCTCAGTTGCGCCCAGACCCTGAAACAGTGCAGGTAATGTCAAAGCAGTTTAAGGAGACCCTCAATGTCCACTAAAAAACCTCAATCCTATGGCTTGTATGATCCGACAGCAGGCAGTGACAGCTGTGGTGTAGGTTTCATTACGCGTAAGGACGGCGAGCAGACCCATGAGATTCTGCAGATGGCGCACAGCGCCCTGTGCACAGTGCCGCACCGCGGCGGTATGTCAGCAGAAGGTGTCGGCGATGGCGCAGGCGTCAACGTTGACCTTTCACTGCACTTTTTCCGCAAGATTACCGGCCAGCCACTGGAAGCGGGTCGCTTTGGCGTCGGCAACTTCTTTGTGCCGAAAGATGCTGAGCTGCGCGCGAATGCCGAACGTCTGGTGGATGAGACCCTCAGCAGTTTCGGCCTGCCGGTGATCATGAAGCGCGACATGCCGCTCGACAGCAGCGTGACGCGTCCGGCTGCCATTCAGTTTCAGTTACCGATTCTGCAGTGGATCTTCACTGCGCCTCAGGACGTGGCCGATCAGAACGACTTCGAACAACGTATCTACCGCGCCCTGTTAACTATCGAAGCACGCGCCTTTACCGAAAGCGAATTTGGCGGTCTCTATCCGCTGTCGCTGTCGTCGCGCACGCAGGTATTTAAAGCGCGCCTGAACTCCAATGAAGTGATTCCTTACTTCAAAGATCTGACCGATCCCGATCATCAGGTCCGCGGGCTCTTTTTCCACACTCGTTTCTCGACCAACACCGATCCGCATACCACTATGGCGCAGCCGTTCCGCCTGATGGCGCACAACGGCGAGCTGAACACGGATCGTAAAAACCGCATCGCCGAATCGGCCCTGGCACTGGCGCGCGGCAAAAAGATCGTGCGGCCTAAAGGGCAGTCCGACAGCTCGCGTCTGGATCAGAGTATCCACAGCCGTCTGATGGAAGATAATCTCGATCTGATCACCGCCGTGGTTTCCATGATGCCGCCCGCCTGGGAAAATGACAGCTCGCTGTCAACCGAGGTGCGCGACATGCTGGAGTATTTCTCTCTGTATGAAGAGAAGAATGACGGCCCTGCCGCCTTAATCTTTGGCAATGGCGAAGTGATTGGCGCACGCCTTGACCGTCTGGGCCTGCGCCCGCTGCGCTCAGTCGAAACCGCAGACTATATCGGTGCGATGTCCGAAGCGGGCCAGATCGCCTTTCCTCCTGAAAGCGTCCTGCGGCGTGGTCGTATCGAAGCGGGCGGCATGCTCTACTTCGATCACCGTGAAAAACGCAGCTACACCACGCTGCAGGCGCTGGAAAAACTGGCCGCCGAGAAAGATTACTCCGCCCTGCTGCGTGAAGCGCGCGTCGGCCTGGACGATCTGCCGGAAATCCCGGCTGAGCAACAGGGTTCACCGCTGCGCTATCGCGGCGATCTGAAAACCTATCAGCGCTTTGTCGCCTACTACTACAACCAGGAAAGCTTCAAGTTCATGATGGACCCGATGCTTAACACCGGCGCAGAGAAGATCTCCGCAATGGGTTACGGCAACGCCATCAACGGCTTATCCGATCATGAAGGTGGCATGGCGCACTACTTCTCTCAGCGCTTTGCGCAGGTTACCAACCCGCCGCTGGACTCTATCCGCGAAGTGGATGGCATGACGCTGCGTGTGGCGCTGGGGGCGAAACCGCACCTGGGCCGCAGCAAAGGCCGTCAGATTGTGGTGCCGACACCGATTCTCAGCCATCTCGATATGCTGCGTTTGCGTGAGCAGACCGTTGCCCCCTACGCCCGCTTCGAGATGCTCTATGAGCCGGTCATCGGCAAAGATCTGCTGAGCACGACCGCCAACGCGAACGCCCTGGAAAAAGCGATTGATGACCTGGCGCAGCAGGTGGTGGATTTTGCCCGGACGCAGGGCGGCATCGCCGTTCTGACCGACCGCCACATCTCCTCGAAGCACGCCGCGATCCCGATGCTGCTGGTGGTTTCCGCCATCAACCAGCGCCTGGTGCAGGAAGGTCTGCGCCTTGATGTGTCACTGGTGGTGGAAAGCGGTCAGAGCATCTCCTCGCACCACATTGCCGCGACGCTGGGCTTCGGCGCATCAGCAATCTATCCGCTGGGCGTACAGATGCGCGCAGAGGAGAAATTTGGCGAGGGTGAAGAAGGCAATAAAGCCTTTAAGCGCTATGCCAAAGCTGCGGAAAAAGCCCTGATGAAAACCATGGGCAAAGTGGGCCTCTGTACCGTAGAAAGCTACAGCAGCGGCGAGTTCTTTGAGCCTAACTTCCTCAACACCGATGACCCGGTGCTGAAAAAGTACTTCCCGAATATCAAAACGCCGGTGGGTGGCGCAGGCTTCGCGGCTATCGCGCAGATGGCCGTTGACTGGCATCAGAGTGCCCTGAAGATTCAGGGTGAATCGGACGTACCATTGCTGGGTCTGTTTAAAGAGCGCGCAGAGGGTGCCGGTCACTCCTACGGCACGATTGCCGTACGCACCTTTATCGATATGACCGAAGAGCCGATTCGCTTTGCTGATAAAGCGCGCGAAGAGGATAACTTTATCCGTCTGATGACGCTGGCAAAACTGGATAACGCTTTTGGCATCAAGCCAGAAACCTTTAAAGACAGCAGCTTCGAGCGTATTCCGGATGAGGTGATCAACAACTTCGCGATCACGGCCGACTATCGTCAGTTCTCCAGCCTGATGTATGAGGAGCGTAAGCGTCGCCCGGCGGCCCTGCGTGACATCCTGACATTCCCGGCCGATCTGACCCATATCGACAGCGAAGCGGAGTTCCGCCGCAAACTGGGACGCTACTCACTGACCAACAACGGCTTTGCCATTCGTGGTCTGGTGTGTGAAGCGGTGGATGGCAGCCTGAATCACTTTATGCTGCGTCTGACCGATGCGATCGAAGGCCTGAAGCCAGAGAACGAGCGCCTGCAGAATCTCTCTAACGCCCTGAAGTTCCGCTTCGGCGACGATATCGAGAGCAGCGAGGTGGTGACCGGCGGTCTGAAAATAACCGCTTACGGTAAAGCGGCAGACTACCTGTCACGTATTTTCACCACTCTGCCCTCCCTGCCACTGAGCGACGTGCAGCCGGCGTGCGAAATCACCCGCACCTTTGCCTCCGGTGCGATGAGTCACGGTGCGCTGGTCGCCCCCGCGCATGAAGCGGTGGCGCACGGCACCAACATGGTCGGCGGCATGAGTAACTGCGGTGAAGGCGGCGAGCACTACTCCCGTCACGGCACCATCCGTGCCTCACGCATCAAGCAGCTGGCGTCAGGCCGTTTTGGCGTCTGGGCCGCCTATCTGGCGGACCCGATGCTGGAAGAGCTGGAAATCAAGATAGGTCAGGGTGCGAAGCCTGGCGAAGGCGGCCAGCTACCGGCGGCAAAAGTCACGGTTGAGATTGCGGCAGCACGTGGCGGTACGCCAGGCGTCGAGCTGGTCTCGCCGCCGCCGCACCACGACACCTACTCCATCGAAGATCTGGCGCAGCTGATCCATGACTGTAAAGCCGCGCGGGTGCGCGTGATTGTCAAACTGGTCTCCTCAGAAGGGATCGGCACCATCGCGGTCGGCGTGGCCAAAGCGGGCGCAGACGTCATTAACGTGGCGGGTAACACCGGTGGTACCGGCGCTGCGTCGGTGACCAGCCTGAAATACACCGGACGCGTGGCGGAAATCGGTATCGCTGAAGTCCATCAGGCGCTCTGCGCCAACGGCCTGCGTGAGAAAGTGCAGCTGCGCTGCTCGGGCGCGCAGCAGACCGGCAGCGACGTGGTGAAATCCGCGCTGCTGGGCGGCGACAGCTTCGAATTCGGTACTACAGCGCTGATGATGCTGAAGTGCGTGATGGCGAAAAACTGTAACGTCAAATGCCCGGCGGGCCTGACGACTAACGCCGAAGCCTTTGATGGCGATCCGCGTCAGCTGGCGCAGTATTTCCTCAACGTCGCCCATGAAGTGCGTGAGATCCTGGCGCGTATGGGCCTGCGTTCCCTGCGTGAAGCGCGCGGCCGGGCCGACCTGCTGCACCTGATGGATCACCCGCTGGAAGTGGGCAAGCTCGACTTACGCGCCATGCTCACCGTAGTGCCGGAGCTGAAGATCGAGAAGCCGGTCTATCTGGAGAAAGATTTTGAGCTGGATGATGGCTGGGTTGAGCAGCTGAAATCAGCGCTGGTCGATCAGGGCAATACCGACGTCGCACTGGGCAACGGCATCGTGCTGAACAACCGCAACAAAAGTGTGGGGGGCCAGCTGGCGATCGACATTGAACGCATGCTGAACCATCAGCTGAGTGCGGCGCAGTTGCAGGCGATGCCTGCGGTTCTGAGCGATGACCGCGGTCGCCATTATCTGGCACCTGCGACCGTAAAAATTTCAACCGCCGGTTCAGCCGGTCAGTCATTTGGCGCCTTCTGCAACGATGGCATGCAGCTGACCCACTACGGCACCTGTAACGACGGCGTCGGCAAGGGACAGTGTGGCGGTGAGCTGTTTATCATGTCGCCGGGCGGCGGCGCGCAGGATGGCGATGGTAACGTGCTGATCGGTAACTTTGCGCTGTTTGGCGCGACCGGTGGACGCCTGTTCGTGCAGGGCCAGGCCGGTGACCGCTTCGCGGTGCGTAACTCCGGTGCCACAGCCGTGGTCGAAGGCGTAGGAGATTTCTGCTGCGAATATATGACCAATGGTGCCATCCTCAACCTGGGCACCTTCGGTAAAGGCTTTGGTAACGGCATGAGCGGCGGCTTCGCCTATCAGTATGACCCGTATGGAACACTCGCCAGCCATGCAGCCGGTGATTCAGTACGCTTCGGTTCGATTGCCGATCAGGATGAGATGGCGCAGGTGCATAAGCAGGCCGTGCTGACCATGCTGAACTGGCATCTGGAGGCCACAAACTCACCGCGTGCCGCCTGGCTGCTGGAGAACTGGGAAACGGAGTGTCACCACTTTGTGTACGTGATGCCGCGCTCGCTGCTGCTCTATCAGGATGGCGGTGAGATCCTGAAAGCCAGAAGCCGTAAAGATCTGCTCGAAGAGCTGTCGACCGCGCTGGCCGGCCATCAGGTTGCGAAGTTCAAAGCGGCCTGGCGTCAGGGCAAGACCATTGCTGACGGTGCGGTACCCGCCTACGGCGCGACCGATACGCTGGAGATGTTTGTTCTGCTTAACAACTACACCGTTCTGAGCTTTGCTCAGCAGCTGGCCCTGAGTAAATTACCGAAAGGGACACCGGTTGAAGATCCGGCGGTAGAAAAAGCCGTGCGTAATCTGCTGATGACGGAAGACTTTTCGCTGATCAGCAAACTGCAGCGCCATGCCCGTTCCGCCATCGAAGCGTATAACGATGACGAACTGGCCAGTCTGATTGGTTCCAAACGCATGTCAGATTACAAAGCGGCGCTGACGCAGCGCAACATCCGCTCCATGGACAGCCTGGCCACCTATGGCTGGATCATGTATCAGGATGCCTGTAACCGGGAAGTGCTGGGCCACCTGCCTGATTTTGAAGAGCTGTTTGCACGTGCGGCCTTGCCTGAAATCGCCGCGGCGGTGGGCAAACTCTCCTGACAGTCACACTGTTCAGGCTGAACTGAATGTTATTCATTGATCATTGCCCGGAGTCGTCGTTGTACCGGACAGATGCAGAACCGCTCTCCCCAGCCGCACACCGCGGTGCGGGAAAGCGGAACCGCTTAAACCGGCCAGCGTTACTGATGACGGGGAAGAACGGGATTGAGTAAAAGTACCCATGAAAATTCCTTATATTCCAGAAGATGCACCTTTTAATGGCGATCAGAAATACTGGCTGGCTGGCTTTCTCGCGGGTCTTCACTCCCGTCTGCTGGTATTAGAAGACAAGCAGCAACCCGCTGCGGGCACAGGCGCAGCCGCGACCACGCAACTGCACATTCTCTACGGCTCACAGACCGGCAATGCCGAAGCGCTGGCGCAGACCGCTGCGAAATCGGCGCGTGCTAAAGGGCTGGTGCCGGTGGTTCAGGCGCTGGGCGACGTCGACCTCGACGTCTTTGCCACCATGCGCCATGTGCTGATCGTCACCTCAACCTACGGCGAAGGCGAGATGCCGGATAACGCGCAGCTCTTCTGGGATGCGATCTCTGCCAGTACCGCACCGCGCCTGGAGCAGATGCATTTTGCCGTGCTGGCAATCGGTGATACCGGCTATGACGGCTTCTGTCAGGCGGGCAAGTTCATCGATATGCGCCTTGAGCAGCTGGGAGCAAAACGCGTGGTGGATCGCATCGACTGCGATATCGACTATGAAGAGCCATCCAGCGAGTGGCTGAACAGCTCCATGCCTCAGTTTGCGGCCAGCGCCGGCAGCAGCGGCACCGTGCTGGAGAGCGCGCCTGAAGCACCGGTCATCCCGGGCAGCAACAAATCGAACCCTTACGCCGCGGCGCTGATCACCAACAAGCGCCTCTCTGGCGAGCAGTCTGCCAAAGATATCCGACATTTTGAGTTTGACCTGACCGACAGCGGCCTGAAGTATGAAGCGGGTGATGCGCTCGGCGTCATTCCGGTCAACGAGCCATCGCTGGTCAGCCTGCTGCTGACCCAGCTTAATGCCGACTACGAGACGCCAGTGCCCGGCTTTGACCGCAGCCTCGGCGACCTGCTGACCTACCAGTTTGAGATCTCTGAACCGTCGCGCAAGCTCATCGAATGGGTCGGGCAGAACACCACCAACCAGGAACTGCGTCATGTGTTACAGCACGACGACAAAGATGCGCTGGGTGTCTGGCTGTGGGGCAAAGATAGCCTTGACCTGCTGCAGCTTGACCTGACGCGCACGCTGGCGGTGCCTGAGTTTGTTGCCCTGCTGCGTCCGCTGCAGCATCGCGCTTACTCAATTTCATCCAGCTCTAAAGCCCATCCAAATCAGGTGCACCTGACCGTTGCCTCGGTGCGTTATCACAGTGGCGGCCGTAATCGTGGTGGCGTCTGCTCAACCTACCTGGCTGAGCGCGTACGTCGTGGCGAAAAGCCAGCCATCTTTATTTCGCCGAACAAAGCGTTCCGCGTCCCAGCCAATAACAGCGCTCCGCTGATCATGGTGGGACCTGGCACCGGCATCGCGCCCTTCCGGGCTTTCCTGCAGGAGCGTCAGGCAACCGGCGCGCAGGGCAAAAACTGGCTGTTCTTCGGCGATCAGCATCAGGAACATGACTTTATCTATCAGGATGAACTGCTCGCCTGGCGGGATAATGGCTTGCTGACGCGGCTTGACCTGGCGTTCTCCCGCGATCAGGAGAAGAAGATCTACGTGCAGAGCCGGATGCTTGAGCAGGGTGCAGAGCTCTATGCCTGGCTGCAGGAAGGCGCTTACTTCTATGTCTGTGGCGATGCATCACGCATGGCGAAGGATGTGGATAATGCGCTGTATGAAGTGGTTCGCCAGTTCGGTGGCCTCTCCAGCGAGCGCGCAGCGGACTATGTCGACCAGCTGAAGAAAGAGAAGCGTTACCTGCGCGACGTCTATTGATAGCGAAGGTGTGATAAAAAATCCGGTTTGCGCAGGCAGCCGGATTTTTTTATGGCTGACAGGCAAAAAAATACCCGCCGGAGAGGCGGGTATCTGTTTTAAGAATGCTGCGGTTATTTCACGACGCGCAGTGAAGGTCGTCCACCCCGCGGCGGTGGATCGTCATCAGGCGGTGTCTCATCATCGCTGGCATCGTCGGGACGATCGCCATCAATCACGGACATCATGGTCTCTTCCTGACCTTCTGACGCCTCCTGAATATCCAGCTCGTAAGCCGGTTCCGGTTCAAACATCGTTCCGGCACCGTTTTCCCGGGCATAGATTGCCAGAATTGCCGCCATCGGCACGTTAACCTGACGAGGAACACCCCCAAAGCGGGCGTTAAACGACACCTGGTCATTCGCCAGATCGAGGTTACCGACAGCACGGGGCGCGATGTTCAGGACAATCTGACCATCACGCGCGTACTCCAGCGGCACCTGAACACCTGGCTGATTGATGTCGACCACCAGATGCGGCGTCAGCTGGTTGTCGAGCAACCAGTCATAGAAGGCGCGCAGCAGATAGGGACGACGTGCAGTAAGTTGCGACATTTCCATACGTTAAGCCCGTGCTTGCAGGCGCATTTCACGTTCAGCTTCAGTTAATGAAGCGAGGAAAGAGTCACGCTCAAATACGCGATTCATGTAACCTTTCAGCTCTTTTGAACCAGAGCCGATCAAATCGATGCCCATTGAAGGCAGACGCCATAACAGCGGTGCCAGGTAGCAATCCACCAGGCTGAACTCTTCGCTCATGAAGTAAGGCGTGCGGCCAAACAGCGGCGCTATCGCCAGCAGCTCTTCACGCAGCTGTTTGCGTGCGGCTTCGGCTTCCTGACCGCTGCTGTTCTCAACCTTCCTCATCAGGCTGTACCAGTCCTGCTCGATGCGGTGCATCATCAGGCGGCTGTCACCACGGGCAACCGGATAAACCGGCATCAGTGGCGGATGCGGAAAGCGCTCATCTAAATATTCCATGATGATGCGGGATTCATACAGCGTCAGCTCACGATCTACCAGTGTCGGTACCGTGCGATACGGATTGAGGTCAATCAGATCCTGCGGCAGGTTATCCATTTCGACCTGCTCGATCTCTACGCTGACACCCTTCTCCGCCAGAACGATACGTACCTGATGGCTGAAAATGTCAGTAGGACCAGAAAACAGCGTCATTACCGAACGTTTGTTGGCAGCGACAGCCATGAAAACCTCCAAGTTTGTTCACAAAAAGATACTGCGAATAGCCAACCACACGGCGACTCACTTGCTTGTCGAACTCGCACGCAACCTGGTCAGCTGCGCCGTAAAACTGACGCCCCGACAGCGGGAAGGCGCATAACGCACCGGCCTGCGGGCGCAAAGTGACACAGAGTTTACCAGATTTTAGGCTGCTTGTGGGCGTGGAATGAATCTTTGCAGGTAAATTGAGCGCGGGCTTACGGTTTTCACCGTTATCAGACGGGAAGGCAGAAAATAAAAAACCCGCCGAAGCGGGTTTTTTGAGCCAATTGCCGCAGCCGGAGCTGCAAACAATTAACGCTTGGAGAACTGAGGACGACGACGTGCTTTACGCAGGCCGACTTTCTTACGTTCAACCTGACGCGCGTCACGCGTTACGAAGCCAGCTTTACGCAGCTCGCCACGCAGTGATTCGTCGTATTCCATCAGAGCGCGGGTGATACCGTGACGGATCGCACCAGCCTGACCAGAAATACCGCCACCTTTAACAGTGACGTACAGATCGAATTTACCAACCAGATCCAGCAGTTCCAGCGGCTGACGAACGACCATGCGGGCAGTTTCGCGACCGAAGTACTGTTCCAGAGAACGTTGGTTAATTACGATGTTACCGCTACCCGGCTTAATGAATACGCGAGCGGTAGAGCTTTTGCGGCGACCAGTGCCGTAGTTTTGAGTTTCAGCCATTGCCTTTAATCCCGATTAAATGTCAAGAACTTGCGGTTGCTGTGCCGCATGGGTGTGCTCGTTGCCTGCGTAAACTTTCAGCTTACGGTACATAGCACGACCCAGCGGGCCCTTCGGCAGCATGCCTTTAACCGCGATCTCAATCACACGCTCAGGACGGCGAGCAATCATCTCTTCAAAGGTCGCCTGTTTGATACCACCGATGTGGCCGGTGTGGTGATAGTAGATCTTGTCAGTACGCTTGTTGCCGGTAACAGCAATTTTTTCTGCGTTCAGAACGATGATGTAATCACCCGTATCAACGTGCGGAGTGTATTCCGCTTTATGCTTACCACGCAGACGGCGCGCCAGTTCAGTCGCCAGGCGACCCAAAGTTTTGCCCGTTGCGTCAACTACAAACCAGTCACGTTGGACGGTTTCTGGTTTAGCTGTAAAAGTTTTCATCGAAAAGCTTACCCAAATTAAGTTACACGTTGGTGAAATCCCAAACGCTTAAGTAAACGAATGAGGCTCACACGACCATTTTGACCAGCAAGCCACCCCTTCGGATAGAGTTACTGGAACACAGAGGATTTGGGAAAAAAATCCTTTGCTGTAACGTGGGGTCGCAAGATTATAGAGAAGTCGATTGCAAAAATCGAACCCTATTTCGGTATTTATCCTGATTATTCTCACGGCAGATGCGGCAGGCGCAGATACTCTTCGCTCTGCATCTCCTGAAGCCGCGATAAACAGCGCTGGTACTCAAACTTCAGCCGCGTCCCCTGATAGATCTCGGTCAGCGAGGTTTCTGCGGCCACGACCAGCTTCACGTGACGCTCATAAAATTCGTCAACCAGGGCCAGGAAACGGCGCGCCTGATCTTCGGTTTTGTAGATCATTACCGGCACGTCATAGAGCAGCACGCTGTGAAAACGGCGGGAAAGCGCGATGTAGTCATGCTGGCTGCGCCCTTCCCCGCACAGCGTCGTGAAGTTGATGGCCAGCACGCCGTCGCTGACGCCCAGCGTCGGCATCTTGCGATGGTTGATCTCCAGCACCGGCGCCTCCTCCGGCTGGCTGCCCGACAGCGCCTTAAACATGCGCGCCATCTCCGTGTGGGTGGCCTCGTTGAGTGGATAGTTCCACAGATGCGCCGAGGTCAGTGTCCGCAGCCGGTAGTCGATGCCGGCATCCACATTCATCACATCACAGTGCCGTTTTATCTGCTCAATAGCCGGCAGAAAACGCGCGCGCTGCAGGCCATTGCGGTAGAGGTCATCCGGCGGAATGTTCGAGGTTGCCACCAGGGCGATGCCGCGCTCAAACAGCGCTTCCATCAGCGTGCCCAGCAGCATCGCGTCGGTGATATCGGAGACAAAAAATTCATCGAAACAGAGGATGTCAGTTTCCGCTTTGAATTTGTCCGCGATAATCAGCAGCGGGTCGCTCTGCCCCTGCAGTTGCGTCAGTTCTTCATGCACCCGCAGCATGAAACGGTGGAAGTGAAGGCGCAGTTTGCGTTCGCCAGGAATAGACTGAAAAAAGAGATCCATGACCCAGGTTTTGCCGCGCCCGACGCCGCCCCACATGTAGAGCCCGCGAACAGGCTGGGGCGCCGCATTTTTCTCTTTACCGATCAATTTCGACAGGCGACCCAGCAGGCCGGATGAGGCGGGCGCGGCAGCCTGTTGCCGGGCAACCAGCGCCTGCTGCAGGGCGTCTAAACGGGTAATCGCTTCACGTTGTACGTCATCGGGCCTGAATTCGCCCTGCGACAGCGCCTGCTCATAACGTGCAAGCGGAGATGAGGTTTGCATTGTTGTTTCAAAGTCCCTGAATAGTGTCTGATTCATACCACGGTTGCTGAAAAAAAGGCCGTTCTACACTAAGCCATGCTGCTCCGGAGTTCCACATCCATAAGATTAACGGGTATAGTGACTATTATTGAAATGGTGCAACGCCCTACGGAACAATGGAAAAAACACGGGAGTCATTATGACCTGGGAATACGGGCTAATTGGTTTAGTGGTAGGTATTATTGTCGGCGCAGTCGCCATGCGTTTCGGCAACAAAAAGCTGCGTGAGCAGCGCAGCATGCAGTATGAACTGGAAAAATCGAAGGCCGAGCTGGCCGATTACCGCGAAGAGCTGACTAACCACTTCGCCCAGAGCGCCGAGCTGCTGGACAACATGGCGCGTGACTATCGTCAGCTTTATCAGCACATGGCGAAAGGCTCTAACGATCTGCTGCCGAATCTGCCGGGTCAGCAGAATCCTTTTGCCTATCAGCTGACTGAAGCGGAAGCTGACAACGATCAGGTGCCGGTGCAGATGCCGCGCGACTACTCTGAAGGCGCATCCGGTTTACTGCGTGGCGAGCGCCCTGCCCGCGACTAATCTTTTTGGGGCGCAGCCTGTCTGCGCCCACTGTTTTTGCGAACCCTGACCACAAACGACTGTCACACTCATTAAATCCTCCCACTTTGCAGCGAGAGCGTTGTAGCAATGAAAAAACAAGCACGCCTGTTTAGCGCATTAGCCTTGAGTATCGGGATGAGCCTTGCCGCCGCGCCAGACGCGATGGCAACGCTGCCAGCACAAATTGCGGGCCAGCCGCTGCCGAGCCTGGCACCGATGCTGGAAAAAGTGTTGCCTGCCGTGGTCAGCGTTCACGTGGAAGGCACCGATTCCGGCGAACAGGCTCAGGATATCCCTGAGCCTCTGAAACGTTTTTTCGGTCAGATGCCTGGCGGGAATAATCAGCCACAGCCGTTTGAAGGGTTGGGCTCGGGCGTGATCATTGATGCCGCGAAAGGCTACGTGCTGACCAACAATCATGTGGTGAACGGTGCCGACAAAATCAATGTGCAGCTTGGCGACGGCAGTGAGTATGAAGCCAAACTGATCGGTCATGATGAGCAGACCGATATCGCCCTGATTCAGATCCAGGGCGCGAAAAACCTCACGCAGATTAAAGTGGCGGACTCCGACCAGCTGAAAGTGGGTGATTTTGCGGTCGCAATCGGGAACCCGTTTGGTCTGGGCCAGACCGCCACCTCCGGTATCATCTCTGCGCTGGGCCGCAGCGGCCTTAACCTGGAGGGGCTGGAAAACTTTATTCAGACCGATGCCGCGATTAACCGCGGTAACTCCGGCGGTGCGCTGGTCAACCTGAACGGCGAGCTGATTGGGATCAACACCGCCATTCTGGCCTCCAGCGGCGGCAATATCGGCATCGGCTTTGCTATCCCGAGTGATATGGCGATGAACCTCGCGCAGCAGCTGATCAAATTTGGCGAAGTGAAGCGCGGTCAGCTGGGTATTAAAGGCACCGAAATGACGGCCGATATGGCGAAGGCATTCAATGTCGACGCGCAGCGCGGCGCCTTCGTTTCGGAAGTGTTACCGCAGTCTGCCGCACAGAAGGCGGGCATCAAGTCCGGCGACATCATTACCTCAATCAACGACAAGCCGATTACCAGCTTCGCTGAGTTGCGGGTAAAGGTAGGCACGACCCCACCAGGCGAACAGGTTAAGCTTGGCCTGCTGCGCGAAGGCAAACCGGTGACGGTCACCGTTACGCTGGAGCAGAGCGCTCAGACCACCGCCAGCGCCCAGCTGATGTCTCCGGCCCTGCAGGGTGCCACCCTGAGTGATGGACAGACCAAAACCGGCGACAAAGGCGTGAAGGTCGACACCATCGAAAAAGGGACACCGGCTGAACAGGTTGGCCTGCAGAAAGATGATGTGATCATCGGCGTAAACCGCAACCGGGTTCAGACCCTGGCTGAGATGCGCAAGATACTGGAAGGCAAACCGCCGGTTCTGGCACTGAACGTGGTGCGCGGCGATGAAAGTATCTATCTGTTGTTGAGATAAACCTCGCATTATGGCGGACACAAGCGCGTGTGTGTCCGCCGCTCTCATGTTATTCTGCCCAGCGATCTCCCCTGGCGTGATTTAACACCATGTTTCTTAAACTTTTGCGTGCCGTAGTGCTGGGCCTGATTGTGGCGGGTATTCTACTCGCAGCACTGCCTGCACTGCGTATGGGCAGCGACGCCCTCTATAACCACGACGATATTAACGACGAAACGCCCTTCAGCTTCAATCAGGGGGTGCGCCGCGCCGTGCCTGCCGTTGTAAACGTTTATAACCGGAGCGCCCACGGCAACAATAACCGTGGCATCACCACCCTGGGCTCGGGGGTGATTATGAATGCCAAAGGCTACATCCTGACCAACAAGCACGTCATCAATAATGCCGATCAGATTATCGTGGCATTGCAGGATGGCCGCTTCTTTGAGGCCACGCTGGTCGGTTCCGACGGCATGACCGATCTTGCCGTGCTGAAGATCACCGCCTCCGGCCTGCCTGTCATCCCGATCAATCCCAATCGCCAGGCGCATATCGGTGATGTCGTGATGGCGATAGGCAATCCCTATAACCTGGGGCAGACGGTGACGCAGGGCATTATCAGCGCCACGGGTCGGGTTGGACTGAGTTCATCAGGCCGCCAGAACTTCCTGCAGACCGATGCGTCGATCAATCAGGGTAACTCCGGTGGCGCGCTGATTAACTCGCTTGGCGAGCTGATGGGCATCAACACCCTGACCTTTGATAAAAGTAACGATGGCGAAACGCCGGAAGGCATTGGTTTCGCCATCCCCACCGTTTTAGCCTCGAAGATCATGGATAAGCTGATTCGTGATGGTCGGGTGATCCGCGGCTATATCGGTATTACCGGTCGTGAGCTGCCGCCGCTGCATGGACAGGGCAGCAATCTGGATCGGGTTCAGGGCATTATCGTCAGCGTGGTGACGCCGGATGGACCGGCGGACAAGGCCGGGATTCAGGCCAACGATGTACTGCTCAGCGTAAACGGTAAGCCAGCCATTTCGGCGCAGGAGACCATGGATCAGGTGGCAGAGATTCGTCCCGGTTCCGTGATTGATGTGCAGGTGCTGCGCAACGATCAGAAACTGACGCTGCCAGTCACCATTCAGGAATTTCCTGATAACAGTGGTTAGCTGAAACGGGTGCCCGGTCAGGGGTGGCCCGGCTGATCGCAAAGAAGGCCGCCATCCCTGGCGGTCGGCCTCGCCATCCTGGCTCGGACGCTTTGCTCTTCATCCGGGCCACCCCTTCCCCTCTGCTCCGTCATCGTCTGTGAGGCACGGACTAGCAGCGATCAACCGGAAAGGCGATCACCTCACTCAGTGACTCTGCTTTTAACGCCAGCATAATCAGCCGATCGATACCCAGCGCGACCCCGGAACAGGCGGGCATACCGTGCGCCAGCGCATCCAGCAGATAAGTATCAATAGGATGGACCGGCAGACCGCGCGCCGCACGGCGACGGTTATCCTGCTCAAACCGCTGACGCTGCTCGCGGCTGTCGGTCAGCTCACGGAAACCGTTCGCCAGCTCAATGCCTTTGTAATAGACCTCAAAACGTTCAGCTACGCGGTGATCTTCGGTGCTGATCTCCGCCAGTGCCGCCTGACTGGCCGGGAAATGATAAACGAAGCAGGGTTTGTCCTGGCCAATCTTCGGCTCCACGCCCAGCATAAACAGCAGCATCAGCAGCGTATCGCGATCCTCTTCTGCACGCGCCAGCTCGCCTTCGCCCAGCTTCTCTGCCGCTTCACGCAGCTGCGCTTTATCTGCCGACAGCGGGTCCAGATCCAAGTGGCGGATAAAGGCCTGCTGATAGGAGAGCGACTCTGCGCTGTCACACTCCAGCACCTGCTGCAGCAGATCGTCCACCTCATTCATCAGGCGGTACATGTCGTAGTGCGGCCGGTACCACTCCAGCATGGTGAATTCCGGATTATGATGACGTCCCGCCTCTTCATTGCGGAAACTGCGCCCCATCTGATAGATCGGACCACTGCCCGCTGCCAGCAGGCGTTTCATATGATATTCCGGGCTGGTCATCAGCCAGAGATCGCGCCCCTGCGACGCACCAGGCCCGACAAAACGCGTCTGGAAAGGCACCAGATGGATATCGGTAATAGTGGCCTGGCTCATCGCCGGCGTATCCACTTCCAGTACGCCACGATCGGCAAAGAAACGACGCACTTCCGCTAAAATCGCGGCGCGTTTTAACAAATTGGCGATGGATGCGCTTGGTTGCCAGCTTGCCGTTTCGCTCATGGTGATGACTCCTGATACAAATAAGGGGTGGAAGTCTACCTGCAATGCCTGCGGCAAACAATCTCATGCCGGCGATGCCAAAAACAGCGCTTCGGCTTCTATACTTAAGCAGTTAAATCACAAAGGAATCCCGCTATGTCTCTATGGAAAACCCTTGTCGCCAGCCTCAGCGCTTTTCTCTCCGTTGCCTGTAGCACCACGCCACCCAAAAACGTCACGGTTGTTGAGAACTTTGACAGCCAGCGCTATCTCGGCCAGTGGTATGAGATTGCCCGCCTCAATCATCCGTTTGAACGCGGTCTGGAGCAGGTCACGGCTAACTACAGCCCGCGTGAAGATGGCGGCCTGAAAGTGATCAATCGTGGTTATAACGTGAAAAAACAGCGCTGGCAGGAGAGCGTCGGTAAGGCCTACTTCACTGGTGAGCCGCAACGCGCCGCCCTGAAAGTCTCGTTCTTTGGCCCCTTCTACGGCGGCTACAACGTTATCGCCCTGGATCCCGACTACCGCTATGCCCTGGTGTGTGGCCCGAACCGCCACTACCTGTGGATACTGTCGCGGACACCGCAGCTGGAGCCGGGCGTCAAAGAGAAGCTGGTTGATCAGGCGCGCCGTGATGGCTTCCCGGTTGATGAGTTAATCTGGGTGAAACAGAAATAGTGCAGAGGTAACAAGCCGGTACAAAACCGTTTTCGTACCGGCTGTAATAACAGGTTACTTCGTGCTGTTCTGAATCGCCTGGCCACCCGCTTCGACGTCTTCACCCACGCCACGCGTGGTATTGCAAGCCGTCAGCAGTGAAGAGAGCACCAGTACAGAGAAGATCGCGGCAATACTTTTCTTTAACATGACAATGTCCTTTTTGATGGATGTAAAGTACAGCGCTTTAAGCATAGCCGGATTTCCGGCGGTTGCTGCCGCGGAACTTTAAAAAGGAGAAGCCGTTAAGGTCATTTTGCCGCACGCGAAATGGCACCACCTAAGTGGGAGACATCTTCGCCAAAACCGTGGAATGTGTTGCAGGCACTTAATGCAGAGGAGACCAGCAACGCGAATGCGATTAATTTTGCCAGCTTTTTCATTTTTTCTCTCAGACAAGAAAAAGGCGCATCCGGAGATGCGCCTGCGAATCTTACTTCACGCGTGACACGTATTCGCCAGAGCGGGTGTCAACTTTCACCACTTCGCCTTCCTGAACGAACAGTGGCACTTTTACAACCGCGCCGGTAGAGAGCTTGGCAGGTTTACCGCCGGTACCGGCAGTGTCACCTTTCAGGCCTGGATCGGTTTCCACGATTTCAGCTTCGATAAAGTTCGGTGGCTGAACGGCGATAGGACGACCGTTCCACAGCGTAACGATACATTCTGCGTTGTCCTGCAGCCATTTCGCTGCTTCGCCCACAGTCTTCTCTTCAACCGGGAACTGCTCAAAGCTTTCCTGGTGCATGAAGTGGTAGAACTCACCGTCGTTGTACAGGTAGCTCAGGTTGGTATCCATTACGTCTGCGCCTTCGGCGGAGTCGGTGGATTTAAAAGTTTTCTCAACGCGAGAACCCGTCAGCAGGCGACGCATTTTAACGCGTGCGAATGCCTGACCTTTACCCGGTTTAACGAACTCACTGGATTCGATGGCATACGGCTCGCCTTCGAACATGATTTTAAGACCGGGACGGAAATCGTTGCTAGAATAAGTCGCCATGAAGGCCCTCTACGAAAATTGATACTGGTACTAAGCCAAAAAAATGGCACACATTGTAACCCTAAAAATACCTTCCAGAGAAGATTGGTTGCAGCAACTTGCTGATGTTGTCACTGAACCTGATGAATTACTGCGTATTTTAGCCCTGGAACAGCATCCTGAGCTGGCCGCTGGCGCGGATGCGCGGCGGCTTTTCGCCCTGCGCGTTCCGCATGCCTTCATCAGCCGGATGAAAAAAGGCGATGCGCACGACCCGTTGCTGCTTCAGGTTCTGACGCAGCGTCAGGAATTCATCGATACGCCTGGTTATAGCACCGATCCGCTCGATGAACAAAGTAACGCGGTGCCCGGACTGCTGCATAAATACCGCAACCGGGCATTATTGCTGGTCAAAGGCGGCTGTGCGGTCAACTGCCGCTACTGCTTCCGCCGTCACTTCCCCTATCAGGATAATCCCGGTAATAAGCGAAGCTGGCAGGCGGCGCTGGACTATATCGCCGATCATCCGGAACTGGATGAGATTATCTTCTCCGGCGGCGATCCATTAATGGCGAAAGATCATGAACTCGCGTGGCTGATTGCCGCGCTGGAAAAGATCCCGCACCTGAAGCGGTTGCGCATCCACAGTCGTTTACCGGTGGTGATTCCGGCACGCATTACCGATCAGCTCTGTGAGATGCTTCGCGCGACCCGCCTGCAGGTGGTAATGGTGACGCACATCAACCATGCGCAGGAGATTGATGATGCGCTGCGTGAGGCGATGAGCAGCCTGAAGCGGGCCGGTGTCACCCTGCTGAATCAGAGCGTGCTGCTGCGGGGCGTGAACGATAATGCGCAGACGCTGGCCACCCTGAGCAATGCCCTGTTTGATGCGGGCATTCTGCCCTACTATCTGCATGTGCTGGATAAGGTGCAGGGTGCCGCACATTTCTTTGTGTCTGACGATGAGGCGCGCCAGCTGGTGCGGGCGTTACTGTCACAGGTTTCCGGCTATCTGGTGCCGAAACTGGCGCGGGAAATTGGCGGAGAGCCGAGTAAAACGCCGCTGGATTTACAGCTGCGTCAGGAATAAAAACGGCCAGCACAAGGCTGGCCGCTGAGATTCGCTGTACTACCTATGCCACATTATGGGCACTTGTAGACCTGACCGGTCATTTTGCTGTCCAGAGGCGCGAACGCAGACAGCAGATTCTGTGTCGGGCTGGTGGCACCATAAATCACATTGCCGCCCATCTCCGCGGCGCGATTGCGCAGATCATTAGCTGCACCGCGCAGTGCGCTGGTTTCGCCGCCTGCACCGCTCAGCCAGTTGCTCTGTGAGCCGGTAAGGTTGCCCAGAAGCTGGCAGGAACTGGCAGGCTGCTGATCGGTAAACGTCACGCGCTCGCCTGCCGAAGAGAGTTGCGTAGAGCTGCTGCAGCCCGCCAGCAATAACACGCCAGCCGTCAGTCCGGGCAAGAGGTTAATCCGCATTGTAATCCCCATTTATTATCATCAGAGTCGGGTGGCAGCGTAGCAGAAAAAAAGCACTTTTTTCTGCACATTCATTGCCTTAATCCCGTTATATCCCCTCAATATTTCATGTTACGTCTCGGCGACTCTGCCTGCCTGAAGAATGAACTGAACATCAGTGAATTCAGCCGGACAACTGCAGACAGCGTGCAGACAACGGGAAATATCAGGAGGAAAGACGTACGATTGCGCCACTACTTATACTATTTTCCTGCCCAAAAGAAAAACCCCCGGCCGTTTCCGGTCGGGGGTTCTTTTGTGACTCAGGCAGTCAACGGCAATTACATCATGCCGCCCATACCGCCCATGCCACCCATACCGCCAGCACCAGCGCCTAAATCAGGTGCGTCGCCTTTTGGCAGGTCAGTGACCATGCACTCGGTAGTGATCATCAGACCCGCAACAGAGGCCGCGTACTGCAGTGCAGAACGGGTCACTTTGGTTGGGTCCAGGATACCGAAGTCGATCATGTTGCCGTACTCTTCAGTCTGCGCGTTGTAACCGTAGTTACCGTCGCCCGCTTTCACGTTGTTCGCCACAACAGAAGGCTCTTCACCGGCGTTAGAGACGATCTGACGCAGTGGTGCTTCCATCGCGCGCAGCGCAACTTTGATACCGACGTTCTGGTCTTCGTTCTGACCACGCAGCTCTGACAGCTGTGCTGCAACGCGAACCAGCGCCACACCACCACCTGCAACCACGCCTTCTTCGACAGCAGCACGGGTTGCGTGCAGTGCATCTTCAACGCGCGCTTTCTTCTCTTTCATTTCAACTTCAGTGGCTGCGCCCACTTTCAGAACGGCTACGCCGCCTGCCAGTTTCGCGACGCGCTCCTGCAGTTTTTCTTTGTCGTAGTCAGAGGTCGCTTCTTCGATCTGCTGACGAATCTGGGTAACACGGCCCTGAATGGTGGTCTCTTCACCCACACCGTCGATGATGGTGGTGGTGTCTTTGTTGATCACAACACGTTTTGCCTGACCCAGATCTTCCAGCGCAGCTTTTTCCAGCTCCATACCGATCTCTTCAGAGATGACGGTACCGCCGGTCAGGATAGCGATATCCTGCAGCATGGCTTTACGACGGTCACCGAAGCCTGGTGCTTTAACCGCAGCCACTTTAACGATGCCGCGCATGGTGTTGACCACCAGCGTTGCCAGGGCTTCGCCTTCAACATCTTCCGCGATGATCAGCAGAGGTTTACCGGCTTTCGCAACGGCTTCCAGCACGGGCAGCATTTCACGGATGTTAGAGATTTTCTTGTCAGCCAGCAGGATGAACGGCGATTCCAGTTCAACCGCACCGGTTTCTGGCTTGTTGATGAAGTACGGTGACAGGTAGCCGCGATCAAACTGCATACCTTCAACCACATCCAGCTCGTCCTGCAGGCCGGTGCCTTCTTCAACGGTGATCACGCCTTCTTTACCCACTTTCTCCATCGCCTGAGCAATCAGCTGGCCCACGGTTTCATCGGAGTTAGCAGAGATAGTACCTACCTGCGCAATCGCTTTAGAGTCTGAGCAAGGTACAGACAGCGCTTTCAGTTTCTCAACGGCAGACACAACGGCCTGGTCGATACCGCGCTTCAGGTCCATCGGGTTCATACCCGCGGCGACGGCTTTCAGACCTTCGGTGATGATAGCCTGCGCCAGTACGGTCGCGGTGGTGGTGCCGTCGCCTGCAGCGTCGTTCGCTTTAGAGGCCACTTCTTTCACCATCTGCGCGCCCATGTTCTCGAACTTGTCTTCCAGTTCGATTTCACGCGCAACGGACACGCCATCTTTAGTGATGGTCGGTGCACCAAAAGATTTATCCAGAACCACGTTACGGCCTTTCGGGCCCAGGGTAACTTTTACTGCATCTGCCAGTACGTTCACGCCACGCAGCATTTTTACGCGAGCGTCATTACCGAATTTTACGTCTTTAGCTGCCATTTCAATTGTCCCTTAAATTCGTTTCGTTCAGTGAGTTACGCGAAAAAATTACGCTTCGACAATCGCCAGAATGTCGCTTTCAGAGATGATCAGCACTTCTTCGTTGTCGATCTTTTCGGTTTTAGCGCCGTAACCTTCGTTGAAGATCACCACGTCGCCAACCTTCACGTCCAGCGGCTTAACGTCGCCACTCTCAAGGATGCGGCCATTGCCGACAGCCAGAACTTCACCACGGGTAGATTTACCGGCTGCAGAACCGGTCAGCACGATGCCGCCAGCTGATTTAGCTTCAACTTCTTTACGCTTGACGATGACGCGATCGTGCAATGGACGAATTTTCATGTGATAGCTCTCCTTTGAGAAGTCCAATCATTCAGTTTTGGGGTTGAACACCGGGCTGCATGGCTTCCGGCCTCGTGACCTGTGAGATAGGGCCATCCCCACCCGCTTTCAAGGGGGCGAACAACAAATTTTTTCTATGGAAGCCATAAGTGATGTTTTTTTAAACAGACGACGGCACAAATAAAAAACGCAACCCGGAGGTTGCGCTTTCAGTGGTGACAATGACGGTTAACGATCCTGGTGATCGTCGTGATGCTCAAGGCGATCGCTGTTTTTACGCTCAAACTCGCCGTCCATCGTGTAGCCGCTGTCCGGTCCGGCTCCCGGCCCGCGCCAGACGCGCAGATGGGGCATCAGCTTCAGCGTCAGATGCTTCTGAACCGGGGGCAGCAGCAGCAGCAGGCCCAGCAGATCGGTAAAGAAGCCCGGCAGCAGCAGCAGGAAACCGGCGATGATCAGCGAGACGCTTTTGATCATCTCCGTGGCCGGGCTTTCGTTACGCGCCAGCTTCTCCTGCATCAGCATGAAGTTTTTCATGCCCTGATTTTTTACCAGCGAAACCCCGATGCAGGAGGTGAACACCACCAGCAGCATGGTCAGCAGCACGCCCATGACGTGTGCGACCTGGATGAACAGTGAAATCTCAATCCAGGCCAGAACAAAAAAGACTAATAACGGTATCCAGCGCACCGTACTCTCCTGTAAGTAGAGGCTGAACGGCAGCGTGCCGGTCAGCAGAAAGCGTTCATCCTGAGGAGGATAAGAAAAGAGATGGGCACCCGCGCCGCCCTTTTCAACCGATCCTGTCAAATTTATCCTGCGGGGTTAATTTTGTAACCAACTTCACATATCGTTAACCCGGCAGCAGCATTAGCGATCTGCATGCGTGCTTTTCCCGGGCATCAGAATATGATCGCACACGCCTCTATGAAGACGGATAATATGTCGGCACGGGCACACCACGACAAAATAAACACATCCTTTGTGATGGTTAGCGGCAACAACAAGAAGGTTATCATGGCGAACAACATTCGTATCGAAGAAGACCTGTTAGGTATGCGCGAAGTTCCGGCGGATGCCTATTATGGCGTTCATACTCTGCGTGCGATTGAAAATTTTTATATCAGCAACAGCAAAATCAGCGACATACCTGAATTTGTCCGCGGTATGGTGATGGTAAAAAAAGCAGCAGCGATGGCTAACAAAGAGCTGCAGACCATCCCGCGTAACATTGCCGATACCATCATTCAGGCCTGCGACGAAGTGCTGAACAAGGGCCGCTGTATGGATCAGTTCCCCGTGGATGTCTATCAGGGCGGCGCCGGGACCTCGGTCAACATGAACACCAATGAGGTGCTGGCAAACATCGGTCTTGAGCTGATGGGCCACCAGAAAGGGGAATACCAGTATCTCAACCCCAACGACCATGTAAACAAGTGCCAGTCGACCAACGACGCCTACCCGACTGGTTTCCGCATCGCGGTTTACAGTTCGCTGCTGAAACTGCTTGATGGCATCAGCCAGTTGTCTGAAGGCTTCCAGCGCAAAGCCGATGAATTCCAGACCATCCTGAAAATGGGCCGAACCCAGTTGCAGGATGCGGTGCCGATGACCCTGGGGCAGGAGTTTCACGCCTTCAGCGTACTGCTGAACGAAGAGACCAAAAGCATTCTGCGTACCGCCGAACTGCTGCTGGAGGTTAACCTTGGCGCGACCGCCATCGGTACCCGTCTTAACACGCCGGATGGCTATCAGCATCTGGCCGTACAGCGTCTGGCGGAAGTCAGCAACCTGCCGGTCATTCCGGCGGAAGATCTGATTGAAGCGACCTCCGACTGTGGCGCCTATGTGATGGTTCACTCGTCGCTGAAACGCCTGGCGGTGAAGCTCTCTAAAATCTGTAACGACCTGCGCCTGCTCTCCTCGGGTCCGCGCGCCGGCCTGAATGAAATCAACCTGCCTGAGCTGCAGGCGGGCTCCTCCATCATGCCGGCCAAAGTGAACCCGGTGGTACCGGAAGTGGTTAACCAGGTCTGCTTCAAGGTGATTGGCAACGACACCACCGTGACCATGGCTTCTGAAGCGGGTCAGCTGCAGCTTAACGTCATGGAGCCGGTGATTGGCCAGGCGCTGTTTGAGTCGATCAGCATCCTGACCAACGCCTGTTACAACCTGCTGGAGAAGTGCGTCAACGGCATCACCGCCAACCGCGCGGTGTGCGAGGCCTACGTCTTCAACTCAATTGGCATCGTGACCTATCTCAACCCCTACATCGGCCACCACAACGGCGACATCGTCGGCAAAATCTGTGCCGAAACCGGGAAAAGTGTGCGTGAGGTGGTGCTGGAGCGCGGCCTGCTGACGGAGAGTGAGCTGGACGATATCTTCTCGGTGCAGAACCTGATGTATCCGGTTTATAAAGCAAAACGCTACACCGATGAAAACGAGCAGTAGGGTTTAACCCACGCGGGTTAACCAAAGGCACACCGCGATCAACATGGTGTGCCTTTTTTTTTGGTACACAGCATTCCCGGAGTTCACCGGTTAACTTTGCAGGAGTGATTCATGTTTGTGGTTGAGCTGCTTGTCGTCCTGATGGCGATCTGGCTGGGCGCACGTCTTGGCGGCATTGGTATCGGATTCGCCGGCGGGATGGGGGTACTGATCCTGACGCTGGGCTTTGGCATGGCACCCGGCGCAATCCCGTTCGACGTGATAGAGATCATCATGGCGGTGATCGCCGCCATCGCGGCGATGCAGGTGGCGGGCGGCATGGACTATCTGGTGAGCCTGGCGGAACGCCTGCTGCGCCGACATCCGCGCCACGTCACGCTGCTGGCCCCGCTGGTAACCTACCTGATGACGCTGCTGGCAGGCACCGGCCACACCGCTTTCTCGACGCTGCCGGTGATCGCGGAAGTGGCCAAAGAGCAGGGCGTGCGCCCTTCCCGTCCGCTGTCGATTGCGGTGGTGGCGTCGCAGATCGCGATTACCGCCTCTCCCATCTCCGCCGCCGTGGTCTTTTTTGCCACGCTGCTGGAACCGCGCGGCGTCAGCTACATCACGCTGCTGGCGATTGCGATCCCCGCCACGATGGTGGGCCTCTTCCTGGCCGCGCTGGTCACTAACTTCCTCGGCAAAGAGCTTAAAGATGATGAGGTTTATCAGGCGCGTCTCGCCAAAGGGGAAGTTACCCTGCGGGGTGCCAGCGTCTACCAGCCGAAGCCGGGGGCGAAACGCTCGGTGCTGCTTTTTCTGACGGGTATTATTGCCGTGGTGCTCTATGCCACCGCCACCAGCGCCAGCGTCGGGCTGATCGCCGATCCGCCGCTGCCACGCAACGAAGCGATTGTGGTGTTTATGCTGACCATCGCGACGCTGATCAGCCTGACCTGCAAACTCGACACCAGCGAAATCCTCAGCGCCAGCACCTTTAAGTCCGGCATGAGTGCCTGTATCTGTGTGATGGGTGTCGCCTGGCTGGGCGACACCTTTGTCAAAGCGCATCTGGCAGAGATTCAGACGCTGGCGGGCGACACGCTGAAAACCTATCCATGGATGCTGGCGCTGGTGCTCTTCTTTGCCTCCATGCTGCTCTACTCACAGGCGGCGACCACCAAGGCACTGATGCCGGCCGCCCTGCTGCTGGGCGTCACCCCGCTCACCGCGATTGCTTCCTTTGCGGCGGTATCGGCACTGTTTGTGCTGCCCACCTACCCCACACTGCTGGCCGCCGTTGAGATGGACGATACCGGCTCCACCCGGATTGGTAAGTTTGTGTTCAACCACGCCTTTATCATTCCCGGCGTTATCGCTATCGCGCTGTCGGTGCTTTCCGGCTTCATCTTTGGCGGACTGCTCTTGTAGCACCGCCATCGTGTTATGAAGGGAGCGTGCTATCATCGGCGCTCTTTTCATCACACAGGAGTCACAGGATGAATGCCGTCGTTATCCTCTGTACTGCCCCCGATCAGGCCACGGCGCAACAGCTTGCGACCCTGGCGCTGGAAGCCAGGCTGGCGGCCTGCGTTACCCTGCTGCCCGGCGCGACCTCCTGCTATCTCTGGCAGGGCCGGATTGAGCAGAGCAGTGAAGTGCAGATGCTGCTGAAGTGCGACAGCGATCACCAGCAGGCGCTGTGCGATCTGCTTAAAGCCGCGCACCCTTACGACGTGCCCGAACTGCTGGCACTGCCGGTTCAACATGGAGACAGTGAATACTTGTCATGGCTGCACGCATCTCTCGCTTAATAACGCTTCTGCTGACGCTGTTTGTCTGTCTGCAGGCGCACGCTTCCCTCTTTTCCAGTCCGGCGACCGGCCGCTTTGTGCCCGTCGACCAGGCCTTTACGTTTGATTTCGACCAGCAGGGCGCGCAGCTCAACCTGCACTGGAAAGTGAAGTCAGGCTATTACCTCTATCGCCAGCAGATTCACATCACGCCACAGAATGCGACCCTCGCGCCGCTGACGCTGCCTGCCGGCGAGCCGCATGAAGATGAATTTTTCGGCAAGAGTGAGATCTATCCGCAGGATCTGACGCTGCCAGTGACGCTGCAACAGGCAGGCCCGGGTGCCACGCTCAGCGTGACTTATCAGGGCTGTGCTGCTGCCGGCTTCTGCTACCCGCCGGAGACGCGATCCGTGCCGCTGAATGCGGTAGCCGCAGACAGCCGGCCAGCGCCTGCCAGCCCTACGGCTGAGGTTCAGCCCGCCTCCGCCAGTCCGCTACCCTTTTCGCCACTGTGGGCGTTGCTGATCGGCATCGGCGTCGCCTTTACGCCCTGCGTGCTGCCGATGTACCCGCTGATCGCCGGCATTATCCTGGGCGGCCAGCGCCATTATTCGCTGGGACGCCTGTTTGCCCTGGCGATGGTCTACGTGCAGGGGATGGCGCTGACCTACACGCTGCTGGGCGTGGTGGTCGCCGCAGCCGGTCTGCGTTTCCAGGCCGCCCTGCAGCATCCCTGGGTGCTCATCACGCTCTCGCTGCTGTTTATCGTGCTGGCTCTCTCCATGTTTGGCCTGTTTACCCTGCAACTGCCCGCCAGTCTGCAAACCCGCCTGACCCTGTGGAGCAATCGCCTGCGGGGCGGATCGCTGCCCGGCGTCTTTCTGATGGGAGCGCTGGCGGGATTGATCTGCTCGCCCTGCACTACGGCTCCGCTCAGCGCCATTCTGCTCTACATCGCGCAGAGCGGAAATCTGTGGGCCGGTGCCGGCACGCTGTGGCTCTATGCCGTCGGGATGGGGCTGCCACTGATCGCCGTGACCCTGTTTGGTAACCGCCTGCTGCCGAAAAGCGGCCCGTGGATGCAGACCGTCAAGGAGGGCTTCGGGTTTGTCATCCTGGCGCTGCCGGTGTTCCTGCTGGAGCGCATCGTGGGCGAGGCCTGGGGATGGCGGCTCTGGAGTCTGCTTGGCGTGGCGTTCTTTGGCTGGGCGTTCAGCCTCAGCCTGCGTGCCAGCAGCGGAAAGTGGCGCGTCGTGCAGATTGTCATGCTGGCCGCTGCGCTGATCAGTGCGCGACCATTGCAGGACTGGGCCTTTGGCGATCCGGCCACGCAGCAGGCGGTAACCCCCCTGCCGTTCCAGACCCTTCAGACGCCGCAGCAGCTCGACAGTGCGCTGCAGCAGGCCCGCGGTCGCATCACGATGGTCGATCTCTATGCTGACTGGTGCGTCGCCTGTAAAGAGTTTGAAAAATATACCTTCAGTGACCGCGCCGTGCGCGATAGCCTCCGTCAGGTGCAGCTAATGCAGGCCAACGTCACCGACAACAACGCCCGCGACAACGCACTGTTACAGCATCTTCAGGTGCTGGGCTTACCCACAATTCTGTTCTTTGATGCGCAGGGCCGCGAAATCCCCGGTTCGCGTATCACCGGGTTTCTGGATGCCGCTGACTTCCGCGCGCATTTGCAGAAACTTACCCCGTAAACAACACTGGAGTCAGGTCATTGCCCGGTAAAACAGCCGGGCCTGCATACCAGAGGAGAGTCACTTGCAGCGTGAACAGATACTCGAGCATGCATTGAATGTGCTTGAACAGAACGGCCTCGCCGCCACCCTCTCATTGGAAAACCTGGCGGGTTCCGGATTACCTTCAGAGCAGCTCCGGCTGTTCTGGCCCGACCGCGACGCCCTGCTCTACGATGCGCTGCGCTATCACGGGCAGCAGATTGAAACCTGGCGTCGCCAGATCCTGCTGGATGGGTCGCTGTCGGCAGATCAGAAGCTGATGGCACGCTATGAAGTCCTGAGTGAACAGGTCAGTAAAGGGCGTTTTCCGGGCTGCCTGTTTATCGCCGCCTGCAGCTTCTACCCGCAGCCCGATCAGCCCATTCACCAGCTGGCCGAGCAGCAGAAACGCGGCTCCTGGCAGTTTACTCATGAGATTCTGGTGGAACAGGGTCTGGATAACCCCAGCATGGTCGCCGACCAGATGGAGCTGATTCTTGAGGGCTGCCTGAGCAAGCTGCTGGTGAAGCGCAACGTGCAGGATGTCGCCACCGCTCAGCGCCTGGCGGAAGATGTTTACAACATCGCGCTGTGCCGCAAAAACGGGGCGCTGGCCTGAGGTTTTATCCCTTTTGACTGAAAAGCAGGCAATCAGTCACGTTTTCCGGGGTTTTTTAGTGAAAGCCGTTGACGGCCTGCGGCCTTTACGGTTTAATGCGCCCCGTTGCCCGAATAGCTCAGTCGGTAGAGCAGGGGATTGAAAATCCCCGTGTCCCTGGTTCGATTCCGGGTTCGGGCACCATTTTTAAAGAACCCGCCTCTGGCGGGTTTTTGCTTTTCAGAGCGAACCCGTTATCGAACGTTCGATACACGCGCCACATCCTGTGGCACGCCCTTCGGGTCGTGCTGGCGCACGATGCAAAAATGCTCCCGGCATTTTTGTCCGGGTTCGGGCACCATATTTAAAGAACCCGCCTCTGGCGGGTTTTTGCTTTTATGCAGCAGCGCAACGGCACGGCCATTACGCCGCACGCATCCAGTCGCAGAGATGACCCAGCATCGCCATGCAGCGTTCAAGCTGCGCCACCGCGACAAATTCATCCGCTTTATGTCCCTGCGCCATACTGCCCGGCCCGCAAATCAGCGTGGCGATCCCCACCTCATTAAATAACCCCCCTTCCGTGCCAAAGGCCACGGTAGAGAAGGCCTCGCTGCCGCTCCAGTCAGCCAGCCAGCGGGCGAAGTCGCTCTGTGGATCGGTTAACAGACCGGGATAGGCTCCCAGCGGCTCAAAAGCAATATCGCTCTCTGGTGCCTTCTCCCGCATAGCGGGCAGCAGCTGATGACGCGCAAAGGCCGCAATATCCTCCAGCACCGCCCCGGCATCGGCCGTGGGTAGCGTGCGCAGCTCAAAATCGAACTGACAATCCTGCGGCACAATATTCAGCGACGTCCCCCCCTGAATCGTGCCGACCTGCAGCGTGCTGAATGGCGGATCGAACCGCGCATCCTGCGTCTGCTGTAGCGCCGTACCGACGCGGGTGATGTGGTTAATCAGCTTCGCCGCCTGCTCAATAGCGTTGACGCCGGACGGCGCATAGGCGGAGTGGCAGGCGTGGCCTCGCACCTGACAGCGCATCGCCACCTTTCCCTTATGACCATAAACCGGCTGCATATGGGTCGGTTCGCCGATAATGCAGAGCGCCGGTCTCTCCGGCGACGCCCGCAGGTGCGCCACCAGCGAACGCACGCCCAGGCAGCCCACCTCTTCGTCATAGGAAAACGCCAGATGAAGCGGCATACGCAGCGGCTGCGCCAGGAAGCGATCCAGCGAAGCAAGCACGCAGGCGATAAATCCTTTCATGTCGGCGCTGCCGCGGCCATAGCAGCGTCCGTCGCGCTCCGTCAGTGCAAAGGGGGGAACCGTCCAGCGCTGGCCGTCGACCGGCACCACGTCGGTGTGACCCGACAGCAGCACGCCGCCATCGCCCGCCGGTCCCAGTCGTGCATACAGGTTAGCTTTCGTTCCGCTCTCGTTATAAAAAAGCTCAGCCGTCATGCCGCGCTGTGCCAGGGCGTCACGGATAAAGGCGATCAGCGCCAGGTTCGATTCGCGGCTGGTGGTATCAAAGGCGAGCAGGGCCGAGAGCGTCTCGCGCAGTGCACTATTCATCGCCTGGCACGCCATAGGCCGGTGCCTCGCGCGGGTCGAGGGCGCGCGTCACGTAGGCCTCCATCTGCGGTTCGTAGGCGAGCCACAGGCGTGACAGTTCGCCGACCGGATCCTCATCGGCCCAGTCCACCCGCAGATCTACCAGTGGCCACGTGTAGTCATCCACCACCTTCACGGCGGCAGAGTGTACCGGCCCCGCCTCGCCGCCTCGCGCAATCCCCGCCTGCAGCGCGGCGATCAGCCGGCTGGTCAGCTCGCCGGAGGAGGCGTGAAAGGCCGCAATCATCGCATCGATCACCGCGCCGTCGGCCAGCATATTGCCCGCCGCCACGCAGTTTTCTCCCTGCGCGACCTTCCAGACGCCCAGGGTTTCGCTGCCGCTGAAGTGGGCCACCTCACCGCCGGAATCGATCACCGTGACCTGACGATACTCACTGAAGCGATCCTCCGCGAGAGCCAGCCTCAGCGCCTCCTGCGCTGAAGCACCCACTTCCAGCTGCGCCAGAATCTGCTGTCCCAGTGCGGGCAGCGTAATATTCTGGCTGGAGACCGCTCCCGTCCCCGCCTGCAGCCAGGGGCAGCGTGCCCCGACCGCAATGCTGGAGGAGCTGATGGCGACGCCCAGCTGCCCGCTCTCTTCGCAACGCGCACTTATTGAAAGGGTCATTGCGCCTCCTGGCGGTGCCAGTTATCCGGGATCACCGCAATCACGTCGATCTCCATCAGCCACTGCGGCTGCGCCAGCGCCGAAACCACCAGCCCGGTCGAGATCGGGAAAACGCCCTTCAGCCATTTACCGACTTCCAGATAGACCGGCTCGCGGAAGCGCGGATCGGTGATATAGGTGGTGGTTTTCACAATATGCGACAGGTCACTGCCCGCCTCTTCCAGCAGCTGCTTCACGTTCTTCATCGCCTGTGCCGCCTGCACGCCAGGCTCCCCCAGCCCGACCAGATTACCGTCGAAGTCGGTGCCGACCTGGCCGCGCACATAAACGGTGTTGCCTGCACGCACGGCCTGACAGAGATCGTTGTCGAGCGCCTGGTTGGGATAGGTCTCTTTGGTGTTGAACATGCGGATGCGGGTATGGGTTGGCATCATTGCTCTCCTGCTCGGTTTATAAGGACGACGCGGTCGGGTAGTGCTGGTACTGGCGCTGAATCGCAATCTGGTCAGCGATATATTTTGCGTCGTGCCACACGCCCCAGATAAAGGTAGAGCCGCGGCGGGAGAGCCAGGGCAGGCCGAGAAAGTAGACGCCCGGCTCGGTGGATACGCCACGATGGTGCTGCGGTTTCCCTTTCTCATCGAAAGCGTCGACCGCCAGCCAGCTGTAATCCGCCACATAGCCGGTCGCCCAGATGAGGCTGGTCACGCCCGCGCGGGCAAGGTCGAGTTCGCTGAGCGGATGAGTCACACAGTGGGGATCGGGCATAAAGTGACGCGCCTCCGGCTCTTCCGGCAGATCGAGTCCGTTGCGGGCAATCCAGGCATCCGCCGCATCCAGCAGCGCCAGATAGCTGGCGTCGCCGCGCGCGATGTTCTGCGCAAGGTCGGGCTGAAAGCGCACCGTGTCGCCGTCGAACGCCTGCGTCATGCCCACCAGATTCACCCCCTGGTGCGCCAGGGCGCGGAAATCCACCGTATGGCCGCCGCGCGCCCCGCTTACCGCGATAGTGACATGCTCTTTGCCCGGCTGGCTGGCCGCCGCATCCCACATGCCCAGTACGCCGAGCCACCAGCAGAAGTCGCGCTGACGATAGGCGCGCGGCGGACGATCGTGCGGACCCACGGAGAGATAGACGGTTTTTCCGGCGCGCTGCAGCTCATCGGCGATCTGCACGCCGGAAGAGCCCGCCCCGATGACCAGCACGCCCCCCTCCGGCAGCTGCTGCGGATTGCGATAGTCCGCCGAGTGGAGCTGTGTCAGACGGTCGCTCTCCGGCGCGACTGGCGGAATGACCGGCTTCTGAAAGGGGCCGGTGGCCGCGACGATGCGCTGCGCTTCAATGACGCCCTCCGAGGTGCGCACGGTAAAGCCTGCGCGCCCGCTGTTGCGTGCCACGTGCAGCACCTCGACGCCGGTGCGGATCGGCGCGCGAAACTTCTCTGCATAGGCGACGAAGTAGTCCGCCACCTTCTCTTTGGCGACGAAGCTGTCGGGTTCGCATCCCGGAAAGGCCATACCGGGAAAACGGTCGTGCCAGGCGGGACCGTTGGCCACCAGCGAATCCCAGCGTCCGCTGCGCCAGGCCTCGGCTATACGGTTTTTCTCCAGCACCAGATGCGGAACGTCGAGGCGGCTCAGGTGTTCGCTCATGGCGACACCCGCCTGCCCGGCGCCAATCACCAGGGTATCAATTTCTGTTTTCATCTCTGTCATTTCCGCGTCCTTCAACCAGCCGCCGGCTGATATATTCACCATAGGAGAGGTTTCCAAGACTATTTGAGCCGACAGAGCGGGTAAAATATTATAAAGCTAACACCTGCATAGGAATTTATTAGGCTGCGCGCCAGGCGCATTATTAACGCGCCGCAACCGGAAATAGTTCGGCGCGACGACAATACTCCATAAATAATTGCGCCGGTCGGGTTGGCTCATTATTTTGCAGGTAAGCCATAATGAGCGTCGAGTCCGCCATCTCATCTTCTATCTCCAGATGAATTAATTGCTGCCCGTCATAGGTCATATCAGAACAGGGACGCGTCACCAGCACGGAAAAACCTAATCCCTGGCCTACCATGCAGCGCACCATCTCAATCGACGGCGAGCTGTAGGCGACGTCGGGATGGTAGCCCTTCTCTTTAAAGATGCGGATAAAGTAATTTTTGCTCGGAATCGCATCCAGCAGGATCATCGGCTCGCGGCTCAGTTGCTGCAGCGTCACCGTCGCCTGACTCGCCAGCGGATGCGCGGCGGGCAGCAGCGCATAGGGGCGATGCGGCGCGTTCAGCGGCTCTTTTTTGATGGAGTGGTCAAGATCGAGATCGTAGAGAAACGCCAGATCGAAACGACCGCGGTGCAGCCCATGCATCAGCTCATGCTGCTCGCCGTCATAGAGTTCAATGGTGATATCGGGATAGATTTTTTTAAACCCGGCAATGAGTCTGGGCAGATAGAGCGGCGCAGCCGACTCAAAGCAGCCGACGGCGATGGTGCCGGAAACCAGCTGATGCTCGGCGCGCGAGTTCTGTTCAAACTCATAGGAGAGGCGCAGCAGATCGCGCGCCTTCTCGTAGAAGCGGCGACCGCCCGGCGTCAGAGAGACGCCCTGAGCGTGGTGGCGGATAAACAGCTGCTGGTCAAAGGTATCTTCGAGATTTTTGATGGCAATGGAGATAGAGGGCTGCGCGATATGCAGCTGGCGTGACGCTTCGGCGATGCTCTCGGTTTCGACCACCGTGACGAAGTACTTAAGCTGTTTCAGCGTGAATCGCATCATAAATTATCTCTGTTAGCGCGCTCGGCTGGCGCACTTTCTGGCAGGTTCTCTTCTGCTGCAAGGGTCATGCCACTCCTGCGCCCCGTAAACGGGCAGCGTCCCCGAACGCGACGCGGATCGCTTCATTCGCTTTGTGACTGATATTTCATGGCCGGAAGCGATTTTATTTTGTCACCCATACGTCTTAATTTTTTTATTGCCTCATTTTGGCTCAGGGCTGCTCTTTTTCAGAGCAGGCAGAGGAGACAATTTAATTTCCCGTATGGAAAAGATTCCCTGTTTAAATTAATCAGCGCCATGTATGTTTCGCGCCCTCTTTTTTTACTGGATAGTTTTTTTAAAGTCTGAAGGCAGCAATTTACTAATTGCCTGAAATTAGCCGCAGCCGCCATAGTGTCAATCAATCGACAGCGGCGAATTTTTATTTCTGAAATTCGCGTTATTTAAGCGAGTGAAATGCCTCATGACTTTTAACTGGAACTATATGTTCAGCCTGTTCAGCGACGCCGAATTCTGGCTGGCGAGCTGGACCGTCATAAAACTGAGTTTACTCACCTGGGGCATCAGTATCGTCGTGGGATTTGTGCTCGCGCTGGCAAAGCAGTCGAACCGCCTGGTGTTCAGCCTGCCGGCTCGCGGCTATATCTGGCTGTTCCGCAGCCTGCCGCTGCTGGTGCTGCTGATTTTTGTCTACAACCTGCCGCAGGCCGCACCGGGCACCTCCGCCCTGCTCAGCGATCCCTTCTGGGCGGGCCTGATTGCCATGGTGCTCAGTGAAAGTGCCTACATCGCTGAAATTCATCGCGGCGGGCTGCTCTCTATTCCAAAAGGCCAGAGTGAGGCCGCCCGCGCCCTGGGGCTGCGCTTCGCCGGTATCCAGTGGCGCATCATTATTCCGCAGGCGGTGCGCGTCGCCCTGCCCGCGCTGGCAAACGAATATATCGCCATCGTGAAGCTCAGCTCGCTGGTGTCGGTGATCTCCCTGACCGAGATCCTGATGGTCGGCCAGCGCCTCTATTCGCAGAACTTTCTGGTCATGGAAACCATGGCGGCGGTCGCCTGCTACTACGTGCTGATTGTCACGGTGTTCGATTTTCTGCTGAAACAGCTGGAGCGCTATCTCGACGTTACCCAGCGCCGCCCGGCTGGCAAGGTGGATGACGCGCTCTATGCCCTGGCGCAGCGTCGCGCGGCCACCCCGCTCGCCCGTCCGGTGGCGCAGAGCAGCGGCCCGGCGCTGCAGGCATCACGGCTGCATAAAGCCTATAACAACGTTGAGGTGCTGGGGGCGGTCAGCCTGCAAATTCAGCCGGGTGAAGTGGTGTCGGTCATCGGACCGTCCGGCTCCGGCAAAACCACGCTGATCCGCCTGCTGAACGGGCTGGAGCAGATCGATAATGGCGAAATCCGCATTAACGGCCAGCCCTTTATCCATCTCAGCCAGCAGGGCGAGCAGAAGCCGCGCTTCATTGAGCATGCCGAGCACCGCCTCAGCATCGGCATGGTGTTCCAGAGCTTTAACCTGTTCCCGCATCTCAGCGCCCTCGACAACCTGATGCTGGCGCCGCGCTATCACCGGCTGGCCTCGCGTGATGAACTCAAACAGCACGCCTGCGAACTGCTGCATAAAGTAGGCATGCTGGATCACGCATGGAAATATCCGCACCAGCTCTCCGGCGGCCAGCAGCAGCGCGTGGCTATCGCCCGCGCCCTGATGATGCGCCCGCAGATCATGCTGTTTGATGAGCCGACCTCCGCGCTCGATCCGGAAAAGGTAAATGAGGTGTTGCAGGTGATCGAAACCCTGGCGCACGAAGGCATCACGATGGTGATCGTGACCCACGAGATGAACTTCGCCTTTAAGGTCTCTGACCGCATCGTATTTATGGAAAAAGGGCGTGTGGTCTGTGATGACGCGCCTCAGGCAATGCGCAGCGGAGAGCATCCGCGCGTGGAAGCCTTTCTGAAGGATGTTTCTCTGGCTTAACCCATTTATCCGCACGAGGGGAAAATCATGATCGAGCAGTGGCAGGTAGAGCAGTATCACCAGCAGGGTTTTCTGGTGGTGGAGAATGTCCTCAGCGCCGACGACATCGCCGCGCTGCAGCAGGACTTTGATGGCTGGGTGGAAGAGAGCCGCACTCATCAGGCGGCCTGGGGCGAGACGCTGGATGGCCGCGCGCGTTTCGATCTGGAAGAGGATCATCGCGCCGACCATCCGTCGCTGCGCCGCGTCAGCTCGCCAACGGAGATTTCCGCCGCCTATCGCCACGCCGCGCTTCAGTCGCGTATGGCGCAGATCGCCGGTCAGCTCACCGGCAGTCAGGGCGCACGCTTTCACCACAGCAAGATCAACTCCAAGCTGCCGCACACCGCGACCAAAGTGGAGTGGCATCAGGATTTTCTCTTTACGCCGCACAGCAACGACGACATTGTCACCGCGCTGCTGATGGTGAGTGAAGTGACGCCGGAAAATGGCCCGCTGAACGTGGTGCCGGGCAGCCACAAAGGGCCGCTCTACTCTCACTGGCAAAACGGCCGTTTCACCGGCGCGGTCGATAAAAGCGTGGTCGGGGCGGCGTGTTCGCAGCCTGCGGCCTGTTTCGGACCGCCCGGTTCGGTCTGCTTTATGCATACCCGCCTGCTGCACGCCTCCAGCCCGAACGAGACCGAGCTGCCGCGCACGCTATTTATCGCCGTCTACGCGGCGGAAGATGCGCTGCCCTTTGGCGAAAACCCGCTGCCAAGCCGGGATGCCGGCACCCTGGTCGCAGGCGAAGAGAGCGGCATGGTGCGCAGTACCGTTAATGAGTTCCGTCTGCCGCAGAAACCGAGCGGCGCATCCTTTTTTGTCCAGCAGGCCGGAACCGATCCTGCCCGCGCGTAACCGCCACCACGGAGGCTTTATGAAATCTGTTGCCCTGACTTTTTTAGCCGCCAGCATCGCGCTGGGGTCGTTTAGCGCGTCGGCGTTCCAGCAGCCGGGAAAAATTATCGCCGGCTCTGACATGACCTTCTTCCCTTATGAGTACATTGAGAACAATAAACCGGCGGGCTTCGACATCGAGTTTCTCGACGGGCTGGCAAAAGTGATGGGCCGACAGGCGGTTAACCTCGACACCCGCTTCCCCAACCTGATTACCGGTCTGCAGGGTAACCGTTTCGATATCACCAACTCCTCAATGTACATCACCGCCGAGCGTCTGAAGGTGATCGATATGATCCCCTATCTCAAGAGCGGTGAGGCGATCCTATCGCTGAAAGGGGCCGCCTACCAGCCGAAAACGCCGGAAGAATTTTGTGGTCACAAAATTGGCTCAATGGGTGCCACCTCCTGGCTGCAGCAGCTGCACAAGCTCTCAGCCGACTACTGCGTAAAAAATGGCAAGCCGCCGATCGCCATCAGCGAATACACCACCGATCCGCAGACCACTCAGGCGATGCTTTCGCATGCGGTTGAAGCGCAGATCACCGATGCCGCCGTCGCGCGCGGCGTGGTGCAGAAGCTGGGCAACCGCGTGCAGATCTCGTCAGAAACGCTGATCTACCCGGTGCTTAACGGTTTCGGCGTGAAGAAAGGCAACGATGAGGTTAAGCAGGCGCTGATCGACGGGCTGGAGAAGTACAGCAAAACCCCGGAGTACGCCGCTCTGCTGAAGAAATATAACTTTGAGGCACCCAGCGCAGAGGATATTAAAACCCTGATGCCGACGCCGTAATCCCGATGCGGGCGTCAGCGAACCGACGCCCGCCTTCCTTTCTTACCCCCCATCAGGAGAGATTTATGGCGCTCTCATTTGAAGAACAGACCCGCATCGATCTTGCTGCGACCTTTCGCATTATTGCGCATCTCGGCATGCACGAGGCGGTCGCAAATCACTTCAGCGCGGCGGTCTCTGCGGATGGCCGGCAGTTTCTGCTTAACCCGAAGTGGAAGCACTTTTCCCGCATCCGCGCCAGCGATCTGCTGCTGCTCAACGCCGATGACCCCGCCTGCGCGCAGCGCGACGACGTGGACGCCACCGCCTGGTCGATTCACGGTCAGATCCATCAGCGGCTGCCGGAGGCGCGCGTGGTGCTGCATCTCCACCCGATTTACACCACCAGCGTCGCCTGCCTGGCTGAGCCGCATATCCCGCCGGTCGACCAGAACACCGCCCGCTACTTTAACCGTGTGGCGATCGACACCCTGTACGGCGGCATGGCGGACACGGCTGAGGAAGGCGCACGGCTGGCGGGTCTGCTGGCGGGCAAGAGTCGTCTGCTGATGGGCAACCACGGCGTGATGGTCACGTCGGCAAACATCGGCGAAGCCTTTGACGATATCTGGACGCTGGAGCGCGCCTGTCAGATCCTCGTGACCGCCTGGTCTACCGGCCAGCCGTTGAAGATCCTCAGCGACGCGGTGGCGGAGAAGACGGCGCGTGCCTGGGAAGGGATACCCGACTTTTCACGCCAGCATTTCGAGGAGATGAAAGCGCTGATGGTCGCCGCCGATCCCTCGCTGCTCGACTAGCCTGTCAGCCGCTCACGCGCACGGCACCCAGACCGCGCCCGCCTCTGCCGATTTCACGCACTGCGCGACCCAGCGCACGCCGGTTAATCCGGCATGCACATCGGGATACCAGAAATCCTGCAGGAAAGCGGTGTCGCGGCGATCGGTGGCGTCCATCGCCAGCGCGAAGCGGCGATAGAGATTTGACCAGGCCTCAAACAGCCCCTCCGGATGCCCGCCGCCGATGCGATCCTCTTCCAGCGCGCGCGGGGTGAGATAGCCCATGCCACGCTCCAGAATCCGCACCGGCTCACCCTGCACTTCATAGCGCAGCTGGTTGGGCTGCTCATCCCACCACTCCAGGCTGGCTTTCGCGCCAACGACGCGAATCTTCTGCCCATGCATGGAACCGGCATTGACCGCCGATGCCCAGAGCGTGCCGACCGCGCCGTTGTCATACTCCATCATCACAAAAGCGTTATCCTCCAGCGGCGCGCGCGAGGCAACAAAGCTCTGGCGCGCACAGAGCAGCCGCGTCATCTTCAGCTGCGGCAGCATGGTTTCGGCGATAAACAGCGGATGCGTGGCCAGATCGCCTAATACATAGCTCGGCCCGACAAAACGCGGGTCTACCCGCCAGCGGGTACTTTCACTCTGCAGCTCCACCGCCTCATTATGGAAACCGTGAGCAAACTGCATGTTCACAATGCGAATCTCGCCCAGCGCCCCTGCCGCGATCATCTCTCTGGCCTGATGGATCAGCTGATGCCCGGCGTAGCCGTAGGTGACGCCAACAATCTTCTGCTTCTCCCGGCTGAGCTGCTCGAGCTCATCGGCCTCATCGACCGTAAAACAGAGCGGCTTCTCACACACCACATGCAGTCCGGCATTCAGCGCTGCCCGACAGATGGCAAAGTGGGTGTTGTTTGGCGTGGCGATGGACACCGCTTCAATCCCCTCTTCCCGCGCAGCCTCGCAGGAGAAGAGGCTGGCGTAATCGGGATAGCAGCGATCGGGCGCCACGCCCAGCGCCTGACCAAACTCGCGTCCGCGCCCGGCATCAATATCGAATGCGCCCGCCAGCAGCGTGAAGTTACCGTCACGCTGCGCCGCCGAACGGTGGATGTAGCCGATCTGGCTGGTGCCGCCGCCGCCGATCATCCCCCAGCGCAGTGAGCGATTAGCCGCTTTTTTTCCGTTAATCATGCTGTTGCCCTCAGAATCCTGTTGATCGGAGATAGTCCAGGCTGGCTTTCACATCGCGCAGGCTGGTGTCGGCATGGCGTGGGTCACGCTCCTGTTCAATGGTGATCCAGCCGCGGTAATGGCGTTCCGTCAGCAGCGCATGCACGGCCGGATAGTCGATTGCGCCCTGGCCCAGCGGGCACATGACGCCCTCCGCGCAGGCGGTGAAGAAGTCGACTCCGCGCGTGATGGCGTCCTGCCAGACCCGCAGATTCACATCTTTAAAATGGAGATAGTCGATGCGCGTCCAGTACTTTTGCAGCGCCGCCACCGGGTCCATCCCGGCGTAACAGAGGTGGCCGGTATCCAGGCACAGCCCCGCGACCTGATGCGGAATATCCCTGACCAGCTGCGCCAGCTCGTCGGCGAATTCGATGCAGCCACCCGCGTGCGGATGGATCACCGGCCGCACGCCATACTCCCGCCAGGCAATGTCGCTCAGAATGGTGATGTGCTGCATCATGCGCTGCCACGCATCCGCGGAGAGCCGGGGGGCCTTCTCTGACTGACCGGCATATTTCGCCCGTTCCGGATTGCCGAAGTCGATAATCACCAGATAGGGCGCGCTGGCTCCCGGGGTTTTCGCTGCTGTCGGGACACGGGCGAGCGTGCGGCAGAGGTTGTGAGTCAGCGTCACCAGGGTGGGGAAATGGGCCTCACTGACCAGATCGTCAAAGATCGTGCCCGCCACCAGCGAAAGCTGATGCGCATTGAGCTGCCGGGTCAGCTCAGCCGGATCGGTGGGCAGGTAGCCCCACGGCCCCAGTTCGATGGCCGGATAGCCCGCCTGCGCGGCCTCGGTCAGGACTTTCTGCCAGGGTGGCAGCCAGGGATTGGCGGGATCGTCCACGCCCCAGCTACAGGGCGCATTAGCAATGTGAAAGGTCATCGTGTCTGCCTCTGCAGTAAGAACTGCCGGCAGTATCAAACAAACGTTTCATCTTAGACAACGATGAAAGTTTCATTTTTTGATAGAGATCGCTTTTAAAAATTGCATTAAATGATAGATTTCTATCATTAAAAAGCTAACACCTTCTTTCTACAGGTTTTCCCGCGTCACGATCTCAAAGGGCACGGTAATCTGCGCAAAATGAGCCCGCGGCTCCATCCGCCCGTTCAGACAGGCCGAGACCACCGCTTCGGCCATCGCCTCAATACGATGGCGCAGCATCAGCGTGATGGTGCCGTCAATCAGCGCCAGCTCGTCGCCAGGCAGCGGGCCGTGGCACACCAGGTCAATCTGCGTGCGTCCGCTCTCACGCAGCGCCTGCACCACGCCCTCAATGCCGCCGCAGGGGGCATAAATCATGACCAGATCGTCATGACTCTCCAGCAGCGCCCGGGTGGCCTGGTAACCCCCCTCTGCCGTCTCGTGCGTTTTCAGCGGCTCCAGCACGCGCTGGCTGATGCCCGACTCGCGCAGGGAGGAGCGAAAACTGATTTCGCTGCTCTCCTGACAGGTAAAGCGATGGTCGCCGATCAGCACGCCCACGCACCCTGGCCGGCGCAGCAGGTGGCGGGCCATCCAGGCGGCAGTGCGTCCCGCCTTCTGGCTGTCGATGCCGATAAAGCCTGCATGTTCACAGGCGGAGAAGTCGGAGAACAGGGCGTAAACCCGCACGCCGAGCCGCGAAACATCCTGAATCGCGTGACGAATCAGCGGATGATCCAGCGCCACCAGCGCGATCACGTCGCAGCACTGCGCCAGCTGCCGCACTGAACGGGCAACCGCCTCCACGTCATGAATATCATGCCAGCAGAAGACCGGTTCACTGCCTGCAGGCTGCTGCTGCTCCGCCTGCTGTTTCAGCGCCTCGCCCAACTGCTGATAGAGCGAATAGCGCGCGGGCAGCAGGATAAAGCCAAAGCGTAACGCCTGCGCGGCGGGCGACGCGATATGCTGGCTGTGGGCCTGTGTCAGCTGATAGCCCAGCGATTTGGCGGCCGCCATCACCTTCTGCTCTGTGGCGCTGCGCACCGGTGCGCGACGGTTCAGCACCCGATCCACTGTGGCTACCCCCACGCCCGCCGCCTGGGCAACGGCGGTCATCGTCACTTTTGGCATCCTGTTTCTCCCTCTTCACGCTCTGTTGTGGTGACTGACGGTAACACTCTATCCCGGCACGCTCTTTTTCTCTCATTTATTTGATAGAAAATCTCACGCAAAGTTGATCGCTTTCGCAAAAATGAAACATCCGTTTCTTTCTGCGTTCTCTTTAAAACAGTCATTTGCTAAAACCGGTGAAAAGCTTGTGCGAAAGCGGCGCGCAAACAGGCGTCCTCTTCACTCAGGAACCGTTCCTTCAACCTTGCCGGAGCAGAGAGATGAAAATCGCTTTTGATGTGGATGTGATTAAAGAGCTGGGCATCACCCGTATGGTTCATCAGGTCGCCGACTGGGGATATCAATATATCGAACAGTCGCCGCATCCACAGATCAACCCGTTTTATAAACATCCCAAAGCCAGCCGCGAAATCATCACCGAATATAAAAATGCGCTGCGTGCGACCGGCCTGGCGATCTCCTCGTTTATCGTCGTCTATCGCTGGTCCGGCCCGGATGAGCTGCGTCGTCAGGCGGCGGTGAAGAACTGGAAGCGGATGATTGAGATCGCGGTTGAGATGGGGGTACCAGTGATCAATACCGAACTCTCCGGCACGCCAAACGAGCCGGAAATCTGCGAAGAGATGTTCTATCGCTCGATGGAGGAGCTGCTGCCGATCCTCGAACGTGAAGGAATACGCGTCGAAATTCAGGCGCATCCGTGGGACTTCTGCGAAGAGAACAACGAAACCGTGGATATCGTGAAGTCGTTCCGCAGCGATAACGTGAAGTATATCTACAGTGCGCCGCACACCTTCTTCTATGACAAAGGCAAAGGCGATGTGAAACCGATGCTGGAGTATGCCGGAGACGATCTCTCCCATATGCTGATTGCCGACACCATGAACCACACCCGCCACTGCCGCTACATCGTCAATCCGCCAGGCGTCGACGCCACTATTCATCAGCACGTCGGCGTTGGTGAAGGTGAGGTCGATTTCGACACTCTCTTCCAGACCCTGCGCGACACCGGCTTTGCCACACGCCGTTACAAAGTTGGCGGAGAGCCGATCATCGCGGCCTCGCTGTTTGGCTACCCGGAAAAGATGTCGGTTCAGGCCATCGAAACCCGCGAACGGATTGAGCGCGAACTGCTCTGATCCCCGCAGCCATGCAGCCCGGCAGTGATCCTCCGGGGCGATAACCGCCCCGCTTTTCCTTTTTTCATCTTCCCGATCGCCCAGACATCAGCGGATTGCCGCGCGCCCTCACGCAGCCAGCAGAGTTAAACCGCCTTTTCAGCACCTGCTACACTCCAGACAAACATCACACCACGAGGCGAACGTTTATTATGTCGGAAAATGCATATCAGCCTGCAACAGTCTGGAACTGGGATCCTGAAGCCAAAGGCAACGGCGCGAAAACTAATCGTCCGTTCGCGGGTCCTACCCATGAAAAAGCGCTGCCGGTCGGTAAACACCCTTTACAGCTCTACTCACTCGGCACGCCGAACGGTCAGAAAGTGACGATCCTGCTGGAAGAGCTGCTGGCGCTGAACGTTAACGACGCAGAATATGATGCCTGGCTGATCCGTATTGGCGAGGGGGATCAGTTCTCCAGCGGGTTTGTGGACGTGAATCCTAACTCAAAAATCCCGGCGCTGAGCGATCACTCCGTCACCCCGCCGCTGCGGGTGTTCGAGTCGGGCAATATCCTGCTCTATCTGGCGGAAAAGTATGGCTACTTCCTGCCAAAAGATATCGCCGGCCGCACTGAAACCCTGAACTGGCTCTTCTGGCTGCAGGGCTCTGCGCCTTACCTCGGTGGCGGTTTTGGTCATTTCTATCACTATGCGCCGGAAAAAATTGAGTACGCCATTAACCGCTTCACGCTGGAAGCGAAGCGTCAGCTCGACGTGCTGGACCGCCAGCTGGCAGATCATCGCTATCTGGCCGGTGAGGATTACACCATCGCTGACATCGCCACCTGGCCGTGGTACGGCAACATGGTGCTGAATGATCAGTATGGCGCGGCGGAATTCCTGGATGTGCAGTCCTATAAAAATGTGGTGCGCTGGGCGAAAGAGATCGCGCAGCGTCCCGCTGTCATTCGTGGCCGCAAGGTCAATCGTGTCATGGGCGACCCGGCCGATCAGCTGCATGAGCGTCATGATGCTGCTGACTTCGATACCCAGACCCAGGATAAAAAAGCGTAAGGAGCTAACCTGTGAGTGCATACGTCGTATTTATTCGTGATAACACCCTGAACCAGGACGAAATGAACACCTATTCTGAGAAAGCGGGCCAGGCACGCGGCGATCATCCGATCAATCCGCTCGCCTTTTATGGCGCGCTGGAAACGCTGGAAGGTCCGGAAGCGGAAGGCGTGGTGATTCTGGAATTCCCGACCCGCGAAGCGGCGCACGCCTGGTATGACAGCCCGGAATATCAGGCTGCCAAAGCGCACCGTCTGAAAGGGGCGAACTATCGCGTGGTGCTGGTGCAGGGCATCGACAAATAACACGCAGGGCGGCAGCGATGCCGCCTTTTTTACGCCTCCACCTTCTGCAGCGTCTGCTGCAGAAACGCCACGAACGCCGTCACGCGTGCCGGAAGCTGACGCTGCGCCTGCCAGACCGCAAAAATGTCGCCATCGGGTGCCTGCCATTCAGGCAACACCGGCAGCAGATCCCCCGCCGCGAGGCTGTGCTGCGCATCCCACCAGGAACGCAGCAGAATGCCATGCCCATCCATCGCCAGCCGCATCGCCACTTCGCCATCGTTGGTCATCAGACTGCCGCGCACCTTCTGGCTGATGCTCTGCTCACCGCGGGTCAGTCGCCACAGGGTAAAATCGCTGTCGTGCTGACGCAGTAGAATGCAGTTGTGTTCCGCCAGCTCGCTGACCGTCGCAGGCAGGCCGTGCCGGGCAGCATAAGCGGGGGAACAGCAGAGAATACGCGGATTGGTTCGCAGCTTACGCGCCACCAGCCGCGAGTCGGGCGGCTCACCGACGCGAATATCGATATCAATGTGCGCATCGAGAAAATTCAGCGGCTGGCTGCTGAGGTGCAGAGACAGCGCAAGCTGCGGATGCAGCGCGGCAAAGGCGGAGACGCACGGCGCGATATGGCGACGGCCAAACCCGAATGAAGCGTTGATATTCAGCGAGCCGCGCAGCTGAGCGGTTTCACCGCTGACCGCCTCTTCCAGCGCCACCAGCTGATCGAGCAGCGGGCGGGCACCTGCCAGATAACGGTGGCCTTCCGGCGTCAGCTCCAGCCGTCGTGTGGTGCGGCGCAGCAACTGCACACCCAGACGCTGCTCCAGCTGGCTCAGACGTTTGCTGACGGCCGCCAGCGACAGACCCAGCTCACGTGCCGCTGCGGTCAGGCTCTCCAGCCCGGCCAGGCGAACAAAGAAGGCCAGGTCATCGGTGGAGGTGCGGGATTCTCTACTTTTATTCAACACTGGTTTGCGTTTCAGACCCATTATTTCCCCGGAAGCGACAGTTATACTGCGGTCACAATTCGAACATCAACCGGAAAGGTGCCCTGTGACTGAGAAAATCCATCGTATTGCCGTGATCCCCGGCGACGGTATCGGTAAAGAAGTGATGCCGGAAGGCGTCCGCGTAATGAATGCCGCCGCCGAAAAATTTAACATTCCGCTGCGCTGGGAGTGGTTTGATTACGCCAGCGCTGAGTACTGGCAGCAGCACGGCAAAATGCTGCCTGACGACTGGTTCCCGCAGCTGAAAACCTTCGATGCCATCTACTTTGGCGCCGTCGGCTGGCCGGAGGTGGTGCCTGACCACGTCTCCCTGTGGGGGTCGCTGTTACAGTTCCGCCGCGAGTTCGACCAGTACGTCAACCTGCGTCCGGTGCGCCTGATGCCCGGCGTCAAAGCGCCGCTGGCCAATCGCCAGCCGGGCGATATCGACTTCTATGTGGTGCGCGAAAACACCGAGGGCGAGTACTCCAGCGTGGGGGGCACCATGTTCCCTGGCACCGATCGGGAAGTGGTGATTCAGGAGACGGTGATGACGCGCACCGGCGTCGATCGCATTCTGAAGTTTGCCTATCAGCTGGCGCAGAGCCGGCCGAAGAAACATCTGACCTCGGCCACCAAATCCAACGGCATCGCCATCACCATGCCTTACTGGGACAGCCGCGTCGACGCGATGTCCGGCCAGTTCCCGGAGGTTCGCGTCGATAAGTATCACATCGATATTCTCACCGCCAACTTCGTGCTGCACCCGGACTGGTTCGATGTGGTCGTCGCCAGCAACCTGTTTGGCGATATCCTCTCTGACCTTGGCCCGGCCTGTACCGGCACCATCGGCATTGCCCCCTCCGCCAACATCAACCCGGAGGGTCTCTTTCCCAGCCTGTTTGAGCCGGTTCACGGCTCCGCGCCCGACATCGCCGGTAAAGGCATTGCCAATCCCATCGGCCAGATCTGGTGCGGTGCGATGATGCTGGAGCATCTCGGCTACAAGGCGGCAGGCGAAGCGGTTCTGGATGCCATTGAACGCACGCTGGCGGCGGCTAAGCACCTGACGCGTGACCTCGGTGGCTGCGCCAGTACTGAAGAGCTGGGGGCGGCCATCGCCGCCGCACTGTAAGTGAATCTCGCTGCCGCCCGCCCCCGGCGGCGGCCCCTCACCACCGCGCTGTTTATTCCGGTAGCCGGACGACCATCGCCGGATGCCACCCTGCGGGTAAGGGATCCGGCCGCACGATGTTCAGGTTATGCAGGTGCAGGTTCTCTACGCCGCGCGCAAACAGCCCTGGCAGCCCGCCGGGATAGGACTCAACCCCAAATGCTTCTCCGGATGCCGGGTCAACCCGGTAGGCGTTATCCAGGCCCATGCCGGTCGGGGCGTCCGGGTTGCAGGGCGGCCGTATGTCGTAGTGACCCTGGGGCAATGACGCCACCGCCTGCTGCATCTGAAGCTGGCTGATAACCACATCGCGTATCCAGCCCGGTTCTGCCGCATGCAGGTTAATCGCCCCCTCGGCCACGCCGGTTATGGTACTGAACTGCACCTGCTCCACGACGCCGGGTGTGATGGCGGGATCGCGGCGGCGTACCGAAATATGCAGCGGATCGGCTTTGCCCCAGTGACAGGGCGGCGCGTGGTGACAGGCAAACGTCAGATTGCTGAACAGCAGACGCCGCATGGCACCGCCGTCGCGCGACAGAATGCCAATCCCCCGGTTCGAATCAAAAATGGTGCAGCCGGTCACCGTGACATCTTCCACATCGTCCCAGGTTTCGGTGCCAATCTTCAGGGCGCAGCTGTAGCTGCGCAGCAGGCAGTTGGTGATCATAATCTGCCGCGCCGGCCGCCGCAGTGCGGCGGGTTTATGGGTGGTTTTGATACAGATGGCATCGTCGGCGGCGCTGAAATAGCTGTTGCTGACAAACACCGCTTCGCAGCTGTCGATATCCAGCGCATCGGTGTTGGGCATCGTCATGGCGTTGTCGATGGTGAGGTGATCGATATGCACATGGCGGCAGCTCACCAGGTGGACCGTCCACATCGGTGCCTGCACCAGCGTAAAGCCGGTCAGCGTCACCTGCTCACAATCTTCAAACACAATCAGGCGTGGCCGGTCAGCGTGCGGCAGGCGATAGCCCTGCGCATCCCGCTCAGCGGCAAACCAGGCGTCACCCTCACCATCAATGCGGCCGGTGCCGCTGAGGGTGATATTGCGCTGGCCCAGCGCGTAGAGCAGCACGTTGTGGGATTTCTCCGCGCAGCTCAGCGCCTGCACCGCCTGATAGTCAGCCAGCTGCTGACTGGCGATCAGCACCGCACCCGCGTCGAGATGCAGCTCAATGTCTGAGGGCAGATTCAGGCAGCCGCTGCGATAGCGTCCGGCAGGCAGTGTCAGACGGCCGCCGCCCGCCGCCGCAATCTGGTCAAGGGCGCGCTGCAGCACCGCGGTGTCCGGGGTTTCGCCGTCGGCGGCAGGATGAAAATCAGCAAGGGAAAGGTGCATGGTGCGTCTCCCGCAGGTTTGAGGAGGAAAAATTGCAGCACGAAACGGCGCAGCAAACCTTTGTCTGGTCGCCAGTTCGCCGTTTCGTGCGGGCTGTCACAGATTACTTCACGGCCCCTTCCGTCACGCCGCTGATAAATTTGCGCTGGAAAATCAGGAACACCAGGATCAGCGGCATGATCACAATCATCGCCCCCGCCATCAGCACCGGAATGTCGATGGTATTTTTATTCTGGAAAAACATCATGCCAATCGGCAGCGTCCGCAGCTCATCTTTGTTCACCAGAATCAGCGGGATCAGGAACTCATTCCAGGTCCAGATAAACAGCAGCAGCCCCAGCGTGGAGAGGGTTGGCCAGATAGCGGGTACCAGAATGCCCCACAGGATTTTGACCCGCGACGCGCCGTCCATCACCGCCGCCTCCACCAGCTCTTTCGGCACCTGCTGAAAGGCGCTGGCGATCATCAGCGTGGTAAAGGGCAGCGACAGGGCAATCTGCGGCAGGATCAGCGCCAGATAGGTGTTGGTCAGCCCCATCCAGCGCAGCTCGTGATAGAGCGGAATGATAAAGGCCTCACTCGGCAGCACCATCCCCAGCGCCAGCATCGCGGCTATGACCTTTTTGCCGGGAATCTTCAGCCAGGCAAAGCCAAATCCGGCCAGAATACCCAGCAGCACGCTGAACAGCACCACCGGGATCACTACCAGCACAGAGTTAAGGAAGTAGACGCTGAAGTGTCCCTGCTGCCACGCGGTCAGGTAATTTTTAAAATTAAGCGAGGCGGGCAGCGTAAAGACGCCCTGAAACAGCTCCATCTGGGTTTTAAATGAGGTCATCAGCGCCATCAGAAACGGCAGAATCGTCATCAGCGCCACGATCCAGATCAGCGCGCGTGAAATGACCGGCGTGCTTCGCATCAGTAACGCTCCCTTAAGGCCAGATGGATCAGGTAGTTAATCCCCAGAACAATGATCATGCTGAACACCGCCACTGACGAGGCATAGCCAAAGTAGTGCAGGTCAAAGCCCTGCTTATACATAAAGATGTTGGTGACCATGGTGGAGGTGCCCGGCCCGCCCTGGGTCATGACATAGACCAGGTCGAAGGCTTTGAGGCTGGCGATCACCGTCAGCAGCAGGGCAATCCGCAGCTCGGGTCGCAGACCTGGCAGCGTGATGCGCATAAACTTCTGACGGCGCGACGACCCATCCAGGTCGGCCGCCTCCAGCAGGGAGGGGTCCATACGCTGCAGGCCCGCCATAAACAGCACCAGACAGAAGCCGAAGAAGTACCAGGTGGCGACCAGACCGACCGCGGGCAGCGCCCAGGTAAAATCGCCCAGCCACGACAGGGCCAGCTGCGGCAGGCCGACGGCGCGCAGTATCTGATCGATTGGGCCAAACGCCGGGTTATAGAGCCAGCGCCACACGACCCCCAGCACGGCCATCGGCATGATGTAGGGCAGGAAAAAGAGAATGCGCAAGACGCTGCGTTCCTTATTGTTGCGCGTCTCATAGAGAAAACTGCACAGCAACAGGCCAACGCCGATAGGCAACAGGGTATAGAACAGCATCAGGATGGCGTTATTGCCCAGCGCAATCCAGAACACCGGATCGCTGAACATCCGCATATAGTTACTGATGCCGCTGAACACCGGCAGTGAGGTGCCATCCCATTCGGTAAAACTGATGCCCAGCGAGGCCAGCAGCGGAAAGAGCAGAAATACCGCATAGACCAGCACCGCAGGCAGCACATAGAGAAAATTACGCCAGCCGCTTAAATTCAACATAACCCTACTCGTGACTCAGAACAGTGCTCAGGCCCGGCGCTTCGCCGGGCCTCCGGCTTAGTGTTTCAGGGTTTTCAGGTAACGCTGATAGTTGTTATCAAAGTTGACCACCATCTGATCGGCAGTCTGACGACCCGCCAGCAGCAGCTGGACATTCTGATTCAGCTCGGCATTCATGGTCGGGGTCGCCCAGTCCACGTAATGACCTAAACCGTCATACTCATTGAGCGTCAGCCAGACCTGATACGCCTCGGCCAGCAGCGGATTGTCCGCCGGCATGGTGGCCGCTTTGTTGGTGCTGGCAGGCAGGAAACCGACCTTCAGCCAGCGGTTCGCCATGGCATCAGAGACCATATAGTTGATGAACTTCGCCGCCCCCTCCTGCTGATCTTTGCCTTTGGCGGTGCTGGTGATGGAGAACGCCAGATCGGTCCCCCCCACCATCAGCGGCTGCTTCACACCTTCACCGGCAGGCATCGCCGCGAAGTGAATATCTTTGTTGTCTTTGAACTGGCCGAGGTACCAGGTGCCGCTGACCAGAAACGCCGCCTGGCCGTTCTGGAACAGCGTGGCGGCATCGTCATGGCCAATGCCCTGAAAGCCGGGGAAGAAGTAGCCTTTATCGGTCCAGCTCTTCATCATGGTGGCGGCGTTGACCAGCTTGCTGTCCCTGAAGGTGCCGCCCACATCGTAAATCAGGTTATCCAGCGTCTTGCGGTCACGGCTCTCGATCTGGGCCTGCCACAGGGTGCTGAGCAGCTGCTGGCCCATGTTGCCATCCAGCAGCCCCAGCATCATCGGCGCGGTGCCCTGCGCTTTGAGCTTCGCCATGGCGCTTTCCAGCTCTGCCAGCGTTTTCGGCACCGGAATGCCCGCTTTATCCAGCAGCGCTTTGTTGTAATAGAGTCCGACCATCTCCCCCAGGCTGGCGATGCCGTAGAGTTTGCCGCTGCCAAATTCACCGCTGTCTGACCAGCGGTTACGTTTCAGAATCGAGTCCGGAAAACGGGTCGTCCAGCCATAACTGGCTGCGTAGCTGTCGAGCGGCAGCAGCAGCTTATCTTTAACCAGCGAGCCCATATCCCCGCCGCCCTGGTTGACTTGCGCAATCTGCGGGCCGTCACCGGCGGTCAGCGCCAGCTTAAGCGGGATGCGGGTATCTTCAAAGGAGTGCACCGAGCGGTTAATAACAATGCCGGGATTCTGCTGAGAGAACTCTTTGATCCCCTCATCCACCGCGGCGGTCTGCTGCGGATAGTTGTAGATATCCCACTCATTGAGGGTCACGGCGGCGTGGGCGGCCTGCGAGACGCTGCCTGCCAGCAGGCCCGCTGCCAGCAGCCGACCCACATTGCGAATTCGGAACGAACGAACGGAGGAAACAGACATTATGCTCACCTTCTTCAGACCAGAATCGGCATCCCTGCATCTCACCGCCTGACATCCTGCAGGCTGAAGCCGCACACAAACGCACTGATTCATACTTACTTTAATAAAAAAATAAAGTCAAACAACCTGCCGCGGGAATTGCAACGCTGTGAGCGCGCGCAAATAAACAGCAATCCGGCGTGAATATCAGCACATCACGCTGGTCTGACGCCTGTTAACCGCGGCGGCAGCGTGCCCCGCGCGCTTTTCACAGCAGGAGATCGCCAGGCTATAATGACAAAATAACACCCTGATAAACCATACGAAAATCCTATCACGCTCACACTTTTCTCTTTTTACCGGCGCAGAATCTGCCGCCAGCCGCCGCCCTGCGGGCGTGCTGGCGATCACAGTTGTGCATCATGACGCCGTGAAAGATTGCTTAACCGTCAGCGTTAGTGCGATAAGGGAATTATTCTATCTTGAAAACTAAGTCCACTTTCATTAACGTAACTTTATCCTGTGGATCTGTTTACTCCCTGACCGTTTCACTCACTCATGAGACTTCACCATGGCGAATCAAGGTGTCATTCGTCCGGCCACGCCGGCGGACTTCCCGGCGCTCTACCGTATCTGCCTGGAAACAGCGGATGCCGGTGGCGATGCCCGCGCGCTCTACTCCGATCCCGACTATCCCGGCCAGCGTTTTGCCGTGCCCTACGCGCGGTTTGCGCCTGACTTCGCCTTTGTGCTGGAGCGTGACGGTGAGGTGCAGGGTTACGTTGTGGCCGTGCCTGACACCCGCGCGTTTGAGGCTCAGCTCGACGCCGAATGGTGGCCGCAGCTGCAGGAGAAATATCGCGACCGCAGCGCCAGCGCCCCGCTCGACAGTAAAGTGCTCGACGCCATCCGCCAGCCCGACCAGGCCGCGGAGACGCTGGTGACCCGCTGGCCCGCGCATCTGCATATCAACCTGCTGCCTGCCGCCCAGAAAGGGGGCTGGGGTCGCCGGATGATTGAGCATGAGCTGGCGGCGCTGCGGGCCGCCGGGGTCAGCGGTGTCCATCTTGGCGTCAGCCTGCAGAACGAGCAGGTGTGCGCCTTCTATACGCGTATGGGGTTCACCCCTATCCTGCGCAGTAATGCCATCTACATGGGCCAGTTACTCTGAGTGAGGTAGCCGATGACCAGCCTGCGCTTGCAGAATGTGAAGAAGTCCTATGAGCACGTCAATGTCATTCATGGCATCGATCTGACGATCAACAGCGGCGAATTTGTGGTGTTTGTCGGCCCTTCCGGCTGCGGCAAATCGACGCTGTTACGGATGATCGCCGGGCTGGAGGAGATCAGCAGCGGTCAGCTGCTGATTGAGGGGCAAGATATGACGCAGCAGCCCGCCACCGAGCGCGGCATCGCGATGGTATTTCAGTCCTATGCGCTCTACCCCAACATGACGGTGCGCGGCAATCTGGCCTATCCGCTGGAGGTCATGAAAAAGTCCAAAGCGGAGATCAACCAGGCTATTGCGCGGACGGCAGCTCGGCTGCACCTGACGGAACTGCTCGACCGCCTGCCGCGTGCGCTTTCTGGCGGACAGCGGCAGCGCGTGGCGATTGGCCGCGCCATCATTCGTCATCCGCGTATTTTCCTGTTCGATGAACCGCTCTCCAACCTGGATGCCGAACTGCGTCTGCAGATGCGGATCGAGATCGCCCGCCTGCACGCCTCACTCGGTAACACCATGATTTATGTCACCCACGATCAGCTGGAGGCGATGACCCTGGCTGACCGCATCGTGGTGCTGCGTCAGGGCCGGATTGAGCAGGTCGGCGCGCCGCTGACGCTCTATCACGACCCGGATAATCTGTTTGTCGCCGGGTTTATCGGATCGCCGAAGATGAACTTTCTGCGCGCCGAAATCAGCGCGACAGGTGAAGGTGAAGTGCAGCTGCGGGTGCCGGAGCTGAAGATTGAGGGGCTGGTCATGCCCCTTGCGACTGCCTGCCGCGAGGGCCAGACCGTCACGCTGGGCATCCGTCCCGAGCATTTCCAGCCTGCCGCGCAGACGCCGGACGCCCTGCGTTTTCACGGCGAGCTGGCCTATGGCGAGATGCTGGGTCACACCAACTATCTCTACCTGGATATCGGACGTGAACAGATGCTGGTGGTGGAAGAGCGCGAGGCCACCCCGCGCGATCTCGGTGCGCAGGTAGAACTGGGCATCTCTGCCGCGCACTGCCTGCTGTTTGATGAGCAGGGTCTGCGCCTGCGTTAGGAGAAGCGCGGAAACAAAAACGGGCGCTTAGCGCCCGTTTTTATTCGAGTGTTAACTCAGGTGACCGGCTCTTCGTTGGCCTGGGCTGCCAGCAGATCGAGCAAGCGGTTAACGGCAAATCCCGCCGCGCCCAGCGCCCACATCCGGTTCGATTCCGTCAGAAACTGCAGCGGCGTCATCTGTGGTGTCAGTTTCAGCCGGTAGGCCTGAAAACTCTGGGTGATGTGATCGAGCAGAATGCGTGACGCCATGTGCGGCTCCATCGCCAGATAGACCACATCCGGATCGTAGGCCACCGACAGGTTCGCCAGCGAAATGCCCAGTTCACGTCCCGCCTCTTCCAGCGCCGCCAGCACCTCTGGCGTGGGCCGCTGATCCAGCGCCTGCAGCGTCACGCCCTCCGCATCCTGCTCCGCCACCCGCTGCAGAATGGCGCGCGAGGAGGCGACATCTTCCAGCAGGCGCAGCGAACCGTCGCCCACCAGCCCGTTACCAATCTCGCCCGCCTTGCCGTGACGACCGCGATAGAGCTGACGATTAAGGATGATCCCCGCGCCAATCCCTTTGCCGTAGGTGGCGATCACCGCCGACTGCGCATTGCCGAGCTGACCAAACACCAGCGCGGCCATGGCCATGGCGTTGGCGTCGTTTTCGATAAAGACCGGCAGCGAGAAGCGCTCTTCAAGCAGGCGCGCAATCGGAACGTTATCCCAGCCCAGCACCTTGGAGCGGATGCAATAGCCGTTTTCAGCATCGACCAGCCCCGACAGCGCCAGACCAATGGCCCCCACCCGCTTCTCCTCCACGCCGCGCAGAAATTTCGCCAGCGCATCGCCAAGCTGGCGCGGCGTCAGCGTGCCTTTTGGCATCTGCTGTTCACCCAGCAGATTGCCGCTGAGATCGGTCATGACGATCAGGTTGCGTTCCGCATTGAGCTGAATCCCAATCACGCTGGCGCGGTCGGGGTTGAGCCCCAGCAGGGTTTTTGGCCGCCCCATCGACACGCGACGCAGCCCCAGCTCCTGCACAATCTCCTGTGTCAGCAGGCGGTTAGTTGCCTGTGAGACGGTCGACATGCTCAGTCCGCTGCGAACTTTCAGATCTGACTGGCTGATTGGCGCATTTTCGACAATCAACCGCAGAATGCGCGCGGTTACGTTGGGAGCGGTCATAGATTCCTCGGGTTATCGGGCTGAGGCAGCTCAGCCCGCTTGAGATCGGTAATCGGCAGGCGTCAGCTGCTGCGCCAGGGTCAGCGCCCCGCTCAGGGCATCGCCCTGCGGCATCACCAGCCGGGCCTGAATATCTTCATCCAGCCAGCGCTGAATCGGTGCGGCCACGCCGCCCATCAGCGCCACCGGCCCGCTGCTCAGGGCGATCAGGCGTCGCACCATCAGGCCGATATCGGCGGCGGTCTGTTGCAGCAGCTCCTGAGCGTGGCTGTCACCCGCGTCGGCGGCTGCAAAAATCTGTGGCACCATGCGGGCCCAGTCAGCAGGCACCGCCGTGCGCGTCCAGAGCAGCATGGTTTCCGGGCTGTCGCCGAACTGCGCCATCAGCTGGCGGGTCAGGGAGCCGTGCGGAATGATCGACTCATGCGCCAGCAGCGCCAGACGCAGCGCGCGACGGCCCAGCTCCGCCCCCGACCCCTGATCGGAGAGGGCAAAGCCCCAGCCGCCAAGCAGCGTAAAGCGTTCGCCATCCCAGGCGGCGCCCTGACTGCCGGTGCCGATGATAAAGACCGCCCCAGGCTCGCCACCGTGCGCGCCCGCGCAGGCGATCTCCACATCGCTGACCACCTGCAACGCCGCGCAGGCGGGCTGCCAGCTTGCGAGGCGCGCCTGCACTGAGGCGACGTTAGCGCCGGCCAGCCCCGCCACCAGCGCGGTCTGTGCCAGCGCCTCTGCGGTGAGTCCCGCCTGGATAAATACCTGTTCAGTCAGTTGCCCGACACAGGTCAGGGCCGCATCATAATCTGACCAGACATTGGCGGGTCCACCGGTGCTTTCTGCCAGCAGGCGGCCCTGCCGATCGGTTAAGCGCGCGCGACACTGCGTTCCGCCGCCATCGATGCCAAGAAGATAGTGTGGTTGCACGCGCTTCCTTCCCTGATTAAGGGTTATAGCCATAATGAGCGAACGATAGGATAAAAAAACTTAAATCGCAATAACAAATAAATATGGTAAAAACATCATGACTATTTTTCCTTAATTTACATAAATATAACAAAAACCCATCCCGCAAAACGTGCAGCGCGATGTTGACATTACTTTTTCTGCCGTAATAAGTTGATGGTCAGATTATCAGCAGCCGCGCCCGACCGCTGGCGGGCTTTGCATCATCCGATCTCAGGAGCAGGGGTTTACCATGAAAGTAGGCATTATCGGTCTCGGCTTTCGTCTGTCCCACGTCATGAAAGAGTTCAGCAAGGCTGACGACAGCTTTTCCGTCGTGGGCTATTACGATCCGGCCCCCGCCGGATTGCCGAATCTGCACAACTTTGGTATTGCGCCCGGCCAGGCTTTTGCGTCTGTGGACGCCCTGCTGGCTCACGGCGGAATGGATGTGGTGCTGGTGGGTTCACCCAACTTTCTGCATCTGGAGCATGTGGGTCAGGCGCTGGCGGCAGGCTATACCGTCTTTACCGAAAAGCCGGTGGTAATTAATGAAGAGCAGACCATGGCGATGGCAAAGCTGGTGCGTCAGTATGGCGAGGCGCGCATTCTGGTCGGGCTGGTGCTGCGCTATTCACCGCTTTATCACGATCTGCTGGCTGCGCGCGATGCGGGCCAGCTGGGCGAAATCACCTCGATTGAGGCAACCGAACACATCAAGCCTTATCACGGTGCTTTCTTCCAGCGCGACTGGCGACGTCTGGAGAAGTATGCCGGTCCCTATATTCTGGAGAAGTGCTGCCACGACATCGATCTCTATCAGGGCCTGCTGCAGCGGCGTCCGACTCACGTCGCCAGCTTTGGTGGCCGGAAATCCTTTACCCCGGCTCACGCCCCGCAGGGGGCGATCACCCCTGAGTCGGAGCTCTATCACGTCAAACCCAGCGGCTGGTCCAGCACAGATGCGGTCTTCGACAGCGATGCCGACATTGTCGACTACCAGACCGCGCTGATTGAGTATGAGGGGGGAGCCACCCTCGCCTTCCACGCCAACCTGAACGTGCCGGATGAGTTCCGCCGTTTCTGCGTCATGGGCACTGACGGCATGGCGGAAGGCGACTTTGTGCGTAACTACTTCCGGGTGCACAACGCCCGCAGCGGTGAGAAAGAGGTCGATACCGCCTACAGCGGCAACGCTTATGATGGCCATTACGGCGCGGATGCGCTGATGGCTGAAGAGATCGTCAAACATATTAAACAGGGAACACCGCTGAAAGTCTCAGTGGTGGACGCGCTGGAAGCGGGCCTTACCGCCATCAAAATCGATGAGGCACGCAAAACCCGCAGCGTAGTGGACATGCGTGAAAGCTGGCTGACATTTGACGCCAACCTGGGAAAATCCGGGGCCTGACGGCCCCAGCCTCAGGGGCGGCCTCCCCCGCCGTCCCCGGCTTGTTACTGGCACTCTGACTGGTACTCTGCTGAACTGGCCTTCGGGCCAGTTACTTCTCAGGTGTTACGTTCGCTCAGTAAAACTGCCTCAGCGCTGACTCAATAGCCGCACCAATATTTCTTCTCTCTCAGCAGCCTGCCAGGGAGGGCGTTTTTGCGTCTTTGCGGAGGACATATGCTCCCTGAAGCCTGCGCTCAATTTATCAGCGATAACCTTCCTGACATCACAAGCGCATATAGCTGCCCTGGGTCAGACCGCATCCCCCTCATTCTCCAGCTTCTGCCGCCGCCGCAGATGCGGAAACAACTTCATCCACAGGGCCACCACCACCAGCGTACCGATCCCGCCAATCGCCGCCGCCGGGGCTGCGCCCATCCATGCTGCCAGCATCCCCGACTCAAACTCACCCAGCTGATTCGACGTATTGATGAAAATGGCGTTCACTGCATTCACCCGCCCGCGCATCGCATCCGGCGTATCCAGCTGCACCAGCGCACCGCGAATCACCATACTGACCATATCGAAACCGCCCAGCGCACACAGCGCGAGCAGCGACAACCACAGCTGCGTCGAGAGCGCGAACACCAGCGTGGCAACACCAAAGCCCGCCACCGAACCAAACATAATCATCCCGACATGCTTATCCAGCTTATGCCGGCTCAGCCAGATGCCGACCAGCAGCGCCCCCACAGAGGGCGCGCCCCGCAGCATCCCCAATCCCCACGGCCCGGTATGCAGAATATCTTTGGCAAAAATGGGCAGCAGCGCGGTCGCGCCACCCAGCAGGACGGCAAAGAGATCGAGCGAAATCACGCCCAGCACATCTTTGCGTTCGCGGATAAAGTGAATCCCGGCAAACAGATTCTTCATGTTCATCGGCAGGCGCGGCTGCAACGGGCGCTCATAGCGCAGCAGACTCACCAGCGTCAGCGAAATCAGATAGAACAGCGCAGACACGCCATACACCACATGCGGTCCCGCGACATAAAGCAGCCCGCCCAGCGTCGGTCCGACGATAACCGCCGCCTCGCCGCCCACCGAGTTCATCGCCATCGCCCGCGCCAGAATCGCGGGCGGCACCAGCGACGGCAGCATTGAGGACATCGAAGGCCACTCCAGCGCTTTCGCCACCGCAATCATAAATACCAGACCCCAGAGCGTAACCCGATCGGCGGTAGAGAATAAGGTAAGCACCACTAATGCCAGCAGCGCAGCAAATTCCACCAGCTGACCGAACAGCACGATACGCCGCCGGTCATACTGATCCGCCAGATGCCCTGCAGGCAGCGCCAGCAACACCGACGGCAGAAACTGCATTAAGCCGATCATCCCTAACGCCATCGCGCTGTCGGTCAGCGCATAGATCTGCCAGCTGATCGCCACCGAAAACATCTGAAAACCAAACGATGAACAGGTTCGTGCCAGCCAGAAGGCGACGAATGCCCGATGTCGCCACAGCGGCTCTTCCGCTGCAGATGCCATAAATCCCATGTCTTATCCCAAATTTGATGAGCCGTCCCGCGTCGTTGCGCGGTGTTATTTGTGCGGTCGATGAGGAACGTCAGATAACAGAGCGGATGAAGTATAATCGCGATGGTTTCCCCTCTGCTGCTCCCGGCGATAAATCGCCTTCCTGTCCATGCCGGGCCTGAAAAATCTCTCCTGATTATTACCAGCCTATTGGTCCCGACTATTGAATATATTCTACGTCATCATCAGACGCCAAAGGAATTATTGCTTCTGTGTCGAAGCGTTTATTTACGCTCCGCGACAATAAAAGGATGATTTGGATTAAGCAGATGATCTATATTTATTCACGCGTTTGGAAAATGCGACCGTTTATATGATTGATTATCAATAAATCCTTTTTTATTGCACGCCAAAGAGATAATGAAAAACAGTTTATATAACCCTTATGTTACTGAACCTATCCATCACGTTACGCGTAATGTCACGGGCATTTGCTATAGCGTGCCATATCTTCAGCAAAATCAGGACAGCCGCAATATACTTAATACAAACAACATTATTTCATTACACAACCAAATCGCTACTGAAGCAGCATTAATGATTGTCCCGGTAGAAGACTTTCGGCTGCAGGGAATGATTGCAGTTCCGGATGCTTATTCTCATTTACAGGATGGGCGAATCAGAATTGGTATTAATTATACCAGTTTAGCCGCACACCACGCCTCACTGCTTGAATTAACAGAGAAATTTGATTTCTGGCTTTATGATTTTGCTCCGCCCGGTGCAGACTGGCGACTGCTGGAATCCTTTCCTTTTTCCGGGATTGTTTTAACCGAAGCGTTCTTTAATGACAATTATGAAAAGTTTACCTTTCCTTTTTTCATGGCGACATTCCGTGAGAAAGGGGCCGAGGTGATCGTGCGAAGTCATACGCCGCCTTTAAGCGCTGAACAGTTTGCTGAGATAAATATTAGCGGCTGGCAACAGCAACGCTCGGACGGCGACCTGATTAGCTGCTGAACCACAAATCCTGCCCTCCGGCGTTAAGGGCACACGGCGGTGCGCTTAACGTCCATTAATCCCCCATAAAATGTCGCATTACTTCATTTGTTAAGCGCTTTGAGCTAAAAAAATCAAACCTTGATCTAATTTTGCTATAACATTTAACACAAAGGGAGCGTCTGTCTTAGCGGAAGAGATTCTCAAGAACACCCTTAATCATTTGTACTTGATAACTGGAAACAGCCTATCTGGTTGTTTTCGTATGTTTTATGGCAACAAAACGAGGTCGATATCATGGGGAAAAACTCCTCATCGTTTAGCGTAATTCGTTTCCTGACGATACTGTTCGCAGTACTGACGGGCGCGTTTATGCTGATTGGCGGTGGCTGGTTAGCCGCTATTGGTGGTTCCTGGTATTACGTTTTCGGCGGTGTGGTTATGCTCATCACCGCTTATCTGCTTTCCCGCCGTAAAAGCACCGCGCTGGTTCTCTATGCGCTGCTGCTGATCGGCACCCTGATCTGGGGCGTGTGGGAAGTCGGGACGGACTTCTGGGCGCTGGCGCCACGCACCGATGTGCTGGTGATTTTTGGTGTCTGGCTGATCCTGCCGTTTGTCTATCGCAGCGTTAACGCCGGTAGCAAAGCAGCACTGGGTACCATGGCTGTGGCGCTGATTGCCAGTGCGGCCGTGCTGGCCTACGCGGTATTCAACGATCCGCAGGTCATTAACGGTTCTGTGCCGGAAACCGCTGACAATGCGCAGCAGGCTGCACCGCTGAGCAACATCCCGGATGCTGACTGGCCCGCTTATGCGCGCGATCAGCAGGGAACCCGTTTCTCGCCGCTGAAGCAGATTAACCACGAGAACGTGAAAGAGTTGCAGGTTGCCTGGCAGTTCCAGACCGGCGACATGAAAACCCCTAACGATCCGGGCGAAATCACCGACGAAGTGACCCCGATTAAAATCCGCGACACCCTTTACCTCTGTTCGCCACACCAGATCCTGTTTGCGCTGGATGCGGCTACAGGTAAACAGAAGTGGAAGTTTGATCCGGCCATGAAGGTGAATCCGACCTTCCAGCACGTGACCTGCCGCGGCGTCTCCTACCACGAAGTGCCGGCAGCCGCTGATGCAGCAAACAGCCAGCCTGCGCTCTGCTCACGTCGTATCTATTTACCGGTTAACGATGGTCGTCTGTTTGCACTGGACGCCGAAACCGGCGAACGCTGCCCGACATTTGGCGTTAACGGCGAGCTGGATCTGCAGCACAAACAGCCTGTCACCACGCCGGGTCAGTATGAGCCGACCTCACCGCCGATCATTACCAACACCACCATCATCATGGCGGGTGCAGTCACCGATAACTACTCAACCCGCGAGCCTTCCGGCGTGATTCGTGGCTTTGATGTGAATACCGGTAAACTGCTGTGGGTCTTTGATCCGGGTGCAAAAGATCCGAATGCCATCCCGGCTGATGAACACACCTTTACCCTGAATTCACCGAACTCATGGGCACCGGCCGTTTACGATCCAAAACTGGATACCGTTTACCTGCCAATGGGCGTGAGCACACCGGACATCTGGGGCGGTAACCGCACACCAGAGCAGGAGCGTTACGCGAGCAGCGTGCTGGCGCTGAACGCCACCACCGGTAAGCTGGTCTGGTCTTATCAGACGGTGCATCACGACCTGTGGGATATGGATCTGCCGTCGCAGCCGACCCTGGCTGACATTACCGATAAAGATGGCAACACCGTCCCGGTGATCTACGCGCCGGCTAAAACCGGTAACATCTTCGTTCTGGATCGCCGCACCGGCAAGCCAGTGGTTCCGGCGTCAGAAACGCCAGTGCCACAGGGTGCCGCGAAAGGCGACCACGTTGCCGCCACGCAGCCCTACTCTGAGCTGACCTTCCGTCCGAAACAGAACCTCACGGACAAGGATATGTGGGGCGCGACGATGTTTGACCAGCTGGTGTGTCGCGTTATCTTCAAGCGTCTGCGCTATGAAGGTCCGTTCACGCCGCCATCTGAGCAGGGTACGCTGGTGTTCCCGGGCAACCTGGGTATGTTCGAATGGGGCGGTATCGCGGTCGATCCACATCGTCAGATTGCGATTGCTAACCCGATGGCGCTGCCGTTTGTCTCGAAACTGGTTCCGCGAGGTCCGGGTAACCCGATTGAGCCGCCGAAAGGCGCAGAGGGTGGTTCAGGGACTGAAACCGGTATTCAGCCGCAGTATGGCGTGCCGTTTGGCGTCGAACTGAATCCGTTCCTCTCTCCGTTTGGTCTGCCATGCAAACAGCCAGCCTGGGGTTACATCTCCGCGGTGGATCTGAAGACCAACGACGTCGTGTGGAAACAGCGTATCGGTACCGTTCGCGACAGCTCACCGGTTCCGCTGCCGTTCAAAATGGGTATGCCGATGCTGGGTGGTCCAATCACCACCGCAGGTAAGGTATTCTTCATTGGTGCGACCGCCGATAACTACCTGCGCGCGTTCAGCACCGACACCGGCGAGCTGCTGTGGCAGGCACGTCTGCCAGCAGGCGGCCAGGCGACCCCGATGACCTATGAAGTGAATGGCAAGCAGTACGTTGTCATCGCAGCAGGCGGTCACGGTTCGTTTGGTACCAAGCTGGGCGACTATGTGATTGCCTACGCACTGCCAGACCAGAAGTAATTCCAGCTTCGGTCAGTAACAAAAGGCGGACTCCGGTCCGCCTTTTTTGATCGCGTTACTTTTTCATTTCGCGCCAGTTGAGCCATGCGCAGAAGAGCATCACCGCGCAGGTCGCCAGAAATACCGGCCGCATCCCGAACGTCCCGCCGACCACTCCACCGAACAGCGGACCGCTGACCTGACCCACATATTGTGCCGAAGTGGAATAACCGAGCATCCGTCCGACCTGCGAGCCCGGTACGCTATGACGGATAATCGCCGTGATGCATGGCATCAGGCCGCCCAGCGCCATCCCCATCAGAAAGCGCAGCAGCACCAGCTGCCAGGCCGCCGTGATAAACGCCTGCGGGATCAGCAGCACGCCGCTCAGCAGTAATCCCCCTGTCAGAACCCGCCAGTGTCCGACGCGATCGGCCAGGCGACCGAGCCGCGGTGCCGCCAGTACCGTGCCCAGCGCGGCGGCGGACATCACGATCCCGGCCATCAGGGTGATCTGATGTTCACCCTGAACAAACTCGCCGACGTAGAGCGTAATAATCGGTTCAATCGACATGCTGGCAAAAATCAGCAACATGCCGGAAAGCCACATCAGCCGCACCAGGCGGTGATTGACCGGCGGCTCTGCCGGCATCGGTGAAGGACGATCGCAGGCGGTGATGCTGGCTCGCGGCTGCTCTCTGAGTAAAAAGGTGGTGGCGAGGAAGGCAAGAAAAATTACCGCGCCGGTCAGCCAGAAGGTCTGCCGGATGCCAATCAGCGGCGGCAGCAGGCCACCCAGCAGCGGCCCGACCACGTTGCCGGCCATAATGCCGGAGGAGAGGACGCCCAGCGCCCAGCCTGTCTGCGCTTTGGGCGTCTGCGCCGCCACCAGAATGGTCGACCCCGACGCGTAGCCACCCAGCAGCCCCGCCAGCAGACGCAGCGCCACCAGCTGCCACGGCGCCGTCGCCATGCCAATCAGCGACATCGCAATCGCCATGCCGAGGCTGGCCCGAATCAGCATCAGCTTGCGACCGTAACGATCAGCCAGCCGGCCCCACAGCGGTGCCGTCAGCGCGGCACTGAAAAAGGTCGCCCCATACGCCAGGCCGGACCAGCGCGCAATGGCGGCGGGCTGCTCAACGCCAAGCTGCTTAACATAGAGCGGCAGAAAGGGCAGCAGCAGCGTCATCGCCACGATAGTGGTAAAAGATCCGACGACGCAGACCGCTAAATTACGTTTCCAGTGGTGAAACGCTGCCGTTTCGGGTGAGTGTTGCATAGCCATATCCCTTGAGTGAGCAGGGATACAGGCTAACCAGGGCGGCGGATTAACAACAGCGACGCCGCGATAGTTACTCTGTGGCGATGATTGTTGTCAGCAGGCAACAATCAGCCTGTGCTCAGCGCCGCAACCAGCGCATCGCTCAGCAGCGTGACGGGCGACGCCGTTTCCGGGGTGTCGTGCAGCAGCAGATAGCTTTGCAGACGATCCATCTGCCACTCCGGCAACAGCTGCTGAATATCACCCCGCCCGACCGCCTCCTGTGCCATGTAGGCGGGCAGATAGGCGATACCGCTGCCGGCCAGGGCCGCATTCAGCAGCGCCATGCTGTTATTGGCGCGAAAGCGACTGCGTACATCCAGCGCCAGTCGCTGCTTATCGCGGCGGAACGGCAGCGCAGCGGTGTGGGCCGGGCCATGAAACAGCAGAAGGTCGTGACGTGGCAGCATCCCGGGGTGAGTGATAGCCGGACGCTGTGCCAGATAAGCAGGCGCGGCATAGAGCCCCCAGTCGATATCACTCAGCAGCCGGAAGTTGCCCTGACGCGGTGCCCGGGATCGGATCACAATCGCCAGATCATCCTGATCGTCCAGCTGATCCTGGCTGCGATCGGTGAGATCGAGATCAACGTTGATATGCAGATGGCGGCGCAGAAAGCGATTAACGACAGGCACTACGCACTGACAGCCGAACGTGACGGGCGCCTGCAGCCTGACATGACCGGCGGCCTGCTGATGCAACTGCTGAACGAACGCCTCGGCGCGCTGCGCTTCCGCCAGCATACGGACACAATAGGGGTAGTACGCCTGCCCCAGCTCGGTCAGCGCCAGCCGCCGGGTGGTGCGCTGCAGCAGCCGGATACCGAGCCTGAGTTCCAGCCGGGCGATCTCCCGGCTGACATGCGATTTGGACCAGCCCAGTGCGCGAGCGGCCTCGCTGAAACTCTGTAACTCCACCACCCGTGCGAATACCAGCATGGCGGTTAAATTCGCGCCATTTTCCATGTTTCCCGACTCCGACAGTAAGGGGATGCAGGCAACAAACTAGCACGTTCAGACGGGGGGACTGTGGCGAGGAGGCAAAAAAAACAGGGCGATAACAGCCGAAGCGAGGGTAATGCGCGGAGTGACCTTTCCGTCTGCCTGCCGTGACGGAAAGGCCTTGTCAGGCATCAGCTGGCCATCGCCAGCGGGAACAGCAGTCGATCTGGCTCGACGCGACGCTGGCGGCGCAACTGGCCCGGCGTCACCATAAAGTAATTTTTAAAGGTCCGGGTGTAGGCCTGCTGGGTATCAAAACCGTAGTTCATTGCCACCTGCAGAATCGCTTCGTTGCTGCTCAGTAGCGTGAGCGCCGACTCCGTCAGGCGACGCTGACGGATATATTCTGCCAGGGAAAAGCCGGTGTGCTGGCGAAACAGGCGTTGCAGATGCCAGCGCGAATAGCCTGAGCGGCGCGCCACCTCATCCAGATGCAGATCGTGTCCTAAGTTGTTCTCTATCCAGTCCAGCAGACTCCGAATAAACTCGCGCTGATTCATGGTTCCTCCTGTTCAAGCTGATGTGCAGTGGAACCACTCTACCCGCTAAAATTTATCCCTTAATTAGCAGAAAATTAGCGCAGAATTAGCAAGGGGTGAAACGGAGGTGAGAGGGTGTGGCCAGCGGGGGCTTTGAGTAAAAATCTGTCGTGAGATTACTGTTAGAAAAGAGAGGCATTTAAAACTCATTTAGTCAGCAGCTTTTATTACATTCCTGTTTTATTAATTTTTTATATCAAAACAGGAGCCGAAGCCCCTGCACATCTAATCTCTACACTTAAGTTTTTTTACAGCAGCCAGATGCACTGAAAAACCTTGAGCACAAAAAAATAGTCAGTTTAACAAACGTAGTCAGTGTAGCGATTGTAACGACCATTTTTGATGCATTTTCTGGCATAGCATACCAGCCTTCATACGAAACGCCTGCGCCACTCAAAAACATTGCGCCCACTAATATGCTAACCAATATAGATAGATAGCGTACTATTTTTTGCATAAAACCCTCAGCCATCATTTATCATGAAGACTAATTTCACCAGGTGCATTGACCACCAATACTGTTACCAGCATTGTAGTTTCCAGAATTATTAAAACACGAACCAATACCACCACCAATCGCACTTGCCACAGCTGAGCCCGGACCACCTACTGAACCACTAATCATCCCACCGAGGATGCCATTGAGACAGCCCACCATTTCAGGATGTGCAGCCACAACCTGAATTACGCCATTACTTGGACCAAACAGATTACCGGATTGACTGGACTTATTACCATGCTGACTGGCATAAGCTGATGCCCCAGCATAGGCAGGGTCGTATGCACCGCTTGCACCAGTAACCAAAAGCAAATGACTATTTTCTAAGATCTTCATTTAACAAACTCCTTCTGTTTTTTATTAATGGCAAACCCTGTTGCCAGAAATTTATATCAATTAAATATTCCATGTGCAAAGAGTTATTACCCTTATTAAAATTTATAAAATAAATTTCCTTATCAAAGAGATGGGTGAAAAAAGATGTCATTTCTTGTTATTTCTCCCCAGTTCATCCTGATAAAATATTAATATTTATCTCTTTATGTGACATAAGGCACAATTAATTTTCAGAGTTAATTTCTATTGCATAATTTTAACATCTATCTACTCAGGAATAACCTTACTAACATAGAGCCCGTATCTGATAAAAATCATTTCTATCCTGAATTAGTCATACAACAGTTAAATAGCATTATTCACGTCTGAAAAGGGTAGTATTGACCTAATGATAAAAGCGTCAAAATTTTCGTCCTCAGGCCAGTGGTTTTACTCTCGTTTACTATGAAAAATGTGGATAGAGTTCTGATGAAGCACTGCAGATGCAGCCAGCGCGGCGACAGCGGGAAGTGTGAAGGCGGATAATTCTGGCCTAACAATTGATGAGTAAACTCTCTCCCATCTTTGCAGAGGAGATCAGCCATGCGCGTGTTACTGGTTGAAGATGATGAAATGATCGGCGCAAACCTGCAGCAGGCACTGGAGGGCGCGGGCTGGTCGGTGGACTGGGTGCGCGATGGCGTCTTTGCCCACAATGCCTGGAGCGAAGGCGGCTACAGCTGCGTGCTGCTCGATCTCGGCTTACCCCGCGATGACGGGTTACAGGTGCTGCGCCGGGCGCGCGGGCGCGGCGACTCCACGCCCGTGCTGATTCTGACTGCCCGCGACACGGTGGCGCAGCGCATTCAGGGGCTCGACAGCGGCGCTGACGACTACCTGCTTAAACCGTTCGACCTCCAGGAAGTGATGGCCCGGATGCGCGCCATTACCCGACGCCGCCACGGCGCGGCAGATTCGGTGCTGGGCAGCGGGGATGTTCAGCTGGATATGATGACCCGCGAAGTGCTCTATAAGGGTCAGCGCGAGCAGCTGACCGCGCGCGAGTATGCCCTGCTCTACGCCCTGCTGGAGCGGCCCGGTGCCATTCTGTCGCGCGAGCAGCTGGAAAACCGCATCTATGGCTGGGGCGATGAAGTCAGCAGCAACGCGGTGGATGTCCTGATTCACGGCATGCGCCGCAAGCTGGATAACGACGTGATCCGCAACGTGCGTGGTCTGGGCTGGCGGGTTCCGGCCATATGAAACCCTTCACCTTTATGCGCTCGCTGCGTAATAAACTGCTCTCTACGCTGCTGATTATTCATCTGCTGATGATTGGCGGTGTCACCTGGTATTTCTTCAGCTGCTACGGCGATATGGTCGGCACGATGAAGGACGATCAGCTGGCAAAAATCGCGGACGCCTGGTCCACCAATAAGCAGATGCCCGCCCTGATGCCGATGCTGATTGCGCCGGATAAAGCGAAAAGCGCGTTTGTGGTTCAGTTGTGGGACGATCGCGGACAGCTGCGTGCCAGCTCCTGGCCGGAGCTGGCGGCCCCGTTACAGAACCAGCGGGGTTACCGCGACGTGCATGTCGGCCAGTGCCGCGACTGTGAATGGCGGATCTACACCCGGCCCGGTTTGCCCGGCAGCGCGATCAAAACCATTCAGGTCATGCACAACCTCAGCTACATGAAGTCCACGATGGTCAAGCGGGCGCTGGCGGCGATTATCCCGATGATCCTGATGATGCCGCTGTCGCTGCTGGTGATCTGGCTGGTGGTACGCAAGATCACCCGCGATCTGCAGGTGGCTTCGCGTCAGATCGCGGCGCAGGAGACCCATCATCCGCACAACGTCTCACCGGAGGGGCTGCCGGATGAGATCCTGCCGCTGGTGGCTGCCTATAATTCGTTGCTGAGTAAACTGCGCGAGGCCTGGTCCTCTCAGCGTCAGTTCCTGGAGGACGCCGCTCATGAGCTGCGCACCCCGGTAACGGCGGTGACCTTACAGCTGGAGAATCTCCGTCAGCATATCCAGCCGGGCGAAGCGAGCCGGCAGTTCAGTCAGCTGGAAGCGGGCGTCACGCGCACCCGTCATCTGGTCACACAGCTACTCAATGTGTCGCGCCAGGATGACCAGAGTGTGATCGCCAGCGTCGAGCATATTGACCTGGAAGATCTGCTGAAGGAGAGCATTGAGCAGCTGATGGTGGTGGCAGACAAGCGCGGCATCGATATCGGTTTTAACGGCTCTGCTCAATATCGTCTGCAGGCCAGTCGTTCTGAGCTGCGCAGCCTGTTTGACAACCTGATTGGTAACGCCATGTTGCACACGCCGGAAGGGAGTCTGGTTGATGTGCTGCTGCATCGGGTCGCGGGCAAAACGGTGGTCGATATTGTCGATAACGGGCCAGGCATGCCGGAATCCTTTATCGAGCGCGCATTTGATCGTTTTACCCGCTCGCCTGACGTGAAAGCCCAGGGCAGCGGGCTGGGATTATCCATCGTGCGTAACGTCGCTCAGAAACATCAGATTCACGTCGCCCTTTCCAACTGTCTGACCCCACAGGGTGCGATCTGTGGTTTACAGGTTCGCGTCACTTTTCCCTGATCCCGCCTTTTTGATCACGAACCAGACAACGTAAACGGTTGCCTGGTTCCGTTCGATCATGGTCTTAATTGTGAAGTGCATCACATTTTAGCTGAATTGTAATGCAACACTTTTTGACAAACGTGAGCAAAATCTATTTTCTATCGATCTGTTACAGGCACGCTACGCGGGCTGAACAACCGGCTGTTTTTTGCTGACATCCTCATTCCCTCCAGGGACCGATTTCTCTCTGACTGCGTCTGCTGTGCGGCGGTCAAAAGCATGTGGCTGATGATAATGAAATATAAAACGTTGATAGCAGGTGCCGTGCTGGCATGTTCACTGAGTGGTGCTGCGCAGGCCGCAGAAAGCGATCCGCAGTATCTCTCTGACTGGTGGCATCAGAGCGTTAACGTGGTAGGCAGCTACCACACCCGTTTCGGACCGCAGTTCAACAACGACGTCTATCTGGAATATGAAGCGTTTGCGAAAAAAGAGTGGTTCGACTTTTACGGCTATCTCGACGTACCTAATTTCTTCGGCGTCGGCAACAGCAACGCCAACGGCGTATTCGACCACGGTTCCCCGATGTTCATGGAAATTGAGCCGCGCTTCTCGATCGACAAGCTGACCGGCACCAGCCTGGCGTTTGGTCCGTTCAAAGAGTGGTATTTTGCTAACAACTACATCTACGATATGGGCCGCAACAGCGACAGCCGCCAGAACACCTGGTATATGGGTCTCGGCACCGATATCGATACGCACAGCGATGTCGGCCTGTCGCTGAACGTCTATGCCAAATATCAGTGGGAAAACTACGGTGCGGCGAACGAGAACAGCTGGGATGGCTATCGCTTCAAAGTGAAATACTTCGTCCCGATCACGACGCTGTGGGGCGGTAATCTGGGCTATGTCGGCTTCACTAACTTCGACTGGGGTTCCGATCTGCGCGATAAAGGCGGCGCATCACGCACCAGCAACTCCATCGCCTCCAGCCACATTCTGTCACTGGGCTACGATCACTGGCACTTCTCTGCGGTGGCGCGTTATTTCCACAACGGCGGACAGTGGGCAGATGGTCAGGAAGTTAACTTCGGCAACGGGCCGTTTGAGCTGAAATCGACCGGCTGGGGTTACTACCTGGTGGCGGGTTACAACTTCTGATGTAAAGCGGCGGCGCTTTATCGCGTCGCCGCCTTGTGTTTCTGCTGGTAAGACGTCACGTCCTGTGACGTCCGTCAGCCGCTTAATCCTGCGACTTCTCCACATTGATGCGCCACGGAATGTTGAACTTATCGATAAACATGGCGAAGCCGTTCGACCAGAAAGTCTCCTGCCACTCCGTTGTCACCTTGCCGCCTGCCGACAGTTTTTCAAACCACGCTTTACCCTCTTCGACATCGGTGGTGGAAAGGCTGACCGCATAACCGGCATGTTCCGACGCCGGTGGCTGATCGGTGTTACCGTCGCTGAGCATCAGCTCGCCGTCGCCAATACGCAGTTGCGCATGCATGATCTTCTCGGGTGGCTGCGGCGCTGCGGACTGATCGCCAACCTGCTCTCCCTGATCCGGCATATCACCAAACTTCATTTTCGCGAGCAACTCGCCCCCGGTCGCCTGCAGGTAAAAGTCGATAGCCTCTTCACAACGGCCATAGAGAAACAGATAAGGACTGACTTGCATCTTCACCTCTATATTGTCGGTTGGATTTTTACAGTACCCTAAGAGTGTAGACGATCGACTTTACTCGCTGATTTTACTAACAATAACGGCGAAACAGCTGCGCCATATAGCTGCTCATGGGCGTCAGCGCGGTCTCCTTACGCTGAATCAGATAAAAAATCGCTTTCGGCAGGGGTTCGTCAAGCGTCAGCGCCACCAGCGACCGTCCCAGAACCGGATCGTCAATCACATCGGCTGACAGAATGCTGATGAAATCGCTTTGCGCCACCAGGCTGGTGCAGGCCATAAAGGTTTCGCAGGTCACCACGATTTTGGGTGCCATGCCGCGCTCGCCAAAGAGATCGTGCAACAGGCGGTAATAGCTGCCTTTCGGCGTCGGCATGGTCCAGTCCGCCTGCTGCAACGCCGCCAGTGAACGGGCTTTTTCCAGCGGATGGCCTTTGCGAACCACCACCTTATATTCCCGCTCCATCACGCGCTCATACATCAGCTCCTGATCGAGATGACTCTGGTCATAAGTATTGATGGTGAAATCGAGCGTTCCCTGACGCAGCTCATGCACCATCGACACCAGCTGGCCTTCGACGATGCGCACCTTGACCAGCGGATATTCCCGATGAAACTGGTTGATCACCTGCGGCATAACGGTACGCGCCACGCTGCTGCCGATGCCGATATTCACCTGCCCCCCGCCCCGCCCCAGCCGCTGCTGGATATCCTCTTCGGCGACCCGCAGCTCCGCCAGCACCAGGCTGGCATGACGGAAAAAGTTATCACCGATATCGGTTAACACCACGCCCTGCTGGCGGCGGATAAACAGCTTTGCCCCCAGCTCACGCTCCAGTTCCTGAATCGCTTTGGTCAGCGCCGGTTGCGACAGCCCCGAAACACGGCTTGCCGCACGGATACTGCCCTGCCGCGCCACGTCAACAAACGCACGCAGTTGATGAAGCTTGAGATTAGCGGACATAACTTCTGTGATAACCGTTGTTTATCAGTCACAAGATATTCGCATCTTATGCCCGGCAATTCCATTGTGTAGATTCGAAGCAGTGCATAAAAAACCAACAACGAGGACAGAGCCGATGAAAACCCTTTCCGACCACGTCAGTGCAAGGCTGCCGCAGCTTCAGCAGTGGCGTCGTGACTTCCATCACTACGCCGAATCGGGCTGGCTGGAGTTTCGCACCGCCACGCTGGTCGCTGAAGAGCTGCATCAGCTCGGTTATCAGCTAAAGCTGGGGCGTGAGGTGATCGACGCAGAGGCGCGGATGGGCCTGCCCGACGCCGCCGTGCTGAAACAGCAGGAGGCGCGAGCGTTACAACAGGGCGCGCTGCCGCAGTGGATCAGCCACTTTTCCGGCGGATTCTGCGGCATCGTGGCGACGCTGGAAACAGGCCGTCCCGGCCCGGTGATGGGCTTCCGCGTGGACATGGACGCACTGGATCTCAATGAGAGCCAGGCCAGCGATCATCTGCCGCAGCGGGAAGGGTTCGCCTCCTGCAATGCGGGCATGATGCACGCCTGCGGTCATGATGGCCATACCACCATCGGGCTGGGGCTTGCCTCGGTGCTGATGGCGATGAAAGAGCGGCTCAGCGGCACCATCAAACTGATTTTTCAGCCTGCTGAAGAGGGTGTACGCGGCGCGAAAGCGATGGTAGCGGCGGGCGTGGTCGATGATGTGGATCGCTTCACGGCGATTCACATTGGCACCGGCGTGCCGGCGGGCGAAGTGGTGTGCGGCAGCGACAGCTTTCTCGCCACCACCAAGCTGGATGTTCACTTCACCGGCGTCGGTGCCCATGCGGGTGGCCGCCCGGAAGAGGGACGCAATGCCCTGCTGGCGGCGGCTCAGGCGACGCTGGCCCTGCATGGCCTGGCCCAGCACAGCGGCGGCGTGGCGCGGGTGAATGTCGGCGTGCTGCAGGCCGGAACCGGCCGCAACGTGGTCGCCGACTGCGCCCTGCTGAAGGTCGAAACCCGCGGCATCACCAATCAGGTTAACGACGATATTTATCAGCAGGCGCTGCGGGTAATTGCCGGTGCGGCGGCGATGTATGGTGTTGAGCAGCAGGTGACGCTGATGGGTGCGGCGCGCAGCTGCACCCCGACGCAGCCGTGGGTCGATTTCATCCACCAGCAGGCAGACGCGCTCGGTATCTTTGATTCCGTGGTCGATCGCAAAGCGCAGGCGGCAGGGTCAGAAGATGCGACCTATATGATGGAGCGGGTCAGGCAGCGTGGCGGCCAGGCCTCATACGTCATTTTCGGCTGTGACCTGGCGGCGGGCCACCATAATGCCCGATTCGACTTTGATGAGCGGGTCATGCCGGACGCCATCACGCTGCTGGCGACGCTGGCGCTCAATCAGGCGCAGTATGGTGAAACACGATGATGGAAGCCTTTATTGCCGACTATATCGACCGCCATCAGCACCGTTTCAGCACGCTCAGCGACGCCATCTGGGATACGCCGGAAACCCGCTTTGCCGAAACCCGCTCCTCGGCCCTGCTGGCCGACGCGCTGGCCGAAACCGGGTTCATCGTGGAGCGCGGCGTGGGCGGCATTGACACCGCCTTTATCGCCAGCGCCGGCAGCGGCAAACCGGTGATTGCCATCCTCGGGGAGTTTGATGCGCTGGCCGGTCTCAGCCAGCAGGCCGGATGCGCCCGGCCAGAACCGCTGGAGGTGAACGGCAACGGACACGGCTGCGGCCACAACCTGCTCGGCACCGCCGGCGTGGCGGCGGCCTGTGCGGTTAAAGCCTGGATGGAGCAGCATCACGCTGGCGGAACCGTGCGTTTTTATGGCTGCCCTGGCGAAGAAGGGGGATCGGGCAAGACCTTTATGGTGCGTGAGGGCCTGTTTGACGATGTGGATGCCGCCGTGACCTGGCATCCGGAAGGTTTCAGCGGCATGTTCAATCTGCGCACGCTCGCCAATATTCAGGCCGCGTTCAGCTTCAAAGGGATCGCGGCTCATGCCGCTAATTCTCCCCATCTGGGCCGCAGCGCACTGGATGCCGTCACGCTGATGAATACCGGGGCCAACTTTCTGCGCGAGCACATCGAACAGGAGGCACGTCTGCACTACGCCATCACCAACAGCGGCGGTGTCTCGCCAAATGTGGTGCAGGCCGATGCGGAGGTGCTCTACCTGATCCGCGCGCCATCGCTGCCACAGGCGCAGGCGATCTATCAGCGGGTGATCAATATTGCCCGGGGTGCCGCCCTGATGACGGACACGACCCTGACCGTGCGTTTTGACAAAGCCTGCTCTGACTATGTGCCTAATCGCGCGCTGGAAGCGGTCATGGAGCGCTATTTGCATCACTTTGGTTTGCCCGACTACAGCGACGAAGAGCGCGCGTTCGCGGCTGAACTGCGTGCCACTCTGACCGATGATGATCTGCGTAATGCCCGCCTGAACGCCGCCCGTATCGGTGGCGAAGCCGGTCACGCCTGGGCGGAGCAGCTGGGGGAGAGGCTGTTTATGGATCAGGTCGCGCCCTATGCCGTCACCCGCGACCTGCTCTATGGCTCCACCGATGTCGGCGATGTCAGCTGGGTCACGCCGACGGCACAGTGTTTTGCGCCCTGCTTTACCTTCGGCACGCCGCTGCACACCTGGCAACTGGTGGCGCAGGGCCGCACCACGATCGCGCATAAGGGCATGTTGCTGGCGGGCAAAGTGATGGCGGCGACGGTGACCACGCTCCTGCAGGATGAGCAGGCGCTGGCGGAATGCCAGGCCGAATTTCAGAAGGCACGCGCCGGGCAGCCCTATCACTGCCCGATCCCTGCGGGGATCACACCCACAAAACTGGCCGGATGAGCCAGCGGCCGCGTCGCTGACGCGGACCAGAATAAAAAGAGTGCAAACACTTCCCTGATTCTGCGGGGCCGGAACTGAACTCACCGCCTGTTGCCTGTCGCGACCGGCGTCAGCCCGCGCCGCCATCGATAAGGGGGTCACAAGACGACAAGAAGAGAACCCATACCATGGAAGCAACCTCCGAGAACCGTAGTCCTGGCCGGCTCTTCAGCTGGATCGAGCGCGCAGGCAATAAAGTGCCTAACCCGTTTTTACTGTTTGTCTATCTGATTGTGGTACTGATGGTCGCAACCGCCATTATCAGTGCGCTGGATCTGGCGGTGAAGAACCCCGGTAATGGCGAAATCGTCCGGGTCAACAACCTGCTGAGCGTCGCGGGTCTGCAGTGGATCCTGCCCAACATCATCAAAAACTTCAGCAGCTTTACCCCGCTGGGGTCGATTCTGGCGCTGGTCATTGGTGCCGGGCTGGCGGAAAAGGTCGGCCTGCTGCAGTCGCTGATGGTTAAGATGGCGTCACGCGTCAGCCGCCGTTACGCCAGCTACATGGTGCTGTTTATCGCCTTTTTCAGCCATATCTCCTCGGACGCGGCGCTGGTGGTGATGCCGCCGCTGGGTGCGCTGATCTTTCTGGCGGTGGGCCGTCATCCTGTCGCGGGCCTGCTGGCCGCCATCGCCGGTGTCGCCTCGGGTTTTACCGCTAACCTGCTGATCGTCACCACCGATGTGCTGCTTTCAGGTATCAGCACCGAAGCCGCTAAAGCGGTCAGCGATACGGTGCATGTCAGCGTCATCGATAACTGGTTCTTTATGGCCACCTCGGTGATTGTGCTGACGATTGTGGGTGCATTGCTGACCGACAAATTTGTTGAGCCGCGCCTGCCGCAGTGGCAGGGCAACGGCGAAAAGCTGGCGGGGCTGACGCCGCTGGAGAACCGCGGCCTGCGGGCCGCCGGGATCGCCGCGCTGCTGTTTATCGCCGTGATGGCGTTACTGGTCGTGCCGGAACATGCGCCGCTGCGCAATCCCGTCAGCGGTGCCATTATCCCCTCGCCATTTATTCAGGGCATTGTGCCGATCATCATTCTGTTCTTCTTTGTGGTGGCGATTGCCTATGGTGTCGCCACCCGGCAGATCCGCCGTCCGGATGATATCCCGCAGTTGCTGGTCGATCCGATGAAAGGCATGGCGGGTTTTATCGTGATGGTCTTTCCGCTGTCGCAGTTCGTGGCGTTCTTTAACTGGAGCAACATGGGCAAATTCATGGCGATAGGACTGACCGACGTGCTGGAGAGCGCAGGCGTCAGCGGCGCGCCCGCATTTCTCGGCCTGATGTTTCTGTCGGCGTTTCTCTGCATGTTTATCGCCAGCGGCTCAGCCATCTGGTCGATTCTGGCGCCGGTGTTCGTGCCGATGTTTATGCTACTCGGCTTCCATCCCGCCTTTGCCCAGATGATTTTCCGCATCGCTGACTCGGCGGTGCTGCCGCTGGCACCGATGTCGCCCTTTCTGCCGCTGTTCCTCGCCTTTTTGCAGCGATACCAGAAGGATGCACAGCTCGGCACCTACTATGTGCTGATCTTCCCCTATCCGCTGGTGTTCTTTATCAGCTGGATCGCCCTGCTGGTCGCCTGGTACTGGCTGGGACTGCCGATTGGGCCAGGCGTCTGGCCGCAACTGCCTTAAGGCGATGTGCCAGCGATACAGCCAAAACGCTGGCACGTTTTCTGCGGCACTGCAGTTATGTCAGTGCGCAGCCAGTTCCTGAAAGAAGGCGGGATTCTTCTGGATAGTCGCCAGCACTTTAGCTGCCAGTCCGGTCGGATTGCGGCGTCCGCTTTCCCAGCTCTTTATCGTATCAAGGCTGGTTCCCAGTGCCGCCGCCATTTCACTCTGGGAGACGTTAAGCTGCGCCCGGATAGCCTTCACATCAGCCAGCGCGTAATGGGTAACACGGGCGGGTTCTCTGACACCGTTTTTTATCTCCACCGCCTCTTCCAGCGATGCTTTCAGCTCATCAAAAAAACTCATGTCATATCTCCTCTTTCAGTCTTTGTGTCAGCTTTTTCAGCACGGCTTTTTCCGCATCTGTGAGGTTCTCTTTGAGATTCTTTGGATAAGCCATGATCAGGTAAATCACCTCAGCGGTAGCCAGAAAGTAAATTACCCTTGCGCTGCTGCTTTTACCCTGATTGCCCGTCGCCATCCTGATTTTTCGCAGTCCGCCGGTTTTCTGAATAAGATCGCCTTTCTCCGGTGACTCGATAAGCTCCCTCTGAAGCTCCCGAAGCTCTTCATCCGTGGCGATTTGCTTTATCTGTCGGGTAAACATCGGGGTTTCGATAAACTCAATTGCCTGACTCATCGCTCACTCCTGTCTCTTCCATGAGGAGTACATAGTACACCCAGCCTGCTTCATGAAAAAGCCCATGGATGGCAAAACCTGCAACGTATGTTGCTAAATCGTCAGCAACGCCCCTCTCGGCAACGGCAGATGAATTGATTATTCTGCTATTTCTTCGCCTGCTAACGGTTGACGTTCTGAATAACCGCCTGCAGGTGTTTCCCATACTGCCTGAGGTTGACGCTGATATGACCACTCACTCCACCCGCCTGCCGCCGACGCACGCGTCATCGGCGACCCGCAACAGCGTAGCCGGGCGCATTGATGCGCTGCCCGCGTCCGCTGGCTTATGGCGCTTTATCACCCTGCTGGCACTGGGCGGCTTTTTTGAACTTTACGACCTGTTTGAAACCGGCTATATCAGCACCGGCCTGCTGGCGGCAGGCGTCTTTCACACCGGTGAGGCGGGCGTGCTCGGCTTCTCCGATCAGGCTGCGTTTGCGTCAGCCACCTTTCTCGGCCTCTTTTTCGGCGCCAGCCTGCTGGCCCCCTACGCTGACCGATTTGGCCGCCGCCTGACCTTTATGTGTGCGCTGCTCTGGTATGGGCTCTTTTCCCTGCTGATGGCCTTTCAGCAGAGCGCGGAGATGATCATTCTGTTCCGCTTTCTGGTGGGAATAGGGCTGGGCGTCGAGCTGGTGACCATTGATACCTATCTGTCGGAATGGGTGCCGAGCCACCTGCGCAGCCGCGCCTTTGCTTATGCCTTTTTCGTGCAGTTTTTATCGGTGCCTGCCGTCGCGCTGATGTCGTGGTGGCTGGTGCCGCAGACCGTGTTCGGTCTGGAAGGCTGGCGCTGGGTCGTGATCGCAGGCGCACTCTGTTCACTGGTGATCTGGCTGGTGCGCAGAAATCTGCCGGAATCGGCACGCTGGCTGGCGCAGCAGGGGCGCTATCAGGCGGCGCATGAGGTGTTATCGGCGATGGAGCAGCGCTGCGGCATTCCGGCCGGGCCCGCTATCCTGCCCGATGACGCGGCTGCACAGCTGCCCAAACGCGGGCGCTTTCGTGAGATCTGGGCTCCCGCTTATCGCCAGCGCACCCTGATGCTGGTGGTGATGAACTTTTTCCAGGCGATCGGCTTTTTTGGCTTTGGTAACTGGCTGCCTGCGCTGCTGTCAGGCCGCGGTGCCACGGTGACACACAGCCTGCTCTATGCCTTCTTTATCACGCTGGCCTATCCGCTGGGATCGCTGATCTGCAGCCGCTATGCCGATAAGCTGGAGAATAAGTGGCAGATTGTTCTGTCATCGCTGATGACGGTGGTATTCGGCACGCTGTTCGCCTTTCAGACGCAGCCGGTGCTGCTGATCCTCTGCGGCTTCCTGATTACCTGGTCCAACGCCTGGCTGACTTTCAGCTTCCACGCCTATCAGACCGAGATTTTCCCGACCCACATCCGGGCGCGGGCAGTCGGCTTCTGCTACTCCTTCAGCCGCCTCTCTACGGTATTCAGCAGTATTTTAATCGGGGTGATCCTGCAATACGCCGGCACACCGGGCGTGATTACGTTCATCGTGCTGAGCATGCTGATGGTGATGCTGTCGGTAGGGATTTACGGGCCGAAAACCCGCGGAATCGATCTGGAGAATATTTAAAAGAAAAGGCCGCCATCCTGATGATGACGGCCTTTTTTACGGGTTATTTGCCTTCCAGCACCCGGATGTCTGCACTGCCCAGACGATCCTTCTCATCTTTACGCAGCGACGCGACCTGTTTCGCGGTCACCGGTTCTGACGCCTTATTGCCCCAGCTGTTACGCACGAAGTTCACCACATCGGCAACCTGCTGGTCGTTCAGCCGCCAGCCAAATGCCGGCATGGTAATGGTCGATGGCGCACCGTTCACGCCAGGCAGTTGCCCGCCCACCAGCACGATGTGAATCAGCGAGGTCGGATCGTCCGCCAGTACCACCGGGTTGCCGCGCAGCGCCGGATAAAAACGCTTATAGCCGCTGCCATCAGTTTTATGGCATGCCGCACAGCTGTCGACATAGGCCGCCGCACCGGTCTGGCTGTCATCGCCGCGCCAGAGCGCTTTGGCGGTGACATCATCCACGCTGAAGGCCGCCTGATGCGGATCTTTCGCGCCCAGGGACTTCAGATAGCGCGCAATCGCGGTGATATCGGCTTCGCTCAGGTGCTGCAGGCTGTGTTCCACCACGTCGGTCATCCCACCGAACGCGGCAGTCTGATCGTTACGGCCATAACGCAGGAACTGACGCAGGTCATCTTCGCTCCAGCGCCCCAGCCCATCGCGGTTATCGCCACGCAGGTTGCTGGCCGTCCAGCCGTCAATCGGCGCGCTGCTGCCTGCCAGATAGTCGTTGCCTTCGGCGTTGGTCAGCACCTTCTCCTGCATGGTGAAACTGCGCGGCGTGTGACAGGCACCGCAGTGGCCCAGCCCCTCAACCAGATAGCGACCGCGCGCCAGCACCGGATCTTCCTGAGCGGCAGGCTGGAACGCTTTCACATCGGGCGCAAAAATCCCACGCCAGATCGCCAGCGGCCAGCGCATCGACAGCGGCCACGGAATGTCGCTGTCGCGATTTGGCTGCTTCACCGCCGTCACGCCATGCATGAAATAGGCGTAAAGCGCCTTCATATCCTCATCGCTGACGACCGCGTAAGAGGGATAAGGCATGGCGGGATAGAGGGTATCGCCATTTTTCGCCACACCATGACGCACCGCTTTCTGGAAGTCGTCGTAGCTGTACTCACCAATACCGGTCGTGCGATCGGGAGTGATGTTGGTGGAGTAGATGGTGCCAATCGGGGTGGCCATCGGCAGACCACCGGCAAAGGTCGCGCCGCCTTTGCTGGTGTGACAGGCCACACAGTCACCGGCGCGCGCCAGATACTCTCCCCGCTTAACCAGATTGTCCTGGCTCTCATCCGCCAGCGCGGCAAAGGTCAGGGTGCCCAGAATCAGGGCCAGAATGCCATTTTTCATCGCCATGTTCCTTATGCCTGCACCAGTGGACCGGGGTTCTTCAGGTAGTTTTCGCGAATCGCTTTAGCTGACCAGTAGGTCAGCGCCGCCACCATGCCGGTCGGGTTATAGCCCAGTCCCTGCGGGAAGGCAGAGGCACCTGGTACAAACACATTCGGCACGTCCCAGCTTTGCAGATAGCGGTTAACCGCACTGGTTTTCGGATCGTCGCCCATGATCGCACCGCCACTGATGTGGGTGGTCTGATAAACCCTGGAGTCAAAATGGGTGCCCGGCTTTTTCGCGCCGCCCAGAATCATCTTCGGATTCATCGCCTCCGCGATATTGCGCATTTTTCCGACCATAAACTGCGCCATTTTGATGTCGTTCTCCTGCCAGTCAAAGGTCATGCGCAGCAGTGGCTGCCCATAAACATCTTTGTAGTTGGGATCGAGATCGAGATAGTTAGCGCGGTAGGACTGATGCGCGCCGTGCGCATCCATCGACAGGTGATGGGTGTAAGTATCCGCCACCGCCGCTTTCCATTTACTGCCCCAGTCTGGCGTACCGGCAGGCACTGGCATGCCGGAGATCGGCTTGGTTCCCGCCTGGTTGACCCAGAATGGCGATCCGCCCACAAAGCCCAGCGGTCCGTGGTCGAAGTTATCGGCGTTGAAATCATCAACCGCAACGCCCGCGCCACCTGCGCCGATAAACGGGTTAGTGGTGGTGTTTTTATCAAACAGCGCCTTCAGGGTAGAGAGGTTCTGATAGGCGAAGTTACGGCCGACGGTGCCTTCGTTGGTAATCGGGTTGTAAGGCTTGCCGATGCCTGACAGCAGCATCAGATGCACATTGTGGAACTGGAAGGCGGAGAGGATCACCAGGTCAGCGGGCTGCACCTGTTCGCGCCCCTGCCCGTCCACATAGGTCACGCCGGTTGCGCGCGTTTTGTCATCGCTGAGATTGACCCGCAGGACATACGAGTTGTTACGCAGTTCAAACTTTGGCTCCTGGCGCAGTGCTGGCAGGATGTTCACGTTAGGTGACGCTTTGGAATACATGTAGCAGGCGTAGCCGCTGCAGTATCCGCAGAAGTTACACGGCCCCATCTGCGCGCCATAGGTGTTGGTATAGGGCCCGGAGGTGTTGGCGGAAGGCAGATCGTAAGGATGATAGCCGACCGACTCCGCCGCCTGCGCAAACAGCTGCGCCGAGTAGGTACGCTTCTGTGCGGGCAGCGGGAAGTTATCTGAACGATCGGGCGCAAACGGGTTACCGCCTTTATCTTTGCCGACCACCTTGCCCTTGATACTCCAGGCGCTGCCTGAGGTGCCAAAGACTTTTTCCGCCTTGTCGAAGAACGGCTCCAGCTCATCGTAGCTGACGCCAAAATCCTGAATCGTCATGCCTTCCGGGATGAAATTCTTGCCGTAACGCTCTTCGTAATGGCTGCGCATCCGCAGTTCAATCGGATCCACGCGGAAGTGGACGCCTGACCAGTGCAGGCCCGCGCCGCCGGTGCCGGTGCCGGGCAGGAATGCCGCCAGCTGACGATAAGGCACCGCCGTCTGCGAAGCATCATGACGGATGGTCACGGTGCTTTTAGAGAGATCCTGGAACAGCTTTTTGCGGATGTTATAGGTCAGCTCATCAATGGACTGCGGATAAGAGCCGTCCGGATAGGTGTCGCGATGCGGCCCACGCTCCAGCGCCAGCACATTCAGGCCCGCTTCGGTCAGCTCTTTCGCCATGATGGCACCGGCCCAGCCGAAGCCAACAATCACCGCATCCACTTTTTTCATTTCGTTTGCCATGCTTAACTTCTCTCCCCGCGAATCGATACTGACGGGAACGGATAACGTTCACCGCGCTCTACCCAGTCCATAAAGTCGGCGCGTGCGCCAGGGAAGTTGATCAGCTTCCAGCCGACCATTCCCTGATTTCCGCCGTGGACAGGATCGCTGAAGAAGCCTTCGCGTGTGTTCTGCAGCAGAAAGGCAAAGAAGGTTTTAGCGGGCAACTGGCTGAATTCGGCGCTGCCACTCTCCATCGCCTGCAATAGCGCATCCTGCTGCTCCGCGCTGAGCTGAGCGAACACCTTACCGTGCTGCTGTTTGCTGTAGTGGTCGGCATCGGCCAGACCGAGACGGTAGATCTGCTGCGGCACCAGCGGCAGCTGATAGCCCAGCTCTTTCGGCAGATCGGGATTAAACGGCCCCTGCATATACCAGTTCGATCCGGTGGCATAGGGTGTATTCATCTGGCGGTCAATGAACTCCGGCACGCCCGCTTCCACTGCGCCAGGCCCGCGTTCATCGCTGGGGATCAGGCGCGCCACGGCGGCGGTGATAAAGGCATACTCTTCGGCGGTAAACCAGGAGGGCTGATAATCACGCGCCTTCTGCGGTGCAGCCGGCGTTTCCGCCGCCTGTGCGGTCAGCGGCAGGGAGAGAGCACCCATCGCTGTGGACCCTACCGCCATTGCAGGCGCCAGGGTGATTGTCTTCAGCAAAAAATCCCTGCGTGAATGACCCTTTTTTTGTTCTGACATGACATTGCCTCATTCCCGCGCTGGATGGCGGTATGAAAAAAATAGGTGGTTGCGTTGTAGTGGTTTTTATCAGCAGATACCGGCCCTGATGCCGGTTTGTTACCGGTAACAAGCCGCCATATTGTAACACTGCTATTCACAAAGATTTAGTTCCGCGAAACAAAACCGCACAATTTCATTAACATTCATCCCTGCCCTGTCATGAGCAGAAACAACAGACTACAGACAGCAAGCAACCAAAACGTTATAAAAGACCATACACAACAGCGGAGTGCCTATGTTTAAGTCTTTTTTTCCGCGGCCAGCGCTGTTTTTCAGCTCAGCGGCCGTCTGGAGTTTAGTCGCTATTTTTGCCTGGTTTGGTTTTGCTGAGCAGTTGCCCGGCATGTGGCCCATGTTCGAAACCGCTATCAAAGCGCCCCTGCCGACGACCGCAGCGCGTTTTATCGCGGCGAGTCAGATCTGGTTCTATCTCTACTACTGGATAATGGTCGCCATTTTTGCCGTGGCGTGGCGGGTGATCGACTCGCATCCGTGGCAACGCTGGTCAGTCTGGGGATCGGCACTGATCATCTTTGTCACCTGGTTTGGTGTCCAGGTCGGGGTCGCCATCAACGCCTGGTATGGCCCGTTTTACGATCTGATCCAGAAAGCGCTGACAAAAGCGGGATCGGTGCAGATTGCTGAGTTTTACCACCAGGTTGTGGCTTTTCTCGGCATCGCATTAATCGCGGTGGTGATTGGCGTACTTAATTCGTTCTTTATCAGCCACTGGGTTTTCCGCTGGCGTACCGCCATGAATAACTACTACATGCACAACTGGCAGCGGCTGCGTCATGTTGAAGGTGCCGCACAGCGTGTGCAGGAAGACACCATGCGCTTTGCGACCACGCTTGAAAACTGGGGCGTCAGTTTTATTCAGGCGATCATGACGCTGGTGGCATTTTTGCCGGTACTGGTGGCGCTCTCCCATCACGTTAAAGATATCCCGTTCCTCGGTAATATCCCTTACGCGCTGGTGATTGCCGCGGTGCTCTGGTCGGTGTTTGGTACAGGTTTGCTGGCGCTGGTCGGGATTAAACTGCCTGGGCTGGAGTTCCGCAACCAGCGGGTCGAAGCCGCCTACCGTAAAGAGCTGGTCTACGGCGAAGATAATGCCGATCGCGCCGGGCCACAAACGGTGCAGGAGCTGTTCAGTCGGGTGCGGGTTAACTACTTCCGTCTCTACTTTCACTATCTCTACTTCAACATCACCCGCATTCTCTATCTGCAGGTCGATAACGTGTTTGGTCTGTTCCTGCTGTTTCCTTCGATTGTGGCGGGCACCATCACGCTGGGCTTACTCAACCAGATCACCAACGTGTTTGATCAGGTGCGCGGCTCGTTCCAGTATCTGATCGCCTCCTGGTCGACGCTGATTGAACTGATGTCCATCTACAAACGTCTGCGCAGCTTCGAGCAGATTCTGGATGATGTGCCGCACGACGAGATGATGCGCGAAGCGTCAGAGGATGTGTAGCGCACAGGCGCTTTATTGAGGCGAAAAAGCCACTCTGACAAGTGGCTTTTTTTATTCAAAGGTCAAAAGCAATTCTTTTTCCTGTCGGCAGTCTGACATCAATACTTATCTCGCCTCCCAGAGCTGTAACGTAACGCTTCAGCGTAGAAAGGCGTGGATCGTTGTCAGCCTGCTCCATTCTGGCAATGGTTGGCTGCTTCACCCCCATGGCTCGCGCCATCTCTGTCTGGGATAGGTTAAGTTCTTCCCGCAACATGTTCAGGGCAATAACCTGCCGCATTTCGTCCACTTTTTCGGCAATACGCTCACGACTTTCCGGGCTTTGCTTTGCCATCAGCTCTTTTAAATTAGCCATTTTCCCCTCTTTTCAGGTGTTTTCGGAATTCAGCATCTGCCAGTTTGATCATCTCTTTATAGAATCTTTTTTCTTTAACCCCGGTTTTATCGCCAGCACATAACACAATGCCACGGCGAGCAGGATCAAACGCGAAGAAGGCCCGAATCGGATTGCCCTGATGCTGCACTCTTAATTCTTTCATATTTGGAAAGTCAGAGTCGTCTACCGTATCAGCATACGGCCTTCCTAATTGAGGACCATACTCGGAAAGGATAATCATCGCGGCGAGCATATCCTCCTTCAGCGCCTCAGTCTGGGTCTCAAACCACTCGTCAAAGAGATGGGTTGTATCGATATCCCACATCGCAACATCCTTATAGCGAATAAGCTATAAACCATACTATAGCTTATTCGCTATAAGGGCAAGTGTTGCCCTATAACCGCGACATGTCCTGGCCAAAAGCGTGCTTTTCAATACAAAAAGCCACCCGTGAGAGTGGCTTTTCCAGTGACACAGCGCGGCGGTAAAACTCTTTACCTCCCCGCAAAGAGAGCGTTCCTTACAGAGTAATGCGCATCACGCTATCAGGATTCGCTGGCGGCGCCTTGCGCGAGCCTGGCTGCTTCACGCTGACATAAAGCACGTTGCCATCCGCTGAGAGCGCCAGACTGTTCGGCAGGGCCGGCGTTTTTACAGTACGTTTAACCTGATAGGTGCGGGCGTCGATGATGCTGACCTCGCCCGCTTTGCGATGGGTAACATAAAGTTCATCGCGATCCGGATTGAACAGCACCGCCAGCGATTCCGGAACGGCAATCCGCTGTATGACCTGCTGACTACGCAGATCAACCACCAGCACCTGAGCCTGCTTTGAATCACTCAGGAAGGCACGCTGACCGCGCGTATCCAGCGCAATGTTCAGGAAGAAGTGCGCTTTATCGCCATCAATCTTCTGTTTTTTCTCAACGGCATTGGTGCGGGCGTTAATGGTCACCAGCTCGCCATCCGCATTGGTGACGTACACCTTCTGCGCGGCTGAATCCACTGCCAGGCCTGTGCCCATTTTGCCGGTGTTCGGGATCGTGCTGATCAGTTTCAGCGAACTGCCATCCACGACCCAGACCACGCTCTGCGGCCCCAGCCCGGTGATATAGACGCGGTCAGTTTTCACATCCAAGGCCACCTGACGCGGCTGCAACGGACGCACGGTTTCGCTGCGCTTGCGGCCATCCAGCACGCGCGTGTTGAGGACGTTGCCACTGCTGGCATCAATCGCGGTCACTGAACCGTCAAGAGTATTTCCGATATAAAGCACGTTGGTTTGCGGGTTGAGCGCCGCGCCAAACGATTTCAGCGGCGTGGCGATCGACTTCTGCACCGCCAGCGTCGCGGGATCGAGACGAAACACGGTGCCGCCCTCGCCGCTGCTGTTTTGTGCTGTCGCCACGAACAGCGCCTTCTCCTTCGGGCTGACGGCCAGTTCATAGACGCCTTTGCCCACCGCCTGATTCAGATCTTCTGCCTGCACGGCCAGCCATCCTGACGCAGAAAACAGGGCCGTAGCCAGTAACAGCGGACGCAGCGTCCGGCGCGTATTGGTATTCGCTTTCATAACTTCTCCAGAGTGAATTCACCGCAGACGCAGTGAAATGAAAGCCCGACATTGCAACCAGAAACAGCTGACCAGCAGCCTGAGAGAATCTTGTTTTTGAGAATAATAATTATTTCGGAATGAAAGGGACAGGATTATTCGCGCAGAAACGCCGCCAGGACGCCCGGAGGCGTCCTGTCAGCATGGGAGGGCAGAGAGATTATTTCAGCAGTTCAGCGGTCATGTGCACGCCGTTGTTGGTGTAAGCTTCAGTGATTTTATATGAAGCACCAGCTTCCTGAGCCTGCGCAGCAATTTTCGCTTCAGCACCGTCCAGTGTAGAGTCGATGGCGGTCACAGATTGCGCGAAGCTGGCGAATGGCAGAACAGAAAGCGCGATAACAGCTGCAAAAGTTTTGATAGATTTCATGGTCAATTCCTCGGTTGATTTTTATCAGGTAAGGCGTGCTGCCTTGTTGATAGAAATAATAGTCCGGAAGTTGATCAGGAAAAAGCGGAGGGTTTTGCTTATCTTTTTCAGAAAAACTGAACATAAAAAGCACGCATCGTACAGTTATCGCTCAAAAGGTTAATAACCCGATCATGAAAGAAAAGGCAGCATAATCCGCTGCCTGAAAAAGATTAACCGTGGTGCCGGACCCGGCTGAAGATGGTCAGTGCAGCCAGCAGCATCAGTACCCCGCTGGCAACAAATACGCCGCCAGCGCCGCGCAGATCGAACATCCAGCCGCCCGCCGCCGCGCCGACAGTTATCGCCAGCTGAATCGTGGCGACCAGCAGACCACCGCCCGATTCTGCATCATCCGGCACCGCGCGCGAAATCCAGGTTGACCAGCCGGTTGGCATCGAACCAAACGCCATGCCCCAGATCGCCACGCCCGCTCCCACTATCCAGCTGACCCCGCCAAAAGTCACCAGCAGCAGCGCGGTCAGGCTCATCAGCAGCGCCATCCCGCTCAGCGTCAGCGACACGCTGCGGGTCACCAGAAAACCGGCCAGCGAGGTGCCAAAGAAGTTCGCCACACCAAAGGCCAGCAGCGCCAGCGACAGCTGATTAAGGTTGAACTGCGCTACACCTTCCAGGAAAGGGCGAAGATAGGTGAAGAAGGCGAAGTGGCCGGTGAACATCATGATCACGGCCAGCATGCCCCAGCGCATCACGCCGATCCGCAGCAGGGTCAGTACGCCGCCGCTGCGGGCTTTGTTCTCTGCCGGCATGGCGGGCAGGGTAAAGAACTGCCACAGCAGCGCCACCGCGCCCAGCCCGGCGGTCAGCATAAAGATGTTGCGCCAGCCCACCAGGCCACCGAGGTAGCTGCCAAGCGGCGTGGCGATAATCGTCGCCAGCGAGATCCCGCTGAAGACGATGGAGAGCGCCCGCGGCACCTGATCGACGGGCACCAGACGCATGGTGATGGCGGTTGAGAGCGTCCAGAAGCCACCTATCGCCATCCCCAGCAACACGCGCGCCAGCAATATCACCGTCAGATCGCCGGCAAACGCCACCATCAGCGCCGAGGCGATCAACAGCAGTGAGAACACCAGCATCACGATGCGGCGGTCGATACGCCGCGTGACGCTGCCGGTCACCAGGCTGGTAAACAGCGCCACCAGGGCGGTAATGGTGACGGTCTGTCCCGCCTGCCCTTCTGAAACGCCGAGGCTGTGCGCCATGGGCGTCAGCAGACTCACGGGTAAAAATTCGGCGGTAATCAGGCTGAACACCCCAAACGCCATAGCAAAAACCGCGCCCCACGCGGGGTGGGTCGGCGAGGAAACCTCATCAGCCACTTCGGTTGTCAGACTCATGCTGCTTCTCCGGAAGATAAAAAAGTGTGAGAGAGCATAGAGTGAGGCGTCAGGACGATCTATGATGCTTACACCTTCATTTTTGATAATTCGTCTGGAATCGCATGAGCCACTATGGAGACCTGACCAGCGAGCTGTTGATGGGGATGCGCCTTTATGGCGTCAACTATCAGCGTATCGCCGTAAGCGCACCGTTCGGGCTGCGCTTCGATCACGCACCGGGCCGGGCGCAGTTTCACTTTGTCGGCCGCGGCTCACTGCTGGTGCGCAGCGCCTCCGGTGAGGTGTTTCCGCTTCACAGCGGCGATGCGCTGCTGGTGCCGCACGGTAAACCGCACAGCCTGATCTCCGGCGAGGAGGTGGCCTGTCTGTGTGTGAAAAATATGACGAGCAAGCCGATCTGCGACAGCGTCTGCGCCATCGCCGCTCCGGAGGATGCCGGTGAGGATGAGCACAGCGTGCTGCTGTTCAGCGCCTGTATGGCATTTGAACTGGGCGGCATGCAGCCGCTGATCAATACTATGCCGGATGTGATGCTGGTGAGTACCCTGCTGTCGCAGTATCCGGAGATTCAGCCGATCCTGGCGGCGATGGAACGGGAGTCGCGCACCCGGCAGGCGGGATTTGCCGGTATTCTGTCGCGTCTGGCCGACGTGGTTGCCGCGCTGATTGTGCGCGGCTGGGTGGAGAACGGCTGCGGTCAGCAGAGCGGGCTGGTGCAGGCGATGCGCGATCCGCGGCTGAGTCAGGCGATTGCCGCCATGCACCGGGAGCCGGGCGAAAACTGGACGGTCGCGCGGCTGGCCAGCGTGGCGGGCTGTTCGCGTTCGGTGTTTGCCGGCCGTTTTCTCAACGCCACCGGCATGACGCCGTTACGTTATCTGACCGAGCTGCGGATGCGGCTGGCAGTGCAGCGGATTGTGAACAATGGCGAAGCGGTGGAAGCCGTGGCTTACCATCTCGGCTACGGCTCGATTGCAGCGTTCAGCCGCGCCTTTAAACGCATTGTCGGTCAGTCGCCAGGCGCGCTGCGAGCCGGACGCGAAGGCACGCAGGCGCTGACCGCCTCATCTGCCGCTTAGCGGAATACGCTGATCGCCTCCACCAGACGGTTTGCCTGATGGGTCATGCGGCCCGACGCCTCGGCGCTTTCCGATACGCGCGCGGCGTTCTGATGGGTAATGTCATCAAGATCTTCCACCGCTGAACTCACCTCACTGAGTGCGGTGGCCTGCTCGGCGGTGGCGGCACTGATCTGGGCAATCAGTGCCGTGACATTCCGCACCTGCGACACGATATCCTGCATGGTCCGGCCTGCCGCGCTGGCGTGTTCATTGCCCGATTTGACCCGGCCAGCGCTGGTTTCGACCAGCATTTTAATCTCACTGGCCGCTTTGGCGCTGCGCTGCGCCAGACTGCGCACCTCGCCCGCCACCACCGCAAAGCCTTTGCCCTGTTCACCGGCCCGTGCCGCTTCCACGGCCGCGTTCAGCGCCAGGATGTTGGTCTGGAAGGCAATACCGTCGATCACGCTGGTAATATTGGCGATTCGCTTCGAGCTGTCGGCGATTTCACCCATCATCTCCATCATCTCGCTCATCACCTCGCCGCCTTTGCTCGCCGCACTGCTGGTGTCGGCAGAGAGGGTATTCACCTCATGCGCGGTTTCCGTATTGCTCTTCACCGTCGCGGTCATTTCGTTCATGGTGGCCGCCGTCTGCTGCACGTTGGCAGCCGCCTGCTCGGTACGGCGACTCAGTTCGTTATTGCTGCGGGCGATAGCGTCGCTGGCGCTTAAGACGTTGATCGCCTGGCCGCTGACATCATCCACCAGCCAGCGGAACATCAGGCCGAGCTGGCCAATGGCACGCAGCGTCACGCCCACCTCATCCACGCGATCCATCTGCTCAACCTGATGACTGGCTCCGGTCGCCACGCGCAGGGCCTGCTGACACATCCGTTCGATCGGGCGGGAGATCTGCTGCTCCAGCCAGAGGCTGCTGAGTGTCAGCAGAGCGGCCATACCGGCAGCAAAACCGGCCAGGGCCGCCGGTGTCATACCCAGCGCCCAGGTACCCGCCACCGACAGGGGCAGCAGTGCCAGCAGGGTGCTGCGGATCCGCCAGCGCAGTGGCAGCGTCTTCAGCAATGAGGCGGGTCGTCCCCAGCCGCTGCGCACCAGCAGACCTTTGTGAAAACGTCGCCCTCTGGCGCGGCCTTCACGAAAATCCTGATAGAGCGCTTCGCTCTGACGCACCTCTTCCGGGGTGGGTTTAGTGCGCACTGACATATAACCCTGCACTTTGCCGTCACGCACCACCGGAATGGCATTGGCCCGCACCCAGTAGTGATCGCCATTTTTACGTCGGTTCTTGACCAGCGCGGTCCAGGGCTCGCCCTGCTTCAGCGTCGCCCACATGTCAGCAAAGGCTTCCGGCGGCATGTCGGGATGGCGCACCATATTGTGCGGCTGGCCGTTGATCTCGTCGGCGGTGAATCCGCTCGCTTCGATGAAGGCGTCGTTGGCGTAGGTGATGTGGCTGTTGAGATCGGTGGTGGACATCAGTGTCGCATGATCGTCGAACAGATATTCACGCTGAGAGACAGGCTGGTTGTTACGCATCAAAAATCCTTGAAGACCCACCTTCTGCCCGCAACAGCTTAACTGTCAGCGGGAAAACGGTGGGCTGAGAGATAACGATTACCTTTTTTTATGTTTTCGGCATGCTTCTGTACTCTCTTTAGCGTTTCTGTTAAATTTCTGCCGCGAAAAAAGCCACTTTGCAGCGGCTTTCACATTTTTGGGTGATTATTCATCCGTTAGCCGGATTTCAGAATTCCGGCAGCCCGTCAGCTGAGGTCAACATTTCGGGTGCCGAACCACCAGGTCAGCAGAAACCCGCCGGTCCAGGCGACCATCAGCCCGGCCAGATAGACCGCCATCCCGGCGAAGATCCCCTGTCCGGACGTCATCAGCGGCAGCGTGACCAGACCGGATGGCCCGAATACCGTATTCATCCCCACCGGTAATCCCAGCCACGCCACCAGTCCGATAAAGAAACCGCCCAGCGCTCCGCCCCCACAGGCGGTGATGAAGGGCTTAAGGCGCGGCAGGGTGACGCCGTAGATCAGAGGTTCACCGACACCCAGCAGGCCCGGCACAATGGCACCTTTGATCTGTGCCCGCAGCAGCGCCCCTTTCTCCGCTTTGCACCACAGCGCCAGTGCTGCACCGACCTGCCCTGCCCCCGCCATTGCCAGAATCGGAAACAGGGAGTTAAAGCCCTGGCTTTCCATCAGCGCAAAGTAGACCGGAATAAAGCCTTGATGGATGCCGAACATCACCGCAATCAGGAACAGCCCGGCCAGCAGAGCACAGCCAAAGGGATTATTGTTGAGATGGATGAACAGCCAGGACATCCCTCTGAACAGTTCACCGCCCAGCGGCATGATGAGCAGATAGGTGATGGCGCCGGTGATCACCAGCGTAAACAGCGAAGTGAGGATCATATCGAGATTATCGGGAATGATGCGGCGCAGCTGTTTCTCAATCCATGCCCCGATAATCGTCGCCATCAGCACCCCGATAATGTTGCCGCGCGGATCAATGCTGAGGCCAAAGAAGCTCTCCATCCCGCTGTAGTAACCCGTGGTGGCAGTGGGCACATAGCCAAGCACAAACAGCGAGGCGATGATGGCACCGTTGACGCCGCTGCCGCCAAAGGCTTTCTGCGCGTTGTAGCCAATCAGGATGCTGAGAAAGGTGAACAGCCCTTTGCCGAACACTTTCATGTACGCCACGGTGTGCAGCAGCCAGGGCGCATGGTCGCCGGGCGCATTAAGGTGGAGGCTCTGCTCAATCAGCGTGGCAAAACCGAGCAGCAGGCCCGCGCCGATAAAGCCCGGAATCAGCGGGGTAAAAATGGTGGCAAAACGCGACAGAAACTGGTGAACGCCGTGGGTCTGTTTCGCCCTGAGCTGCTGCTTCTGCTCCGCCGCCCGCTGTGCCAGATCCGCCGTCTGCTGGCGCGGAGGTGGCGAGATATCTTCCTGTGACAGCAGGCGCTGCATCCCTTCCGCGGCGGTCTGCGCTTTCCCCGGACCGAGGACAATCTGAAGCTGCGCCTCGCTGTCGATGACGCCCAGCACGCCCGGCAGGCTTTTCAGGCGTGGCAGATCGGCCTGCCCGGCCTGATTGAGCGTCAGCCGCAGCCGCGTCATGCAGTGGCCGCAGGCAGCGATATTGTGCGCCCCGCCGACCGCCTGCAGGATATCGCGCAGCAGTGCTACGGTGATGCTGGCCATCAGCGTGCTCCCGCTGCCTGCAGAGCCTGACGGATAAAGCCCTGATGCTGGCTGAGCAGCGCTTTTGCCTCATCGGCGTCCAGTCCGGCCAGCACCATCAGGATGGCCGTTTTGCAGTGTCCGCCGCAGGCGGTGAGCGCGGCGCGGGCCGTGGCGTCATCGCAATCCGTGGCCTGCATGACGATGTTGACCTGGCGCTGAACCAGCTTCTGATTCGTGGCTTCCACATCCACCATGAGATTGCCGTAGACCTTTCCGCTGCGGATCATCGCGCCGGTGGTAAGCATGTTGAGCACCAGTTTCTGCGCCGTGCCCGCTTTCATGCGGGAAGAGCCGGTGACAATCTCCGGGCCGACCACCGGGGTGAGCGCAATCGCGGCAACCTGTGCCATGGCGCTGTCCGGATTACAGGTGAGCGCCACGGTGGTCGCGCCAAGTTCGTTCGCGTAAGCCAGCGCACCCAGCACGTAGGGTGTGCGACCGCTGGCGGCGATACCGACCAGGATATCGTGGCGGCTGAAGTGGATATCTTTCAGATCCTGCGCGCCCTGCTCCCGGTTATCTTCGGCGTTTTCAACCGCCTGCAGGATGGCGGTATGGCCACCGGCGATCAGGCCGATAACCTGTTCGCGGGGGGTGCCAAAGGTGGGCGGGCATTCGCTGGCGTCCAGAATACCGAGCCGTCCGGAGGTGCCTGCGCCGCAGTAGATCAGTCGTCCACCGGCCCGGAAGGCGGCGCAGATGGCGTCAACGGCGGCAGCGATCTGCGGCAGGATAGCCTCAACTGCCAGCGCGACCTTTTTATCTTCGTCATTAATAACGCGCAGCATCGCTTCGGTGGAGAGTTCGTCAATGTTCTGGCTGGCCGGGTTGCGGCCTTCGGTAATCATCTGGCTGAGGTCGAGTTTCATGGCGGGCTCCGCAAAAGGAATAAATTATTCAAACTGGAAAACATTATAAAGAATGATTAATTCGCTGGGGGAGATCTTTTTTCACTGGATGTGAGTGGCGTCGTTGTCAAACCGGAGCCGGTCAGAAAAGGTTCACCTGATCGTAAAGACGCATTCGTTATCCATGACGCTCGGCCCACGCCGTCCCTGGCGTGGGACGCTTTACTCGTCAGGTGAACATTTTCTTCCCTCAGGCTGTTTTACTGCTGTTTGAAAAGAAGTTTTAGCCGGACATCTGCCCTATCGACCCGGTATGAACTAAGCCACACAAAAAAAGGGCCCAACTTTCGTTGAGCCCTTTCTGCGTGAACGACGATGATCAGCCTGCGGTCTGCGTCCGCAGCTGCAGCTCGTACGCCTTCGCCTGTTCTGCATCGAACTGATTTTCCCAGCGGGAAATCACCAGCACCGCCAGCGCGTTACCGACCACGTTCAGCGCGGTACGCGCCATGTCCATGATGCGGTCAACACCAGCGATAAACGCCAGGCCTTCCAGCGGAATACCGACGCTGCCCAGGGTGGCCAGCAGCACCACGAACGACACGCCCGGCACGCCGGCGATCCCTTTCGAGGTCACCATCAGCGTCAGCACCAGCACAATCTCGTCGGTCAGTGACAGGTCAATGCCATAGAGCTGCGCGATAAAGATTGCCGCGATGCTCTGATAAAGCGTTGAACCATCGAGATTAAATGAATAGCCGGTCGGCACCACAAAGCTGGTGATCGCTTTCGGCGCGCCGTAGGCCTCCATCTTCTCCATGATGCGTGGCAGAACGGTTTCCGAACTGGAGGTGGAGTAAGAGAGGATCAGCTCATCTTTCAGGATACGCATCAGGGTGGTGATCCGCAGCTTGCAGAGACGCGCCACGCCGCCCAATACCACGAAGGCGAAGAAGAGAATCGCCACGTAAACCAGCAGCACCAGCTTAGCCAGCGGCCAGAGCGAGGCAAAGCCGAAGTTAGCAATCGTCACCGCAATCAGCGCAAACACCCCTACCGGCGCATAGCGCATGATCATGTTCGTGACTTTAAACATCGTTTCAGAGATGCCACGGAACAGGTTCACCAGCGGATCGCGCTGTTCTGACGGCAGAGACGAGAGGCCTAAGCCAAACAGCACCGAGAAAAAGATAATCGGCAGCATGTCGCCCTTCACCATTGAGGCGAAGATGTTCTGCGGGATCAGCGACAGAATGGTGGCGACCAGGCTGTGCGGACCGCCCTGCACCTCTGCCGTTGTCGCTTCATATTTAGAGATGTCCACCGTTGCCAGCGTTGACATATCGATGCCGGTGCCGGGTTGAAATACGTTGGCCAGCGTAATACCGACCACAATGGCAAGGGTGGTGATCACTTCAAAGTAGAGAATCGTTTTGACGCCGATGCGTCCCAGCTTCTTTGCATCACCGACACCGGCAATGCCGACCACCAGGGATGAAATCACAATCGGTACCACAATCATCTTGATGAGATGAATGAAGATATCGCCTGCCGGACTGAGAATGTTGGTGACTAACCATTCACGATTGTCTGGCTGATTATGCAACACAGCGCCCACAATGATACCAAGCACAAGGGCTGTCAGAATCTGCCAGGCCAGGCTGATTTTAAAACCTTTCATAACGTGTCATTTCCTCAGTCAAAACCCGTTTTTTCTCTGCTGCGAAGGTGCAGAAGACGATACACACAGGGAGTGAGCAAAAAGCCCGGTAAATTAGAGGGTGTCTTGAAACAGCGCCTCGTATGAAAATCTGACGATTCCCATACCCATTTTCAGACGCGGTCTGAGTTGATACCTGCAGAACAGGGGCGAGATAAGTACCATTTTCACTGTGGTAAATGCAACCCCTGGCGGATCCGATTAAAAGTTCACCACCTGAGTAGCATAAAGTGCTGCTGACGCTGAAAAACCCTAACCTGCTGTTATGAAAAGTATTACTTCGATGAATTTACGCATAGCTATGCAGGTGCGGTTAAAAAGGCTCCCGGCGCGTTTGCTCGCTTTTTATTCAGGGTCAGTGTCAAAAGGTCATGCCTGTCGCCCTTATCCCCGTCGGCTTATCCAGCAGAAATATCGGGATAGCCTCCCGCTCAGGCGGCGAAGAAATATCCCGTGATCTGTGGCGCAAAAAAGAAACAAAGGCTCAGGGCAGGCTTCAATTAACTATTGATTGACATATCATTAACATCTTCAAGGAGATCCGCCATGAGCCAAAACCACAAACATCCTGTTCCAGAGAACATTGCAGCGAATGCCCTGATCACAGCAGAACAGTATCAGGCGATGTATCAGCACTCTGTCGACGACCCGGACAGTTTCTGGGGCGAACAGGGCAAAATCCTTGACTGGATTAAGCCCTACAGCACCGTGAAAAACTGCTCGTTTGCACCGGGTAACATCAGCATTCGCTGGTACGAAGATGGCACGCTGAACCTGGCGGCAAACTGCCTTGACCGTCATCTCGCCACGCGCGGCGACCACCCGGCCATTATCTGGGAAGGCGACGACGCCAGCGAGAGCAAAACCCTGACCTTCCGCCAGCTGCATGCTGAAGTCTGTCGCTTCGCCAACGTGCTGGAGCTGCTGGAGGTGAAAAAAGGCGATGTGGTGGCGATCTATATGCCGATGGTGCCGGAAGCGGCTGTGGCGATGCTGGCCTGTGCGCGTATCGGGGCCGTTCACTCGGTGATCTTTGGCGGCTTCTCACCGGAGGCGGTGGCGGGCCGTATCGTCGACTCCAGTGCCTCGCTGGTGATCACCGCGGATGAAGGGATCCGCGCCGGCCGCAGCATCCCGCTGAAGAAAAATGTCGATGACGCATTAAAAAATCCTGCCGTCACCAGCGTGAAGAACGTGGTGGTCTTCCGGCGCACCGGTAGAGAGGTGGGCTGGGTGGAAGGCCGCGATCGGTGGTGGCATGACCTGATGCAGAACGCCAGCACCAATCACTCCCCAGCCGAAGTGGGTGCAGAAGATCCGCTGTTTATCCTCTATACCTCCGGCTCCACCGGTAAACCCAAAGGGGTACTGCACACCACGGGCGGCTATCTGGTCTATGCGGCGACCACCTTTAAGTTTGTCTTTGATTACCATCAGGATGATATCTACTGGTGCACCGCCGATGTCGGCTGGGTCACCGGTCACAGCTATCTGGTCTATGGCCCGCTGGCCTGTGGCGCAACCACGCTGATGTTTGAAGGGGTGCCGAACTGGCCCACACCGAGCCGCATGGCGGAAGTGGTCGATAAACATAAAGTGACCCTGCTCTACACCGCGCCCACGGCTATCCGTGCGCTGATGGCGGAAGGCGATAAGGCGATAGCGAACACTGACCGTAGCACGCTGCGCATCATGGGTTCGGTTGGCGAGCCGATCAACCCGGAAGCCTGGGAGTGGTACTATCAGAAAATCGGCAACAGCCGCTGCCCGATTGTGGACACCTGGTGGCAGACCGAAACCGGCGGCTTCATGATCACCCCGCTGCCGGGTGCAACCGAGCTGAAAGCCGGTTCCGCCACCCGGCCGTTCTTCGGGGTGCAGCCCGCACTGGTAGACAACGAAGGTCAGCCTCAGGAAGGTGCCTGTGAAGGTAACCTGGTGATCACGGAATCCTGGCCCGGACAGGCGCGAACGCTCTTTGGCGATCACGACCGTTTCGAGCAGACCTATTTTTCCACCTTTAAAAATGCCTACTTCAGTGGTGACGGTGCCCGTCGCGATGAGGATGGCTACTACTGGATCACCGGCCGCGTTGATGACGTACTCAATGTCTCCGGTCACCGGCTCGGCACCGCCGAAATTGAGTCCGCGCTGGTGTCGCACCCGAAAATTGCCGAAGCCGCGGTGGTGGGCATTCCGCACAGCATCAAAGGCCAGGCGATTTATGCCTATATCACGCTGAATCACGGCGAGGAGCCGTCACCGGAGCTTTACACCGAAGTCCGCCAGTGGGTACGCAAAGAGATCGGCCCGATAGCCACGCCGGATGTGCTGCACTGGACGGACTCTCTGCCGAAAACCCGCTCCGGCAAAATCATGCGCCGTATTCTGCGCAAAATTGCCACCGGCGACACCAGCAATCTGGGTGACACCTCCACGCTCGCCGATCCTGGCGTCGTAGAAAAACTGCTTGAGGAGAAACAGTCCATCAACATGCCTTAAGCGCACGCTGTCCGGCGGGAAGATCGCTTCCCGCCACCCCCGCCCCACGCAGTCTGTTTCGGTAGTCACAAATATTATAACCAGCTGAATCCGCGTCCTGACGCGAGGTTCTCCCCTGCAAGACCTCTGGAGAAAATGTGATGAATGACGCCCTTTCGAGTCAGGATGCAATCAATCAACAGATTGAACGTAATCCCCGTTTTCATGAGCTAGTCCGTAAACGCCAGGCGTTCGCGACGCTGCTGTCGCTGATTATGCTGGTACTCTATGTCGGTTTTATTCTGCTGATTGCGTTCGCGCCCGGCTGGCTCGGTACGCCGCTGCACGCTGGCACCAACGTGACCCGCGGTATCCCGATTGGTGTCGGACTGATTGTGGTCTCCTTTCTGCTGACCGGCGTCTATGTCTGGCGCGCCAACGGGGAGTTTGACCGTTTAACCAAAGCGATCCTCAGCGAGGTGAAATCATGACCCGACTCACCTTATGGCTGCTGGCCCTGATGCTGCCCTTCTCCGCGCTGGCCGCCGATGCGATAACCGGTGCCGTGCAGCGTCAGGCAACCAACTATCAGGCGATCATCATGTTTATGATTTTCGTCGGGGCCACGCTGGGGATTACTTACTGGGCCTCCAGACGAACCCGTTCACGCAATGATTACTACACCGCGGGCGGCAACATCACCGGCTTCCAGAACGGTCTGGCGATGGCGGGAGACTTTATGTCCGCGGCGTCGTTCCTGGGGATATCGGCGCTGGTTTACACCTCCGGTTATGACGGGCTGATCTACTCGCTCGGCTTTTTGGTCGGCTGGCCGATGATTCTGTTTTTGATCGCCGAACGGCTGCGCAACCTGGGTCGCTATACCTTTGCGGATGTCGCCTCCTATCGTCTTAAGCAGATGCCGATCCGCATCCTCTCCGCCTGCGGTTCGCTGGTGGTGGTGGCGCTCTACCTGATTGCGCAGATGGTGGGGGCCGGGAAGCTGATCCAGCTGCTGTTTGGTCTTAACTACCATGTGGCGGTGATTCTGGTCGGCATTCTGATGGTGATGTATGTGCTGTTTGGCGGCATGCTCGCCACCACCTGGGTGCAGATCATCAAAGCGGTGCTGCTGCTGTTTGGCGCCACCTTTATGGCGGTGATGGTCATGAAGGCGACCGGTTTCAGCTTTAATACGCTCTTCACCGAAGCGATGGCGGTCCATCCTAAGGGCGCCGCGATTATGCAGCCTGGCGGACTGGTCAAAGATCCCATTTCGGCGCTGTCACTGGGCTTAGGGCTGATGTTTGGTACGGCTGGCCTGCCACACATTCTGATGCGCTTCTTCACCGTGGCCGATGCCAAAGAGGCGCGGAAAAGCGTCTTCTGGGCTACCGGCTTCATGGGTTACTTCTACTTCCTGACCTTTATTATCGGCTTTGGAGCCATTCTGCTGGTCGGCGCGAATCCGGCGTTTAAAGATGCGGCGGGTGCGCTGATAGGCGGTAATAACATGGCGGCGGTGCACCTGGCGAATGCGGTGGGCGGCAGCACCTTCCTCGGCTTTATCTCTGCGGTCGCTTTTGCCACGATTCTGGCGGTGGTGGCGGGCTTAACCCTGGCAGGCGCGTCGGCGGTGTCGCACGATCTCTATGCCAGCGTTTACCGTAAAGGTCAGGCCAGCGAAAAGGATGAACTGCGGGTCTCTAAAATCACCGTGCTGGCGCTGGGCGTGGTGGCGATTGCGCTGGGTATTCTGTTTGAGAAGCAGAATATCGCCTTTATGGTCGGGCTGGCCTTCTCCATTGCGGCCAGCTGTAATTTCCCGATCATCCTGCTGTCGATGTACTGGTCAAAACTCACTACGCGCGGCGCGATGGTGGGCGGCTGGCTCGGTCTGCTGACCGCGGTGATCCTGATGATCCTCGGCCCGACGGTGTGGGTGCAGGTGCTGGGCAACGCCACACCGATCTTCCCGTATGAGTATCCGGCGCTGTTCTCGATGATCGTGGCCTTTGTAGGCATCTGGATCTTCTCGATTACCGACCATTCGCCGCAGGGTGCAGAGGAGCGTTCGCGCTTCCGGGCGCAGTTCATTCGCTCGCAGACCGGCACCGGTATTGAACAGGGTAAAGCGCACTGATCGCCCTCTGAAACGGGCAGAAACAGGCCATAAAAAAAGGGCGGCTCAATCAGCCGCCCTTTTCTTTCATGTCGCGCATCAGAAACGCAGTGAAGCCCCGACATAAGGACCATCGACCAGCACGTTATCTTTGCGTCCATCTTTGTTGTTCAGCTCGATGTACTGATAACCCACGCGCAGGTTAAGCAGTGAGATCGGCGTGAAGCTCAGGCCGCCCGCCGCTTCCTGGTAGCTGTCCAGCTGATCGGTGAAGGACTCCGGCGCATAGTAATATTCGCCATAAAGGCCCCACATGCTGTTCAGGCTGTAGTGTGCGGCACCACCCAGCGCCACCGCAAATCCATCTTTTCCATCTTCAGGATGGGTGAAGATCGCTTTTGCGGTCGGCGCCAGACGCAGCGGCCCGAAATCGACGTTGTAACCCAGACCGGCACCGTAGGTGCTGCCGTCATGATCGCTACGCAGCCAGTTACCCTTCAGAAACAGCCCCGGCGTGGTGGTGCCCAGACCCAGATTCAGGTTGGTGTTGTGTTCACTGACATCAACACTGCCTTCGATTGCCTGAGCGGCACCGCTCAGTAAAACCAGCCCGAGGGCGCTCCCGGTAACAAGTTGCTTAAACATGATTCCACTCCATGAAAGGACAATTAATTCGGCCGCAAGGTTAACAGCCTGAAAAACGGAGACAACATTATCCGGAAAACTTTACGTAAAAATACGTGTCGCGGTCAGGAGAGTCGCCTGCGCAGAGCAGTGTAGACTATATCGTCCACATCAGGTGTCCAATCAGCGGAGCCAGAACCACGGTCACCACGCCAGAAAGCATCATCACCAGGCTGGCGACAACGCCCTCCTGCTGCCCAAGCTCATAAGCACGTGCCGTTCCGGCGCCGTGCGATGCTGCGCCCAGTCCCGCGCCTTTCGCTACGCCCTGCTTAATGGCAATGCGCAGAAACAGGACGTCACCCACCGCCATGCCAAAAACGCCGGTGATCACCACAAACAGCGCCACCAGATCGGGCTGTCCGCCAATCGGCCCCGCGGCGGCCAGCGCAAAGGGGGTGGTGATGGAGCGAACGGCAAGGCTGCGCTGAATCGACTCCGGTAACGTCAGCAGCCGCGCCAGCCAGACGGAACTGCAGACGGCCACCAGCGTGGCGGTCACGACGCCCGCGCTCAGCGACAGCCAGTGACGCTTAATAATCGCCACGTTCTCATACACCGGCACGGCGAAGGCCAGCGTGGCGGGCCCCAGCAGCCACAGCAGCCAGTGGTTTTCAGCGATGTAATCCTGCCAGCTGATGTGCGTCAGCAGCAGCAGCGCCACCAGCACCAGCGGCGTCATGACCAGGGGCATCAGCAGCAGCGTCCGCCAGCGCCGGTAGAGCCGTTTATTCAGCGCATAGACCAGCAGGGTCACCGCCACACAGAGCAGGCTGAGCAGAATATCACGCATGGGGGCCCTGCTTACGCGCGGCGCGCGCGACTTCATACTGATAAAGCCGATCCACGACCCAGGCGGTAGAAGCCAGCACCAGCACGGTACTGACGCCGATCACCACGCAGATGCGCCAGCCGTCGACCCGCAGCAGATCGCCATAGTTGACCACCGCAACCACGGCCGGAATGAAGAACAGCAGCATCTCGGCCAGCAGCCAGCGTGAGCCCGCTTTCACCCAGTTGAGCGGCACGACGCGCGTCACGATTAATGCCAGCAGCAGCAGCATGCCGACGATGTTGGCAGGTAACGGCAGATGCAGCCACGTCACCAGCCGGTCGCAGGCGATAAACAGACCGATATAGAACCCCAGCTGCAGCGGCAGACCCAGCCATTGCGCTGCGCGGTGACTGCGTGGTGTGAGTGCTAACGCCATACCCTTCTCTCCCGATTAAATTCACCGCACCAGTATAAATCGGCGACAGAAGGTGAAAAAAATGAATTAAAATTATCGCAATCATGCCTGAAAGGAATAGTTATGGACGTCCGCGCCCTGCGTTACTTTACTGAAGTGGTTCGTCAGCAGAGCTTTACCCGAGCGGCACAGAAGCTGTTTGTGACGCAGCCGACCATCAGCAAAATGCTGCGCCAGCTGGAGGAGGAGCTGGGCTGTACGCTGCTTCTGCGTGATGGCCGTCGCCTGCATCTTACCGACAGCGGACAGGCGGTCTATCAGCGCGGGCTGGCGATCCTGCAGGAGTTTCATCAGCTGGAAGCGGAGATCGGTGACATCAACGAGCTGAAAACCGGTGAGCTGCGGCTCGGCATTCCACCGATGGTCGGGATGCAGATAGCCGGATCGATCTCTGCGTTTCGCCGCCGCTATCCGGGTGTGGCGCTGAAAATTTCGGAGTTTGGCGGGCTGACCGTCCAGCAGGCGGTACTGGCGGGCACTCTGGACATCGCCCTGACCGCCCTGCCGGTTGACGCCGGGCTGCCGCTGAACACCCTGCCCCTGATGCACCATCCGCTCTGCGTGCTGCTGCCCCGGCATCCGGCGTGGCTTGGCCGCCAGCAGATTGGACTGGCTGAACTGGCGCAGCATCCGCTGCTGATTTTCAACGAGGAGTTTTCGCTGAACCGTCAGCTGATGCAGGCGTTTCAGCGGCTCAGTCTGACGCCGACGATAGCGGTGCGCAGCGGCCAGTGGGACTTTCTGGCGGCGATGGTGCAGGCGGAAATGGGGCTGGCGATTCTGCCGGAGCCGATCTGTCAGCGGCTGGATAAGCACTCTTTATTGTGGCTGCCGCTGGAGTCGGAGCTGAAATGGAGTCTGGGTCTGATCTGGCGGGAAGGCAGTTATCTGTCGCGCAGTGCGCAGGCGTGGATAGCGTGCTGTCGCGAGCACTGGCCGGATCAGCCGCCGCGTCTGTCGGTGTAGCAGGCGGGCGCGCCGCGTTATCGCAGACGCGCCCGTTGCGGATTACTCCTCTTTTTCGATCAGCAGCGCTTCCAGCAGGTCCAGGTCGTGCAGTAATTTCTGCATCGTCTCATTGGAGATCTGCTGAGTGGCGCGCAGATGATAGACCTCGGCGCGTTCGGCGCGCAGCCCGGTCAGGCGGAAGCGACGCTCCAGGTTTTCAGCGAACAGCGCATGCTCGAGGTCGTTCTTGCCTTCGGCGCGACGACGTAAGTTGCCGATCACCCGCAGGCTCACCTCTTTCAGCAGCTCCGGATCGATATTCTCTTCCGACTCCTTCTCCAGCCGCTCTTCCATTTTGTGCAGGCTCTCAATCGCGGCTCCGGCCATGACCGCACGGGCGTTCTGCAGTTCGCGGCGATGCGCACCCTTGTCGATGGTATCGATGCCGCGCAGCAGAATCGGCAGGATCACCACGCCCACCAGCAGCGAGAACAGAATCACCCCGGTCGCAATAAACACCAGCTCATAGCGCGCCGGGAAGGGTTCACCATTGCTCAGGAACAGGGGAATTGAGAGCACACCCGCCAGGGTAATCGCACCGCGGACACCGGCAAAAGAGGCGATCAGCAGTTCGCGCAGCGAGTAGTTGGAGAACTCCAGCGGCTTCTTCTTCAGCAGGCGTTTGCTGAAGCGCTGCATAATCCACAGCCAGCCGAAACGCACCAGCATCAGCGCCAGATAGACCAGCGCGATATCAGCGAACAGCATCCAGAGTTCGACGTTGGGATCGGCCTGCGCCTGGTCAACCGAGGTCTGCAGAATGTCCGGTAACTGCAGGCCAAGCATCAGGAAGACCATGCCGTTAAAGACAAACTCCAGCATCTGCCAGACGCTGTTGGCGCGCAGACGCATCGCCAGCGGAGCCTGACGGATAATGCCGGAGCGGGTGATGGTCATACCGGCCGCCACGGCCGCCAGGATGCCTGACACACCCAGATGTTCGGCAATCAGGTAAGAGGCGAACGGCAGCAGCAGCAGCAGAACGGTCTGGGTCGCCGGGTCGTCACCGCTCCAGCGGCTGAGCAGGCGCAGCGATTTCCCGTAGAGCCAGCAGACCGCTACACCCGCCACCAGACCACCGACGGCGACTTTCAGGAATTCGATGCTCGCGCCGCCCCAGGTAAACACCATGGTGCCCATGGCGACAGCCACGGCAAACTTCAGCGACACCAGGCCCGATGCGTCGTTCATCAGTGCTTCACCCTGCACGATCGACATAATCTTTTTAGGGATGCGGCCTTCGCCGACGATGCCGGAGAGCGCCACGGCGTCGGTGGGCGACAGCACCGCCGCCAGCGCAAAAGCGGGGATCAGCGGGATACCTGGCACCATCCAGTAGATGAGATAGCCGATACCAATTACGGTAATCAGCACCAGCGCCAGCGCTAAGCCGATAATTTCACGACCGTGATGCAGGAACTCACTGATCGGCGTCTTCCAGCCATCCGCGAACAGCAGCGGCGGGATGAACAGGACCAGAAACAGCTCCGGGTCAAAGTCGACATGCAGACCAAACGTCGGCCAGGCCAGCAGCGCACCTGCGGCGATCTGGACAAGGGGTAACGGGATCTGAAAAGGGAGAATGCGGGCCGCGACGCCGGAGAGCGACACGACCAGCGTCATGATGAGAATAGTAAAAAAGATTTCCATGCTTTCCTTAGGCGTCGTTTCTTTCAGTCATTGGTTAAGCGATAAAGTGTAAAACAAACGGCGATGAAGGGTGTCAGCTACGCGTGCGACGAGGAGGAAAAAAGTGAAAAATTCCGGACGCGTTGTTACACGTCCGGTTCAGCAGTCAGATCGCCCAGCCTCCGGCATAAAACGCCACCAGCGCAACGGCAATCACGACGGTGCCGACGTTGAGCCTGCGCCATTCGCCCGCGAAGAGACGGCCCACTACCAGGCTGGCAAACCCAATCATGATGCCGGTCACGATGTTGCAGGTGAGCACGATGATCACCGCCGTTAACAGACCCGACATCGCATCGACAAAATCAGCGAAGTCGATTTTTGCCACGTTGCTCAGCATCAGCAGACCCACATACATCAGGGCAGGTGCCGTGGCGTATGCCGGTACCAGGTAAGCCAGCGGCGACATAAACAGAATGGCCAGGAACAGCAGGCCGACCACAATGGCGGTCAGACCCGTTTTGCCGCCCGCCGCCGTTCCCGCCGCTGACTCGATATAGACTGCCGCCGGCGACGCGCCGACCAGACCGGCGAACAGGCTGCTGACAGAGTCCGAGGTCAGGGCACGGCCGCCATTGATGATCTGCCCCTGCTTATCCAGCAGATTGGCTTGCCCCGCCACGGCGCGAATGGTGCCGGTGGCATCAAAGACCGCCGTCATGACCAGTGCCAGCACGCTCGGCAGCACCACCGGCTGCAGGGCACCCATGATATCGAGGCTGAACAGCAGCGACTGTCCCTGCGCATCTCGCAGGTCAGGCAGCGCAAACAGCCCGTGATACGTCACCGCCGGGTCAAAGATCAGTCCCAGCAGTGAAATAGCGATAATCGTCAGCAGGATGCCGCCCGGCACCCGGCGCTTCTCCAGCCCGATAATCGCCGCCAGACCCAGCAGCGTCATCATCACCGGAAAGGTGGTGAAGTGGCCCAGGGCGACCGGCAGGCCGGGAGCCGGATTTTTAACGACCAGGCCCACGCCATCCGCCGCAATCAGCAGCAGAAACAGACCAATTCCGACGCCGGTGCCGTGCGCCACCCCCATAGGCAGGTTGCGCAGGATCCACGCACGGATACCGGTGACGGAGATCAGCGTGAAGAGCAGGCCCATCAGGAATACCGCGCCCAGCGCGACCGGCACGCTGATGTGCTGACCCAGCACCAGGCTGAATGCGGTAAAGGCGGTTAACGAGATCGCGCAGCCAATCGCCATCGGCAGATTGGCCCATAAGCCCATCAGGATAGAACCAAAGCTGGCGACCAGACAGGTGGCGACAAAGACGGCCGTCGGGGAGAAACCGGCTTTGCCCAGCATCACCGGCACGACGATTACGGAGTAAACCATCGCCAGAAAGGTGGTGAGTCCGGCCAGAATTTCCTGACGCACGCTGCTGCCTCGCGCCGAGATCGAGAACCAGGCGTCCAGTTTTCCACTGGCCGGGCGTGATTCAGTTGACATAATTGAGCCTCAAAAATTTTTGTTGTGTGGATCGCTCTGCGGCCATCGCTGTCCCTGGAATAAGCGGGTAGACGGTAACTCTGACCGGGCGGACCCGGCAGGCAAACGTTTACCTTGCCGCAGAGTATGGGTCGCTAAAGGCGGCCGGATAAAAAGGCAGGCGATTATCCGGCGTTTGGCGGCACAGTTTCAACTGTCAGAGGGAGATTGTTCAGCATAAAGATCCGCGGTTCAGGGCGGAAAAGCGTGCAACCGGAGCCAGTGCAACGCGCTGACGCATTGAAGTTAAAGCGGTTTCTGACGGACGGGGCACCAGCATAGCCGTGAAGAGAGACGGCTCGCCGGGCGAAAAAGAGGATCAGCCTGGCAGCGAAAGCTCGCCGCCCTGAGCGATCGCGCGCTGCCAGGCGGCGCGCTGCTGTACGGTCTCTAACCATTTCCGGGTGGCGGGCATCTGATCCAGCCCGGCGCGCTGCGCCAGTGCCAGTGCCAGCAGCGGAAAGCTCATCTGGACATCGGCTATGGAGAAGCGCTCACCGGCAAACCAGGGGTTAGCCGCCAGATGCTGTTCAATCATCTTCATGTGCGGCTTTAGCTGTTTATCCAGAAACGCCTTCTGCACCCCTTTCCCGAATGCCGCCCCGACCGGACGCAGCAGCCACGGCACCGGGGCTTTACCCATCTGCCCGAAGATCAGCTTCATCACCAGCAGCGGCATCAGCGATCCCTCGGCGTAGTGCAGCCAGTAGCGGCACTGCAGACGTGACGACTCATCACTGATTTTCAGCCGGAAGGTGTGATCGTAGTTCTCTTCCAGGTATTCCAGGATGGCTCCCGACTCGGCCACAACCCGGTTGCCGTCGGTAATCACCGGCGATTTCCCCAGCGGATGCACCTTTTTCAGCGCCTCCGGGGCCAGCATCGTCGGTTCGCGTTGATAGCGTTTAATCTGGTACGGCACTTCCAGCTCTTCCAGCAGCCACAATACGCGTTGCGAGCGCGATTGCTCAAGATGGTGAACGGTGATCATCATGATTCCCTGTGTTTTGACCTCTCCTCAGTATAGACGTCACTCCACATCCGGATGTTTATCATCCTGTTCCGGGTCCAGCAGCACCGCACCCGACCCCTGCTCGCCCAGCCGGTCGCCGGGATTACGCAGCGGGCAGTCGCGCATCGACAGGCAGCCGCAGCCGATACATCCATCCAGATCGTTGCGCAGGCGGGTCAGAGTTTCGATGCGCTTATCCAGCTCTTCGCGCCAGTGCCGGGTCAGCGCATCCCATTCCGGTGTCGACATCCGTTTGTCAGCCGGGATGTGATCGAGACTGTCGCTGACCGTCGCCAGCGGAATACCGATGCGCTGAGCAATCTTGATAATCGCCACGCGTCGCAGCACGTCACGACTGTATCGCCGCTGATTGCCGCTGTTACGGGTGCTGAAAATCAGCCCTTTGCTTTCATAAAAGTGCAGTGCCGACACCGCCACACCACTACGGCGCGCCACCTCACCCGGTGTTAACACCGGTTTGGGATAGTTGCGTTCTTTTTTCATCAGGCCCTTTACCTCAAGTTAACTTGAGGAATTATACTCCTTCTCTATCAAAACGACGAAACTCCCTATATCACTTATTAAGCACCAGAAGGATGAGGCCATGATGCAAGAAGAGATCATTCATTCCCTGACGCACTGGATTGACCAGAACCTCGACAAGAGTCTGTCGATCGATGAAGTTGCCGCTAAATCGGGTTATTCAAAATGGCACCTGCAGCGTATGTTCCGTACCGTGACGAAACAGACGCTGGGTGGCTATATTCGTGAGCGTCGCCTGACCCTGGCAGCAGAAGCGCTGTCGCAGACACAGCGCCCGGTTTTTGATATCGCAATGCAATATGGCTACGACTCGCAGCAGACCTTCTCCCGCGTGTTTCGCCGTCAGTTTTCGCAGACGCCAACTGCCTACCGGCATACCATGCGACGTCAGGCGATTCAGCGCCCTCGCCTGCTGAGCTTTGGCTGCAACGACGGCATTGGCAGCTATACCCAGCGCACCACCGGTGAGTGCTGTCCGGTTCGCTGACCGGCAGATGCGCCTCCAACAGGCGCATCTGACTGAATTTCCCGCACTTCCTCCCCTGCCGTTCATTTTTCCCCCGCTCCAGCTGCCATACCAGAGTCAAATTTTGTTCAAAATTTAAAATCGGGTGATATAATGTGACCCAAGTCACACTTTGAACCTGGTTTGACGGCGAAAAAGCCCCTCCTGACACGCTTTTCTGCCGCCGGTGATGTCCGCGAATTGTCAGGAATCCTTACTGATATTGAGGTCCACCGATGGCCACGTTAACCGCCAGTTTTCTTGTTATGCGCTGGGAGTTGCTGAGCGCAGTTCTGATGTTTTTTGCCAGTACCCTGAAAACCCGACTGCGTCAGGATAGCCGTCATGTGATGGCATTTATGTGTGGCGGGATTGGTTTAGGTGTGACCTGCTGGTTTGTGACGGGACTGATGGGCATTACCCTGAGCATGGAAAACGTGCATAACTTCCTGGAAATCTCAAAGCATGCGTTTATCGATGTGATGAGCCAGGCACCTGCTGACTGGCCGATGCCCTGATCGATCGCGATAATCCCCAATCGACAGGCATAAAAAACCCCGCTGCGCGGGGTTTTTTATATTGCTGTGTGTTTAAATTTTCTTCAACATGGCAGGGATGTTCACATCCTGCACTGTAACGCCCGGGCTCTGCGTTCCGCGGCGGTCCTGAATCCACATATCTCCCATCATCTGATTTAAACCGCGATCCAGTCCGGTGACCAGTCCTGCACCCGGGGTGAAGGTCAGCTCGCCAAAGTAGATCCGCTCGTCATGGATATACCAGTCCACGCGCACATAGTCGAAATCACTGGCCAGCTTCTTGCTCAGTTCGAGCGCATGTTCCAGTGACGGCATGATCGGTGAGACATCCAGCCCGGTGTCACGAATCTTGTGATACGCCTCCTGGAGGTTGTTCACGTAGAAATTCATCGACAGCAGCGGCTGGCAGCGGTTGTAGATCACCTGCAGCACATATTCAAACCGGCCATCACGCTTGTTGAACATATGGAACTTGTAATCGATCGGCGCGCTTTTGCCATCACCAATGTACTTCTCCACCAGAATACGTGGCTTGATGTAGCGATAGTGAATCTCACGCGCTTCGTTGGCGAAGTCGGTCTTCAGCCAGCGATAGCAGTCATGAATGATCTGCTGCTTGCGCAGGGCATCCGGCTCTTCCAGCAGAATCTCTACCATGTTGGAGGCGTGGTTCGGTTTGATCACCGTCCCCTTCCAGCAGGGTAAGCTGTTCAGCGTGGTCGGGTCAGTGGTTTCGTGTACCAGCGGGATCAGGTACTCATCACCGATTTTCTCAGCAATGAATTCGCGCACCGAGTACTTATCTGACAGGCGACCGTAGTTCTGGTAATCGCCGAAGATAAACTTACGGTACAGCACCTTCTCGTTGAACACTTTTGGCTGACGCAGATTGGGCAGTTTTCTGAACTTGTGGAAGTAGTAGATACGATCCTGATAAGCCCAGGGCATCTTCTTGATAAAATACTGCACACTTCTTCTGAGTTCTTCTTTCAACTTGAGCATATCTGACCTCATTTGTAGGTTTTGTAGTTGAGTGAGGAAACCTGAATCTTTTGAATGACGCCGTTTTTAAAGAAGTAATTCATTACGGTCAGGGACAAAAGTTCTGAAAGGAAAACGCTCCACGCGGCCCCCATGATGCCGTGACCCTGGATCAACCACCAGGAGAGCGGCAAACTGATGACCATCAGACAGACGATTTTCCTCAGCAGGTAATTGAATCCTCCCTCTTTAACCATGTAGCGATAGGCTACGGTCCCCATTGCCGAAAAGCTGGTGGCTATCGACAGCAACGTAATGAGACTTCCTGACTGTGTGTATTCCGGCCCGTACAACGCGATGATGATCCGCTCGCCGAAGAGCGAGATGATCAGCAGCATCAGCAGTGAAACCGCAATAACATAGCCATTGAGCCGGGCGGCAAGCTTAATGGCGACCTCGCCGCGCTCCCTGAAAATTTCAGTGAAGCAGGAGGTGATGAGCGCCACCGGGATAAAAATCCAGGAGGCGGAAATGGTATTCGCCGCCGCAAACAGGCCGAGGTCGCGCGCCGGCGCGGTGCCTGCCAGAAACATCTGCGCCGCTTTCACCTGCACAGAGATAAAGATGCTGGAGATGGCCAGTGGCAGACCGGCATACATCAGATAACGCACATAGGTGGTACGCTTTTCGCGCGGCGGCATCTGGTCCTGATGATCCTGATAGAAGTTGTGACGCTTAATCAGGTAAGGCACCAGGGTCACCGACACAATGGAGAGCGTCAGCCAGAGCGGATTGAGGCGCAGCCAGGCGATGGTAAAGCTGATGCCGAAACTCAGCAGCATGCCTGTCGCATTGGCAACGGTATTCAGGCGCGAGGCCAGCCGCGCATTGTTGTAGACGCTGAACGTGTCCTGGGTGACAAAAACGGACGCCACAAATGAGGCCAGTGCAAATGCCAGAAAATTTTCCTGCATGTTGTACCAGACCCAGATTAAGACTGGCACCGAAGTGACCAGTAACAGCACCATCCGCAGCGTCCGGGCGATGCTCATCAGACGCAGGCCTTTTGAGGCATTTTTGCTGACACGCTTAAACAGAATGGTTTCGGTGCCAAAGATGGCAACGGTTTGCACCATTGCAAATAGTGAGGTTGAAAACGCCATCTGGCCAAACACCGTTGGGCCAAAGGATTTTGCCACGTAAGACGTCACAAAAATGACGCCAAATACGGAGATGATCTTTTCAGACATCATCCAGGCGGCATTAGACATTACGCTCAATTTCATCGACTCTTCCTTAGTATTACTCAACTACAACCGCTTCGGTACAACATCCCTGTAACGAATTAATAAGCGCGCAGTAGGCCTGGCGAAAATGTAAGACTTCAGACCAGGCTGGTCCGAAAATTGAGAAGTTGATCATAATCCGGAGAGTGAATTCAGGATAATTCTTATTATATCTGGCGCGAATCACTTCAAATGGAAACGATTTCAGGCTGAAAATAATCCAACCTTAAACGGCCATAACCTCCCTATTATTCGGGTCGGTCAGGCTAAATATCCGGTTTACGTTTAATTTTTCCGTATTCGGGATGCGATGAATTTATAACAAAAATCCGCCTCCAGGAAGGCGCGGCCTGCGGATAAGAATAAAATAAGATTTATCCCATGATGATATTTATTCTAAATATCTTAATTTAGGCTTCGCTATTCCATTGGCGCACTTTAATACTGCATTAATAGAATCTTACAGTGCCAGAAATTATTAAAGTCATTCTCATCCATTAATCGATAAGAAAGGTAAGAGCATTTATGAGAAAGTCACGATACAGCGAAGATCAAATCACAAATGCCATTAAAGCTTCTGAATCGGGCGTGAAAGTCAGAGAGATCTGTGAAGAGTTAGGCATCTCTGAAGCCACGTTCTACAGCTGGAAGAAGAAGTTTTCTGGGTTGTCTTCGGAAGAAGGCAGAAAAATCAAGGAGCTGGAAGAAAAACTGCAGAATGCGACGCGTGAGCTGCAGACCCTCAACTCGGATAAAGAGATGCTGCAGAGCGTGCTTAAGCACTTCTTTACCACGAATGAAAAGCGTCAGGCTGTAGACTTCCTGCAGACCACGTTTGACATCGGCACCCGCCGCAGCTGCCGCTTACTGGATATCAGCCGCAGCGTTTACCATTATCCGTCAGGCACGGAGAACCGATAACCCCCATGCTACCGCGCTTACCAGACTTAACGCTGAGATTTGTTCTTACCAGAAGAGATGAAGATCATTTAACAGGACAATTGCGGCACCCCTTTCCGCTCCATTTATAACTAATGAATGGCTTCACGGCTAAGCTTCTTTTTTTGCGGTAAAATTGATTCACAACAGCAAAAGTCTCGCATTCTACGCCGATTCTTCCCCTCCCAATCTCGTTTTAGCGGGATTGGGCCTCCTCTTTTTTTGTTAAGTGCTGCTAAACCCCACTACCAAAGCGTCTGGATACCATTAAGACGCTTTAAACTTAGAACGAAAAATAATCACGCTTCTTTTAAGTTAATCCTGGCCCTAACCCACACTTTTTGCGGTTTCGCTTTAATTCCTTTACGTGCCTTTCCCGCAATAGTTTCTCCAGGATTAATCCGGCATAAATAGTTTATTGCTCCTTATCACTAACGTTATGTAGCTATCTTTTCACTCTCTTCATTGCGCATCATTGATGCCACAGATTAATCTTTAATTAAAAACGCAGCGGCGGAATTTTCTTACTCATTGAATGTGGAATGAAGTTAATAGTGGTTTTTAGCGGGCATAACTCAGGGTCACAATCCAATAAAATGCGGCGGAGAAAAGCGTAACGTCCATAATGCTGCGCTTTTTTTCCTGATTTATGGGCGCTATCTGTGCAGGAAATTGCACTCCGAAGATAAACGATCCGCCTTCAGCGGGTGAAAAGTGCCATTTTTTTGCTGACCGGGGGGGGATGGCAGGGGTTAACACGACGAGATTTTCCCCCTTCACATCGCATGAAATCGATTTCGCGGCAAAAATCTGTCGGACAGAGTGCAAATCGGGATAGGGTTTTGTCTTAAAAAGCCGGGCAAAGCGGGCTTCGCACGGCCAGTTTATTCCAGAGATCGGTGTGGGTTATCCGCTGAGGGCAACCACCCGCGGCTGTGGTTTGATACGCATTGCCCACAGCACGCCAGCCATCAGACAGGCAATGCCGATAACGGTGAGCAGAGGTGGCCAGCGTTGATGCCAGAGAAAAGTCCATAACAGACCGAACAGGATCTCAAAAACAATCAGCGGCCCCATCAGTACCGTGGGCAGACGCTGGCTGGCTGCGTTCCAGCACAGGCTGCCGAGCCAGGAGCAGAGCAGGCCAATCGCCAGCATCAGAGAGATAAAGAGTGACGGATGTGGCCCGAACGGCAGCGGGAAGTCAGGCTGTTGCCAGGCGATCTGAGCGCTGACCAGCGCATACAGGGTCAGCGCCATCGGCAGCGTCACCAGCCCCTGCGCCGTCGCCCAGGTCGAGGGTCGCAGTGCGGGATGAGTGCGCAGCCAGCGGGCATTGCGCAGCGGATACCAAGTCCAGCAGACCACCGCCAGCAGTGCCAGCACGATGCCGGTCAGGTAACGACTAAGATCCAGCGTTGCGCCCTGGCTCCGCAACTCCGCTGCATTGACGCAGAGCAACCCGGCCGCCATCATCACCAGCGCCGGAAAGAGCCGCCGCCAGGGCAGACGTCCTTCAAGATGGCCGTAACAGAGATTGGCGGTAACGGCGATCACCACCGGCAGTGTGCCGATAATCATGGTGGAGACCGGCGCGCCGGTGCGCTGAATAGCATTGGCCAGAAACGCATAATAGAAGAGGTTACCCACCAGCGAGAGTTTCACTGCCTCGCGCCAGTCAGCCCGCCCCAGCAGGCGCAGTCGGCGGCGATCGTGCCAGGCCAGCGGCAGCGCAATCAGCCCGAACGCCACATAACGTCCCGCCGACTGCAGTGCACCAGGGTAGTCAGGCACCAGCAGCGGCCCGACAAAGATCAGCCCCCACATCAGCCCCGCGGTAATGGCAAACATAACACCAGCAAACATGACTTTTTCCCGTATAACTTTTTTTCATAGTGTGGCGGGAGTAAAGGAGGAAGGCTTGTAGCAGATTGCGGTTGTGTCAGGGCTGGCGCACCTGTTTCTGATAGCGGCCAGGCGTAATGCCATAGCGGTTAGCAAAGGCGCGGGTCAGATGAGCCTGATCGGTCAACCCGACGGCCGCTGCGACACTGGCAGCGGCTTCGCCCTGTGCCAGTCGCTGTTTGGCGTCATAGAGGCGGAAAGCCATCAGCATCTGATGCGGCGTGACGTGATAGTGCTGGCGGAAAGCGCGTAAAAAGTGCCACGGCGACAGCGAGGCCAGCGCCGCCAGCTCCTCCAGCCGCACCGGTTCCGCCAGATTTGCCCGCAGAAAATCACGCACCTGATCAAAGCGATGCCGTCCCTCGGGCCTGCCCGGTGACGACATCCGCGCCAGCGGGCGAATCTGCAACAGCAGTTCGGAAAGCAGACTCTGGCGCGCCAGTCCGGACTCCGCCTGCCAGAGTGCGGCCAGCGTGCGGGAGAGCGGCTGCGCGATGCGCGGATCGGTCAGCAGCGCCTCGTTAAACCACCAGCCGCGATCGCCGGTCAGTTCATCCATCAGTTGCGGCTGAATGTAGATCATCTGATAGCGCCAGCCCTCGTCACAGGCTGACTCACCGGTATGCAGCTCATCCGGATTCATGGTCACCAGCGAGTTCACCGGCGCGGTATATTCGGTGCCGCGATAGCGAAAACGCTGCGCACCCGCCTCAATCGTGCCAATGCCAAAGGCTTCATGGGTATGGGGTTCAAAAGCGTAGCGGGAGATGTGAGCCTGATAGAGTTCCACACCGGGCAACGCGGCCGGTTGCTGAAACTGTGCGCGGTCTTTTTCACAGGGAAAAACAGCCGGAACACCTTCCACTTCTCTCTCCTTATTTATCCGATGTCGGATTAGCATGCCTGCGACCGGGGGGAAAATGCAAAAGATTGCTATCCGCCGCGCCGCAGGTAACACTGTTTTTTTCTCATTCTGAGGGAGTCAGCATGGCACAGCGAGTCGTCATCGTCATTGATATGCAGAACGGCGTGTTCAGTACACCACGTTTCGATAAAGCAGGCCGGGTTGACCGGATCAACCGGCTGACCGGGCGTGCCGATATCACCCTCTTTATTCAGCATCGTGAAGGCACGATGTGCGAGGGCGACCCCAGCTTTGATCTGCTGCCGGAACTGGTTCAGCCTGCAGGCGCGCATTACGTGACGAAAACGGCCTGCGACAGCTTCTGGCAGACAGAGCTGGCCGCGCTGTTAAAGCGTCTGGAGGTGGAGGCGTTTGTGGTGTGCGGCTGTGCGACCGACTACTGTCTGGATACCACGATTAAAACAGGGGCCAGTGCGGGCTATGCGATAACCGTGGTGGCGGATGCGAACACCACCGCCGATCGCCGCTGGGTCGGGGCCGAAGCGCTGATTAATCAGCACAACGAGGTGTGGGCCTCGCTGCTGATCCCTGGCAACGTGCCGCGCGTGCTGAGCACGGATGCCGTGCTGGCGGAATGGTCATAGCCCCGGCCGGCCGGGGCCGCGCATAAAAAAAGCCCGCATAGCGGGCTTTTTAAACGCGTCAGGCCAGATGAATCAGAACGGAATATCGTCGTCAAAATCCATTGGCGGTTCGTTGTTGTTGCTGGCCGGCGCACTCTGCGGCTGCTGCGGACGGGACTGCGCGCCGCCGCTGAACTGATTGTTGTTGCCCTGCGGCTGCTGCGGCTGGCCCCAGCCATTGTTGTTGCCACCACCCTGCGCGCCTGCACCGGCATTACCGCCCTGCTGACGGCCGCCCAGCATCTGCATGGTGCCGCCGACGTTAACAACGACTTCGGTGGTGTAACGTTCCTGGCCACCCTGATCCTGCCATTTACGGGTGCGCAGCTGACCTTCGATGTAAACCTGTGAGCCTTTACGCAGATATTCACCCGCGACTTCAGCCAGTTTGCCAAACAGCACCACACGGTGCCACTCGGTGATCTCTTTGTTTTCACCGGTCTGCTTATCACGCCAGCTCTCCGACGTAGCCAGCGTAATGTTGGCAACAGCGCCACCATTTGGCATATAACGTACTTCCGGATCCTGACCCAGATTCCCGACAAGAATCACTTTGTTAACGCCACGACTGGCCATGTTGCTGTCTCCCGATGAGTTAATGCATTCAGTCTAATCCATCAATTCTAACACGTCCTGCTCACTGTTTCCCACTTTCGAGCCGCGTTCCGGTTTTAATCCTTCGCACGTCCGGACCACAGAGTACTGGATATTTATTCAGTCTATTTTTTGTGCCATAATGACACGTTTATTCTGGCCGTGTCGGCAAGGCGCGGTGAGTGCTGCTAATCCGGGAAAGGTGAATGGATAAGATCGAAGTTCGTGGTGCCCGCACCCATAATTTGAAAAACATTAACCTGACCATCCCACGCGACAAACTCATTGTGGTGACCGGCCTGTCAGGCTCCGGTAAATCCTCACTGGCGTTTGATACGCTGTATGCGGAAGGTCAGCGCCGCTATGTGGAGTCGCTCTCTGCGTATGCGCGCCAGTTTCTTTCGTTAATGGAGAAGCCGGACGTCGATCATATCGAAGGTCTGTCGCCCGCCATCTCTATTGAACAGAAATCCACCTCGCATAACCCGCGCTCGACGGTGGGAACCATCACCGAGATCCACGACTACCTGCGTCTGCTGTTTGCCCGCGTGGGCGAACCGCGCTGCCCGGACCACAACGTACCGCTGGCGGCGCAGACCGTGAGCCAGATGGTCGATCAGGTTCTGGCTCAGCCGGAAGGCCGCCGTCTGATGCTGCTGGCACCGGTGGTGAAAGACCGCAAGGGTGAGCACACCAAAACGCTGGAAAATCTGGCGACGCAGGGCTACATCCGCGCGCGTATCGACGGCGAAGTGTGCGACCTGTCAGATCCGCCGAAACTGGAACTGCAGAAAAAACACACCATCGAAGTGGTGATTGACCGCTTTAAAGTGCGTGACGATCTGGCGACGCGTCTGGCCGAGTCCTTTGAGACAACCCTGGAGCTCTCAGGCGGCACGGCGATCGTGGCGGACATGGATGACAGCGAGGCCGAAGAGCTGCTCTTCTCCGCGAACTTCGCCTGCCCGATTTGTGGTTACAGCATGAGTGAGCTGGAGCCGCGCCTGTTCTCCTTTAACAACCCGGCAGGCGCCTGTCCGACCTGCGACGGCCTGGGCGTACAGCAATATTTCGATCCGGATCGCGTGGTGCAGAACCCTGAGCTCTCTCTGGCCGGTGGCGCAATCCGTGGCTGGGATCGCCGCAATTTTTACTATTTCCAGATGCTGCGTTCGCTGGCGGATCACCTCAGTTTTGATATTGAAGCGCCGTTCGGCAGCCTGCCCGACAACGTGCAGAAAGTGATCCTGTACGGCTCTGGCAAAGAGAGCATCGAATTTAAGTACATCAACGACCGAGGCGACACCTCGGTTCGCCGTCATCCGTTTGAAGGCGTGCTCAACAACATGGAGCGCCGCTACAAAGAGACCGAATCCTCAGCGGTGCGCGAAGAGCTGGCGAAGTTCATCAGCAACCGCGCCTGTGCGAGCTGTGAAGGCACCCGTCTGCGTCGCGAAGCGCGCCATGTCTTTGTCGAAGATACCACGCTGCCGACCATCTCTGAGATGAGCATCGGTCACGCGATGTCCTTCTTTGAAAATCTGAAGCTCAGCGGCCAGCGTGCGCAGATCGCCGAAAAGGTGCTGAAAGAGATTAGCGATCGCCTGAGCTTCCTGGTGAACGTCGGCCTGAACTACCTGTCGATGTCACGTTCCGCTGAAACCCTTTCCGGTGGTGAAGCGCAGCGTATCCGTCTGGCGAGCCAGATCGGTGCCGGTCTGGTGGGCGTCATGTATGTGCTGGACGAGCCGTCAATCGGCCTGCATCAGCGCGACAACGAGCGTCTGCTCGGTACCCTGATTCACCTGCGCGATCTCGGTAACACCGTGATTGTGGTTGAACACGATGAAGATGCGATTCGTGCCGCCGACCACGTAATCGACATTGGTCCGGGTGCAGGCGTGCATGGCGGCCAGGTGGTAGCAGAAGGCACCGTGGATGAGATCATGGCGCAGGAAGCGTCCCTGACGGGCCAGTTCCTGAGCGGCAAGCGTGAAATCGCCGTGCCGGAGGCGCGGGTGAAGGGCGATCCGTCGAAGGTGCTGAAGATTACCGGCGCGCGCGGCAATAACCTCAAGGATGTCACGCTGACGCTGCCGGTGGGTCTGTTCACCTGCATTACCGGTGTCTCCGGCTCCGGTAAATCGACCCTGATTAACGATACGCTGTTCCCGATTGCGCAGCGGGCGCTGAACGGTGCCACCATCGCAGAGCCAGCCCCTTACCGCGACGTGGCGGGACTGGAGCACTTCGACAAAGTCATCGACATCGACCAGAGTCCGATTGGCCGCACGCCGCGCTCCAACCCGGCGACCTATACCGGCATCTTCACCCCGGTGCGTGAACTCTTTGCTGGCGTGCCGGAAGCGCGATCGCGCGGTTACACGCCGGGGCGTTTCAGCTTTAACGTGCGCGGCGGACGCTGTGAAGCCTGTCAGGGCGATGGCGTGCTGAAAGTCGAAATGCACTTCCTGCCGGACATCTATGTGCCGTGCGATCAGTGCAAAGGCAAACGCTATAACCGTGAAACGCTGGAAGTGAAGTACAAAGGCAAGAGCATTCACGAAGTGCTGGAGATGACCATCGAAGAGGCGCGTGAGTTCTTTGATGCGGTGCCGGCGCTGGCGCGTAAGTTGCAGACGCTGATGGATGTGGGTCTCTCCTACATTCGTCTCGGCCAGTCCGCCACCACCCTCTCCGGTGGTGAAGCTCAGCGCGTGAAGCTGGCGCGTGAACTGTCGAAGCGTGGTACCGGTCAGACGCTCTACATTCTTGATGAGCCGACCACCGGCCTGCACTTTGCCGATATTCAGCAGCTGCTGGAAGTCCTGCATCAGCTGCGCGACCAGGGCAACACCATCGTGGTGATTGAGCACAACCTCGACGTGGTGAAAACCGCTGACTGGATTGTCGACCTTGGCCCGGAAGGCGGCAGCGGCGGCGGCGAAATCCTGATTGCCGGCACGCCGGAGACCGTGGCGGAGTGTGAAAAATCGCATACCGCGCGCTTCCTGAAGCCCCTGTTACAGAAGTAATGATGCCAGGCCCGCCCCGTGCGGGCCTGCTTATTTCTGCTGCCGGTTCAGCCAGAAAAATGCAGAATCAGGCAAGATTCAGACATGTATAGGCATATACGCCTTTCCCCACGCTGACTATCCTTAAGCGGTTCCTCTTTGGCACGCCCCTGGCGTCGCCCTGTTTTTTGCAGCACCACTGCGCTGCTGCACTTCATCAGAAAACACTCACGACACATCGAAACTGGAGACACCATGAATATTACGCATGCGTATGCTGCTCAGGATGCAAAATCCAAACTGGCACCGTTCGATTATAAGCCGCGTGAGCTGCGCGCCCATGACGTTCAGCTTGAGGTGCTGTTCTGTGGCGTCTGCCACTCAGACCTGCATCAGGCCCGCAATGAGTGGAAAAACACGATTTTCCCTGTGGTTCCGGGGCATGAAATTGTGGGTCGCGTCACCGCGGTGGGCCCACAGACCCAGAAATACAAAGTCGGCGATCTGGTTGGCGTAGGCTGCATGGTGGATTCGTGCCGCAGCTGCCCGAGCTGTCAGCAGGGGCTGGAGCAATATTGTGAAAACGGTTTTGTCGGCACCTACAACGGTGAAGACCGCGAGACCGGTGCGATTACCTACGGCGGCTACTCAACGGCGATGGTTGTGGATGAGAGCTTTGTGCTGCGCATTCCGGAAAACCTGGATCTGGCGGGCGTCGCGCCGCTGCTGTGTGCCGGTATCACGACCTACTCGCCGCTGCGCCACTGGAATGTCGGCCCCGGCAAAAAAGTCGGTATCGTAGGCCTGGGTGGCCTGGGGCACATGGGCGTGAAAATTGCTCACGCGATGGGGGCGCATGTGGTGCTGTTCACCACCTCGCCGTCCAAAATCGAGGATGGCAAACGCCTGGGCGCCGATGAGGTGGTGATCTCCAAAGATCCTGAGCAGATGGCGCAGCACGCCAACAGCTTCGACTTTATCCTGAACACCGTTGCCGCTCAGCACGACCTTAACCCCTTCATCACCCTGCTGAAGCTGGATGGCAATATGACGCTGGTCGGCGCACCTGAGCACGATCACCCGGCTCCGCAGGTGTTTAACCTGATCTTCAAACGTCGCAGCATCGCCGGTTCACTGATCGGCGGTATCGCAGAAACGCAGGAGATGCTCGATTTCTGTGGCGAGCACGGCATCACCTCGGACATCGAACTGATCGCGATGGATCAGATCAACGAAGCCTATGAGCGCATGCTGAAAAGCGATGTGAAATATCGCTTTGTTATCGACATCAACACCCTGCGCGAGCAGTCGGCTGCCTGATCGGGTCGCCTGCACCCTCCTGCTCAGGCAGGAGGGTGTTAAAGCGCGGCCTGGCGCGCGGCGTCAACCTGCTGGAAGGAGGCATCGACCAGATAGTAGATCTGCGAATCCTTCAGCGACCCATCCAGGAACAGCGTGCTCCAGTGTGATTTATTCAGATGCTCGCTGGGAATAATGTCGCTATGCTCTTCGCGCAGCAGCTCTGCCAGTGCAGGCGTCGATTTCAGCGAAACCGCAGGCCGCCCTTTTACCTCATGTACCATCGCAAACAGCACGCCGTTGCTTTTGATCTGCGTGGCCTTCCAGTCACTGTGGACGCTCTGCTCTGCGCCCGGCTTGCTCATGCAGTAGGTCAGTAAGTCTGAGTGATTCATCACGATTCCCCTTGTAAAGTGGCGACAATCCGCCTGGCACCGCCCTCAATGCGATGCTCGCCCAGCCAGATACCCTGCCAGGTCCCCAGAACCAGGCGTCCCCGCTGAACCGGCAGCAAGAGCGACACGCCCAGGGTCGAGGATTTAATGTGCGCCGGCATGTCATCACGTCCTTCGTAGTCGTGCTGATAAGGCGCATTCTCCGGCACGTGCCGCAGGAAATGCTGCTCCATATCGCTGCGCACCGTCGGATCGCAATTTTCATTTAAGGTTAATGACGCTGACGTATGCTGCAACAGCAGATGCAGCAGACCGGTTTTGATATCACGCAATCCGGAGAGCGAGTCGGTGATCTCATCGGTGATGAGATGAAAGCCGCGCGGCTTCGCGCTCAGCGTAATAGTCTGTTGATGCCACATAGCTTATTCCTGAAACGGTTACCCCGTTTAAGTGTGCAGCATGTCGCCGAAAGGTAAACCCTGAGCCATAAAAAAACCGCCAGCGCGAGGCGGGCGGTTTGTTCACAGCAGGCGTGCCGTTACATCACCGCGGCAAAGGCTTCCGCCACCTGATGCACATTTTTGCTGTTCAGACCGGCCACACACATGCGGCCACTGCCCACCAGGTAGATGCCGAACTCATTGCGCAGGCGGTCAACCTGCTGCACGCTCAGGCCGGTGTAGCTGAACATGCCGCGCTGCTTCAGCAGGTAGTCGAAATTTTTGCCCGGCAGTGCCGTGCTCAGCACCCCGACCAGTGACTCACGCATCGCGAGAATGCGCAGACGCATCGTCTCCACTTCATCCAGCCAGCTCGCTTTCAGCGCGTCGTCGTTGAGGACGCGGGCCACGACCTGCGCACCGAAATTCGGCGGGCTGGAGTAGTTGCGGCGAACGGTCGCTTTCAGCTGGCCCAGCACGCGCGCTGACTCTTCGGCGCTGTCACAGACGACAGAGAGCCCGCCTACGCGCTCGCCATAGAGCGAGAAGATTTTAGAGAAAGAGTTGCTGACCAGTGCCGGCAGGCCGGCTGCCGCGACGGCGCGCAGCGCATAGGCATCCTGCTGCATGCCTTCACCAAAGCCCTGATAGGCGATATCCAGGAAAGGAATCAGCTGCTGTGCTTTCAGCACCTCAATGGTCTCATCCCATTGCGCATTGGTCAGGTCAGCGCCGGTCGGGTTATGGCAGCAGGGGTGCAGTAACACGATGCTCTGCGCTGGCAGCGTTTTCAGGGTATGGATAAAGGCATCAAAACGCACTCCGTGAGTTTCGGCGTCATACCAGGGGTAGCTCTTCACCTCAAAACCTGCGCCATTAAAAATCGCGATATGGTTTTCCCAGGTGGGATCGCTGACCCAGACGGCCGACTGCGGGAAGTAACGCTTAAGGAAGTCTGCCCCGACTTTCAGCGCACCCGATCCCCCCAGCGTCTGAATCGAGGCGATACGACCCGCCTGCAGCACCGGATGGTCGGCACCAAACAGCAGCGGCGCGATCGCGTTGCGGTAGCTGTTCAGGCCTTCCATGGGCAGATAGAGCGATGCCTGCTTTGGCTCGGCATTGAGCTGCTCTTCAGCAGCCGCTACGGCCTTCAGCTGCGGGATAATGTTCTGCTCGTCGTAGTAAAGCCCGATGCTCAGGTTAACTTTGTGTTCGCGCGGATCTTGTTTAAAGGCTTCCATCAACGACAGAATCGGATCGCCCGCATAGGCATCAACGTTTTGAAACACGGTGTAGGTCTCCATGATTGGTCCAGAGGTAAAGAGGGCTAAACCCGATAGCGTCCCGGACGGTGGTTCACTGCAATAATCAGATTGAGGATCACGGCTCCTGCAATGGAGGCCAGCAGGATGGGGCCACTGACCACAAACAGGGACGCCAGCACGACGCAGGTGTCGACCGCCATCTGCAGTTTACCCGCGCGGATCCCAACGCGATCCTGTAGCCACAGCGCCAGAATATTGATGCCGCCCAGGCTCGCCTTATGACGAAACAACACTATAAACCCGATCCCCATGATGACGTTACCGAACAGTGTCGCATAGAACGGATTGAGATCGGAAAAGTGAACGAACAGCGGGTGCAGCTGAGTAAACAGCGACACCAGCCCGACGGCACCGAAGGTTTTCAGGGTAAATTCCCAGCCCATGCGTTTTACCGCCAGCCAGTAAAAAGGCAGGTTGATCAGGAAAAATGCGCTGCCAAAGGAGAGCGGAGAGAGGTAGCTCAGCAGAAAGGCGATACCGGCAGTGCCGCCCGTCAGGGCACCCGCCTGTTTCAGCATAATAACGCCGAACGAAACCATCAGGGTGCCCAGCACCATCGCCAGCGCATCTTCGATACGCGAATGCGGGACGCGGGAGGGTTCTGCGATGTTATCCATGGGGGTTGTCTCAGTGCAAATGATGCGGTTGCAATGCAAAAAACGCACCATTGCCGCAGCCTCATTCGGCTGCTGGCCGGAGGATGGTGATATCCCGTTGATATCTAAGGCGCTTTATAACAGGGTTTTGTGCATAACTTCCGGTCAAACCGTCACTCCATGCGCAAAAACCCGTTACGATGCGTATTCTTTGCGTTTATAGTCGCCAGTCTGCACCAAAAACGCACAGCACGCACCTTTTTAGCGCGTTTTGCTCGCAGGCAGCATCATCAGGCCATTCTCTTTCATGCGCCCCAGCACCACGGAGGTTTTGACGTGAGACACGCTCTGATGGCCCGCCACTAACTGGCTGATAAGCGCACTGAGGGAGTTAAGATCGGCCACCGCCACTTTAAGCAGATAGTCAGCGTCACCGGTGGTTTTGTAGGCGTCGACAATCGCCTCTTCCTGCTCCACCATGCGGTGAAAGCTCTCCACATATTCGGTGGTGTGGTTGATTAAGCGTACCTCTATCAGCCCCACCATCCCCAGGCCGATGGCATCGGGCGAGAGCCGGGCGTGATAGCCCAGAATCAGATTGGCCTGTTCCAGATTGATGCGGCGGCGGGAACATTGCGAGGCGGAGAGGCCAACCAGGTCGCTGAGTTCCTGGTTAGTAAGACGGCCGTTAGCTTGTAATAAAGTCAGGATTTTCAGGTCGTAATCGTCTACGTGAGTCATTCCGTTTCCACAGCGTGAGAGGCGTCGCTTTGTTACAGATAACCCGATAACCGGAGAGGTTGTCCAACACTATTTTCTGATGATGGGAGCTGTCATGCACAGATCGTGCATGACAGCACAAAGCGCAGATTATTCGTCGTCGTATTGCGGGCCGGCGTAGTTGTCGAAGCGTGACCACTGACCATTAAACGTCAGCCGCACCGTACCGATTGGACCGTTACGCTGTTTACCCAGGATGATCTCGGCGATCCCTTTGAGATCGCTGTTCTCGTGGTAGACCTCGTCACGATAGATGAACATGATCAAATCCGCATCCTGCTCGATCGATCCCGATTCACGCAGATCCGAGTTAACCGGACGCTTATCGGCACGCTGCTCCAGTGAGCGGTTAAGCTGCGACAGCGCGACCACCGGCACATTAAGCTCTTTGGCAAGCGCCTTGAGCGAGCGGGAGATCTCCGCAATCTCCAGCGTTCGGTTGTCCGACAGCGATGGCACGCGCATCAGCTGCAGGTAGTCGATCATGATCAGGCTCAATCCGCCGTTTTCACGGTAGATACGCCGGGCACGCGAACGCACTTCAGTGGGAGTCAGGCCGGAAGAGTCATCGATATACATGTTCTTCTTCTCCAGCAGGATACCCATGGTGCCGGAGATACGGGCCCAGTCCTCATCATCAAGCTGGCCGGTTCGGATGCGGGTCTGGTCGACGCGGGAAAGCGAGGCCAGCATACGCATCATGATTTGCTCGCTGGGCATCTCCAGACTGAAAATCAGCACTGGCTTATCCTGCAGCATCGCGGCGTTTTCGCACAGGTTCATCGCAAAAGTGGTTTTACCCATCGAAGGACGGGCGGCGACGATGATCAGGTCTGAACCCTGCAGGCCAGCGGTCTTTTTATTCAGATCCTGATAGCCGGTGTCGACGCCGGTGACGCCATCGTGCGGGGTCTGATAGAGCGACTCAATACGGGAGACGGTCGATTCAAGAATCTGCTCGATGTTCTTCGGCCCGGCATCTTTATCTGCGCGCGCTTCGGCAATCTTGAAGACGTTCGATTCCGCAAAGTCGAGCAGCTCTTCGCTGTTCCGCCCCTGCGGATCATAACCGGCATCGGCGATCTCGTTGGCAACGGAGATCATCTCGCGTACGACCGCACGTTCGCGCACGATATCGGCATAGGCGCCGATGTTTGCTGCACTTGGGGTGTTTTTCGCCAGCTCAGCCAGGTAGGCGAACCCCCCCGCCATCTCCAGTTCGCCACGGGTTTCCAGTGACTCGGAGAGCGTAATCAGGTCAATGGGCTTGCTGTTTTCCAGCAACCGCTGCATCTCTGAAAAAATCAGCCGGTGCGAGCGGTTGAAAAAATCATTCGCGACGACGCGCTCAGAGACGTTATCCCAGCGCTCGTTATCCAGCATTAACCCACCGAGCACCGACTGCTCCGCTTCCAGCGAATGCGGGGGCATTTTCACGCCAGCCAGCTGGCGATCCTGCGTTTCGTTCGATTTGTTGGTGGGTTTATTTCCTGCCATAGTGAATGCATTACCGATCTTCTGTGGGGACGCGCAAGTATACCTTAGTTGGGGTGCGTGCCTCACCCTCATGATGAAACAATCACAGGAGTCAGAATGGCAAAGCGTATTCAGTTCAGCGCGCACGGCGGACCGGAAGTGTTAACGTGGACGGATTTTGACCCGGCTGACCCGGCTGAACATGAAGTGCAGGTGGAACACCGCGCGATCGGGATTAATTACATCGACACCTATGTGCGCAGCGGCCTCTATCCTGTGGCGGCGTTTCCTTCGGGGCTGGGTACGGAAGCCGCAGGCGTGGTGTCGCGGGTGGGCCGTGGCGTCACCCTGTTTAAACCCGGCGATCGCGTGGTCTACTGCCTGGCGTCAATGGGGGCCTACAGCGAAGTCCATAACGTGGCCGAAGATCGCCTGATGCATCTCCCGGAGGCGATCAGCTTTGAACAGGGTGCCGCCAGCTATCTGAAAGGGCTGACCACGCAGTATCTGCTGCGGCAGACCTATAAAATCAGCGCCGGCGAGACCTTCCTGTTTCATGCCGCAGCAGGCGGCGTCGGTTTAATCGCCTGTCAGTGGGCAAAAGCCCTGGGCGCACACCTGATTGGCACGGTCGGCTCTGCGGAAAAAGCAACCATCGCCAGAAACGCCGGGGCCTGGGCGACCATCAACTATCGCGAAGAGGATATTGCCGCGCGCGTCAGCGAGCTGACCGACGGGAAAAAAGTGGGTGTGGTGTATGACTCTGTCGGCAAAGATACCTGGGAAGCGTCGCTGGATTCCCTGCGCCGTCACGGGCTGATGGTCAGTTTCGGTAACGCGTCCGGGCCGGTAACCGGCATCGACCTCGGCATTCTGAATAAGAAAGGCTCGCTGTTTGTTACCCGCCCTTCGCTGTTTGGCTACATCACCAACCGCCAGGAGCTGGAAACGGCCAGCGCCGAACTCTTCTCGCTGCTGGCAAGCGGCGCAATCAGGGTGGAGGTACCGGAGCAGCAGAAGTTTGCGCTGAAAGAGGCCAGCAAAGCACATCAGATCCTGGAGAGCCGTGCCACGCAGGGTTCCTGCCTGCTGATCCCCTGACCGGACAAACAAAAAGGGCTTCCCGCAGGAAGCCCCTCTCTTTTTTATTTTTTGTTCGCGCTGGTGTAGGGACAGCGGCGATGAATTCCTGTCGCGTCGATGGCACATCGCGTTGACAAGAATCATCCTGCCAGAAAACATAAGTAAAAAATATGTTTAATTGCAGATTGCGGCTTTGCAATCTCTCACTCTGTGATCACTCCCGCAATTATCGCCAGCTTTTCCGGTCTAACCTGTTGATCTTACGTCTTAGCTTACGTCGTGCCCGCGCCTCGCTGTCGCCAAAGAAGGCGCGATGCAGCCAGACCGCGATCACGGCCAGCACCAGCCACGGTAACACTTTGATAACAAGTGCAAACAGCCCGCCGACAAACATCACCAGGGTGGCGACCACCAGTGCTGCCAGCACGCCCAGCAGCGACACGCCGGTCAGCAACAGCATCAGGAAAAACCCCAGTACAAATAAAATTTCCACGTCAGGACTCCTTTATCCACTTTCATACCAAGACAGTTACAAAAAGCGTGCCAACAGGTAACCTATTGAATAGTCGTGGTTTACGGGAAGGGGGTGTGAGATAACCTGGTGAAAAAGACCAGATGATGGCGTAAAAAAAACCAGCCTGAAGGCTGGTTTTCTGTGACGTCAGCGGATCAGGCTTTCTGTGGAATCTTATCCGCCACCAGCGCCAGCGCCGCTTCCAGAACGCGCACATCCGCCCCCGGCTTATGCGCATTTTCACTCAGATGGCGTCGCCACTGGCGTGCGCCCGGAATGCCCTGGAAGAGTCCCAGCATATGGCGCGTGACGTGGCCCAGATAGGTGCCCTTCGCCAGTTCCGCTTCAATATAGGGATACATGGCGCGTACCACCTCAACCGGGTTAGCCGCCGGATGCTGACGTCCGAACAGCTGCTGGTCGACCTGCGCCAGAATGCCGGGGTTCTGATAGGCTTCACGGCCCATCATCACGCCGTCAAGGTGCTCCAGATGCGCCTGTGCCTCTTCCAGCGTTTTCACGCCGCCATTAAGCGCAATCGTCAGATGCGGGAAATCGCGCTTCAGCTGGTAGACGCGGGGATAATCCAGCGGGGGGATTTCGCGGTTCTCTTTGGGGCTGAGGCCGGAGAGCCAGGCTTTGCGCGCATGGATGATAAATGTTTCGCACTCGCCGCGGCCCGCCACCGTGCCGATAAAGTCGGTCAGGAAGGCATAGCTGTCCAGCTCATCAATCCCGATACGGGTTTTCACCGTGACCGGAATCGACACCACGTCGCGCATCGCTTTCACGGCATCTGCGACCAGAGTGGCTTCGGCCATCAGGCAGGCACCGAAACGGCCATTCTGCACCCGATCAGAGGGACAGCCGACGTTCAGGTTGATCTCATCGTAGCCGCGCTGCTCCGCCAGCTTCGCGCACTGCGCCAGCGCCGCCGGATCGCTTCCGCCCAGCTGCAACGCAACCGGGTGTTCAGCGTCACTGTAAGCCAGATAATCCCCTTTGCCATGGATGATCGCGCCGGTCGTCACCATTTCGGTGTAGAGCAGGGTGTCGCCGGTCAGCTGACGATGAAAATAGCGACAGTGCCGATCGGTCCAGTCGAGCATAGGGGCGATGGAGAAGCGTTGCGAAGAAAAAGTAGCCATGTAGCGCAGACAATCCGGTAATTAAGGGTGATGGAATTCTGTGCAAGGATAACACAAGGGCGGGCGATAGTGCATCGCCCGCCCCCGGAGAGCCGGGATAATCCGCTTAGAAGTTAAAGCCCAGTTGCATCATCGCGCCCCAGGTATTGTTAGCACCGACGGAGCCAGCCAGATCCAGATGGACAGCTTTGTTAAACGGCGACAGACCAAAACCTGCCGTGGCCACATTTTCGTCGTTAGACCGCATATCCGCCCGATAACCCGCGCGCAGCTGCAGCCAGTCAAGTACGCGGTACTCCGCACCCACTGCCGCATACTGGCTGTTATCCTGGGTCTTGAAACGTTTCGTTTCCGTGAGATCCACATCGCCGGTCACGGTAAACGGACCTTTATCCCAGGACAGGCCGGTGGTGACCAGCGGGCGAATCTGGTAGGTGTCGCGGAACCCGTTAACCTCCCGGGTCTGCAGATCGCGTGAAACCAGGTTCTGTCCGGTCACACCCAGCGTCCAGTTTTCAGCAAAGGTGGTCGCCAGACCGGCATCAACGTTAAAGCCGGTGTCGGTGCTGCGATACTGACTGTTGTTGATGTCATTTTTGTCGTAGTTATAGATGCTGGCAGTGTAGTTATAGAGCCAAGTTTTCTGCACTTTTGGCGTCACGCCCACCGACACCGGCTGACCGGCGACAGTGAACTCATGCGCCACCGCCACACCATAATCGGTAACCAGCGCCGCTAAGCCGTTCGCACTGGAGCGAAGGTTATTCTGATCGCCCGGAACGGGCAGAATCGTACCGTTAGCAACCCCGCGCAGGTAGTTGATATCACCCTGTACCACGTTAGCCCGGACGTGTGCCGTTCCGTAGGCTTTGGCGATAAAGGCGAAAGGCAGCGTTTCATTGGGGATTGTCACGGCGACGGCCGCACCCGCACTGCCGTCCGCTTTGTTACCGCGCAAATCGCTGAGCTTGTCAGCGACATCGCCGGAGGCAGCACGCAGTTCAGGATAACCACGCAGATAATCGGCAAACGTCAGGTTACCAATCACACCGCGGTAGCGATCCACGGTGTCGGTAATATCATCGACTTTATCGATCAGCTTATCTTTGTCCGTTACCTGAATGCCTGCTGAAGGAATAATAATGCTGACATTATCGTCAGATTTAGCACGCGTCATTAATGCCGGGTTCGCCAGCACTGCAGAGCCATAAACAGAAGATGCCACGCCGGTGCCGCCCATGGCGTCATTACGTGCATCATACCAGGTCCCTGCCGCCATGGCGGAAGAAGAAAGGAAAAGCGCGGTCGCTGCAGCGGAACAGATCAGCGCTGAGCGTTGAGCGGATTTTTTCACCATTTGCCTGCCATCACCTGAGAAAGTGTCGTTGATACATTCAACAACTGAATAGTTTGTCAGCCCTATTGTGAACCCTGGCTAACGCGTTATTGCTGTGAATTCAAAGGAAACAGTGTCTTAATTCAAAGGATTGGACGTTTTACGACCAGAATTAGCGTGTAATTATTAAAAACGGACCGGCTAATTTCAAATAATGTCAGACTTTTATTAAGTCTTTCTGAACATTACTTCTTAACTCAGTGAGATGCAAAGCAAAAGGACAAAAAATTCTGCTCCGGTTGATTTACAGGTGGATCGGTTTTTTCGTCAGATTTGAGATAGAGAGGAGCGAAAATGCCACAGGCGCTGTTTTTTCAGGCTAATTGTGCTGTTTTAAAAGACAGAAACGCGCTTCAGCACCCCGACAGGTTATGTGATAAAATAACATCACTTATTCAGCGGAGAATTTTCATGACTACCATGACGTCGCAGCAAATTTTGATTCAGGCCGAAAAAATGTGCCTGCAACGTGGTGTGCGTCTGACTTCGCAGCGCGCTGAAGTGTTGCGTCTGATGGCGGAACAGCCGGGCTCAATCAGTGCCTACGATCTGCTGGATCAGCTCCGGATCAGCGAACCTCAGGCCAAACCTCCCACGGTTTATCGTGCGCTCGACTTCCTGCTGGAGCAGGGTTTTGTGCATCGGGTGGAGTCCAACAACAGCTATGTGATGTGTCACCATTTTGAGGCGCCGGCTCATACGTCGGTCATGCTGGTCTGTGACCGTTGCGCCGCCGTCACCGAGAAGCAGGCGCAGGGCGTGGAAAAGATTATCGCCACGCTGGCGGGTGAAGCGCAGTTTGCCCTGCGTCACAGCGTGATCGAAGCCCATGGCTTATGCGAAAACTGCGCGGAAGCAGACGCCTGCACGCAGCACGAAAACTGCGGACATGACCATCAGGATGAGGGTAAAAAGCGCGGACGACGGGGATAAGCGGCGGAACGATCACTATCGGACTAAAGACGTTCTGCCTGCTCAGGCCGCAAACCAGCTGTGCTGCCGCCAGTGCCTGCGCCAGATGAGCCACAGTGAGAGGCCGCGCAGTGCGAGGAAAACCGTTACCGCCAGCCATAAACCGTGATTGCCCAGCACCGGCACGCTCAGCAGCGTCAGAAAATAGCCTGCGGCTGCCACCACCATGCTGTTACGCATCTCACGTCCGCGCGTTGCGCCGATAAACATCCCATCCAGCAGATAACACCAGACGCCGATCAGCGGCATGATCACCTGCCAGACCAGATAGCGGTCGGCCGCCTGCTGCACTGTCTGCAGAGAGGTCAGCAGCATCACGATTTGCGGGCCGGTAAAGGCATAAACCAGCGAGAAGAAGAGCGCCACCGCCGCCGCCTGTCGGCAGGCAGAGTGCCAGACGCGCAGCAGTTTGCTGCCATCTTTTGCGCCATGCGCTTCGCCTGCAAACGCTTCGACGGCATAGGCAAAACCATCGAGCGCGTAGGCGGTAAAGGTAATGAACATCAGTAATACGGCATTCACCGCGACCACCTCCGGCCCCAGCCTGGCGCCCAGCACGGTCAGCGAGGCGAAACAGAGCTGCAGCATAAGAGAGCGCAGCATAATGTCCCGGTTGAGGCGCAGCAGCCGGGCGCTGTCACCGCGCCAGCTCTGTTTCAGCAGGCTGAACGGAATGCCGCGCAGCTTCAGAACCCGCCAGACCATCATGCCGCCGACGCCCAGCGTAATATATTCCGCCAGCGCCGTGGCGGTGGCTGCCCCCGCAACGCCCCAGTGCAGCCCCATGACCAGCCAGAGGTCGAGCACGATATTCACCAGGTTCCCCACCACCAGCAGGATCACCGGCGCACGCGCATACTGCACGCCCAGCAGCCAGCCCAGAATCACCAGGTTCGCCAGCGTGGCAGGCGCACTGAGCCAGCGGATCTGAATAAACAGTCCGGCCTGCGCCAGTACCAGAGGATCGCCGCCAACCAGATGGGTGGCCAGCTGAATAATGGGGTAACGCAGCGCGACAAACAGCAGACCCGCCAGCAACGCCATGATCAGCGGCTGGATCAGGGCGCGTGCCAGCGCCGCTTTGTCGCCTGCCCCGAAGGCCTGTGCCGTCAGGCCCGTGGTGCTCATGCGAAGGAAAAGCAGCAGCATAAAGAGGAAGCTGGTGACGGTCGTCCCGACCGCGACCCCGCCAAGATAGACGGGGCTGTCGAGATGACCGATCACTGCCGTATCGACCACGCCCAGTAAGGGAACGGTGATATTTGACACGATCATGGGCAGCGCGAGCCGCCAGAGATTTTTATCGGTTGCCGTGATAAAGCGCATTCGCCATTCCGTGCTCAGTGTCGCTGCGCAGAGGCGGCAGCGACAAAATCAGGGCAGACAGAATAGCACCAGAAAAGGCGAATGCACGCAGGCGTCAGAATCAGAGCCATTCGCCGTTGCGTACGACACCCACCGCCAGACCTTCCACGGTCAGTGACTGGGCACGCGTATCGACAACAATCGGGTCGAAATCGCTGTTTTCAGGCAGCAGATGCACGATAGCACCCTGCTTTTTCCAGCGTTTCACCGTCACTTCATCGTCAATGCGGGCCACCACGACCTGGCCATTGCGCACATCCTGCGTTTTATGCACCGCGAGCAGGTCGCCGTCCATAATCCCGATATCTTTCATCGACATTCCGCTGACGCGCAGCAGGAAATCCGCCGAAGGTTTGAACAGGCCCGGATCGACTTTGTAATGCGTCTCGATATGTTCCTGCGCCATGATGGGCTCACCGGCAGCAACCCGGCCAATCAGCGGTATGCCTTCTGAGGCTTCTTCTTCCATTAACAGACGGATGCCGCGCGATGCGCCGGAGACAATCTCAATGACGCCTTTGCGCGCCAGCGCTTTCAGATGCTCTTCTGCCGCGTTTGGCGAACGGAAACCCAGCTGCGCGGCAATCTCGGCACGCGTAGGCGGCATGCCTGTTGAAGTAATATGGTCGCGAATCAGGTCATAGACCTGCTGCTGCCTGCTGGTTAATGCTTTCATCCCGCCCCCTGGTTGTTTATACAGTCGCTGTGAGTATATACAGGTATTGGCGAAATGAAAACCGATTGTCAGGGAAAACGCGGCCTGAGCCGCGTTATGGAAGGTTTATCGCAAATGTGTCCAGAGCAGCGCGATCCAGACAAACAGGGCCAGTAAGATAGCCAGCAGTACCGCTGCCGAACCCATATCTTTTGCCCGGCCCGCGAGCGGATGATGCTCCTGACCGATGCGATCGACCACCGCTTCAATGGCGCTATTGAGGATTTCGACGATGACCACCAACACCACCGACCCAATCATAAGGATGCGCGAGATCACATCAACGTCCAGCCAGCACGCGATAATGATCGCCGCCAGCGCAGCCAGGGCTTCCTGACGAAACGCCGCTTCATGTTGCCACGCGGCACGCAGCCCCTGCCAGGAGTAACCTGCGGCTTTTACTATTCTGATAAGTCCGGTGGCATTATTTGCCATGTGTGGGAACCCTTTTATCGGATTGACGTCAATGTCTGGGCTGCGTGCATTTGGCACCACCACAGATCTTCGCTGCACTTTCTGGTATGCTTGCGGCGCTTTGCTAACAAGAGGCTTCATGTTGTCTATGTCAGGTTGGCGTAAACTTTATTATAAATTGCTTAATTTACCACTCTCGTTTCTGGTAAAGAGTAAGGCCATTCCGGCCGATCCCGTGTCTGAACATGGTCTGGATCCGACCCGACCTATTATGTATGTTTTGCCTTACGATTCGAAGGCTGACTTACTGACTTTGCGCGCGCAGTGTCTGCGGCATCATCTGCCCGATCCGCTCTCTCCACTGGAGATTGATGGTTCCCTGCTGCCTCGCCACGTCTTTATCCACGATGGCCCGCGCGTCTTCCCCTATTTTGTACCCAGCGTGGAATCGGTGAAAATTTTCCACGATTACCTGGACCTGCATCGCAATAATCCCACGCTGGATATTCAGATGCTGCCCGTCACCGTGATGTTTGGTCGCGCACCGGGACGTGAAGTTCAGGGCGAAGCCACACCACATCTGCGGGTGCTGAACGGCGTGCAGAAGTTCTTTGCGGTCATCTGGCATGGGCGCGACAGCTTTGTCCGCTTCTCGCCGACCGTGTCGCTGCGGCGTATGGCCACGGAACATGGGACAGATAAGTCGATCGCGCAGAAGCTGGCCCGCGTCGCGCGTATCCATTTTGCCCGTCAGCGGCTCGCTGCGATTGGCCCGCGTTTACCGGCCCGTCAGGATCTGTTTAATCGCCTGCTGCAATCCAAAGCGATTGAAAAAGCCGTAGAAGATGAAGCGCGCAGCAAAAAAATCTCCCATGAGAAAGCGCAGCAGAATGCCGTCGAGATGATGGAAGAGATTGCGGCGAACTTCTCCTATGAAGCGATTCGCGTCACTGACCGGGTGATGGGCTGGCTCTGGAGCCGTCTCTATCAGGGCATCAACGTCAATGGCGGCGAAAAAGTGCGCCAGCTGGCGCAGGATGGTCATGAGATTGTCTACGTGCCCTGCCACCGCAGCCACATGGATTATCTGCTGCTCTCCTACGTGCTCTATCATCAGGGCTTGGTGCCGCCGCACATCGCAGCAGGCATCAACCTCAACTTCTGGCCAGCCGGTCCGATCTTCCGTCGTCTGGGTGCCTTCTTTATCCGTCGCACCTTTAAAGGCAACAAGCTGTACGCCACGGTGTTCCGCGAATACCTCGGTGAGCTGTTCACCCGGGGTTACTCGGTTGAGTACTTTGTCGAAGGTGGCCGTTCACGCACGGGCCGTCTGCTGGACCCGAAAACCGGCACGTTAGCCATGACGCTGCAGGCGATGCTGCGCGGCGGCAATCGTCCCATCACGCTGGTGCCGATCTACATCGGATATGAGCATGTGATGGAAGTGGGTACTTACGCCAAAGAGCTGCGCGGCGCGGCAAAAGAGAAAGAGGGCTTCATGCAGATGGTGCGTGGCCTGCGTAAGCTGCGCAATCTCGGTCAGGGTTACGTTAACTTTGGCGAACCGCTGCCGCTGGTTAACTATCTCAACAAGCGCGTGCCGGAATGGCGTGACTCGATCGATCCGATTGAGCCACAGCGTCCCGGCTGGCTGACCCCGACCGTGAACGATATTGCGGCTCGCGTGATGGTGCGGATCAATGAAGCCGGCGCGGCTAACGCCATGAACCTCTGTGTTACGGCCCTGCTTGCCTCACGTCAGCGCTCACTTACCCGCGAACAGTTGATTGAACAGCTGGAGTGCTATACCCAGCTGCTGCGCAATGTGCCTTACTCGCCGAATGCGACCCTGCCCGATCTCTCTGCGGAAGCGCTGCTGGATCACGCCCTGGGCATGAACAAGTTTGAGAGTGAAAAGGACAGCATTGGCGACATCATCATTCTGCCGCGTGAGCAGGCGGTGCTGATGACCTATTACCGCAACAACATTCATCACATGCTGGTGATGCCGTCGCTGATTGCCGCCATTGTTCAGCAACACCAGACGCTGAGCGAAGCGGAACTGCTGCGTCAGGTCAGCCTGATCTATCCGATGCTGAAGAGCGAACTCTTCCTGCGCTGGGAGACGGATGAGCTGCCGCAACTGCTGACTGAACTGAGTCAGGAGCTGGCGCGTCAGGGTCTGATTACACTTGAGGCCGGAGAACTGCGCTTTACCGCGGCGCGCTATCGCACGCTGCAACTGCTGGCCGCCGGTGTGCGTGAAACGCTGCAGCGTTATGCCATTACCTTCTCGATTCTCAGCGCCAAGCCGACGATTAACCGCGGCACGCTGGAGAAAGAGAGCCGGACGCTGGCACAACGTCTCTCCGTGCTGCACGGTATCAACGCTCCGGAGTTCTTCGACAAAGCGGTCTTTACCTCACTGGTTCTGACGCTGCGTGATGAAGGCTATATCAGTGACAGCGGAGATGCGGATGTGGCGCAGACCCAGGCCACCTGGCACATCCTGGCTGACCTGGTGACCAGCGATGTCCGGATGACCATTGAAACGGCTGTCGCGCACGACTGATACCCGTGTAAAGCAAAAAAGGCGACCTTAGGGTCGCCTTTTTTACAGGTCTGGTCCGATTCGCTGTGAGAGGGTGCCAGCTCAGGGAACACGGTCAGATCGGAAAGACGCAAAAGCCGTCATCCATGACCCGCTCGGCCCGCGCCGTCCTGGCGCGGGACGCTTTCCTCTTCTGACCGTGTTCCCTGCGTGCTGAAATTATTCATTGCTGCCGGATTCACCCGGCATCAGGCCTGGTGACCTCCCGAATCGCCTTACTGCATCTGAAACTCTCAGTCAGAACAGCTGAGTGAACGGCGGCGTATTCATTAAAATGCCGAGGAAAAGCACCATCCCGACATAGTTGTTATTGAGGAAAGCCTGGAAACAGGGCTTACGTTCGCGCCCGGCTATCAGCTTCTGCTGATAAACAAACAGGGCGGCAGCCAGCAGCAGCGTCCAGTAGAAGGCGCTGTTCAGGTGCAGCATCGTCCCCACCCACGCCATCAGCAGCAGGGTTGCCAGTTGCAGCAGACCAATAATCAGCTTGTCGAAGCGACCAAATAAAATGGCGGTCGACTTCACCCCAATCTTCAGGTCATCGTCCCTGTCCACCATCGCATACTGCGTATCGTAAGCAACCGTCCAGCAGATGTTGGCAATGAACACCAGCCAGCAGACCAGAGGTAAGGACTCACTAACCGCACACCAGGCCATAGGGATCGCCCAGCCAAATGCGGCCCCCAGTACGACCTGCGGCAGATGGGTATAGCGCTTCATAAAGGGATAGACCCAGGCCAGCGCCAGCCCCACCACGGAAAGCATGATGGTCATCAGGTTCATGGTCAGCACCAGCGCAAAAGCCACCAGCCCCAGAATCACAAACAGCAGCTTCGCTTCTCTGGCACTCACCGCGCCGCTGGCCAGCGGCCGATGTCGGGTGCGCTCAACGTGACCATCCACTTTACGATCGGCATAGTCATTGATGACACAACCCGCCGCCCGCATCACAAAGACCCCAGCCACAAACACCACCAGCACCGGTAAAGGCGGCATCGCCATGTCAGCCAGCCAGAGTGCCCAGAGCGTGGGCCACATCAGCAGCAGCGTACCGATCGGTTTATCGATGCGCATCAGGCGGCTGTAGTCCCGCCATTTATTCATACTTAAGCTCTTTTCCACCACAAAATCCTCAGACCAGATCGCGATAGAGCGGCGATGCCGGTAAAAACAGTTCAGTCAGCAGCAGCGGCTTGCCGGAGAGGCGCAGACGCGACCGCCGTCCCCACAATGCATCAATCTGTCCGGGTTCAATAAAATCGCGGGTCAGCGTCGAAGAGGAGAAAAGATAGCGACCCAGAGGACGGGTACCCAGCTGCTGCAGCATCGCCTCAGGCCCGTTGAGGGTGCTTTCCGGCACCAGGGTGCGGCCCGCCAGCCAGGGCTGATCGTCGCCGAACAGCAGCACTTCACGCAGCCAGAAGCGTTCATCATCCGGCAACAGGGCGCGTTCCTCGCCCAACTCGCTGGCGTCGATAAAGCCTTCGCGCAATGGCTGAACCGTCACCCGCTGACAATGCTGTTCAAAACGGCGCGTCATTGAATCCTCTTCCATCAGCCAGTCGAGCAACGGCGGCGCAAGGGCTGCCTGCGATGGAGAAAGCCAGTTGAGCGCACCTAATAAGCTGAGCGCGTCTTGAGACATAGCACCACTCCCGGTAATTTTGAGGTCGGTAGTTTAGCGCAGAGACGCGATGCGAACACCTGCCGTCGCACCAGACGGCAGGTGAATTATTCGCGTTTCAGCCGGTTGCTGTTTGCCAGCCACAGCGTAATGACCAGCATCAGTATCGCCGCCGAGTAGCAGAGCGTATCGAAGGGATTTTTGTGATCGACAATAATCAGGCGGATGATCGCCGTGATGCCGATGTAGACAAAATAGCGCAGCGGAAAGTGATAGCCGGACTGAAAGTACTTCACAATCAGGGCAATAAATTCGAAGTAGAGGAAATAGATCACGATTCCCTCAATCAGCAGATAGGAAGAGGCCTGCTCGCCGGTATTAAACAGCACGTTTGCCAGATGGATCGTCTCTTTGCCTAAAAAGACGATCAGGATGATCGCCAGACTCAGCAGGCCCACATTCAGCACCCATTGCAGTGCTGTTGCAAGGTGGCGGGCCAAAGGATTTTTGTCACTCATGTTGCGCCTTAAAATGGAGTTATCAGCGCGCATCATCATGCGCGAGTGTGATGTAAATCACAATAACTCCTCAGGCTTCGACATCCACACAGAGTGCATCATAGCGCCAGTATTCACAGTCGCAGTCGATCACCGCTTTTTGCTGATTGCGGTTGATGCGGGTGATCAGCAGGCCGGGGCTGCCGGTCGCCACATTCAGCGCCGGTGCGGCAACGTCCGGCAGCGGGCCGGGCAGAATGGTAAAGCGCGCGCCACCGTAACGAATACCGTAGCGCTGGTCATAGAGGTCGGTCAGGGAGCGCGTCAGATCTTCCTCCAGCAGGCCAGGGAAAAAGTGCGGATTCAGGTAGTGTTCCACATAGAGTACCGCGCGCCCATCAATGCGCCGCAGACGGCGGATGCAGTAGACCACCGAGCCGGGGGCCAGACCCAGTGCTGTCGCCACGGCGTCCTGCGCGGCTACCTCGCCAGCCGCAATAACCTCCGTCGTCGCCCGCCGCCCCTGCTCCGTCGCCATCGCATGAAAGTGGCTGTGGTGCAGCGGGTTGTAGACCAGCCGCGGCGGCGCGATAAACCAGCCCCGACGCAGCTCGCGGTAGATCATCCCCTGCGCTTCCAGCTTGCCCAGCGCTTCACGCAGCGTGATCCGCGTGGTGCTGAAAGCCTCGCTCAGGGCGCGTTCCGCCGGCAACCGCCCGCTCTGAAACTCGCCATCCCGGATACGGCTCAGCAGTGCACTGGCGATCGCCTCCGCCGTTTTGAGTGCGATTGACTCCACAACAGTAGCCTCATTCTGGTGCGACTCCGCACTATAACTGTTCAGGTTAACGCGCCTGTGACGGGCGGATGACCCGGGTCTGCTGCCTTTCTTCCCCCGTATCGCGCGATTCTGTCATAAATCGTTCATATACAGGGGCTACATTGGCTCGGTTCTTGCTGGACTAGACCAGTCAGGCCCCTCAACTTACACCCGGAGCAACTGAGATGAAAGCGTTTATCGCCTCTGTAGTAGCCAGTGCTGTAGTGCTCACCCTGCCCGTCGCGCAGGCCGCCGATAACGACCTCGCCGCGCTGGAAAAAGCGGCGCGCAGTGAAGGCCAGGTCAACAGCGTCGGGATGCCGGACAGCTGGGCCAACTGGAAGGAGACCTGGAGCGATCTCAACAGCAAATATGGCCTTAAGCACAGCGACACCGATATGTCATCGGCGCAGGAGCTGGCGAAATTTGATGCGGAGAAAGATAACGCCAGCGCTGACATCGGCGACGTCGGCGCGGCCTTTGGCCCCATCGCCGTGGCGAAAGGGCTGACGCAGCCATATAAACCGACCCACTGGGATCAGATCCCGGCCTGGGCCAAAGATAAAGAGGGTCACTGGGCGCTGGCCTATACCGGCACCATCGCTTTCCTGATCGACAAGCAGCAGGTTAAGGATATCCCCCACAGCTGGGCCGATCTGAAAAAAGGTAAGTATGTGGTTACTATCGGTGATGTCGGCGTGGCAGCTCAGGCAGCCAACGGTGTGCTGGCGGCAAACTACGCATTAGGCGGCGACGAGAAGAACCTGAAACCGGCGCTGGCATTCTTTGCTGACCTGGCAAAACAGGGGCGTCTTGGCGTGACCGATCCGGTGATCGCCAACATCGAAAAAGGGGAAGTGCAGATGGCGGTGGTGTGGGACTTTAACGCCCTTAACTACCGTGACCAGATTGATAAAAGCCGCTACGAAGTGGTGATCCCCTCTGACGGTTCTGTGACTTCCGGTTACACCACCCTCATCAACAAATATGCGAAACATCCTGCCGCGGCAAAACTGACGCGCGAATATATCTTCTCAGACCAGGGTCAGATCAACCTGGCGAAGGGCTATGCCCGTCCGATTCGTGCCGAGCATCTGACGCTGCCTGCGGATGTTCAGGCTCGCCTGCTGCCGCAGTCAGAGTACAAAAATGCCCGTCCGGTTAAAGATCAGGCCGCCTGGGATAAATCGTCAAAAATGCTGCCGCGCCTGTGGCAGGAAAACGTCATCATCAACATGCAGCAGTAATCTGCGGCGGGGAGAGGAAATGAAGACTATCCTGGTGGTGCTGGATGGGCTGAGCAATCAGGTCGCACAACATGCAATGGGTTATCTGCATGCCGAATGTTCGCAGGGCAACGGTTTTTACTATCGTCTGACCTGTGAACTGCCTTCGCTGTCGCGGCCGCTTTATGAGTGCATTCTGACCGGCGTCCCGCCGGTCAGAAGCGGCATTATTCACAATGGCGTCAGCCGGTTAAGTCGCGAGCGCAGCATCTTTCACTTTGCCCGTGCGGCAGGCCTGACCACCGCGGCGGCAGCCTACCACTGGGTAAGTGAACTTTATAACCGCACCCCGTTTGTTCCGGCGCGCGATCGTCATACGGACGCACCGGAACTGCCGATTCAGTATGGTCATTTTTACTCTGACGACAGCTATCCCGATTCGCATCTGTTTGAAGACGCAGAGAGCCTGCGGCTGCGTCACGATCCCGACTTTCTGCTGATCCACCCGATGAACATCGACGACGCCGGTCATAAATCGGGGCTCTCCTCACCACAGTACCGCAACCGGGCGCGCATCGCCGACGGCCTGCTATCGCAGTGGATGCCGCTGTGGCTGGCCGAGGGCTATCAGGTGATGGTGACCGCCGATCACGGTATGAATGACGATCGCTCCCATGGCGGCATTCTGCCTGAGGAGACCACGGTGCCGCTGTTTGTCTTTGGCCGGGCCTTCTCGCTGCAGCCTGACCTGGCACCGCAGCAGACCGATCTGTGCGGCACCCTGTGCGAACTGCTTGAGGTGCCGCATGACAAACCGGTCTGCCGCGGGCTGCTGGCGGAGCCACCGAGATGAGGAGAAAAGGGTTTGCCCTGCTGCTGCTGCTGCCGTTTGCCCTGTTCTGGGTCGCCTTTCAGCTGGCACCGCTGCTGTGGATCGCCATCAACAGCTTCTGGAGTGAGATGAACAGTCAGTGGGGCTGGGATAACTATCACGACATCCTGACCTCGCCCTTTTATCAGCAGGCGTTTCGTTTTTCGCTCGATATTTCGCTCTGGTCAAGCGTCTATGGATTAGTGATTGCGCTGGTTACCGGCTATTCCCTGCACCAGCTCGGCGGCGGGCGACTGCAGCGTTTCCTGCTCTCCTTTACCAACATGACCAGCAATTTTGCCGGTGTACCGCTCGCCTTCGCCTTTGTGATCCTGCTGGGGCTGAACGGCTGTCTGACGCTGCTGCTGCGTCACTACGGGCTGATTGAGAGCTTCCGGCTCTTTTCGCGCAACGGCATGGTGCTGGTCTACACCTGGTTCCAGATCCCGCTGGGCGTGCTGCTGCTCTACCCGGCGTTCGACGGTCTGAAGAAAGAGTGGCAGGAGTCAGCGGCTCTGCTGGGGGCCAGCCGCTGGCACTATGGGTGGCACATCGCCCTGCCGATTCTGTTTCCGGCGCTGCTTGGCACCTTTGTTATCCTGCTGGCGAACGCGCTGGGGGCTTACGCCACCATTTATGCCCTGACTACCGGAAACTTTAACGTGGTGCCGGTGCGCATCGCCGCGCTGGTTTCCGGGGATATCTCGCTGGACCCCAACACCGGCAGCGCGCTGGCGATGCTGCTGGTAGCGATTATGGCGCTGATCACCCTGGTGCAGCAGTATCTGGTGCGCCGCAGCTATCTTAACGCGAAACAGCCCTGAAGGAGCCGTCATGTCACCTGCTGAGCGCCTGTATCACCGGATAATGGTGGGGTTACTTTTTCTCCTGCTGGCCCTGCCGCTGGCGGCCACGCTGCTCTATGCGATCGCCTCTGACTGGAGTAATACCATTCTGCCGCAGGGCTATAGCCTGAAGTGGTTCATCCAGCTCTGGAGTGACCCGCGTTTTCTGACGGCGCTGGGCCATTCCCTGCTGATTTGCTTTGGTGCGCTGCTCTTTTCGCTGCTGCTGGTGCTGCCTGCCATGTTTGTAATCGCTTACTACTATCCACGGCTGGATGCGGTGATGAACATTCTGATCCTGATGCCCTTCGCCGTGCCGCCAGTGGTCTCGTCAGTGGGTTTGCTGCAGCTCTACTCTTCCTCCCCGCTGATGCTGACCGGCACACCCTGGATACTGATTGGCTGTTATTTCACCATCGCGCTGCCCTTTATCTATCGGGCGCTGGCGAACAATATGCAGGCCATCAACCTGAAAGAGCTGATCGACGCCGCGCAGTTGCTGGGTGCCAGCACCTGGCAGGCGGCACTCTGGGTGGTGCTGCCCAACCTGCGCAAAGGGATGCTGATTGCGGTCCTGCTCTCCTTCTCTTTTCTGATTGGCGAATTTGTCTTTGCCAACCTGCTGGTCGGCAACCGCTATGAAACCCTGCAGGTCTATCTTTACAACATGCGCAACGGCAGCGGTCACTTCACCAGCGCGCTGGTGATCTCCTATTTCTTTGTGGTGCTGCTGGTCACCTGGCTGGCTAACGCCCTGAATCCCGAACGAGGCTGAGTATGAGTTATCTTGAGGTCAGATCGCTGAATAAACGCTATGGGCCCACCCCCATTTTCGAGGAGATCGATTTCAGCGCGGCAGAAGGTGAGTTTGTTACCCTGCTCGGCCCCAGCGGCTGCGGTAAATCGACGCTGCTGCGCTGCCTGGCCGGTTTAACCGGCGTCGACAGCGGCGAAATCCGACTGGCCGGTCACGATATTGTGCCGCTGGCGCCGCAGAAGCGCGCTATCGGTATGGTGTTCCAGAGCTACGCACTCTTTCCCAACATGACGGTAGAGAAAAACGTCGCGTTTGGCCTGAAGATGCAGAAGCTGCCCGACGCAGAGATCCGCCAGCGGGTGCCGGAGGTGCTGGAGCTGGTGGAACTCAGCGACTATGCGCGCCGTTATCCGCATCAGCTGTCGGGCGGACAGTGTCAGCGCGTGGCACTGGCGCGCTCGCTGGTGACGCGTCCGCGTCTGCTGCTGCTGGATGAGCCACTGTCGGCGCTGGATGCGCGAATCCGTCGCCATCTGCGCGATCAAATCCGCCGCATCCAGCGCGAGCTGAACCTCACAACCCTTTTCGTCACTCACGATCAGGAGGAGGCGCTGACGCTCTCCGATCGTATTGTGCTGATGAACCGGGGTAAAATCGTGCAGAACGGCGATGCAGAAGCGCTCTACACCCAGCCGGCTGACCTCTTCGCCGCCGGGTTTATCGGTAACTACAACCTGCTCAGCGCTGAGCAGGCGACGCGGCTGACCGGCCAGCCTTTTCACAGCCAGGTGGCGATTCGTCCGGAATCGATGCAGTTCACGGCGCAGGGCCAGGGCATTCCTGCGGTTATCCTCAGCCACAGCCTGCTGGGCAACGTCATCCGCTACCGTATCCGGGCGCAGGATGTGGAACTTTCGGTGGATGTGCTTAACCGATCGGCGGCGGATTTGCATCCCGCTGGCAGTCAGATTGGTCTACAATTAGCGATGTCGACTTTGCGCCAGGTGGCTTAAAACACAGGAAAAAATCAGGCAAAGCACGGCAATCCCTTTTCACAGATTGCTCTCTCCGTCAGGCTGGCAGTCTGTGCTTTAAGCCTGACTCTGGAGGAGCAACCCCTCGTGTTAACGCTGCTTAATTTACTCTCCGCTGTGGCCCTGCTGGTCTGGGGCACGCATATCGTCCGCACCGGCATCATGCGGGTTTACGGCGCCGATCTGCGCCGCGTCCTCAGCCGCAGCATAGAAAAGAAACCGATGGCCTTTCTGGCGGGCATTGGTGTGACCACGCTGGTGCAGAGCAGCAATGCCACCACCCTGCTGGTCACCTCCTTTGTGGCGCAGAATCTGGTCAGCCTGACCCCCGCGCTAGTGGTGATCCTGGGGGCGGATGTCGGCACCGCGATCATGGCGCGTATCCTGACGTTTGATCTCTCCTGGCTCTCGCCGCTGTTTATCTTTTTTGGCGTGGTCTTCTTTCTCAGCCGTAAGCAGACCCGAGCCGGACAGCTAGGCCGGGCCAGTATCGGACTGGGTCTGATCCTGCTGGCACTGCAGCTGATTGTTGAAGCCGCCCGCCCGATTACCCAGGCCGCCGGGGTCCAGGTGCTCTTCTCCAGCCTGACCGGCGATGTGATGCTCGATGCCCTGCTGGGCGCGGTCTTCGCCATTATCAGTTACTCCAGCCTGGCTGCGGTGCTGATCACCGCCACGCTGACCGCCACCGGGGTGATCTCTTTTAAGGTGGCGCTCTGTCTGGTGATTGGTGCCAACCTGGGCAGCGGCCTGCTGGCCCTGATCAACGCCAGCGGCTCCAATGCGGCGGGCAAGCGTGTGGCGCTCGGCAGCCTGCTGTTTAAGCTGATCGGCTGCGTGGTGATCCTGCCCTTTGTCGATATCGTGGCGACATGGCTGGATAAGCTGCCGGTGAACGATGAGGAGCTGGTGATCTTCTTCCACGTCTTCTACAACCTGGTTCGCTGCGTGGCGATGGTGCCCTTTGCTGACCTGATGGCGCGCCTCTGCCGTCGTCTCATCGCCGACGATGTTGATACCACTCTGCAGCTGAAACCGAAGCATCTGGACCGCAGCGCGCTGGATACCCCGGCGCTCGCCCTGGTGAATGCCGCCCGCGAGGCGCTGCGCATGGGCGACGTGCTGGAGCAGATGCTGGAGGCGTTTAATAAGGTGATGCATGGGGAATCGCGCGAGGAGCGCACGGTGCGGCGGCTGGATGATGATGTCGATGTGCTCTACACCGCCATCAAACTCTATCTGGCGCGGATGCCGAAAGAGGATCTGCCGGAAGAGGATTCGCGACGCTGGGGGGAAATCATTGAGATGTCGCTCAATCTGGAGCAGGCCGGCGACATCATTGAACGGATGAGCGGCGATGTGGCGGATAAGTCGCTGGCGGCGGGCCGCGCCTTCTCAGCCGAGGGACTGAAAGAGCTGGAAGGCCTGCAGGAGCTGCTGATTAGCAACCTCAGAATGAGTCTGTCGGTGTTTCTGTCGCACGATGTCACCAGTGCCAAACGGCTGCGCCGCGCGAAACATCGTTTCCGTCTGATGATTCGCCGCTACTCGCACGCGCACGTTGACCGCCTGCATCAGCAGAACGTGCAGAGTATTGAGACCAGTTCGCTGCACCTCGGTTTGCTCGGTGACATGAAGCGTCTCAACTCACTGTTCTGCAGCGTCGCCTATACCGTGCTGGAGCAGCCCGACGATGAGCGTGATTATGAATAAGCGCGCAGAGGAGGGAAACCTCTGCGCGCCATCGGTGTTACGGCTTCTTGATCGGCTTTCCGGACCAGTAGCCCGCCAGCAGTGAACCTGACAGGTTGTGCCACACCGAGAACAGCGCGCCCGGCAGGGCCGCCAGCGGCGAGAAGTAGAGCTTGCCCAGCGTCGCCGCCAGACCGGAATTCTGCATCCCGACCTCCAGCGCCAGCGTGCGGCAGGTTGACTCATCAAAGCCAAACAGCTTGCCTCCCCAGTAACCGCCCAGCAGACCAATGGCGTTATGCAGGATCACAGCGGCGATCACCATCAGGCCCACCGATCCGATAAAGCTCTGACTGCCCGCCACGACTGCGCTGATGATCAGCAGAATACAGATCATTGAAAACGCAGGCAGCCAGGGCTCGACCCGGCGAACCACGCTGTTCATGCTGTGATGAATGATCAGCCCGAGGCTGATCGGGATCACCACGATTTTCACGATGCTCAGCAGCATTCCCACCACATCCACCTGAATATGGGTGTCCACATAAAAGCGGGTCAGCAGCGGCGTGGCGAATACGCCCACCAGCGCCGAGACGGAGGAGATCGTGACCGACAGCGCCACATCCCCCTTCGCCAGATAGATCATCACGTTGCTGGCAGTGCCGCTGGCGACGCTGCCGACCAGAATCATCCCCGCAGCGAGATCGGGCGGCATATGGAACAGTTTTGCCAGCGCCCAGGCAGCTAACGGCATCACCAGATAGTGCAGAAAGGTACCGGCAATTACGGGTGCGGGGCGGGTCAGCACCCGTTTAAAATCGTCAATATTGAGCGTCACGCCCATGCCAAACATGATCAGCATCAGCAGATACGTGACCCACGGCCCGATGCCAAGAAACGTTCCGGGCGAGTAATACGCGGCGACAGATAACAGCACGGCCCAGAGCGGGAACAGGCGGGTTAAAGTGGCGAGCATGGCCAGACTTCCTTATAAGAGTGTTGTGTTTTATGCAGAGTTGCCCCTGAAGCACGCCATACAGGAACGACTGCTGACGCGGGCGGGATCATAACATTTCGTTATCACGACGTAAGGCGAAGATGCGGCGAGGCGGGAAAATGCGGATCGACTGCTGCCGATCCGCTGCAAATCGACGAAATTACGCTGCTTTATCCTCTAAACTGCGGAAGATCACACCACCCACCACACCACCGATAACCGGCATCAGCCAGAACATCCACAGTTGTGAGAGTGCCCAGTCCCCCTGGAACAGGGCCACTGCCGTGCTGCGAGCCGGGTTAACCGAGGTGTTGGTCACCGGAATCGTCACCAGATGAATCAGGGTTAACGCCAGGCCAATCGCAATTGGCGCAAAGCCTTTCGGCGCGCGTTCGCTGGTCGCCCCCATGATGACGATCAGGAAGATGGCGGTCATCACGACTTCGCTGATCATGCCCGCCTGCAGGCTGAAGCCACCCGGCGAATGCGTGCCGTAGCCGTTCGCCGCGAAGCCGCTGGCGGCGGCACTGAACTCGCTTCTGCCGCTGGCGATCAGCCAGAGCACCGCACCCGCCGCAATGCCACCCGCCAGCTGCGCGAGGATGTAAGGGATAGCCTGCGCCGCGGGAAAACGTCCGCCTGCCACCAGGCCCAGGGTGACCGCCGGGTTAAAATGACCGCCTGAAATGTGTCCGACCGCATAGGCCATGACCAGCACGCTCAACCCGAACGCCAGCGCCACGCCCAGAAAGCCAATGCCCAGCTGCGGAAACGCGGCAGACAGCACGGCACTCCCGCAACCGCCCGCCACCAGCACAAAGGTGCCCAGCGCTTCTGCGATTAACCTTTTCATGATATTTCCTGTGATTGGGTGAATGGATTTTGCGGCGGGATTATAAAACTGCGCAGGCTGATCGCAACGCAAGTACATGAAATGGCGGGATAAAAGGGTTGCCATTTGGCAACAGGAAATAATAACCCTTTGTAAAGAGGGGATTTATCCGGGATGAGGTAACGCGGGGAAAACCGGCCAGTGTGATCCGGCCGGACGCTTTCTCAGGCCGCGCTGAAGCGGCCTGAGAAAACAGAGAGGCTTACTCGAACAGATTGCGGTGCAGCGTACGCACCACGCTTTCTGCATCGTTGCCCGGCACCAGGAAGCAGAGGTTGTAGCTGCTGGCACCGTAGCAAATCATGCGCAGGTTGAACGGGTCGAGCACACCAAACACCTCTTTGCCAACGCCGCAGGCTTTAGAGAGCTGGTTGCCGATAATCGCCACCAGCGCCAGATCTTCTTCTACTTCTACCCGGCAGAGCGACGAGAGTTCCGTCAGCAGCGCCTGGGTCAGCAGGCTGGCACTGGTAGAGGTGGAGCCGGTGGTGTCGAGCGTCAGCGCCACGCTCACTTCCGAGGTGGTGATCAGATCGACCGAGACGTTGTGGCGCGCCAGAATGTTGAACAGTTCGGCGAGGAAACCAAACGTATGCAGCATGTTGAGGCTGTGCAGCGTTAACAGCGTCTGCTTGCGGCGCAACGCCAGCGCCCGGAACAGCGGCGGGTTGCGGGTTTCGTTGCAGACGCGGGTTCCTCCCGCGGCCGGATCCTTGCTGGAGCCGACAAAGACCGGGATACCGCGGCGTACGGCGGGCAGCAGCGTGGCCGGATGCAGGACTTTCGCGCCAAACGTCGCCATTTCAGCGGCTTCTTCAAAGGTGATTTCATCAATACGCTTCGCGGTCGGCACCACGCGCGGATCGGTGGTGTAGATACCCGGCACATCGGTCCAGATATCCACGCGCGCCGCGTGAAGGGCTTCGCCGAGCAGCGCTGCGGTGTAATCACTGCCGCCACGGCCTAACGTGGTGGTGCGTCCTTCACTTTCACTGCCGATGAAGCCCTGGGTCACAACCAGCGCCTGCGCGATGCGCGGCTGCAGCTGCTCCGTCGCCTGCGTTGCCAGCACGTCGACGTCCGGTACAGCCCGGCCAAAGCGATCGTCGGTGCGCAGCACTCTGCGAACGTCAAACCACTCCGCATTGACCTGGCGTTCACGCAGAATTTCAACAAACAGCAGGGAGGACATCAGCTCGCCGTGACTGACCAGTTCATCGGTCAGGGCACTTGAGGTGGCCAGCGAAGCGGCTTCGGAGAGCATACTGATATTGTCGATCATCCGATCGATTTCATCGCGGATCACATCCGGACGCTGCAGACGATCCACAATGGCATACTGGATACGGCGGATATCATCGAGCAGAACGGCACGCTGGGCAGCGGGCTGGCCTTCAGCCAGCGAAACCAGCAGATTGGTGATGCCCGCCGAGGCGGAAAGCACCACCAGACGGGTGCTCGCATCCTGCAGCACCACATCAGCGCTGCGATTCATCGCTTCAAAATCAGCGACGCTGGTGCCGCCAAATTTTGCCACAATCAGTGTTTGAGACATGTAGTAGAACCTCGTGTCAGGTTATCTTGTTCCCGCCATTGAGAAAGGGGTCGGGAAACATTCTTTCAGCCAGGCACAAGGAAAGAGCAGAAACGGGCAGACCAGATCGGGTAGACGAGTCACCCAGAAGCGCCCCACCTTGCGAAACGTCGACTGCACGTTTCTGGTGACAACCCAGAGGATTCAGCCCCTGTAGCCGACAGGCAACACACCGCGTGCTGACCCACCTCGGCGTCGCTCCCCATCATGTGTTTTCGCCGGATACGGTTCCTCCAACACACTGCCTGGGCGACGCGCCTCTTCTGGCTTGCGCACAGGTGCGCAAGTAGGCGCATACATTTAGCCTTTTCTGGCCCTGCTGTCAATGTCAGCATGGCTGGCGCGCCGCATCAGAAAACAAATCTGCCTGCGCCACAGCGTCTAGAGTGCTGGGTGGGTTCAGTCCGACGCGCCCTTTTTTCTGCGAAGCTTAATGGGTTCAGCCGTTGCATTCATTCCTGATTCGGCACAACGTTTTGTACGGCCTTTCGCGTCACACTCGGTCGGACGTTGTCACTGCCCTCTCCGGCTGTTCGCGCCAGTGAATGCTGGCGACAGGATGGGGGCTTTCCGCTCCCCAGCCCGGAGCGCGCTGACAAAATTTTTCCTTTCAGTTACAACTGTGGTCATACTGAAACGCTAAACGGGGTCGATGTGACCCGATGGGATGACGGTTCTTTTTATCAACAAGAGTGTTGCCATGAAAAATATCAATCCGACACAAACCGCAGCCTGGAAAGCGCTGCAACAGCATTTTGAGCAGATGAAATCGGTGGAAATTGCCGATCTGTTTGCTGAGGATGCCGATCGTTTTGCCAAATTCTCTGCCACCTTTGATGATCAGATGCTGGTGGATTTCTCCAAAAACCGCATCATCCAGGAAACCCTCGATAAGTTACAGGCGCTGGCCAGAGAGACCGATCTCAGCGGTGCCATTAAGTCTATGTTCTCGGGTGAGAAGATTAACCGGACCGAAGATCGTGCGGTGCTGCACGTCGCGCTGCGTAACCGCAGCAACACCCCGATTCTGGTGGATGGCAAAGATGTGATGCCGGAAGTGAACGCGGTGCTGGATAAGATGAAAGGCTTCTCCGAACGTATCATCAGCGGCGAGTGGAAAGGCTATACCGGTAAAGCGATTACGGACGTGGTAAACATCGGTATCGGCGGCTCCGACCTTGGCCCGTTCATGGTGACTGAGGCGCTGCGCCCGTATAAAAACCACCTGAACATGCACTTTGTTTCTAACGTTGACGGCACCCACATCGCCGAAACGCTGAAAGATCTCAGCCCGGAAACCACCCTGTTCCTGGTCGCATCGAAGACCTTTACCACGCAGGAAACCATGACCAACGCCCACAGTGCGCGTGACTGGTTCCTGAAAACGGCTGGCGATCAGCAGCACGTGGCGAAACACTTTGCGGCGCTCTCCACCAACGCCAAAGCGGTGGGCGAGTTTGGCATCGACACCAACAACATGTTTGAATTCTGGGACTGGGTCGGCGGTCGCTATTCGCTCTGGTCTGCCATCGGCCTGTCGATCATTCTCTCTATCGGTTTCGATAACTTCGAGCAGCTGCTGAGCGGCGCACACGCCATGGATCAGCACTTTGCCTCGACGCCTGCTGAACAGAACCTGCCGGTGCTGCTGGCGCTGATTGGTATCTGGTACAACAACTTCTTTGGTGCCGAAACCGAAGCGATCCTGCCTTATGACCAGTACATGCACCGCTTTGCGGCCTATTTCCAGCAGGGAAATATGGAGTCAAACGGCAAGTATGTGGATCGCGACGGTCACCCGGTGGACTACCAGACCGGTCCTATTATCTGGGGCGAACCGGGCACCAACGGTCAGCATGCGTTCTATCAGCTGATCCATCAGGGAACCAAGCTGGTGCCGTGCGACTTTATTGCACCCGCCATCAGCCATAACGCCCTCGCCGACCACCATCCGAAGCTGCTTTCCAACTTCTTTGCGCAGACCGAAGCGCTGGCCTTTGGTAAGTCACGCGACGTCGTGGAGAAAGAGTTTACGGATGCCGGTAAATCCGCAGAGTCCGTGGCCCATATCGTGCCGTTCAAAGTCTTTGAAGGTAACCGCCCGACCAACTCTATCCTGCTGCGTGAGATTACCCCATTCAGCCTGGGTGCGCTGATTGCCCTGTATGAACATAAAATCTTCACTCAGGGTGCCATCCTGAATATCTTCACCTTCGATCAGTGGGGTGTGGAATTAGGGAAGCAACTGGCGAACCGCATTCTGCCGGAACTGGAAAATGATGAACAGATTACCAGTCATGACAGTTCCACTAATGCCTTAATTAATCGCTACAAGTCCTGGCGTTAATCGGCTTTAAATTAATCAGGCGGCACATTTGCCGCCTTTTTTGTCTCTGTTTACGCCCTGTCTGGCGCTTTATGGATATACAGACCGTCACTGGCGCGGGAAAATTCCGAAAGTCACCTAAGACAATTCTGAACATTGCCGGAGCATACCCGCCAACACCCAGTATAAAATGGACCTGAAAAGTGTCGTTACCCTGGGTTAACCCTTGATTCATAATCCTATTTAATTTTAGCAATCCTGAGTAAATTCTGATTATTCTTATTCCGTACCAGATATTAATAAAAGAGAACATTACGCTTTGCAATTCTTTAACCCGCAGCGAAATATCTGGCATCAGGCCGAAATATTCCGATATAAAAGGCGGTTATCTCCAATCTGACTGATTAAATCACGCCATCACCTCCTTCGCCGCCCTGGTTTTTATAGCGCTGAACTCTGATATTTTGTTGCCCTATAATGAACGCGCCCGCAATGGGACTGCCTGTCGCTCTGGTCATAGCTTGTCTGTATAGCCAGGGTCGTCAGGCGGAGATCCTTCATTCACTCAATGCAGGAAACGTTGTTATGAAAAAAACTATGGTTGCCGGTGCAGCCCTGATCCTCGTTGCCGCCTCATCCAGCGCCTTTGCCGCGCCGGAAGAAGCGGGTTCCGCAGCTGGCGCGCAGGCGGGAGCAATCTCGTCCGGCACGTCGACCGCTGTCGGTATCGGTGCGCTGGGCGCGCTGGTCGGGATCGGGATCGCCGCTTCTGGCGGTGGTGACGGTGCAAATACCGGTACAACAACCACAACCACGACGAGCACAACTCGTTGATGGAAACCCGAAACGCGTCTGATTGCTGACCGGTGACTCACGGGCAACGCTGACGTTTTAGCGACGCCACGCAGTCCGCCGTTTTGCCGCCAGACGTAACGGGCAGAGCACCTTTAAACATAACCACACGTCTGTGTGGTTATTTTTACTTTGGCATGACTTATCAGGGACACACAGTGCGCCAACTTCCTCTGCTGCTCGCTTGCCTGCTGCTGCAGGCCTGTACACAAACGCAAAAAGGTCTTGAACAGACCCTGCTGCTCGCGGTTAACGGTCCTGACGACGTCACCGTAACCGATCAACAGGTCAACAATCTGCCCTACGCCAGTCTCTATGCCCGGCTGAATGAGGGACCGCGTATTTTCGTGGTGCTGGGCTATAACGAGAATGGTCAGCAGAAATGGGTGACTCAGGATCAGGCGATGCTGGTCACACAGCATGGGCGCCTGGTAAAAACCCTGGGCTTACCGGATAACCTGCTGAGCGTCAGCAATCTGCAGCAGGACCCGCTGGCTGCCGCCCTTCACCTCAGCAATGGCGCAGGCTGGACCCGCATCGTGCAGTGGACCGAACAGGGCAAGGTTCGCGGCGCGACCGTGCGTTCTACCTTTGCGCGCGGCACCGATGAAGTCCTGACCCTCGCGGGCAACCGCATTCCCTGCCGCGTCTGGCATGAGCAGGTGAGCATCGACAGCAGTAACCGCACGTGGGAAAACACCTTCTGGATCGATAACAGCAGCGGCGATGTGGTGCAGGCCCATCAGATGCTGGCGGCAGATGCCTTCCCTGTAGACACCACTATTCTGAAGCCGGCGAAATCATGAAAAAAATAACATTTTTGCTGGCCGGGCTGAGCCTGCTCAGCAGCGCAGGCGCGCAGGCGACGGCGCAGGTGATTGTCCACGCACCGCATAATGGCGGTCAGGCTGAACTGAGCCAGATTGCCGATCTCGCCCAACTGGTGACGCTTCCTCCGCTGCAGGCGAACACGGACTGGCGTCGTACTTTTATTGCCGAGCGCGGTGCCAGCGCCGTGGCACAGCAGCACTATCAGCAGACGCTGGGCGAGCTGCGCGCGTGGCGTGCCGACAGCAGTGGCGACCGGGCGGCGGCCATTGATGAGGTGATCCGCCAGCTGAGTGCGATCAGGGTAACAGGCCGCCAGTTTACCTCGCTCGACCCGGACTGGATCCGTCTGCATCCGGCAGATAACCGTCGTCTGGAAGGCAGCTATGACCTCTGGCTGCAAACCCCGTCCGATTCCGTGCTGCTGCTCGGCGCGCTGAGTGGGGCAGGCAAAGTGAGCTGGCAACCGGGAAAATCCGTACGTGACTATCTTGCGGGGCATTCGTTACTTTCCGGGGCAGAACGCAATTTTGTTACGGTGATTGCTCCGTCGGGTGCCACGCAGCAGGTGCCGGTAGCGTACTGGAATCATCGCCATGTGGAAGTGGAGCCAGGCAGCATTATCTGGCTCGGCTTTTCATCGTGGAGCCTGCCAGGTGCCTATGAAGATCTCAACGATCGCCTCCTCTCCGTACTGACTCACCGGATACCAGACTGATGAAAAAACGTTATCTCTTCAGCCTGCTGGCTGTTTCCGTGGCGGCAGCCTGTCAGGCGCAGGCTGACACCTGGCCTGCGCCGGTGGGACCTTCACAATCTGATTTTGGCGGCGTGGGCCTGATGCAGGTGCCGACCGCGCGCATGGCCAGAGAGGGGGAGTTCAGCCTCAATGCCCGCGACAACGATCAGTATCGCTATTACTCCGCATCGCTGCAGCTCTTCCCGTGGCTGGAGACGACCGTGCGTTACACCGACGTGCGTACCCGCCAGTACAGTGCGGTCTCTGAATTCAGCGGCACGCAGAGCTATAAAGATAAAGCCTTCGACCTGAAACTGCGTCTGTGGCAGGAAGGATTCTGGCTGCCGGAAGTGGCGGTCGGCACCCGCGATCTCGGCGGCACGGGCCTGTTCGACAGCGAATATCTGGTGGCGACCAAGGCCTGGGGGCCGTTCGACTTTACGTTCGGTCTCGGCTGGGGCTATCTCGGCAACAGCGGCACGGTGAAGAACCCCTTCTGTTCCTACAGCGACAGCTACTGTCAGCGTCCACGGGTCGGTGAAGCGGGTTCCATCAACGGCTCGCAGATGTTCCACGGTCCGACGGCGCTGTTTGGCGGTATTGAGTATCAGACCCCCTGGCAGCCGCTGCGCCTTAAAATGGAGTATGAGGGCAACGACTATCAGAATGACTTTGCTGGCCGTCTGGAGCAGCGCAGCAAGCTGAACGTCGGGGCGATTTACCGTGTGACCGACTGGGCGGATATCAACGCCAGCTACGAACGCGGCAACACCTTTATGTTTGGTGTTACCCTGCGCACGAACTTTAACGATCTGCGCCAGGCGCACATCGACAGCGAGAAGCCCGCCTACAATCCGCAGCCGCAGCCGCGTCTGCTGGAGCCGACCGTGGTGGGGAATCAGCTTACCGACCTGAAATATAACGCCGGTCTCGATGGCCCGCGTATTCAGACACAGGGGCATACGCTCTATGTCTCCGGTGAGCAGACCAAATATCGCGATACCCGCGAAGGCGTCGATCGTGCTAACCGCATCATCATGAATCATCTGCCGGACGGCATCGACACCATCAATGTCACCGAGTCGCGCTTTAATATGCCGCAGGTCACCACGGAAACGCAGGTCGCCAGCCTGCGTAACGATCTGCAAGGCTATCCGCTGGGCCATGAGCAGCCGCTGCAGCAGACGCGCAAAGATCCAGTCGATCCGGGCACTACTGAGCAGGGGATGTTTATCCGCAAAGATCGCCTGAACTACAGCCTGTCACCGGTGCTGAATCAGTCGGTGGGCGGCCCGGAGAGTTTCTACATGTATCAGGTCGGCGTGATGGGTAACGTCGATTACTGGCTGACCGACCACCTGCTGGTGGGGGGCAGTCTGTTTGGCAACCTCGCCAACAACTACGATAAGTTCAACTATAACGGCGCACCGGCCGACTCATCGCTGCCGCGCGTGCGTACCCACATCCGCGACTACGTCGAGAATAACGTCTACGTTAACGATCTGCAGGCCAACTATATGGGCCACCTCGGTAACGGCTTCTATGGTCAGGTCTACGGCGGTTATCTGGAGACGATGTATGGCGGCGTGGGCGGCGAGGTGCTCTATCGTCCGGTCGATGCGAACTGGGCGGTGGGCGTCGATGCCAACTACGTCCGGCAGCGTGACTGGGACAACATGATGCAGTTCAACCGCTATAAAGCCTCAACCGGCAACCTGACCGGCTACTGGCGTCCGTGGTTTATGCAGGATGTGCTGGTGAAAGCCAGCGTCGGTCAGTATCTGGCGAAAGATAAAGGCGTGACGGTTGATGTGTCCAAGCGCTTTGACAGCGGTGTGATGGTGGGAGTGTATGCCACGAAAACCAACGTCTCCTCGGAAGAGTATGGCGAGGGTGACTTCACCAAAGGCTTCTATATCTCCGTGCCGATGGATCTGTTCACCGTGACGCCAACACGCGGTCGCGCGCAGGTTAACTGGGTGCCGCTGACGCGTGATGGCGGTCAGATGCTGGGTCGTAAATACCAGCTGTATGATCTGACGTCCGATCGCGACGCGCGCTTTAACTAAGCAGAGGCGGCCTCAGGGCCGTTTCATGCGGTTAACTGGAAGCAGGCTCAGGGAGCATACGCCCTACGTAAAGACGCAAAGATGCCATCCATGGCAGCTCAACGCGGGCCATCCGTGGCCCGCGATGCTTTACTCCAGGCGTATGCTCCCATCGCTTTGACGTCGGCACGCGTTTCAGGAAATCACCTGTATGCATGGACTGGCTGACAAGCCCGGTCAGGGAGACTCTCAGCAATGAAGAAGCCTGATGCACAGGAAATAGGGACAGAAGAGGAAAGCGTCCCGCGCCAGGGACGGCGCGGGCCGAGCGGCCAGGGACTGGCTTTAGCGCCTTTCCGATCTGTCCGTGTTTCCTGTGCTGGCTCGATATAACAGCTTATCCCTCTTCAGGCGGCCTCCCGGCCGCTTTTTTACTCCTCGTCATAGCCAAGATGCGGTGCCAGCCAGCGTTCCACTTCGCTGACCGACATGCCTTTGCGTGCCGCATAATCCTCCACCTGGTCACGCTGGATCTGCGCCACGGCGAAATATCGACTGTCAGGATGGCTGAAGTACCAGCCAGCGACGGCGGCGCCCGGCCACATGGCATAGGATTCGGTGAGCGTCATGCCGATCTGTTCCTCCACCCCCAGCAGCGTCCAGATGGCCGCTTTTTCGGTGTGATCCGGGCAGGCCGGATAGCCTGGCGCCGGTCGTATCCCCTGATAACGCTCGCGAATCAGCTCGTCATTGCTGAGATTTTCATTGGGGGCGAAGCCCCAGATCACCTTACGCACCCGCTCATGCAGATATTCGGCAAACGCCTCCGCCAGACGGTCCGCCAGCGCCTTCACCATAATCTTGTTGTAGTCGTCATGCTGCAGGTCATATGCCGCCGCCAGCGCATCCTCTTCCAGCCCACCGGTCACCGCGAAAGCGCCAAGATAATCCGCTTTTCCCGTTGATTTGGGTGCCACGAAATCGGCCAGGCAGTAGTTTGCAAAGTCGGCTTTCTCTGTCTGCTGACGTAAGTGATGACTCACACACAAAACTTCATCGCGCCGCTCATCGCTATAGAGATGGATATCATCACCGACCCGGTTAGCCGGGAAAATACCGATCACGCCCCGCGGTGTCAGCAGCGACTGCTCACTTAATCTGTCGAGCATCGCACTGGCATCGGCAAACAGACGCTGTGCCTCTTCACCCACCACCTCATCTTCCAGAATGCGGGGATATTTGCCCGCCAGCGACCAGGTCATAAAGAACGGCGTCCAGTCGATATAGTGGCGCAGCGTGTCGATACTGGCCTCTACCTGGCTGACGCCGGGGCGATGCGGCACCGGTGGCGTGTAGTTTTCCCACGCGATCAGGCTGGCGTTATCGCGCGCAGCCTGCAGCGACACCGGCGGCGTGCGCGGTTTTTTGCGTGCGTGCTGGATGCGCACGGTTTCATACTCCCGTCGGGTCCGGGCAATAAAATCGGCTTTCAGCGTGTCAGAGAGCAGCGATGACACCACGCCGACGGTGCGTGAAGCGTTCTGCACGTAAACCGTCGGACCGCTGTAGTGCTGCTCGATTTTGACGGCGGTATGCGCCTTTGAGGTAGTCGCGCCGCCTATCAGCAGCGGCAGCGTAAAGCCCTGACGCTCCATCTCCTTCGCCATGTTAACCATCTCATCCAGCGACGGCGTGATCAGGCCCGACAAGCCGATGATATCCGCATCGACTTCCCGCGCGGTTTTCAGGATCTTCTCCCCTGGCACCATCACGCCCAGGTCGATAATTTCGTAGTTATTGCACTGCAGCACCACGCCAACAATATTCTTGCCGATGTCATGCACATCCCCTTTCACCGTGGCCAGCACGATTTTGCCGTTGCTGCGCCCGGCCTCTTTACTGGCCTCGATAAAGGGTTCCAGATACACCACCGCCTGTTTCATGACGCGTGCCGATTTCACCACCTGCGGCAAAAACATTTTGCCTTCGCCGAACAGGTCGCCGACCACATTCATGCCCGCCATCAGCGGCCCTTCAATAACCTCTATCGGGCGGGACACCTGCTGGCGCGCCTCTTCGGTATCCTGCTCAATAAACTCCGTTATTCCTTTAACCAGCGAATATTCCAGCCGCTTAGCTACCGCCCAGCCGCGCCACTCCGCCAGCTGTTTCTCCTGCGCGCCGTCACTTTTGCCGCCACGGTACGTTTCCGCCAGCGCCAGCAGCCGCTCGGTGCCCTCTTCGCGCCGGTTGAGGATCACATCTTCGACGGCATCACGCAGTTCAGCGGGCAGATCGTCATAGATAGCCAGCTGGCCAGCGTTGACAATCCCCATCCCCATGCCGTTGCGGATAGCGTGATAGAGGAACACGGCGTGGATCGCTTCGCGAACCGGTTCGTTGCCGCGAAAAGAAAATGAGACGTTGGAGACGCCGCCCGAGATCATCGCATGGGGCAGTTCACGCCGGATATCTTCGCACGCCCCGATAAAGTCCATCGCGTAGTTGTTGTGCTCCTCTATGCCGGTCGCCACGGCAAAGATATTGGGGTCAAAGATGATATCTTCCGGCGGGAAACCGACTTCCTGTGTGAGGATCTGATAAGCCCGGCGGCAGATCGCGATCTTACGGGCGCGGGTATCCGCCTGCCCCACTTCATCAAAGGCCATCACCACCATGGCAGCGCCGTAGCGCCGCACCTGACGGGCATGATGGATAAAGGCCGCCTCGCCCTCCTTCATCGAAATCGAGTTAACGATTCCTTTGCCCTGAATGCACTGTAACCCTTTTTCAATCACCGCCCATTTCGAAGAGTCGATCATCACCGGCACGCGGGCGATATCGGGTTCGCCCGCAATCAGATTCAGAAAACGCACCATCGCCGCTTCGGCGTCGAGCATCCCTTCGTCCATATTGATGTCGATAATCTGCGCGCCGCTCTGCACCTGCTGCAACGCGACGTCCAGCGCCTCGTGATATTTCTCTTCTTTAATCAGTCTTTTAAATTTTGCCGAGCCGGTGACGTTGGTGCGCTCCCCGACGTTGACAAACAGTGATTCGGCGCTGATGTTAAGCGGCTCCAGACCGGAGAGACGACAGGCCACCGGAATAGCCGGTGGCTTCCGCGGTGCGACGCCTTCAACAGCGGCGGCCATGGCGGCAATATGCTGCGGCGTCGTGCCACAGCAGCCGCCAATAATATTCAGGAAGCCGGCACGGGCCCATTCCCCCATCTGCCGGGCCATCACTTCCGCATCGAGATCATATTCGCCAAACGCATTGGGCAGACCCGCGTTGGGGTGCGCGCTGACGTAGCCCTCAGCGATGCGCGACAGCTCCGCCACATACTGACGCAGCTCATCCGGGCCGAGCGCACAGTTCAGACCAAAAGAGAGGGGTTCTGCATGACGCAGAGCGTTATAAAAGGCTTCGGTGGTCTGGCCGGAGAGCGTCCGCCCGGAGGCATCGGTAATCGTCCCGGAGATCATCAGCGGCAGCGTCACGCCCAGCGCCTCCATCTCGCTCTGCACCGCATAGACCGCGGCTTTCGCATTCAGCGTGTCGAACACCGTTTCAATCATTATGAGGTCAACACCGCCCTCCACCAGCGCGCGGGTCGACTCCCGGTATGCGTCCACCAGCTGACTGAAGGTGACGTTGCGGAAGGCGGGATCGTTTACATCGGGCGAGATAGAGCAGGTGCGGTTAGTCGGGCCCAGCACGCCCGCCACAAAGCGCGGACGATCCGGCGTTTTCGCCGTCCACGCATCGGCGCAGGATCGTGCCAGCCGGGCCGCTTCACGGTTAATTTCTGCCGAGAGGTTTTCCATGCGGTAATCTGCCATCGCAATCGACGTGGCATTGAAGGTGTTGGTTTCGAGGATGTCAGCGCCTGCGGCCAGATAGGCGTCGTGGATCTCGCGGATCACCGCCGGCTGACTCAGCACCAGCAGATCGTTGTTGCCTTTGAGATCGCAGGACCACTCGGCGAAGCGGCTGCCGCGAAAATCCGCCTCTTCCAGCCGGTAGCGCTGGATCAGGGTGCCCATGGCACCGTCCAGCACCATGATGCGTTGTGCGAGCTGCTGATATAACGCGTCGATTTTCGTGCTCACCGTTGCCCCACTCACGTCAGTCTGCTGGCGAAAAAGCCTGTTTTTCATTCTGGCACAAGCTTAACTGGCGACAAAGTCACCTTATCCGGGACGGATAACGATCGCGGGCAGAGAGGTCTGACCAGAAAAGCAGCGTTTGCAAACGTCACGATTAAAACGAAAATGATTTCCACAATGCAAAAGAGGAGTTTCCCATGGCAACGCCGGTTCCCGCTAAGCGCGGCAAAAAACCCCGTAGCACACCTGTCGCCGCACCTGCGGGCGGTCAGGTCCAGTCGCTGACGCGCGGACTGACCCTGCTGGAGCTGATTGCCGATTCACACGGCAGCGTGGCGCTGACCGAACTGGCCCAGCAGGCGGGCCTGCCAAACTCCACCACCCATCGCCTGCTCAGCACCATGCAGCAGCAGGGTTTTGTCCGTCAGGTGGGCGACCTGGGTCTGTGGACTATCGGCGCACACGCCTTTGTGGTCGGCAGCAGTTTTCTGCAAAGCCGTAACCTGCTGGCGCTGGTGCACCCGGTGCTGCGCAGGCTGATGGAACAGTCCGGCGAGACGGTCAATCTGGCGGTACTGGATCTCAGCGATCATCAGGCCGTGATCATCGATCAGGTGCAGTGTACGCAGCTGATGCGGATGTCCGCGCCGATTGGCGGCAAGCTGCCGATGCACGCCTCCGGTGCCGGCAAAGCGTTCCTGGCACATCTGGGCGATGAGCAGGTCACGGCGCTGTTGCATCAGAAGGGCTTGCACTACTACACCGCGAAGACGCTGATGTCGCCGCAGAGCCTGAAGGAGAATCTGGCACAGGTGCGCAAAGCGGGCTTTTCCTTTGACGATGAAGAGCATGCGCTGGGTCTGCGCTGTGTCGCCGCCCCCATCTATGACGAGCATGGCGACGCCTTTGCGGCGCTCTCCATCTCCGGCCCGATTGCCCGCATGACAGATGACCGCATTACTGAACTCGGCGCGCTGGTCATCCGCGAGGCGCGACAGGTTACGCTGGCGTACAGCGGTCGTTAACGGTTTCTGCCGCGTAGCAGACGCTGAAACGCTGTGTCTGCCGCCAGGCAATCACCTCTTCCACATGGCCCTGAGCGATGCGCTGCTGCTGAGCGCGCCACCAGCCGGGGTCAAAAAGCTCCGGATGCAGTTGCAGCAGCAAGGCGCCGGTCGCGGCTTCGCTGCATAACGCATAGCGGAAAGTCTCCGGAAACACATCGTCCGGTCCGACGCTGTACCAGGGCTCTGCGCTGAGTTCATCTTCCTCGTAACGCGCGCGCGGCACCTCCCGGAAGTTCAGTTCGAGCATCGGGCGGATCTCATCGTAGTCATAAAAAATGACCCGGCCATGGCGGGTGATGCCGAAGTTTTTAAACAGCATATCGCCGGGAAAGATATTGGCGGCCGCCAGCTGCCGGATGGCGTTGCCATACTCCTCAATTGCATGATGCCGCTCTGCCGCGCTGGCCTGCGCCAGATAGAGATTAAGCGGCTGCATCCGTCGCTCCAGCCACAGATGACGAATAATCAGACGGTCGCCCTGGATCTCCACTTTTTCTGCCGCACAGGCGTTCAGCTCAGCCAGCAGCGCCGGTGAGAAGCGCGCCAGCGGCAGCGCAAACTGCTCAAACTCCTGCGTATCGGCCATACGTCCCACGCGATCATGCTCTTTGACCTGCTGATAACAGGCGCGCACCTGCGCTTCCGTCACCTCTTTCTGTGGCGCGAAGCGATCCTTAATCACCTTAAACACCCGATCAAACCCCGGCAGCGTGAAAACCAGCATCACCATGCCGCGCACGCCAGGCGCGATCTCAAAGGCCGCATCACTCTCTGCCAGCGCCTGAAGATATTCACGGTAGCTTTCCGTTTTGCCATGTTTCTGGCAGCCAATTGCCCTGTACCGTTCCGCCAGGGTTTTGCCTGGCAGAATCGGTTGCAGCCAGGCGACCAGCGCAGCAGGCACCGGGGCATAGACCATGAAACAGGCGCGGGCGAACCCAAAGACAATGCTGGCGTCATTCACATCGGTGAGACAGGTGTCTATCCAGAGTTCGCCGGCGTCAGTGCGCTGAATTGGCAGCAGACAGGGAGCGATGCCGTCCGGCAGATGCAGGCGCGCCACCAGCCACGCGGTTTTGTTGCGATAAAAAAGCTCACTGCTGACCTCAAGCCAGCCCTGATCCAGATCGGCAAAGTGCGACGTCAGGTGACGGACAATCCAGCCGACATCCCGGGCGCGATGCTGCCACGGCAGGGTCAGTGGTAAATCGGCCAGAGCCTGATCCACCACGGCCCGCCAGCCTCTGTCCGGCAGATAACGTCGCGACAGGGGCCGCAAAGGGGTGACCGGCGTAGCCTGGGATTGAGAGCTGAAGATAAACAGGCGCTCCGGCTGCAGATCGGCATGGCCATGTAACCGGCAGTAGACGGAGTTAAAAAAGCTTTCGGCAATCTCATGCCGCGGGTAGCCGGGAAGCAGGCTCTGATAGTGTTCCTTGATCCGCAGCCAGAATGCCTGATCCCAGTCTGCCGCGCCGTTCAGCACCCGCAGCTGGTCAGCAACCAGAGAGACATGATGGTCGTAGAGGTGGATGCGAGCCTTCATGGCGTGCTGCACCGCCTGCCACTCCGCCTGTTCAAACCGCTGCTGCGCCCCGGCGGTGATATCCAGAAAGCGGCCATACTGCGCATCTGAACCCTGCAGAATCGTGAGGGCGATTAAAGATTCACGTGGCGGCATAATCAGCTCCGGCAAAGGCCCGCCCGCAGCATGCGGGCGGGAGATCCGTCAGGAAAGCGCGTCAGAACTGATGCTCTTCGGTCGAACCGGTCAGCGCCGTGACCGACGATTTACCGCCCTGAATGGTGGTGGTGACCTGATCGAAATAGCCGGTGCCAACCTCCTGCTGATGCGACGAGAAGCTGTAACCGCGATCGCGCGCCGCAAACTCAGGTTGCTGAACCTTTTCAACATAGTGTCGCATCCCTTCGCCCTGAGCATAGGCATGAGCCAGATCGAACATGTTGAACCACATACTGTGAATGCCTGCCAGCGTGATGAACTGAAAGCGATAACCCATGTCGCTGAGCGACTGCTGAAACGTCGCGATGGTGCTGTCGTCGAGATTCTTCTTCCAGTTGAACGACGGCGAACAGTTATAGGCCAGCAGCTTACCGGGAAAGCGCGCATGAATGGCGTCGGCAAAGCGTTGCGCCATCGCCAGGTCCGGCGTCGAGGTTTCACACCACAGGATGTCAGCATAGGGTGCATAGGCCAGACCGCGACTGATCGCCTGTTCTATCCCCGCATGGGTGCGAAAGAACCCTTCTGCCGTCCGGTCGCCCCGGATAAAGGGACGGTCGTATTCATCGCAGTCTGAAGTGATCAGGTCAGCGGCATCGGCATCGGTGCGGGCCAGCAGCAGGGTGGGCACCCCCATCACATCGGCGGCCAGCCGGGCCGCCACCAGTTTCTGAATCGCCTCCTGAGTCGGCACCAGCACCTTACCGCCCATATGGCCGCATTTTTTCACCGCAGCCAGCTGATCCTCGAAGTGAACCGCCGCGGCACCCGCCTGAATCATCGCCTTCATCAGTTCGAATGCGTTCAGCACGCCGCCAAAACCCGCTTCCGCATCGGCAACAATCGGCAGAAAGAAATCGGTGTACCGGCTGTCACCCGCTTCGATACCCGCGGACCACTGAATCTGATCGGCACGCTGAAAGGTCTGATTGATGCGCGTCACGACCTCCGGCACTGAGTTGACCGGATAGAGCGACTGATCGGGATACATCTGCCCGGCAACGTTGGCATCTGCCGCCACCTGCCAGCCAGAGAGATAGATCGCTTCAATGCCCGCTTTCGCCTGCTGGAGGGCCTGACCGCCGCTCAGCGCGCCCAGACTGTTGATGTAGCCCTTCTTTGCCTTGCCGTTCAGCAGTGCCCAGAGTTTCTCTGCACCGCGCTCCGCCAGCGTACAGGCGGGTTGTAATGAGCCGCGCAGATTAACCACCTCTGCTGCGCTGTACGGGCGGGTAATCCCCTGCCAGCGTGCGGTCTGCCAATCCTGTTCAAGTTGCTCGATTTGTTGAGTGCGTGTCATGGCAATAGCTCCTCTGTTCAGGGGATCAGGCGGTAGCCTGGCAGGGTAAGAAAGGAAACCAGTTCGCGTTCGGTGGTGATCTGCGCCATCAGCTGCGCCGCGTCGTGGTAGCGACCGCCGCTGAAACGGGATTCACCCAGCGTGTTTTGCAGCAGATGCAGCTCTTCGTTCAGCCAGCGCAGAAACAGTTCAGCGGTGACCGGCTGGCCGCTGTCCAGGATTTGCTGATGGCGAATCCACTGCCAGATAGAGGTGCGCGCAATCTCCGCCGTAGCGGCATCCTCCATCAGTCCATCAATCGGCACACAGCCGTTACCGCTAATCCAGGCCTCAAGGTATTGCAGCGCGACGCGGATGTTGGCACGCATACCCGCCTCGGTGCGTTGCCCTTCACAGGGCGCAAGTAACTGCTCTGCCGTGATCGGGGCGTCCGCTTCACGCATGACATGCAGCTGATTAGGCCGGTTGCCGAGAGTGGCATTGAAGACGGCCATCGCACTCTCTGCCAGGCCAGGATGCGCTATCCAGGTGCCGTCGTGCCCATTGCCCGCCTCACGCTGCTTATCTTCCGTTACGCGTTGCAATACCCAGGCATTGCGCACCGGATCTTTATGGGGAATGAGGGCCGACATCCCCCCCATCGCAAATGCCCCCCGGCGATGACAGGTTTTAATCAGCAGTCGCGAATAGGCATCCAGGAATGGCTGCGACATGGTCACCGACTGGCGATCCGGCAATATCCGATCCGGATGCTGTTGCAGGGTTTTGATATAGCTGAAGATGTAATCCCAGCGACCGCAGTTCAGGCCGACGATGTGATCGCGCAGATTCCACAGGATCTCATCCATCTGGAAGACCGCAGGCAGGGTCTCGATCAGCACCGTCGCTTTGATCGTTCCGCGCGGCAGATCGAACTGATCCTCGCTGAAACGAAAGATCTCACGCCACCAGGCGACCTCCTGCCAGTTTTCGGTTTTCGGCAGATAGAAGTAAGGGCCGCTGCCTTTCGCCAGTAAAGCGCGAACGTTGTGGAAAAAGTAGAGAGCGAAATCGAACAGGCCGCCCGGAATCGCCTTACCCTGCCAGCTGACATGTTTTTCTGACAGATGCAGACCGCGCACCCGGCACATCAGCACCGCCGGGTGGGCGTTCAACTGATAGATTTTGCCCTTGTCGCTGGTGTAACTCAGCGTCCCCTGCACCGCCTCGCGCAGCGTCAGCTGACCGTCAATTAGTTTTGACCACGCCGGGGAAAGCGAATCTTCAAAGTCAGCCATAAAGACGTTCACGTCAGCATTCAGCGCGTTGATCACCATTTTCCGATCGGGCGGCCCGGTGATCTCCACCCGGCGATCCGCTAAATCGGCCGGAATGGATCGAATATGCCATTCACTTTCTCTTATGGAAGCGGTTTCCATATCGAAGTCTGGCAGCGTGCCATGGTCATAGCGTTGTTGTCGCCGCTGACGGTCGAGTAACAGTGCTTCGCGTTGCGGCGCAAAGCGTGTCACCAGAGCCTCTAAAAACGAGATGGCTTCAGAGGTAAACAGGCTCTCTGCTCCCTGGTTCAGGGGCTGGCTGAAGGTCAGGGTATGGCTGATCACGGAATCTGTCATGCTGGCGCTCTCCTGTATTCAAAAGATCGAATGCAGCGGATCCACTCGCTGTTTGTTTTGTGAGCTACAGATCCAGAGCATAAGCATTTATTTTCTTAAATCAAAAACTATTTCCATTTTTATATTTAAACGGCGATATCCCTCTGTTTCAGAACGGATTAAAGTTTTATTTTTTAAAGGAATGCTTTTCATCTGGCTTTTTACAGGCGAAAAAAAACCGTGCTGCCATCGGCTAACACGGTTCAGTTGAAGATTAAGCGGGACTATTCCAGCGTCGGATTCATGTGACGCAGATCGAACGGCGTGATCTGATAGACGTAGTAGTTGAGCCAGTTCGAAAACAGCAGATTGCCGTGGCTGCGCCAGGTGGCCCGCGGTGGCAGCGCCGGATTATTTTGCGGGAAATAGTTATAAGGAATCTCCGGTTTCACGCCCGCTTCATAATCGCGATGGTACTCACCGGCCAGGGTCAGGGCATCATACTCCGGGTGACCGGTAACAAAGACCAGTCGCTTGTCCCTGCTCGCCATCAGATACGCACCGGTTTGTTCCGATTCAGCAAACAGCTCAAGATCGGTGTAATCCGTGATCAGCTGGGTAGGAAAATCAGCATAGCGTGAGTGCGGAGCCAGGAAGTTATCATCAAAACCCCGGGTCAGTAACGCGTGCGGATGCAGTATCTGATGCTCATAGACGCCAGACAGTTTGTTCTGTCGGGTTTGTTTCGGAATACCATAGAGAATATTCAGCGCAGCCTGCACTGCCCAGCAGACAAACAGGGTCGAGGTAACATGCTCATTTGCCCAGTGCAGCACGCGCTGAATCTGTGGCCAGTAAGCGACATCGTTAAAATCAACCAGTCCGAGCGGCGCACCTGTCACGATTAAGCCATCGTAGTTGTCGTGCTGAATATCTTCGAAATTGCAGTAGAAGTTGTTGAGGTGCTCGCTGGGGGTGTTGCGTGACTCACGGCTGTCGATACGCAGCAGCTGAATATCGATCTGTAAGGGTGAGTTGGACAGCAGACGCAGAAACTGATTTTCCGTTTCGATCTTCTTCGGCATCAGATTCAGTACCAGCACTTTAAGCGGACGGATCTCCTGAACACTGGCGCGCGATGATGTCATGACAAAGACATTTTCATCACGCAAAAAATTTACTGCCGGTAATTCGTCGGGAACCCTGATTGGCATAACCTGCTCACCTCATACAACCGTATAAACGTTTAGACATCTGGATGCCCAACATTAGCCTGATTGGGGTGAGTTGTCGAGGTTTCATGCAGAAAATGAAAATGTTTCAGCTTAAACTGGCAAACAGCAGACGTAAAAAAGCCCCGCACGTCGGTGCGGGGCTTCTTCACTTATATAATGCCTGGCAGTTCCCTACTCTCGCATGGGGAGGCCCCACACTACCATCGGCGCTACGGCGTTTCACTTCTGAGTTCGGCATGGGGTCAGGTGGGACCACCGCGCTAAAGCCGCCAGGCAAATCTTGGTGCACGAAACGAAAAAATCTTCGCTTCTGCTTATTCTTTATCCGTCACAAACTGAAAATCGTGTCTCTCAAAAACGCCTCTGGCGTTGTAAGGTTAAGCCTCACGGGTCATTAGTACCGGTTAGCTCAACGCATCGCTGCGCTTACACATCCGGCCTATCAACGTCGTCGTCTTCAACGTCCCTTCAGG